>DATJZN010000017.1:0-55122 GCA_035499075.1 Myxococcota bacterium | reverse complement strand
AATGACACCAAAAAGCGTCAGGATGCCTTTGGGAGCAGAAGGTCGTCGGTTCAAATCCGACCGCCCCGAAAGGACTTGCGCGATCGGGCGGGTCGCCGGGTGCGCCAGTAGTGCGCGAGCGCCTGACGAACCTCCATGTCCCCTCCAAACAAAGCAGACGACGACAGTTCTGCGACCCTCGGGCTGCTGGCAAGGGTCGCTGAGTGCGCAGTAGCTGGCTATTTCGGCGGAGTCACGTGCTTGAGCTTCGACTTGTCGAAGCTCGCGATCTCGGCATTGAGCTCAAGGAATGCGGGGTCGATGAGCGCCCGGATCGACTCCCTGCCCTTGCTCTCTCTCATGAGCCGGTCGTAGGCCTCGATCGTCGCGGACTGCGCCGCGGCCGAGTCGGCGCAGACCAGCCGTAGCTTCCCCGCCTGCCGCTCCAGTGAGTAGCCGAAGTGGAGCAGCCCCAGGATCTCGCGCGCGGTCACGACGTGGAAGCCCGCGCCGAAGTCCCAGAGGTTCTTCAAAGCGAGGATAGAGACGACGTTGAAATCGGCCCTGCGGTGCACGCCGCCGAGAACCCAGCAGTCGTTGACGACTGGTGCCCACTTGTCGAGGACCTGGACGTTGCCCTTGGCGTGATCGGCCCAGAGCTTCTCGTGCGACTTCGGGTCAACGCCGGCCTTCGCGAGATACTGAGGCACCCAGAGGTCTCCCTGGCGACCGATGAGCTGCGGCCCGGAGGCCTTCAGCGCCTTCGAGTAGGCCAGCCAGCAGTACTCCAGCAGGTCGTTCAGGAAGTTCTTGTTCGGAGCGTACGGGCCGAACTTCGCAGCCAGCGCGGGGTTCACCACGCCCTTCTTGCCGAGCTCCGCGTCCTCCCAGACGAAGGGGTTCACGCCCTTCGTCACGCCGAGGCGCTTCAGCGAGTCTCGCATCGTGACCATCGAATAGGTCATGAAGGGACCTCCTCTCGCTGCGATGGTACACCCGCCCACGTCGATCCCGGCGCGGCCTTCCACGCTTCAATGTGCTCGACGCGAGTCACCGGCCAGCCGAGCTCCGAGCCACGAAGGCCGCGGCCCCCGGGATCGACTCATCGGCCTGAGTTGCGTCGAGTTCGAGAATGGCGGATGGACAGTAGCCCGAGTCCGACCAGTAGTGCGGCCCCGGGCTCTGGCGCAGGGGTCAGGGTCGCGGCCCCGAACACGTACAGGGTGTTCGAGAAGTTGTTCGCGTCGTCGATGGTGAAGTACAGCAGCCAGGGCTGGTAGCTGTCGAGCCGCGCGGGAAGCGCGTCCGATTGCAGGACGCCGCCGAACGACTGGACCCAGGTCAGACTCAGGGTGAGCCGAAGACTCTCGGTCCCAGTGCTGGGAACGATGCCGCCGCCTAGGGGCGCGTTCGCCTGGATGATGTCGTCCCGGTATGGCGAGAACTGCACGCCATTGCCGATGTCCACGAACATTCCGGTGCCGGGCAGCGGATTCATCCCGTCGAGCGCGTAGGTGTGGCCGGCATAGTCCACGGAGAGTGCGACCAGCGCCGAGGGGTACTCACCGAGCTTCTGATCGGGGTTCAGATCGGGGAAGCCGTCCTCGACCGTGAGCTGGCCGGAGAATGGCGCGCCGATTGCCGCCGGTCCGAACTCGTCCGGCACGCCCATGGTAAGCCCGTCGCCCGCCCCCACGCGTGTCTGCAGCGTCCCGGCGAACGTGTAGTCGTGCAGCGACCCGGCGCGGGCCGGACCCGCGCAGACCACCAGCAACGACCCGATCAGCAGCAACCGCATGGGCGAACTCACTCGTGAGTGATGGTAACATGAACGACTGCAAGCCAGGAACCCACACTCTACAGGCGCAGATTGCTCCCACCGACTCAGAGGTCATGTTGCTGCAGCCGCCGCACGTCGACATCGTCCGCGCGGATTCGCAGCACGATCAGAGGTGCGCCAGTGGTGCGCCAACTCGGCGGACCGCGATGACCCTCACTGTCCCGACGCGTTGCCTAACTCCGCGATCTAGCATTCGGGCGGGTCGCGCGGTGCGCCAGTAGTGCGCGAACGCCATTCCGGCCTCTCAGCTGTGTCCACCTCCTGAGTGAGTGGCCCTCCTAAAGCGAGGCAGCTGCACCGGAAGTCTCGTGGGCTTCCTCGCGGTCGACATCTTCGCGCAGGCCTGCAATGCTGGCGGCTCGCGCTCCGCTCGAGAGGGAGAACGGATGATTCGCTTCATCGTTGCCGCGATTGGTGCGCTCGCGCTCGTCCAGACCTTCGGTCTGGCTCGGGGTGCCGCCGCGCAGACCCAGCCCTGGAACCAAGAGGTCATGACCGCGACCGCCGGCGAGCTCGAGGACACCATCAGCGGCCTGCGCGACGTGGTGCGCGGAAGCCCCAACCTGGACATTCCGGCAAAGAAGGCGGTAGTCAAACAGATCGTCGACAACCTGCGACAGATGGAGGCCTCGGCCTCATCGCTCCATGCGTCGCTCAAGAGAGGCGCGGCCATGGAGGAGACGCTGCCGACCTACATGCGCTTGCAGCAGCTCCGCCGGGACACCGCAGTGTTGGCGGAGCGCGTGGACATCACTGCAGTGACGGCGCCCAAGCTCGAGCAGGCCCAGGCGCTGCTCCACAAGATGGAGCCCTACTACCCCGCGCAGCCAGCGGTGCCTCCGGTCAAGGTGAACTGAGCCGGGTTCAAATCCGACCGCACCGAGCAGAGTCGCCTCGCGGCGCTACGGCTCCGGCCTCGTTCGCGTAGACTTCCGCGGATGGGAATCCAGCCGACCAAGGACTCGATCGACCTGGGAATCGTCACGACGAACGGCCCCGCCATGCTGGCGTTCTACCGCGACGTGCTCGGGCTGGCACACCAGGGCGACCTGCCCATGCCTGCGGGCGGGCTCATGCACCGACTCGCGTGCGGCACGAGCCTGGTGAAGCTCGTGGTGCCCGACAAGGCACCGCCGAGCCGGCCGGCGCCGGGCGGCCTCGCCGGTGGCACCGGCTACCGCTACTGGACGGTCAGCGTCTCGAACCTCGACGAAGTCGTCGCGGCGGCACAGCGCGCCGGTCACAAGGTCGCCGTGCCGCGCCGCAAGGTGCGCGCCGGGGTCGAGATCGCGATGCTCGAGGACCCGGACGGCAACTGGGTCGAGCTGCTCGAGCAGAGCTAGCGGGCGCTGCGCAGGCGCGCGGTCAGTCCGGCTTCAGCGCTTCGCGCTCCGAGACCTCGACGCCGCGCAGGTAGAATTTCAGGCGCTTCTGCAGCACCGCGCTCACGCGCTCGTTGATCGGGAGCGCCGCGAACTCGCTCGGCCCCATCTTGCGCTCGCCGCCGCCGTCGACGCGAATCGACACCTGGTCGTATTTCGTGGCCGCCACGCGAGTCACGCCCCTTCGCTGGGTGCCGTGTCGAGCTGACGCTCCGCCAGGGCTTCGAGCATGACGACCTCTTGTGCGAATCCCACCCAGGTCTTGATCGTCGAGGCGCAGCCGTAGACGAGCACCGAGATCAGGAAGAGCACCCAGAACGCGTGCTCGAGGAAGCGCCACCACTCGGGGTTGGCGACGCCGTAGACCGACTCGGGCAGGAAGAGCCCGAGGAGCAGGTGATCGGCGACCACGACGAGCGTCGCGGTCACGAGCACGCGCCAGTCGAGATAGAAGGCGAGGAACGCGAGCGACACGAAGACGTGGAAGTGAGTCTCGATACGGCCGCCAGTCAGATGAATGAGGAGCGCCGAGATGAGCATCTGGCCCAGCGCTACCACGTGTCGGGTCATGCCTCGACCCGGGCGCACGGCGATCAACAGCAGGGGCAAGCTGATGATCGCTCCGCCGAGCAGCGTCGCGAGCCACACGTGCGCGTGGATCGACTCGACCTTCCCGCTCCAAGCGTGAGGGGAGATGGTGAGCGCGAGCGCGATCCCGAACAGCCACTGACCGGCGAGCAGCCACGCGAAGAATCGGTCGGTGGCGACGTGACGCTCGTCGAGCCACTTGTCGAAGCGCGCGTTGGCGCGCGCGACGATGGCATCGGCCGTTCTGTCGGTCTGGACTTTACTCATGACTCTTCTCCTTGGGCTCTGCACCGAGGTCGCAGCCGAACACCGAGCTCGTGGCCCGGTCGGGGGCGTGGCCGCTCAACAGCGCCACCATGCGCTCCTGGCCGGCGCTGTCGCCTTCGTGACCTCGCATGGACGTGATGCCGCCGGCGAACGCGAGCCGGCCCGCGGCGTCGTAGAGGAGCGCGGTTCCCGAAGTGCGCGACGCGAAGAGGTTGGCCTCGCGCGAGCCGCGGTCCGCGACGACGCTCACGCCCGGAATGGCCTCCGCGCTCTGCCACAGATCGGTGTCACGCCAATCGTCGCCCGTGCCGTCGGGGAGGACGAACGCGACGACCACGCGCGGTGGCTTGTCGACGCGGGCGAGCAGCTCGCCGAGCTCGTGAAGGCTGGCCCGCGTACAGGTGCACTTCGGATGTGCGAACATCACGAGCGTCGACCGGTCGTGCGCGGGCTCGATCCGGCTCGCATCGGGCCAGGTCGCAGGCGGCGCCGCCGCCAGCCCCGGCGTGGTCTTGTAGACGATCATCCCCGCGAAGCCACCGCCCACGCCGAGCACCCAGAGGACCGCAGCGAGCCCCAGCCCGAGCCTCGACCACGGCAGGCTGCGAGCGCTCATGTCGACTCCCCGGTTGGTTACACAATTGCGGCACCAGAGGAATCACCCTTGAGCCGCAGCCCGACCCGCAGTCGGCAGCGGGCTGCCACGGCGCTCGTGTCTGCGCTGACTTCCGCGGCGTCTTCGCTCACGCCTCCTTCGCCATGAAGCGCCGAACCCGCGCTGCGACGTCGTCCGCGGCCGTGTCCAGCTCGCCGTCGACGAGGTGCACTGCGGCGGTCGAGACGTCGCGGCGAAGCGCTTCGGCCTCGCGCGTCTGGCGTGAAGCGTCGTGTCTGCTCCAGAGCACGAGCAGACGCGGCTCGGTCCTCCGCAGCCACGCCCGCCACGCGCAGCGCATGCTCCCCTCGGGGCCGGGACCGTCGTCGTGCGCGACGGCGTTCTCGAGGATCAGCCCGTGCACGCGCTCGGGATGCGCCATGGCCATGCGGAAGCCCACGGCGCTGCCGCAGCCCTGCATGTAGAGCGTGTACCGAGTGAGTCCCAGTGACTCCGTGAATTGGCCGATGACGTCGGCGAGGTGGCCGGACGTGTAGGCGAACCCGTCCGGATAGTCGGGCGCGACGAGGTGGAACGCGTCGCCGAGCCGGCGCAAGAGCGGCTCGAACCTCTGCGAGCACGACGACAGGCCGTGCAGGAGGAGCAGCACGGGCCCGTCTCTCGGCCCCGCTTCGCGGTAGAAGACGTCGAGGCCTTCGACGAAGACCCTGCGCATGGCTAGGGGATCGGGGCGGCCTGCGCCGCGGCCACCGCAGCGTCGCGGTCCGCAGGCGTCAGGAAGCCTGCCGCCACCGCGGCGTTGGCTGCGGCGGTGAACTGCGACACGTAGCTCGCGTGGGTCGGGTACAGGCTCGACAGCGTCGACTCCGGGAGCGGCGTGAAGAAGCCCGAGAGCAGGCAGAGCCCCGAGGTCCGCAGGTTCGTGTCGTCGATGCTGCCGGTCACGAAGAGCGTGGTCAGCGTGCTCTGGACCAGCGAGAGCAGCGACGCCGGGTCGATGCTCAGCTCGTTGGGGCTCGTCTGTGCGAAGTTGATCGGCGAGTAGAACTCGGTCGGGGCCTGGATGTCCGGCAGGCGGATGCCTCCGAGCGCGTTGCCGAGGACGTCGCGCTGGACGACGTCGAACACGAAGAAGAACTTCGTCGTCGTGATTCGCGGCGAGTGCGGCGGCTGCGTGCCCAGCTTCAGCCAGTTGTGCAGCGCGACGAGTGCCGCGTCCTCCGCTTCGAAGAGCGGCATGTTGTTGACCTGGTTGATGCCGTCGAGCACCGTGCCGGTGCCCGTGATGGGCGTGCCGAACTCGCACATCGGGATCGGCACGTTCGGCTGGTCGCGCGCGAGCGTCGCCAGCTCGTAGCTGGCCTCGTGCGCGTCGATGTGCGCGGCGCCCGGGAGCTCCCACGTGCGCAGGAAGGAGGTATCGGCCTGCCTCGAGAGACCGGCGCCCAGCTCGACGATGTCGCCCTCGGTGTTGAGCTGGATGAACGGCGCGCGGTTGTCGGCGCGAATGAACGCGGGCAGCGGCGCGGTCGCGATGAGGCCGTTCCCGATGGGCGCACCCACTGCGGCGCGGCCCACCGCCAGGAAGCCGTCGAAGGCGTGCGTGACTGGCTGAATCGCGTTCACGTAGGTGACGATGCGGAACGCCGACTGCGAGTCACCCGCGCCGATCAAACGGGCGGGCACGAGGCCACCGAGCAGCGTCGCCGCGTTCGCGCGGACCGCTTGGGCCGCCTGCGTGAAGATGTCGTACGACTGTCCGTCGTTGCTCGCGGCGAGCGCGCCGTAGCGCACGTCGTCCCACACGGCGAGGTCCTGCATGCCGGCCGCCTGGGCAGTCACTCCCACGTAGGCGTAGCCGTCGCGGAGGGCCTGGGAGTAGATCTGCGACCACACGGGGTCCTGATCGCCGCCGGTGGTGTCGTTGAGCCACTCGAACACGACCGTGCCGTTGAACTTCGCCGGATCGGTCGGATAGCGGATCAACAGCCGCGTGGTGTAGGGCACGTTCGCCTGCGCGACCGACACGCTCCACGCGCCGCTGGAGGTCCAGATGCCGCGCTGCTGATAGACGGTGGCGCCGCCCGACATCTCGAACTCCCGCTCCACGTAGCCGAGCGCGGGGAGGTTCAGCACCGGGGCTTGCGGGATGACGGCGATGGTCGGCACGGCGTCGTAGGCATGGCCGTGCAGACCGCTCCCTGGCGGGATCTCCGACAGCGTGGGCGGCGCGCCCGCGGCGCTTCGCGCAACGGAGAACATGGCGAGACAGCTCAGCATCACGACGGTCCGGGTCCAGGCGTGCATTTCGAAACCTCCTCGTCGGGGTGAGGGATTTCCGCACGGTCCCGGGCGCGGCGACAATGTTCGCCTGCGCCGATCTCTTGTCAGTTTGCGACGAGGCGGCGCGAACGGCGGTACTCGCTCGGGGACTCGCCCGACCAGCGCCGAAATGCGCGCGTGAATGCCGGGGAGTCGGAGAAGCCGAGCAGCGCGGCGACCTCGGTCACGCCGAGCCGATCGATGGCGAGATAGCGGCGCGCGAGGCCCGAGCGCAGGTCGTCGAGGATCGCCTTGAAGGAGCTGCCTTCCGCTTCGAGCCTGCGCACGAGCGTGCGCCGCGACATGTGGAGCAAGCCCGCGATGTGCTCCGCGCTGGGATCGCCCGAGGCGAGCTCGCCCGCCAGCCGTTCGCGGACCCGCTGCGTGAGCGGCTCGCTCGGCGGCAGCTCGGCGAGGCGCTCCTCGGCGAGGCGCCGCAGGAGCTCGTGCAGCTTGCGGTCCGGCTTGGCGAAGTGCTGATCGACGAGCGCCGCGTCGAAGACGATCGCATCGCAAGGCGCCGAGAAGCGGAGGCGGGCGCCGGCGAACGCGCGCTCGGCCAGCGTGCGATCCGCGGGCTCGCCGTGCATGAGCCACACCTCGCTGGGCGCTCCCGGAGGCTCGCGTACGAAGCCTCGGTAGAAGGAGGCGAGCTGGAAGTCGGCGGCCGTGCGGTTGAGCGGAACCCGACTCGCGAAATGGAGGACGGCCCGAGTCTCGATCCGCTCGAGCGTGACCTCGAGCCCGTCGTTCAGGAGCCGCGAGTAGCGCGCCAGGAGCGGCACCGACTCGGCCACGCTCGTCGCGGAGCAGGCCAGGTATTCGAGCAGGTCGAACTCGCCGCTCTCCGCTTCGAGCGCGGCGCGGAGCCCGAGGTCGGGGTCGCGCGTCAGCGCCACCGCGCCGTCGAGCATCGCGAGCGCGGCCGACACCGGGATGCGCGCCTCGAGGTCGCGCGGCATGAGGCGCGCCAGGTCCTCGGGCGGCAGCGCGCTCGTGCGGGAGAGGATGCGCAGGAAGGGCATGCAAAGCCGCACGGAGAACGTGGGTTCGGACGTCGCGGGCCCCGGCCGGGCGAGCTTCGCGACGCGGCGCGGCTCTGGCACGGCGCTGCTAAGCGCGTGCGCCGCAGCTCCCAGCGTCGGAGTCACGCGTCGCATGTCCGGCTCTCTCGACACGAACATACGCCCGCCGCGGCGCGAGTGTCTACGGCCGCCGGCGCAGGAGCGGGAGCACCGCGAGCACGAGCAGCGACGAGAGCAGTGCCGGCTCCGGCGCCGGATGACCGACGGTCGAGCCGTTGGCGGCCGTGAAGGTGACGTTCTCGAGCGTGGTGTCGCCCTGCGAGGAGGTTTCGATCGAGCTGATCAGCAGCTGGTGGTAGTCGATCGAGAAGTCCGGCTGAGTCTCGCCGGCGATGTTCGTGTAGAAGAGCAGCGAGGCGCTCGCGAACAGGTGCGCGCTGGCCTCGGCGAGCGAGAGAGCAGACGAGGTCGAGTCGACCAGCTTCAGCGCCGAGAATCCGTCCGCGGTCATCGTGATCGACTGCACGTCGATGAGGCCCGTGTAGCCGGGCGCGGCAGCCGGGCCCGAAATGCCGGGCAGCGCAAGGAACACCGACACGGTCGGAGACGCGTACGTCAGCGAGACGTCCTCGACCGTCGTGCTGCCCTCGATGCGCGTCTGGATGCTGCTGATGAGCGCGTCGTGAATCGGGATCGATGCGTCGGGGGCGGGGGCGATGTTCGGGTCGTTGTAGAAGTAGAGCGCCGAGTTGCCGAAGAGGTGCGCGGCGGTCTCGTCGCTCGCGAGCTGGCTCGAGGTCGAGTCGACGCGCTTCGTGATGCCGATGCTGCCGTGCGCGATCGTGACCGAGCTGGCCTCGATCGCCCCGTTGACCCCCGGCGGATTCTTCTCCCCCGGGACGCCTTCGAGCTTGATGTACGGCGAGACCGACGTCGCCCGCGCGTCGCCGGCGACCGCGAACACGAGCGGGAGCACGAGGCCGAGCAAAGCGAGCCGGAGCTGCCGCAGGTCCATGATGCGAGGACCTCCCCAGATGGTGCGCTCCAGTGTAGCCCTGCGCAGCGCCCTTCAGCGCGAGAATTTCACGCCGGGACCGGCCCCGGCTTGCCGTCCTCGATCGCGAACGTGGCCAAGGTGGTGAGCTTCGCGTCGCGGTCCTGCGGGTCGGAGATCGCGCGGAAGCGCGTGGTGAGTCGCTGGGGCTCGAGCTCGCTCACCATGTAGCCGCGCACGCGGCTGTCGAAGAAGCGCACGTGGGGGTTGTCGGGCAGGAACGCGGCGAACTTCTCGTACGGCGGGGGGTACGAGGTGATCGACGTGCCGACCAGCTCGGAGGCCACCGTGGGCGAGCGCGGAGCGTCGAAATCGAGCTTCAAGTCGTTCGCCCAGAACGAGTGGATGTCGCCGCTCAACACCACCGCGTTGCGCACGCGGTGCTCGTGCAGCGTCTGCAGCAAGTGACTGCGGTTCGCGGGATAGCCGTTCCAGTCGTCGGTCCAGAAGCCGACCTGGCCGTCGGGCATCTTCTCGCGCAGCTGCGCCATGAGCACGTCCTGCGCCAGGAGCTTCCAGCGCGCACGCGAACGCACCAGCCCGTCGAGCAGCCACTTCTCCTGCGCCGCGCCCAGGTAGGTGCGCCGCGGATCGCGGCGCTCGGGGCACGTGGCGTCGGTCTCGAGGTGCCCGCCGCCGTGGTCGGGCTTCGCCCAGCACGCCTCCCGCGAGCGGTACTGGCGGCCGTCGAGCAGCGACACCTCGACCAGATCTCCGAACGCGAAGCGCTCGTACACGCGCATCGCCGGGCCGTTCGGGCGCGCGCGGCTCGGGCGCAGGGGCATGTGCTCGTAGAAGGCCTGATACGCCGCGGCGCGGCGCTTCAGGAACTCCTGCGGGTCGTCGAACGTCTGCGACCAGCGGTCGGCGTAGTCGTTCTGCACCTCGTGGTCGTCCCACGTCGCGATGGCCGTCACCGATTGGTGTAGGGCGGACAGATCGGGGTCGAGCCGGTACTGGGCGTAGCGGTTGCGGTAGAGCGGCAAGGTGGTGGCGTCGACGCCGTCGCTGTGCGCGCGCACGGTCGGGCGGCGCTTCTCGACGTATTCGTAGATGTAGTCGCCGAGGAAGATCACCAGATCAGGATCGTCGGCGGCCAGGTGGCGGTAGGCCGAGAACCAGCCGTGCTCGTAGTTCGCGCAGGACGCGCAGGCGAAGCGCAGGCGCTCGAGCTTCGCGCCCGGTGCGGGCGCGGTGCGCGCGCGGCCGATCGGGCTCTCTGCTGCGCCGCTCGTGAAGCGGTACCAGTACGGGCGCGCGGGCTCGAGGCCGGCGACCTCGACGTGCACCGAGTGCGCGAACGCGGCCTCGGCGGTCGCTGCGCCGCGCAGCACCACGTCGCGCATGCCGTCGTCCGTCGCGATCTCGTACGCGAGCGGCACGTCGCCGCCCGCCAGCCCGCCCGGGGCGGCCGGGTCGGTCGAGAGCGGGTCCGGGGCCAGCCGCGTCCACAGCACGAAGCCGTCGGGTGCGGGGTCGCCCGAGGCCACGCCCAGGCTGAACGGGCTCCGCGGCGCGAAGTGGGCGCACGCCTGCGCGAGCCACGCGCCCGCGAGCGCGCTGCCGGACAGCGCGAGGAACTCGCGGCGGGTGAGGTCGGCGGGCGGCACTTCGCGAAAATGTACAGAACCTTCGCGAAACGATCGGCGTCGGATAGGATCCAACCACGAGGAGGGCGAGCATGCGCGAGTCGATCGAAGTCGGCGCCCAGGCGTTCATCTCGGACGGCGGCGAGGAGTTCGGCGCCATCCGCGAGATCCACCGGGACGGCCTCGTGGTCTACGTGGAGAACGCGGGCGAGTTCCGCATTCCCCTCGCCGCGGTACGCACCGTGCATTCGAAGAAGGTCATCTTCGACTGTGCGAAGCTCGATCCGCAGCTCAAGAAGGCGATCGGCCACGCGCACGACGCCGAGGTGCCCGGCCTCTAACCCCGAACAGGAGATCCCGAATGAAGACGAGCCCCCCGAAGGCGCGCCGTGCGGCCCCCTTGCAGACCCCGACCGACCTCGGCGCCCAGGCCAGCAAGGACCTCACGGCGGCGTTGAACCTCTTGCTCGCCGACTTCTTCGCGCTCTACATGAAGACGAAGAACTTCCACTGGCACGTGTCGGGCCCGCATTTCCGCGACTACCACCTCTTGCTCGACGAGCACGCGGATCAGATCTACGCGACGACGGATCCCATCGCCGAGCGCGTGCGCAAGCTCGGCGGGAACACGTTGCGCTCGATCGGCCAGATCAACCGGCTGCAGCGCGTGATGGACAACGACGCGGACTACGTCACGCCGCTCGACATGCTCGCGGAGCTCCGCGAGGACAACCAGCAGCTCGTCGCGCGCATGCGCCAGGTGCACAACGTGTGCGACGAACACGGCGACGTCGCGACCGCGAGCCTGCTCGAGGTGTGGATCGACGAGGCCGAGCGCCGCGCCTGGTTCCTGTTCGAGACCGGCCGCAAGCACGAGTAGAAGCCGAAACGCCCGCGGCCGCGTACCCCGGCCGAGGGAGGCTCGGTTTTGGACGCCCTCGGGTAGAGCGGCGCTGCGCGCACCTCACGGCTGCGCAGCAGCGCTCGCACCGCCGCGAAAGCCCGGGCCGAACACCGTCCGCAACCCCCGGGCGTCCAAACGGTTGTAAGGTTTGGAAGAAGACGGAGGTACGAAAATGCGTCGCTTCGCTCTCGCGATCCTGGCCGTCGCGACGCTTGGGTTCATGGCTCCCGCACCGGTGAGCTTCGCCCAGCATGGCGGCGGCTTTCACGGTGGGGGCGGTGGCTTCCATGGGGGCGGCGGCTTCCACGGCGGTGGCGGCTGGCACGGAGGTGCGACCGCCTGGCACGGCGGCGGCTGGCATGGCGGCGGCTGGCACGGCGGCGGTTCGCACGTCGTGGTGGGCGTCGGCCTCGGCGGTTGGGGCTGGGGCTGGGGTCCCGGCTGGTACTCGCCGTACTACTACCCGTACTACCCCTACTACCCGCCGTACTACGGCTATCCGTCGCCCGTCGTAGTGCAGCCGCAGGTCCAACAGAGCCTGCCGTCCGGCTACTGGTACTACTGCCCGAGCGCTCAGGGCTACTACCCGAACGTGCCGAGCTGCCCGGAGCAGTGGGTGCCGGTTCCTCCGACGCCGCAGCCGTAGGCGCGCCATGACGACCTGGAAGCAAGTGCTCGCTCTGGCGGGCGCGGGGTGCTTCGTCGCGGCGTGCGCGACTGCGCCGACGGGTCCCGCCGTGCTGGCGTTCCCGGGCTCCGGGAAGTCATTCGCCGACTTCCAGAACGACGACCACTCCTGCCGGAGCTGGGCGTTCGAGCGCATCGGCCTCGCGCCGGGCCAGCCGGTGGCGCAGGGCGCGACGACCGGCGCGGCCATCGGCACGGCCATCGGCGCTGCCGCGGGTACACTCGTTGGTGTAGCAGCCGGCGATCCGGGCGCCGGCGCCGCCGTCGGCGCGGGCACCGGGCTGCTCGTGGGCTCGGCCAGCGGCGCGCAGGCGGACGCCGCCCACGCCCAGTCGCTCCAGGCGCGCTACGACGCGGCGTACGCGCAGTGCATGTACGCGAACGGCGATCAGGTGCCCGGCGCGGCGCCACCGACGGCGGGCTACGCGCCGCTGCCGACGCAGGTGCCCCGCCGCAGCCCGCGGCCGGCGCTTCCGCCGCCGCCGGGCTCGCCGCCGCCTCCGCCGCCGCCTGCGGCGAGCCCGCCGCCGCCACCGCCGGGCTCGTACACGCCGATGGGGTGAATCGCTAGAGTCCGGCGGCCGCATGATCCTGCGCGCGTACGTGGTGAAGACGAGCAGCGACCTCGCGCTCGCGCCCGCGGGGGCGCACGAGAAGCTCGACGTCGTCGCCGCGACGCTCGGCTACGTGTACGACTTCTCGCCCGTGGCGTCGGTGCTGCCCGGCGTCGGCGCCGCATTCACCGTCGACGTCCTCGACCGGGCGCTCGAGACGAACCTACGGCCACCGCGTCGGCGATGGCTTCCAGGTGTTCGTGCGCCTCACGCCGCCGCGAATGCCCGACCAGCGCGCGACCGGCAACTCAATTCGGTGTAGGGGGTGCAGACAATAGCGCGGAGATCGCGCACACTCCGCCGTCGATGAGGGGTAGACGGTGCGTTGCCGCGTGCCTGGCCGTCGCCGCGCTCGGCCTCGCCGGTGCGACGCGCGACCCCGGCGTGCGCGTGCGCGTCGACCTCGAGCGCTTCGAGCTCGTCGCCCAGGATGCGCGCCGTCCCGCCGACGAGCTGGTGCTGCCCATCGCCACCGGCTCGCCCGCCCACCCGAGCCCGGCCGGGCACTACGCGCCGCGCGAAGTCGTGCGCAACCCCGGCTGGAAGCCGGGCGCGCAGGCACGCGAATGGGGCGCGCAGCCGGTCGATCCATCCGGCCAGGGGCCGATGGGCGTCGCGAAGATCCCGCTGCGCGGCGACGGCTTCGCGCTCCACGGCGGAGCGAATCCACTCGTCGTCGGCAAGCCCGTCTCGCTCGGCTGCGTGCGGCTCTCGGATACCGACATGCTCGCGTTCCTCGACTGGCTCGACCGCGGGGGCGCGCTGGCGCCCGCGCGCGCTTCGGCGAACGGCGAAATCCACCAGCCGCTTCGCCGCCCGGTTGCATTCGACGTGCGCTGAAGTGAAGAATGGCGAGGGGTGGGCGGGCAGCCGCGGTCGTCACAAAACGCGGCGGCGCGGCCACTTAGGCTCGCAGCAGACGCAGGCTTTTCAGCAGCGCTTTCGGTGCGGAAGGGGATCGGAATGAGCGCGCGAACGAGCGCGGCCGGGCTGGTCGCGGCGCTTCTCGGGGCCATCGGTCTGGCCGGGAGCGCAGCTGCGTTTCCGGTGCTGTTCGACGGCGCGGGCGGCTTCGGTGTCTCGGCGTCGACTGCGAGCGCCGCCGAGGCCGCCGGCTTCGCGCTGATCAGCGACGTCACCGTCGTGCCGGCCGCGAGCGACGGCCTCACGATTCCCGCGCCCGACGTGCTCTCCGCGCACATCGTCACGAGCCCCAGCGTCACGAACCCGAACACCGCGCAGTCGCGCTGGAGCGTCACCAACGGCGGCGCTTCCGACCTGGCGAATGCCTGGCTCGTGTTCTTCGGACCCGTCACGTACACGGCGTCGAAGGTCGGCATCGACCTGCAGCCCGGCGGGCAGTGGGCGATCGTCGAGGTGTCGGCGGGCGCGAGTGGCGACTACTTCTACCCGGCCGTGTTCCTCGGCGACCTCGACGTGGACGGGACTCAGACGTTCCTGATGAACCACGTCGTCGGCCAGGCGCTGACGCAGCAGGGCTCGACGCTCATCCTGCCGCAGTACAGTGTCGGCGCGTTCGCGGGCGTGCCCGTGCCCGAGCCCGGCCTGTTCGTCCTCCTCTCGGCGGGCCTCGCGCTCGCCGCCGCCGTGCGCCCCCGAAAGGACTGAAGCCAAGATGCGACGCTGGATCGCCATCGCCGCGCTCGTGCTCTATCCGCTCGCCGCTCTGGCCAACGACGAGAGCGACGTGCTGCGCGCGCGCGGCGCACGGCTCGCCGCCGAAGGGAAGTGCGACGAGGCGCTGCCGCTGTTCGCGCGCGCGATGTCGGCCGACCCCAAGGAGGCGCGCTCGGGCTTGCTCGCGGGCCGCTGCCTGATCGCCGCGAAGCAGTATCCGGAAGCCGAGATCTCGCTCGACGAAGCGGCGAAGCGCGACCCGAGCCTGCACGAGGTCTCGCTCGAGCAGGCGATCGCGCGCTACCACCAGGAGAACTACACCGGAGCGCGTCAGGCGCTCGAGGCCGCGCGAGCCACGTCGGCCGGCGACGCGCGCTTCGAGCTGTACGACGGGCTCGTCCTGCTGCAGGAGGGCAAGCGCGCCGAGGGCGTGGCTGCGCTCGAGCGCGCGCGCAAGGCCGACCCGAAGCTCGTCGAGCCCACGGCGTCGTACTTCGAGGGACTCGCGCTCGAGAACCAGGGAGAGCGCCACGACGCCGAGGAGGCCATGAACCGGGTCGTCACGAACGACCCGACCGGGCGCTGGGGCAGCGCGGCGCAGATGCGGCTCGATCAGTGGGCGCGCACGCGGCCGCACGACTACTGGGCGGAGCTGACCTTCGGCGAGGAGAGCGACAGCAACGTGGTGCTGCGCGGCAACGGCGTCGACCTGCCGAGCGACATCAGCGACCAGCGCGATTTCCGCGCGATCTGGCACGCGAACGCGGGCTGGCAGTTCCTGCACACGCGCGACTGGGGCGCCGGCGCGATGCTCACGTACACCGGCACGGCGGAGCACCAGCTGCCCGAGTTCAGCTACGACTACCCGGTCGTCACCGCGTGGGTCGATCGGCGCATCACCGACAACCTGTCCGCGCACCTGCAGGGCGACTACGCGTACGGCTGGGTCGACGGCCAGTCGTGGGTCTCCGAAGTCGCCGCGACGCCGGCGCTCGTCTACACCTGGGCGCGCGACCTGTACACGCGCGCGTTCGGGCGCTTCTCGTTCTCGAACTACTACTTCACGCCCGACTCGGCCGCGGTGTGGAACCCGCTGTCGGTCCCGCCGACGCCCGACCAGATCCACACCGAGGCGCTGATCGAGGCTGCGCGCAACCGCGACGGGCGCGCCGAGCAGCTGGGCTTCGAGCAGGGCGTGCCGATCGACGCGCTCCGCACGCAGCTCACCGCGACGGTGGTCTTCACGCGCTACCACGCCGAGGGCAGCGAGTACTCGTTCCGCGGCGCGGGCGGCTATCTGCAGACGCAGACGGCGCTGCCGTGGCGAGTCACTCTGTATCTCGCGGGCGGCTACACGTGGCGCGGCTATTTGCACGACACCACGTTCGAGGACGTGCCGCCGTCGCTCTCCGACAAGCGCCGCGACCAGATCGTCGATGCGGAGATCAGCCTCGAGCGGCCGATCTACTACGACTGGCTGCTCGGCTCCGTGCGCTACCACTTCACGAACGAGGCGTCCAACGTCGACGTATTCGACTACGGGCGCCACATCTTCGGCGGCTACCTGACCGTCCGAATTCCGTGAGACCAGGAGGGAAGATGTCGCTCCGTACCGTCGTGGGACTCCTCGCAGCCGTCGCACTCGCCGGCGCCGCGCGCGCGGACTCGCCTGCCGCGCAAGTCGTGGCGCTCGAGGGCCGCGCCACCGCAGACGCCGCGGACCTGGCCATCGGCGATTCGATCGTCGCGGGCTCGGTGATCCGCACCGCCGCCGACTCGCGCGTCGGCGTGTTCGCGGGCGAGATCTACGTGCAGCTCGACCCGCAGTCGGCGCTGCGGCTCGAGCGCGACGCAGGCGGCCACGTGACGATGACGCTGCAAGAGGGCCGCGCGCGCATCGTCGACACGCGCGGGGCAGGCGATCCGGCGGCGCTGCGCGTCGACTCCGCGAAGTCGACGATCGCCACGAACGGCGACTCCGAGGTCTACATCCTGAACGAGAAAGCCGGCCGCTACGCGATGTTCTGCGACTGGAAGGGACCCGTGCAAGTGACTCGCAATCCGAAGTCACTGCATGCGGACCCGGGCCACTGCGTCCTGTCCAAGCCGCACGAGGACCTGTACGCGGCGAACGGCCACGACCACCAGATCCCGCTCCTGCCCCTGCCGAACGACGCGGCGCTCTTCGACGCGCCCGCGAACCACTTCGACACGACCGACGTCGCGGCCGGCCCGCCGGGCTTCGGCTTCGGCGACCCGGTCTCGCCGATCGAGCGCCAGCGCGACCCGTGCGACGTGCCGGGCTCGGGCTGCATCGCTCAGACCGGCCTGCGCGTGGTCGAGCCGCCGCCCGTGACGGGCGGCTGCGCGCCCGGCGTGGTGTGCGGCCCGCCGGCGCCGCCGCCTCCGCCGCCGGTCGTCGTGTCCGAGCCGCCCGGAGGCGGAGCGGGCTGCGGCGGCATGCCGGGTCCCGGCCCGCGCGGCGGCCGCTAGAGCTTCACGCCGAAATACTCGAGGTAGCGGCGGTTGTACTCGTCGTCGTCGAGGTTTCCGCCGAGCGCGACGAACTCCTCGTCGGAGATGCGCGCGCGCCCTTCCGCCAGACCGACGGCGTCCTTGCCCACGGGCCAGCGCAGCTTGTAGTTCGGCGTGCTGATCGCCTCGAGGATCGCCTCGGCGACGATCTGCGGCTGCGCGGCTTCGCGGAAGCCCGCGGCGAACAGCTTGCCGTTGCGGCGCATGATCTGCTTGTAGGGCGACGTCTTGTCGTAGCGCGTCGCGCCGGCCGAGTTCTCGAAGATCGACGTCATGATCACGCCGGGCTCCACGTTCACGACGCGCACGCCGAAGCTGCGCAGCTCGACGGCGAGCGCCTCACCCGCGCACTCGAGCGCGAACTTCGACGCGGAGTAGGCCAGCTGGTTCGCCGTCGCGATACGGCCTGCGATCGACGTGACGTTCACGATCGCGCCGCGGCCGCGCTCGCGCATGCCGGGCAGCACGGCCTGGATGCAGCGGATCGCGCCGAAGTAGTTCGTCTCGAACATCGCGCGGTGCTCGGCCTCGGGCGTGAGCTCGAGCGGCGTCGCGCCGCCGATGCCCGCGTTGTTCACGAGCACGTCGATCGGCCCGCGCGCGGCCGCCGCGGCGAACGCGCGCGCCGTCGAGTCGGCCGACGTGACGTCGAGCGCGACGACCTCGACGGGCAGCCCGCGCGACTCCGCCGCTTCGCGCAGCGGCTTCGCCTTGTCGAGGTTGCGCATGCCCGCGAACACGTGCCAGCCGTTCGCGGCCAGGTGGACTGCGGTGGCGAGCCCGATGCCCGTGCTCGTGCCCGTGACGACGGCGACCTTCTCGGCTTGCGGCATTTCGACTAGTCCTTCAGCGCCGCGAGGCAGCCGGTCTTCTCGAGCAGCGGGTCGAGCGCGCTCCGATCCGTAACGAGAGCGTACTTCGCGCGCAGGGCCGCGAGCGACTTCGCGTGGTACTTCTGCGGCTTCTGCGTCCACGTCTTGCCGGCGAGCTCGACCGAGAACTCCTCGCGGCCCGCGTCGAGCGCCGCCGCGTTCGCGACGCTCCAGGGCAGGAACAGCCGGCCGACCTGCGTCTCGAGCAGCGGAGTCAGCGTGCCCGCGAGCTGCGCCCACGGCTCGAACTCGCCGAGGCCGCGCGGGAACAGCATGCGCTGCACCCACGTGAGCACGTTGGGCGCGCGGCCCTCGATCCACGCGCCCGGCGTCGGATCGGTCCACGCGTTGTAGATCTGGCCCCAGAGCCCGAAGTCCGCGAACGCGGGGCGCGCGCCGAACAGGTACGGCCGCGTGGCCAGGTGCGCTTCGAGGATTCCGAGCGCGTCCTTGAACGACGACTCGATCTGCGGGGCGGTCTGCGCGCTCGAGCCGACGAACCACACGCGCCCGGTCATGCGCCCGCGGATCGACTCGGTCAGCGCGGCGATCTGCTCGTCGCTGACCTGCGGCGGCGCGCTCGCGCGCGCGATGCGGCCCGCCGCGGAGATCTGGTCGACGTCGCGCGCCCAGCGATAGTGGAACATCCACTTGTTGCCCCACTCGTCGCCGAACTCCTCGAGCAGCGCCGACACGAACGCCGCCACCGGCTCGCGGGGGTGGATCGACGGCTCGGGGTAGAGCGCCTCGAAGTGCTCGAGGATCGGGGTCGAGTCCTGGATGGCTTCACCGCGAGGGGTCACCACCAGCGGCACGAGCGGCAGCTTCGCGTACTTCTGGAACTCGGCCTGGTTCGCGCCGCCGCGCACGATCCACTCGTGCGGGATCTCTTTGTAGCGAAAGTACGAGCGGACCTTGACGGAGTAGGGCGAGAGCTCGAGCCCGAAGATGCGGTGCGTTTGCGACATGCGCCATCGTCGCATGACCAAGAGAGGGTTGCTGGGCCGGCCCGAGGCCGATGGCCACGAGACTCTGGAACCGAACGGCCCATTGCCGGAAGATCATCGCATGACGCCTCCCCGCGAGAGCACGCTCGAGATCGTTGCGCGCTACTGGCTGCCGCACGAGGCGCTGGTGGCGAAGTCGGCGCTCGAAGCGTTCGGCGTACCGGCTTGGGTGCTGGACGAGACGCAGATCCGCATGCGTTGGTACCTCGCGAACACGCTCGGCGGGGTGAAGCTCGCCGTACGCGCCGAGGACGCGTACACCGCGCGCGAGATTCTCTCGGGCGACCACGCTGCGGACCTCAGCTCGATCGAAGAGGCCGCGCTTCCTCCGCATCCGAGCGAGGTCTGCGAGCGCTGCGGCTTGCCGTCGATCGGTGCTCCGCGAAGGCGTGCAGCAGGCTGGTGGCAGATCCTCGGCGCGGCGTTGGCACTCTCCACTTTGAGTGGGCCTGCACCACGCTTCGCGAAGGAAGCCGTCTCACGCTGCGCCGCTTGTGGCCACGTTTCGGACAAGAGACGGAAACGGGCCCCGGAAGCCTGAGCTTCCGAGGCCCGTGAGAACGAGTCACTCCCGAATGGAGCGTGGCTAGGGTGCCCACGCAACCATCGGACGTGACTACATGTCCATGTCGCCCATTCCGCCCATGCCACCCATCCCGCCGGGCATGCCGCCGCCGGCCTTCTTCTTCTCGGGCTTGTCGGCGATCATCGCTTCGGTGGTGAGCAACAGGCCCGCCACGCTGCCGGCGTTCTGCAGGGCGCAGCGCACGACCTTCGTCGGGTCGATCACGCCGGCCTTGATCAGGTCGCCGTACTCCTCGGTCGCGGCGTTGAAGCCGTAGCCGCCCTTCTCGTTGCGCACGCGCTCGACGACGACGGAGCCCTCGTGGCCCGCGTTCTCGGCGATGCGGCGCAGCGGTGCCTCGATGGCGCGCCGCACGATGCTGACGCCGGCCTGCTGGTCGTCGGTCAGCCCCGTGAGCTTCTCGAGCGCGCTCTGGGCGCGCAGGAGCGCGACGCCGCCGCCGGCGACGATGCCCTCCTCGACGGCCGCGCGCGTGGCGTGCAGCGCGTCCTCGACGCGGGCCTTCTTCTCCTTCATCTCGGCCTCGGTCGCGGCGCCCACGCGCACGATCGCGACGCCGCCCGCCAGCTTGGCCAGGCGCTCCTGCAGCTTCTCCTTGTCGTAGTCCGAGGTGGTCTCCTCGATCTGCTTGCGGATCTGGTTGCAGCGGCCCTCGATGTCCTTCTTCGCGCCCGCGCCGCCCACGATCGTCGTGTTGTCCTTGTCGATCGTGATCTTCTTGCAGCGGCCCAGGTCCTTCAGCGTGAGCGTCTCGAGCTTCACGCCGAGCTCCTCCGCCACGAGCCGGCCGCCGGTGAGGATCGCCATGTCCTCCAGCATCGCCTTGCGGCGGTCGCCGAAGCCCGGCGCCTTCACCGCGGCCACGTGCAGCGTGCCGCGGATCTTGTTCACGACGAGCGTGGCGAGCGCCTCGCCCTCGACTTCCTCGGCCACGATCACGAGCGCGTCGCCCGTCTTCGCCACCTGCTCGAGCAGGGGCAGCAGGTCCTTCATGCTCGAGATCTTCTTCTCGTGCAGCAGGATGCGCGGGTTCTCGAGCTCGACCGTCATGCGCTCGGGGTTCGTCACGAAGTACGGCGACAGGTAGCCGCGGTCGAACTGCATGCCGTCCACGGTCTCGAGCTCCGTCGTCATCGACTTCGCCTCTTCGACCGTGATCACGCCTTCCTTGCCGACCTTCTCCATGGCCTCGGCCAGGATCTTGCCGATCGACTCGTCCGAGTTCGCCGAGATCGTGCCGACCTGAGCGATTTCATCCGAGTTGCGCGTGGGCTTGGAGATCTTCGCGAGCTCCTCGACGATGGCGCCGATGGCCTTGTCGATGCCGCGCTTCAGGTCCATCGGGCTGGCGCCGGCCGCGACGAGCTTCGAGCCCTCGCGGAAGATCGCCTGCGCCAGGACCGTCGCCGTGGTGGTGCCGTCGCCGGCCACGTCGGAGGTCTTCGACGCGACTTCCTTCACCATCTGCGCGCCCATGTTCTCGTACTTGCCTTCGAGCTCCACCGCCTTCGCGACGGTCACACCGTCCTTGGTCACGGTGGGCGAGCCGAAGCTCTTCTCGATGATGACGTTGCGGCCCTTGGGTCCGAGCGTCACCGCGACGGCGTTCGCCATCGTGTTCACGCCCTCGAGGAGCCGCGCGCGCGCCTCCTCGTCGAAGCAGATCATCTTTGCAGCCATCTTCTTGTCCTTTCGAATTTCCCTCGAGCTCTACTCGAGGACCGCGAGGACGTCTTCCTCGCGCATGATCAAATGCTCTTCGCCGTCCAGGTTCACTTCCGAGCCGCTGTACTTGCCGAACAGGATGCGATCGCCGGCCTTCACGCCCATCGCCTGGCGCTTGCCGTCGTCGTTCACCTTGCCGGGCCCGGCGGCGACCACGCGGCCCTCTTGCGGCTTCTCCTTGGCGGTGTCGGGGATGATGATCCCGCCCGCGGTCTTCTCCTCGCCGTCCAGGCGTTGCACGAGGATCCGATCGTGCAGGGGTCGAACTTTCACGGTTTGTGTCCTCCCAATGGTCAGCCGGGCTCGCCCCGACCCACAGGGGGAGCCCGCGCGTTCCGGTGAGTAAGGCCTGCGGTGCGGCTGTCAAGCCGAGGCGTTCTGGTAGCCTAGGCCCGTGGCGCCGAGCCTCGCGGGTAGGGTGTGGCGCGACTTCCCGCGCGTGTATCTGGCGCTGCTGGGGGCCGCGTTCGTCTTCGGGCTGGCCCGCTGGCCGATCGTCGCCGTGGACACCGACCTCTGGTACCACCTGGCCGCCGGGCGCTGGATCGCCTCTGCGCACGCGCTGCCGCACGCGGCGTTCTTCTCGTTCCTGCGGCCCGAGGTGCCCTGGGTCGACTACTACTGGGGCGCCCAGCTGCTCTTCTACGGGGTGCACGCGGCGGGCGGCTACGGGGCGCTGATCGCGCTGCGCGCGGTGCTGGCGCTGGGCGCGTTCGCCTGCGTGGCCGCGAGCTTGCGGCTCGGCCGGGCGGCGGGCGAGGGCTGGGGCGCGACCGCGGTCGTGTGGACGCTCGTGTGCCTCTACCTCTTGCCGCGCTTCGCGACGGTGCGGCCGCACGACCTCTCGTACCTGCTCGTGGCGGCGTTTGCGCTTCTCTTGGAGTCGCGGCGCTGGCCGTGGCTGTGGCCGGCGCTCGCCGTGTTCTGGGTGAACGTGCACGGCATCGAGTTCCCCGTGCTCGAGCTGCTCGTGCTCGCGTATCTCGGCGAGTGGGCGCTGGCGCGGGCGGGCGCGCTGCCGGCCGTGCGCGCGCCCGCCCACGCGGCGTTCCTCGCGGCGGGCGCGTGCGTGCTGGCGCCGCTCGTCACACCGAACGGGCTCGCGCTGCTCGGCGCGCCGCTCGCGCCGCTGTCGTTCGCCTCGCAGTACATCGAGGAGCTGAAGCCGTACGACTTCGCGAAGCTGTTCGGGCTGGCTGCGGACGGGCTCGTCGTGACTCGCGAGACGCTCCTCACCCTGGTGGCGGCCGGCGGGCTCGTCGCGGCGGCGGCGAGCGCGAGCCGCGAGCGCCTGCGGCCCGCGCATCTCCTGCTCTTCGCGGGCGGCGCGGTGCTGTTGTGGCGCATGCAGCGCTTCGCTTGCGAGTTCGTGCTGCTGGCGGTGCCGCTGCTCGCGGCGTTCCGGCCGCGGATCGTCTGGGCGCCGCCGCTGCCGCGCGCGGCCGTCGCGGTCGCGGTGCTCGCGCTCGCGGTGCTGCCGTTCCGGCACCTCGCCTCGGCCGTCGAATGGCGTTGCGCGCTGCCGCTCTGCACGCGCGGGCTGCCGGCCGGCACCGTCACATTTCTGCGTCAGGTGGGGGCGACGGGGAGCATCCTGAACCACCCGAACCACGGCGGCTATCTCGAGTGGGAGGCGTATCCGCGGCAGCGGCTGTTCGTCGATCTGCAGACGCCGTTCTTGTTCCCGGACACCGCGATCTTCGCCGCGGACCAGGCGTTCCAGGACGCGCGGGTGCTCGCGTCGCTCGTCGCCGAGTACCACCCGGCGTTCCTGCTCGTGCCGAAGGAGCTGCGCGGCTTCCCCGCGCTCGCGGCGCGCGTGCCGGAGTACGCGCCCGTGTTCGTCGACGACGCGGCGGTGCTCTACGCGAACGGCGCTGCGGCGCCGGAGCTGGTGGCGCAGTACCGGCTGTCCGCGGTCGAGCCGTTCACCTTGCAGCTGCTGGGCGGCGACGCCGACGCGCCGGCGCGCGCGGCGGCGGAGCTGGCGCGCGTGAACGCGATCTATCCCGACGGCGGGCGCGCGCGCGTGTTCGAGGGCGCGCTCGCGCTCGGCCGCGGCGACGTCGCGGGCGCGCAGCGCATCGCCGACGACGTGATCGCGCGCCACCCCGAGCGCGGCGAGGGCTTCCGGCTGCGCGGCGACGCGCTCGTGAAGGCGCAGCGCCTGCCCGAGGCCGCGGACGCGTACGAGGCCGCGCTGGCGCGCAGCGAGCCCGGCAACGGCGAGGCGAGCTACTACCTGAACGGGCGGCTGTGGGCGGTCTATTCGCGCCTGGGGCTACACAAGGAAGCGTACGCGTCGCTGAAGCGCGCGCTCGGCGACGTGTACCGCGCGTCGGTGGGCTACGAGGAGCTGGCGTCGCTCGCCTACGCCGCGCTCGACGCCGGGCACGAGGTCGAAGGCCGGACGCTGCTCGAGTTCGCGCTGCGGAAGGCGCCGCCCGAGGCCGCCGAGGTGCGCGCGCGCATCGAGGCGAAGCTGCGCGAGCTGCCGGCTAGTCGCTGAGCGCGGCCTTCGCGACGCGGAACGCCGCGTTCGCCGCCGGTACGCCGGCGTACACGGACGTGTGTAGGAGCAGCTCGGCGAGCTCCGCCGTCGTCACGCCCGTGTTGCGACTCGCGCGCACGTGCAGGGCCAGCTCCTCATCACGGCCCAGGGCAGCGAGCAGCGCAATGGTCGCCAGGCTGCGCGTGCGCCGGTCGAGCCCCGGCCGCGCCCACACGCTGCCCCAGGCCCCGCGCGTCACCCATTCCTGGAAGTCGCGGTCGAAGTCGGTCGCGCCCGCCAGCGCGCGCTCGACGTGCGCCGCGCCGAGCACGCTGCGCCGCACCGCGAGCCCGCGCTCCCACAGCTCGGCCAGCGTCTCGGCGGGCGCCGGCCGCGCGCACAGAAAGTCCGCGAGCAGCGCGGCGACGGCGTCGGGCTGCTCGACGACCAGCAGGTGCGCGGCGGCCGGGACGACCTCGAGCCGCGCGCCGCGAATGGCCGCGGCGAGCGCGCGCGCGTCGGCCACCGGCACGGCCGGGTCGCGCTCGCCCGCCACCACGAGCACCGGCGCTGCGATGCGCGCGCAGTCGGCACGGAGGTCTGCGTCGCGCAGCGCGGCGCACGCGGCGGCGTACCCCTCCTGCGACGTCGCGAGCAGCTGGGCGCGCAGACCCTCGCGCTCCGCGGGTGCGCGCTTCGCGAACTCGGCCGTCGTCCAGCGCTCGAGCGCGGCGTCGGCAATGGCGGCGACGCCGCCGCGCTCGACGGCTTCGATTCGCTGCGTCCACAGCTCGGCGCTGCCGATGCGCGCGGCGCTCGCGCAGATCGCCACGCGGTCGACACGCGCTGGTGTAGCCGCGGCCAGCTCGAGCGCGATCTGCCCACCGAGCGAGAGCCCGACCACGTGCGCGCGCGCGATGCCGAGGGCGTCGAGCAGCTCGAGCGCGCCGCGCGCGAGCTCCGCCACCGTGCGCGCCCGCCCGGGCGCGGGCGGCGCCGACAGCCCGTGGCCCGGCAGGTCGAAGCGAACCAGTCGGAGCCGCGACTCGAGCCGTGCGCACACGGCGTCGAACACGTGCGTGCTCGTGCCGAGGGAGTGGAGCAAGAGCACCGCGGGCGCGCCGGGCGGGCCGGAGAGCTGGTAGTGCACGTTCTGGGCAGCGAGTCCGGCGAAAGGCATTCCGCACGATACCGCGGCCGACGGTAGAATGGGCCGCCGTGCGCGACGACCGCGAGGTGCACCCGCCGCATCGCTACCCCGACTACCGCTCGACGCGGCTGCGCGCGCCGCAGCGGCCGCTCGTGCCGTGGCCGCACGGGCCGAACGAGGCGACGGGCCCCGACTTCCGCGCGCTGCGTCTCGGCGAGCTCGAAGCGGATCTCACGCGCCAGTGCGCGGGCGCGCCGCTCGGCGAGCGCATCGTGATCACGGGCCGCGTCGTCGACGACGGCGGCAGGCCGCTCGCGGGCCAGCTCGTGGAGATCTGGCAGGCGAACGCGGCGGGCCGCTACGCGCACCCCGTCGACCAGCACGACGCGCCGCTCGACCCGAACTTCGCCGGCGCGGGCCGCTGCCTCACCGACCGCGACGGCGTCTACCGCTTCGTGACGATCAAGCCCGGCGCGTATCCCTGGCAGAACCACGCGAACGCCTGGCGGCCGGCGCACGTGCACTTCTCGCTGTTCGGCGCCGCGTTCGCCTCGCGGCTCGTCACGCAGATGTACTTCCCCGGCGATCCGCTGCTCGAGCTGGACCCGATCTACCGGTCGGTGCCCGCGCACGCGCGCGAGCGGCTCGTCGCCAGGTTCGACCTGGAGGCGACGCGCCCGGAGTGGGCGCTCGGCTACCGCTTCGACGTGGTGCTGCGCGGGGCCGCTGCCACTCCGCGGGAGGCGTGAGTCGTGCCGCGAGTCACCCCGGCGCAGACGATCGGGCCGTTCTTCTCCGGGGCGCTGTGCCGGAAGGGCGAGGAGCGGCTCGCCGAGCCGGGCAGCGCAGGCGCGCTCGAGCTGAGCGGGCGCGTGCGCGACGGCGAGGGCCAGCCGGTGAGCGACGCGCTGCTCGAGCTGTGGCTCCGCGACGCGCGCGGCAGCGCCTTCGGCCGCGCGGCGACCGACGCGGCGGGCGAGTTCCGCTTCGTGGTGCGCAAGCCCGCCGGGATCGTTCCTCACGCTCCACACATTTTGGTGTCGGTCTTTGCGCGTGGGCTGCTGCATCGCCTGGTGACGCGGATCTACTTCCCCGACGAAGCCGTGGCGAATGCCGCCGATCCGCTGCTGCGCTCGATCGCGGACCCGGCGCGCCAGGCGCGCCTCGTCGCACGTGCGGAGGCCGACGGCGCGCTCCGCTTCGACGTCGTGTTGCAGGGCGAGGGCGAGACGCCCTTCCTCGATGTCTAGCCTGTTCGAGCCCATGTTCGCGACGCCCGCGCTGCGCGAGGCCTTCTCGGCGCGCGCGTGGCTGCAGGCGCTGCTCGACTTCGAAGCCGCGCTCGCGCGCGTGCAGGCGCGCGCGGGGCGAATTCCCGCAGCCGCGGCCGAGACGATCGCGGCGCAGTGCTCGGCCTCGGACTTCGATGCGGAGGCACTGGGCGAGGCCGCGGTCGCGGCCGGGAACCCCGTGATTCCGCTCGTGCGCGCGCTCGGCGCGGTCCTCCCGCGCGAGCACGGCGCCTGGCTGCACTTCGGCGCGACGAGCCAGGACGCGCTCGACACGGCGGGCATGCTGCTCGCGCGCCGCGGGCTCGAGCTCGTCGCCGGCGAGCTCGAGGTCGTGCTGGAGGCTTGCGCCGCGCTCGCGGCTGCGCACGGCGCCACGCTGCTCGCCGCGCGCACGCTGCTGCAGCACGCGCTGCCGACCACGCTCGGACTGAAGGCGGCGGGCTGGCTCGACGCGCTCGGCGATGCGCGCGCGCGGCTTCGGGAGCTGGGCGAGCGCGGGCTCGCGGTCCAGCTCGGCGGCGCCGCCGGCACGCTCGCGGCGCTCGAGCCCGGCGGCGTCGCGCTCGCGGCCGCGCTGGCGCGCGAGCTCGGCCTGGCCGAGCCGCGCCTGCCGTGGCACGCGGCGCGCGGCCGGATCGCGGAGCTCGGGTGTGCGCTCGGCGTCGCCGCAGGCGCTCTGGGCAAGGTCGCGCTCGACGTCGCGCTCCTCGCGCAGACCGAAGTGGGCGAGCTGCGCGAAGGCGGCGGCGACGCGCGCGGCGGCTCTTCGACCTTGCCGCAGAAGCGCAACCCCGTGGGCGCGGTCGGCGCGCTCGCGTGCGCGAAGCGCACGCCCGGCCTCGTCGCGACGCTGCTCGCGGCGCTACCGCAGGAGCACGAGCGCGCCGCCGGCGGCTGGCAGGCCGAGTGGGAGACGCTGCCCGAGCTGTTCCAGCTCACCGGAGCGGCGGCGTCACATCTCGGTGTCGCCCTGAACGGCGCGCGGGTCGACGCGGCACGCATGCGCGCGAACCTCGACGCCACGCGCGGCGCGCTCGCGGCCGAGCGCGTGGCGCTCGAGCTGGCACCGCGCCTCGGCCGTCTGGAAGCGCAGGCGCGTGTCGAAGCCGCGTGCAGGAGCGCGCTCGAGCGCGGTGTCTCGGTTCGCGAGGCTCTGGCGGCCGATCCGGCGCTCGCGGCCGAGCTCCCGCCGGCGCGGCTCGACGAGCTCCTCGATCCGGCCGGCTATCTCGGCGCGGCCGCGGAGCTGATCGACCGCGCGCTCGCGCGCTGGCGCGCCGAGCGAGCGCGCTAGGCGTGGCGCGCGCCGCGGTCGGAATCGTCGGCGCCGGGCCCGCGGGGCTCGTGCTGGCGCACCTGCTGGCCGAGGCCGGCGTCGAGGCGGTCGTGCTCGAGCAGCGCAGCCGCGAGTACGTCGAGAAGCGCGTGCGCGCGGGCCTGCTCGAGCACCGCACCGTGGCGCTCCTGGAACGCCACGGGCTCGGCGAGCGGATGCGCGCGCGCGGCCAGCTGCACCGCGGCGTGGAGCTGCGCTTCGGCGGCGAGCGACACAGAATCGCGTACGGCGACCTCTGCGGCGGCCGACACATGATGGTGTACGCGCAGCAGGACCTCGTCGCCGACCTGATCCGCCTGTGGCTCGCGCGAGGCGGCGAGCTCGTCTTCGAGGCCGAGGACGTCCGCCTGCACGGCATCGAAGGCGACCGGCCCGAGCTGCGCTACACCGCGGGCGGCAGGAGCGAGCGGCTCGAGTGCGCGTACGTCGCGGGCTGCGACGGCTTCCACGGCGCCTCGCGCGCTGCCATTCCGTCCGGCGCGCTGCGCGCCTACGACCAGCGCCTGCCGTTCAACTGGGTCGGCGTGCTCGCCGCCGTCGCGCCGTCGACCGAGGAGATCATCTATGCACACCACGAGCGCGGCTTCGCGGGCCACATGCTGCGCAGCGACACCGTGAGCCGCTTCTACCTGCAGACCGAGCCCGACGACCCGATCGAGAGCTGGCCCGACGCGCGCATCTGGGAAGAGCTGCACCGGCGGCTGGCCACGCGCGACGGCTGGAAGCTGCGCGAGGGCCCGGTGCTCGAGAAGGGCGTCACCGACATGCGCAGCTTCGTCGTCGAGCCCATGCAGCACGGCCGCCTGTTCCTCGCCGGCGACGCCGCGCACATCGTGCCGCCGACGGGCGCGAAGGGGCTCAACCTCGCGGTCGCCGACGCGCGGGTGCTCGCGAACGCGCTGGTGCGCCGCCTGCGCGACGGCGACGCGCGCGGGCTCGACGCCTACTCCGCCACGTGCCTCGCGCGCGTGTGGCGCGTGCAGGACTTCTCGATCTGGATGAGCTGGCTCATCCACCGCATTCCCGACGACGCGCCGGACGCGGAGCTGCGCCGGCGCATGCAGCGCGCGCAGCTCGAGTCACTCTGCGCTTCGCAGGCGGCGTGCACGAGCTTCGCCGAGCGCTACGTCGGCCTGGAGGACGCATAGCCACCGGTCCGCCGAGCCGCCTCGCAGCGCCCGGCGGACCGGTGGCGAACGATCACAGCGCTTCTTCGCCCCGCTCGCCGGTGCGAATCCGGATCGCGTCGATGACCTGGGTCACGAAGATCTTGCCGTCGCCGATGCGGCCCGTGTTGGCGGCTTTGCGAATCGCCTCGACCACCGTCTCGGCGCGGCCGTCGGGCACGACGACCTCGACTTCGATCTTCGGCAGCATGTCGACCACGTACTCCGCGCCTCGATAGAGCTCGGTGTGGCCCTTCTGCCGGCCGAAGCCGCGCACCTCCGACACCGTCATGCCCTCGACGCCGGCCGCCGTGAGCGCGTCCCGCACCTCGTCGAGCTTGAACGGTTTGATCACCGCCTTGATCATCTTCATTGCGAACTCTCCTCGATCAGTGATGTGCCGGCGCGAGCGACGGGGCGCCCTCTGCGCCGCCGGCACTGTGGCCGCTCAGAGTTGCGCCGCCCGAGATCGCGTACGCGCTCTCGCTGTGCGCCGAGAGGTCGAGGCCCTCGAATTCCTCTTCGTCGCTGACGCGGAGCGAGCCGAACACGAGCCGCAGAGCCATGAGGATCACGAACGACGCCGCGGGCGCGTAGATCGCCGTGAAGCCGATGCCCTTGAGCTGCACCAGGATCTGCTGGCCGTTCGTCGTGATGCCCGTGCCGAGCGTGGTGGCGAAGATGCCCGACGCCAGCGCGCCCCACGCGCCGCCGACGCCGTGCACGCCGAACGCGTCGAGTGAGTCGTCGTAGCCGCCGATCGGCTTCAAGTAGGTGACGGCGCAGTAGCAGATCACCGACACGCCGACGCCGACGCCGATCGAGCCCATGGGCGACACGTTGCCGCACGCGGGCGTGATGGCGACGAGGCCCGCGACCGCCGCGGTGGCGGCGCCCAGCGCGGTGGGCTTGCCGCGCGTGATCCACTCGATGGCGACCCACGTCATCACGGCCGCCGACGTCGCGGTGCTCGTGTTCAGGAACGCGAGCGCTGCGAGGCCGCTCGCCGACAGCGCGCTGCCGGCGTTGAAGCCGAACCAGCCGACCCAGAGCAGGCCCGCGCCGATGAGACACAGCGGCAGGCTGTGCGGCGGCATCGGCTCGCGGCCGAAGCCGCGCCGCTTGCCGACCATGAGCGCGGCGACCAGCGCCGACGTGCCGCTCGACATGTGCACGACGAGCCCGCCCGCGAAGTCGATCGCGCCCGCTTTGAAGATCCAGCCGCCGCCCCAGACCATGTAGGCGAGCGGGCAGTACACGACGAGGAGCCAGATGCTGATGAACGCGAGGAACGCCGAGAACTTCATGCGCTCGGCCACCGCGCCGAGGATCAGCGCAGGGGTGATGATCGCGAACATCGCCTGGAACATGACGAACACGTACTCGGGGATGCCGCGCGGCGGCGTCATCGTATTCGCCCAGATGCTGTCGGCGGTGATCCCGTTCATGAACGCCTTGTCGAGGTTTCCTACGAAGTCGCCGGTGCCCGAGAACGCCAGGCTGTAGCCGACGACGATCCAGAGCAGCCCGATCGCGCCGGCTGCGATGAAGCACTGCATGAACACGTTGAGCACGTTCTTCGTGCGCACGAGCCCGCCGTAGAAGAGCGCGAGACCCGGCAGGGTCATGAGTAGGACGAGCGCCGTCGACGTCAGCATCCAGGCCGTGTCGCCGGTGTCGATCGTGGTCGGGGCATCGGCCGCGGCGGCCTTCCCCGCGAACAAGCAGAGAGCTCCGAGAGCTCCGAGAACGGCCGCGGCGCTCCCGACGCCGGGCCTCTTGGCTGCGAGCAGACGAGCGGACATGTCTTTCCCCCTGGAATTGCGTCTGGGCAGCCCCCCGCTGCCGTAGAGCAAGCGCAATGCCAGCTCCATGCCAACGGTAGGGGATGCGCCTACGCTTAGAATCTTCTCATCGAGCGCGCTGGGCTGCTCGGTTCTTGAGCACGATGCCTAGCGATAGCCCTCCGCCACCGGCCGGCGCGGCAAGTTCCACCAGACAGCTTCGCACAGCTTGGCGAGCTCGGGATCGAGGGGGAGCTCCGCGCCAGCCAGCGTCGCGTCGAGCTGCTCGGGCCGGCTCGCGCCGATGATCGCCGAAGTGATCCCGGGCTGGGCGAGCACCCAGGCCGTAGCCACGGTGGCGAGCGACTGGCCGCGCGACTCGACTTCCTTCGCGAGCTCCTCCACCGCGCCGAGCTGGGTCTGGTCCCAGTAGCGGTGCTGGTACATCTCGCCCGCGCCGCGGATCGTGAAGCGCGTGCCGGCGCGCGGCGCCTCGCCCGCGCGGTACTTGCCCGAGAGCAGCCCGCCCGCGATCGGGTTGTACACGATCACGCCGAGCGACTCCTGCCGCGCGTAGGGCAGGAGCTCCGTCTCGATCTCGCGGTACAAGAGGTTGTAGCGGGGCTGGAGCGTCTCGTAGCGCGTGAGCCCGAGCGCGCGCGCCGCGCTCGCGGCTTCGGCCAACCGGTAGAGCGGGTAGTTCGAGCAGCCGACGTACCGGACCTTGCCCGCGCGCACCAGGTCGTCGAGCGCGCGCAGCGTCTCGTCGATCGGCGTGAACGGGTCGAAGAAGTGCGTCTGGTACAGGTCGATCACGTCGGTGCGCAGGCGCCGGAGGCTCGCCTCGACGGCGCGCTGGACGTGGAAGCGCGACAGCCCGACGTCGTTCGTGCCGTCGCCGACCTTGCCGCGGCACTTGGTCGCGAGGAACACGCGGTCGCGCACGCCGCGCTCGGCCAGCCACTTGCCGATGACCTCCTCGGTGCGGCCCGAGGTCGGCACGCCCCCGCCCAGCGGGTACACGTCGGCGGTGTCGAAGAAGTCGACGCCCGCGGCGAACGCGCGGTCCAGGATGGCGAAAGAGGTCGGCTCGTCCGACTGGCCGCCGAAGGTCATCGTGCCCAGGCACAGCGAAGGCACGCGGATCCCCGTTCGTCCCAGCGGTCGTCTGTCCACGAGAGCCTCCCTCGCTAGAATCGCGGCATGTCGGTGAAGGACTGGGAAGAGGTCGAACGCGAGCTCTTGCAGGACTGCCGTGTATTCACGGTGAGCCGCAGCACGGCGCGCTCGCCGAGCACGGGCCAACCGCATCCATTCTACAGGATCGACTCCTCGGACTGGGTGAACATCGTGGCGCTGACGCGCCACGACGAGCTCGTGATGGTGAGGCAGTACCGACACGGCGAGGCGCGCGTCACGCTGGAGATCCCGGGCGGCCTGGTCGACGCCGGCGAGTCGGCGGCCGCCGCGGCGGCGCGCGAGCTGCTCGAGGAGACGGGCTACCGCGCGGCGTCCGTGCAGCGCATCGGCGGCGTGAACCCGAACCCGGCGCTCTTCGGCAACCGCACCGAGACGTTCCTCGCGCGCGGCGTCGAGCGCGTGGCCGAGATCCAGAACGGGCACACGGAAGAGACGGTGGTCGAGCTCGTGCCGCGCGCCGAGCTGCGCGCGAGGCTGCGCGCGGGCGAGATCACCTCGGCGCTCGTGATCGCGGCGCTCTACTGGTTCGAGCTGGAGGAACGGCCATGACGGGACGCATGCGGCTGGGCGAGTTCCTCGTCGCGTATCTGCGGCGTGTGGGCGTGACTCACTTGTTCGGCCTGCCGGGCGACCTCGTGCTGGGCCTGTTCCAGAGCCTGGCGCGCGAGCGCGAGCTCGAGATCGTGACCTTCTCGCACGAGCCCGCGGTCGGCTTCGCGGCGGACGGCTACGCGCGCGCCACGCGCCGGCTCGGCGTCATCTGCGTGACCTACGGCGCGGGCGGGAACAACATCGTGAACTCGATCGCGGCGGCGTACGCCGAGCGCGTGCCGCTGCTCGTGATCTCGGGCGGACCCGGCGAGGCCGAGGCGCGCCGCTCGAACATCCACCACATGGTGAAGTCGATCGACTCCCAGTGGCGCGTGCTCTCCGAGGTGACGTGCGACGCGCGCATCCTGCGCGAGCCGAGCCTCGCCGCGCGCGAGATCCACGACCTGGTCTGCCGCGTGATGCGCGAGCTGCGGCCCGGCTACCTCGAGATCCACCGCGACCTGGTCGAGCTAGAGATCGACGTGCCGGAGGACATCGTGGGCTGGAACGGCGAGATCGCCGGACCGTTCTCGGACCGGCGCCGGCTGGCCGAGGCGCAGCGCGACATCGCCGAGCGGCTCTGGCTCGCCCACCGGCCGGTGCTGATCGCCGGCGTCGACCTGCACCGAGTGGGCGCGCACGAGGACTTCCTGCGCCTGGCCGAGAAGCTCGGCTGCGCCGTCGCGACCACGATGCTCGCGAAGGGCGTGTTCCCGATGGACCACCCGCTGCACCTCGGCATCCAGATCGGCCCGTTCGGCGCGCCGGCGGTCCAGAAGCGCGTCGCCGAGGCCGACCTCGTGCTCGAGCTGGGCACGCAGCACACCGACATCAACCTGGGCCGCGCGTCCGAGATCGCGCCGCCCGAGCGCACGATCTGGGCCGAGCCCGAGCGCGTGTCGGTGTCGTTTCACCAGTACCCGAACGTGATGCTGCGCGAGCTGGTGCGCGGGCTGGCCGACGCCGAGCTGCCGAGCTTCGACGAGAAGGTCGAGTACTGCGACAACCTGCTGCGCACGCCGTTCGAAGAGAACGCGGGCGCGCCGCTGTCGACGAACGACTTCCTCGTCGAGGTGAACGAGTTCCTCGCGCAGCACCCGGGCCTGTACGTGGTGGCGGAGTCGGGCGACATGCTGTTCGGCGGGCTCGAGCTGCGCCTGCGCGGCGGCATGTACATGGCGCAGGGCTACTACGCGTCGATGGGCTTCGGCGTGCCCGCGGCGCTCGGCGCGCAGATCGGCACGGGCGTGCGGCCGCTCATCGTGTGTGGCGACGGCGCGTTCCAGATGACGGGCATGGAGATCTCGCACGCGCTGCGGCTCGGGCTGAACCCGATCTGCATCGTCGTGAACAACTCGGGCTGGGGCATCTTCCGGCCCATCACCGAGCGGCAGGACTTGCTCGACGTGCCGGCCTGGCCGTACGCGGAGCTCGGGCGCGCGCTCGGCGGCGAGGGCTGCCGCGCGACGACCCGCGCGGAGCTGCGCGCGGCGCTTGCGGCCGCGTTCGATTCGCCGCGCTTCTCGATCGTCGAGGCCGTGACGCCGCCCGACGACCTGTCGCCGATCTCGCGCCGCTACATCACGTCGGGGGCGAAGCGCTAGGCGTGCGCGCGCGATCGACACTTCTCTGTGTCGCCGTCTTCGCGCTCGCTGCCTCCGCACGAGCTGCGGACCCTGCGCCGCTGCGCGTCGGCACGAGCGGCGACTACGCGCCGTTCTCGAAGGATGGCCAGGGCTTCGACGTGGACTTCGCGAAGCTCTGGGCCGCGGCGCTGGGCCGGCCGCTGCAGCTCGTGCCGTTCCGCTGGCCCGAGCTCGCGGAGCGCGCTGCGCGCGGCGACTTCGACGTCGCGATGAGCGGCATCACGTGGCGCGCGGATCGCGACGTGCACGGCTGGCTGTCCCTGGCGATCGGGCAGGGCGGCCCGTGCTGGATCGGCCCGGCCGAGCCGACGTCGGTGGCCGTGAACCGCGGCGGCGTGCTCGAGAGCTTCGCGCACCTGCGCTTCCCGAACGCGCGAATCGTGGCGGTGGACGACAACGCCAGCCTGCCGGCGCTGCTCGCCGCGGGCTCGGTGCAGGCGATCGTCACCGACAGCTTCGAGATCGGCCGGTTCCGCAAGCCGGGCGACACTTCTCTGTGTGTGTCCGAGACGTTCCGCAAGGTGTACTGGATCGCGCCGCAAGCGGCCGCGGAGCTCGGCCCCGCGCTCGACCGCTTCATCGCGTCGCACGAGCGCGACCTGGCCGCGCTGCGGGAGCGCTGGTTCGGCGCCGACCAGCCGCGCCCGGCGCCGGTGCACCTGGTCGACCTGATCGCGCGCCGCCTCGAGCTGATGGACGCCGTGGGCGCGTGGAAGCGCGCGAACGACAAGCCGATCGCCGACCCGGAGCAGGAGGCGCGCGTGCTCGCCCGCGTCGACGCGCGCGCCGTGGAGCTCGGCCTCGCGCCCGAGCCCGTGCACGCGCTCTTCCTGCTCGAGATCGCGCTCGCGAAGAAGCTCGAGGCTGTCCCGCACCCCGGCACGCCGAACCTCGACCTGGACGGCGAGCTCCGCCCCGCGATCGCGCGGCTGTCCGAACGGCAGCTGCAGCTCTTGGCCGAGGCAGCTCCGCTCGCGCGCGATTCCTTCGACACCCGGGCGCTCGCGCCCCTGCAGCCGCTGCTCGAGCCCGGCGACGTCGAGGCCATGCGCAACGCGCTCGCAGGAGTCCGCCGCGCGAAGTGACTCCTGACCATTGCCCCCCGCGCGATGCGGGAGGACAATGCCCAGAGCGGGGGCGTGAGGAGGAGGCCGCGATGGGCCGAATTACAGAGCTCCTCGGCAAGCGATCTCCGGTGGTGCACCTGGTCAGTCCCGGCCAGACGGTGCTCGAGGCGGTGGCGCTCATGGCCGCGCGCCGCGTCGGCGCCCTGCCCGTGGTCGAGAACGGGCGCCTGGTCGGGATCTTCAGCGAGCGCGATCTCGTGCGGCGCGTCGTCGCCGCGGGACGTCCGCTCGACAAGACGCTGCTCGCGGAGGTGATGACGCCCGATCCCGTGACGGCGGCGCCCGGCGACGAGAGCGCGCTGGCGGTGCTGAAGATGGAAGAGGTGCAGTGCCGCCATCTGCCGGTCGTGCAGCACGGGGCGGTCGTCGACATGCTGTCGATCCGCGACCTCTTGTTCGACGAGCTGGAGGACCGCGCCCAGGCCGAGGCTTCGCTGCGCCGCTACATCGGCGGGAGCTACTAGCGGGCGCTATCGTCCCCGGCTCATGCGGGTGGCGCTGGGCCAGCTCAACACGACGATCGGCGATTTCGCGGGCAACTTGCGCAAGATCCGCGGCGCGATCGAGCGGGCACGTGCCGAGCGCGCCGACGTGGTCGTGCTGCCGGAGCTCGCCGTGTGCGGCTATCCGCCCGGCGATCTGCTCGAGCGCCCGACCTTCTTGCGGGACCAGACGCGCGCGCTGGAAGAGCTCGTGGCCGAGTCGCGCGACATCGCCATCCTGACGGGCGCGGTGCTGCCGGCCCCGCAGGGCGCGCCGAAGCGGCTCTCGAACGCGGCGGTGTTGCTCGACCGCGGCGAGATCGCCCACGTGCAGACGAAGACGCTGCTGCCGACCTACGACGTGTTCGACGAGGCGCGCTACTTCCAGCCCGCGGCCGAGCGGCGCGTGATCGAGTTCCGCGGCCGGCGCGTGGGCATCGCGATCTGCGAGGACGTGTGGAGCGGCAAGTTCTGGGGCGCGCGGCGGCCGTACCCGGTCGACCCCGTCGAGGAGCTCGTCGCGCGCGGCGCCGAGGTGATCTGGACGATCTCGGCGTCGCCCTGGAACGCCGCGAAGATGGCGCTGCGCGAAGCCATGCTGCGCGACGCCGCGCGCCAGCACCGCGTGCCGCTCGTGTTCGTGAACCTGGTCGGCGGCAACGACGAGCTGATCTTCGACGGCACGAGCTTCGCGGTCGACGCCGACGCGCGCGTGGTGACGCGCCTGGCGCGCTTCGCCGAGGACTTCGCGGTGATCGACCCGTTCGTCGCCGGGCGGGCCGAGGCGCCCGCGCTCGAGTCGGATGTCGAGCTGCTCGAGCGCGCGCTCGTGCTCGGCATCCGCGACTACCTGGGCAAGCTCGGCCTGCGCACGGCCGTGATCGGACTCTCGGGCGGCATCGACTCCGCGGTCACGGCGCACCTGGCGGTGCGCGCGCTCGGTCCGGCGAACGTGGCGGGGCTGCTCATGCCGGGGCCGTTCTCGTCGGAGCACTCGGTCTCCGACGCCGAGGCGCTGGCGCGGAACCTCGGCATCGAGGCGCGCACGGTGCGCATCGATTCCATCTACAAGGACTACCTGGAGCAGTTCCGCGCGCTGTTCGGCCCGCGCGAGAGCTACGGCCTGACACAGGAAAATGTACAGGCGCGCATCCGCGGCGCGCTGCTCATGGCGGTGTCGAACGCCGAGAACCGCATCGTGCTCGCCACCGGCAACAAGAGCGAGCTCAGCATGGGCTACACCACCTTGTACGGGGATCTCGTCGGCGGCCTCGCGGTGCTGGGCGACGTGCTGAAGCGCGACGTGTACGCGGTGGCGCGCTTCGCGAACCGGAACGGCGAGCGCATTCCGCTCGGCTCGATCGACAAGCCCCCGTCCGCCGAGCTCGCGCCCGGGCAGAAGGACAGCGACAGCCTGCCGCCGTACCCCGTGCTCGACGAGGTGCTGCACCAGGCGATCGAGCTGGGCCTGCCGGGCGACGAGATCGAGCCGCCGCCGGGCGCGACGCGCGAGACGGTGGCCGCGATCCTGCGCGCGATCGACCGCAACGAGTACAAACGGCGCCAGGCGCCGGTGGTGCTGCGCGTGTCGCAGAAGGCGTACGGCTCGGGCCGGCGCATCCCGATCGTGCACCGCAGCGGCTGGGGCGTCTAGGCGCGATGCGCCGGGCGCTCGCGCTCGCCGCGCTCGGGCTCCTCGCCACGGGCTGCGCGCTCTGGCCGTTCGGCGACGACGCCAAGCGGCTCGCGCAGTGGCAACACGAAACGGTGTCGCTGCGCGGGCTCGAGTTCGAGCGCGAGGTGGAGATGCGCTGGGTCGGCCGCGACCAGCTCCCCGAGCTCCTGCGCGAGGTGGCGGGCGACGACCTCGAGCCGTCGCGCGTGGCCGATGCGCGCGACAGCTACGTGGCGCTCGGCGTGCTGGCGCCCGACGTCGATCTCGCGAAGGAGATGCTCGCGCTCTACGAGAGCCAGGTCGCGGGCCTGTACAGCCCGAAGCGGAAGACGCTGTTCGTCTCCGACGAGATGCGCGGGCCGCTGAAGTCGATCCTGCTCGGCCCGGTCGTGGTGCACGAGCTCACGCACGCGCTGCAGGACCAGCACTTCCCCGACACGGTGCACCTGCTCGTCGACCTGGACGGCGAGGACGACGTCGTGCAGGCGCTGTCCGGCACGGTCGAGGGCGACGCCAGCATCACCATGGTCGGCGCGATGCCCGGCGGCGCGACGAACGAGACGGTCGAGGTCGCCGAGCAGCTGCGCGACACGATGCTCGCGGAGCTGGCCAAGCCCGACAGCGACTTCGGCCGCGCCCCGCGGCTGTTGGGCGTGGGACTGGTGTTCCCGTACGCGTACGGCACGGTCGCGGCGGCGCGGCGCTTCGAGGCGCAGGGCAACGCGGGCCTGAACGCCATGCTGCGCGACCCGCCGCTGTCGACGGTGCAGGTGCTGCACCCGAGCCTGGCGGCGTCGATCGAATTCATCCGCCTGCCGCTCGACGAGCTGCGCGCCGACCCCGCCACCGCGCAGTGCGTGCAGGGCCGCGCGAACGTCGCGGGCGCGTTGACGATGCGCGTGCTGTTCGAGGCTACACACAAAGGTGACGCCCTCGAGAAGCTCGTCTCGGCCTGGCGCGGCGACCGCTACGTGCGGCTCGACTGCGGCGGCAAGTGGGAGCTCGTGTGGCTCACCCGCTGGGCGTCGCCCGAAGCCGCCCAGCGCTTCGCGGCCGCGTACGGCGACCAGGCCGCCGCGATCGCGGCGCGCGCGCCGCTGTCCGGTCCCGTCGCGCTGACCGTGAGCGGCAGCACGGCGCTCGCGGTCACCCCCGGCGTGCGCGCGCGCGCCGACGAGCTCCTGCACGCGAGCGAGATCCGCAGCTACGGCGACTTCCGCGCCTGGCTGGCGGATGGCTGCTTTCCGGAGAGCGGCTGTCCGACCGAGTGACGCTCGGTTGGCGGGTACGGTCGAACTCGCGCGGCTCTCGCGTCGCGTGCCACTCGATCCGCAGCGAATCGGTGCGAGCTGGGCGGACCACGCTCACGTCGTGCGGTCTGGCCCCGAACCGAGCCGATGCACTGCGCCGATCTCCGCGCAGCCGCTCGTCCAGAGACAGGTCACGAGCGAGCGCAACGATCTCGAGAGGAGAGTCACACGTCTCCATCGGTGCCCGATGCTCGGAGATGGAGATCGCGGAGGCTCGGAGTGGCGGCCTCGGGGAAGCGGTGCAACCCTGCGAAATTGCTGGCACGCGCCCGTAGCTCAGCTGGATAGAGCGAGGGACTTCTAATCCCTAGGTCGGAGGTTCGACTCCTCCCGGGCGCGCCATCGGGAAGCCGGGAAAGGAACGCCACCTCGCGACGTCCTTCTACACAGAAGGGAGTCGCTCGATGAAGCGCACGCTTGTACGTCGACCACGAGGCGGCGTACCACGCCGCGCCGCCTCGGCTCGTCAGTCGCCGAGCGGGCCGTCGATCGCGTTGTTCAAGCGGTCCAGGTCGTCGTGCACGCCCGTGGGGTCGATGACGGCGATGAGGTGCTTGCCCGCGACGGCGGCGCGTGCCCCGACCGCGATCTTCACGGTGCGCGACGCTCCGGGTGCGAGCGCGCCCACCGACGCGTGCGCGAAGATCACCAAGTCGTTCGGGTCGACGAGCGCGTCGTCGGACAGGACGAAGCCGAGCTTCGCCGCGCGCGACTTGCCCGGGCCGGCGTTCGTGATCTGCAGCGTGCCGGTGAAGTGCGCCACGCCGTTCGTCACGACCGTGTCGAGCGACGTCCATGCGCCCGTCAGATCGGGCAGCGCGATCGACTCGTACTTCGCGAGGCCCGTGCCGCCCTTCGCCGCCAGCGCGAACTCGGCGCAGGCGACGCCGTTCGGGTCGAAGGCGATCGCCACGGGGCCCAGTGCTTTCTTCCCGACGAGCGGCCCGCCGCGCCACTCCACGCCGTCGCGGTACACGTGAAAAGCGGCCGCGGTCGGCGCGCCGCCGAGCCGCGTGGTGAAGACGATCTCGGGCCGGTCGTGCGCGTCCAGCGCCAGCGCTGCGCCCGCGGGCTGATTCGCGACGCCGAGGGCGTTCGGGTCGTAGAGGTCCTCCGTCGACCACGTGGCGCCGTCGAATGCGCGGTAGCGGATCGTGCTCGAGCCCGTGAGCGCCAGGGCTGCGTGCGGCAGGCCGAGTGAGTCGACCGCGACCGACGCGCTGGAGCACGGCGAATCGGCGAGCTCCTCGGTCGTCCACTCGCCGGTCGCGTTCGTCGCGTGGATCGGGTGGTGCGTCGCAGCATCGTCAAGCCCGACGTGCGCGTGACCGGCGGAGTCGAGCGCGAGCGAGAGCGGCGTGTCGAGGGCGGCGGTGATCCCGTCCGGCGTCTCGCTCTCCCAGCCCGTGTCGTCCAGGTGGAGGTACTCGAACGTGCCGTCCTCGAGTGCGTGCGCGATGTGCGGCCGATCATCGGCGTCGACCGCGATGGCGACGCCGAAGCCGCCAGGCCCCAAGCTTGCCAACGACCAAGTCGAGCCGTCGAAGTGCGCGTAGCTCAATGCTCCTGGGCCCAGGGCGACGTGCGGGAGCCCCGCCGAGTCGAGCGCGAGCGACACCCAGGCGTCCGGGCTCCCTGGCGCGACGAGAAAGAGCGTGTCCGTCTTCTTGCCGTTCACGACCGTCGAGTAGTGAACGCCGTCCGACGCGATCCACGCCGCGTGGATCCCGCCCTGAGCGTCGACGGCGAAGCCGACCGGCGTCTGCGCGCCGCGAAAGAGCGACTTCGCGGTCCCCGCCTGCGCCGTCGCAGCCAACGCCAGCGCGAGCGCAGTCAGTGAGCAGACGAGATACGAGGCAGTAGGTCGAGACACTCGCAACATTCTACTTGAAAATCCCGTGATTCGGCGCCAATCATCGGGCGCGGTTTCGAGGCGTGCTCGTGATCGAGAAGCCGAGCCGGGTGGTGTTCTTCCTGTGCGTCGCGGCGTGGCTCGCCGCGTGTCGGGGCGAGTGCGGCAACGAAGCGGTGAAGAGCGTGCCCTCGCCGTACGGAAAGCGGGTCGCGACGCTCGTGCGTCGCAGCTGCGGTGCGACGAGCGACTTCTCCGAGCTCGTGCTGATCCGCCCGGCGGAATCGCGCGGCGAGCCGCTCGACGACGTGGAAGACGCGGTGTTCGCGATGCGCGGGCGCGACCAGGTCGACGTGTTCTGGTCGGGCAACGACGAGGTGACGATCGTTCGCCCCGATTCGTCCGCCGACATCACCAAGCACCTCGACCAGGCCGGGACCACGGCGATCGTCTACAAGACGCCGCTCGACCTCGTGCCCCGCTGAGCTCAAACGGGCGCGATCTCGACGATCAGCCCGTCGCTCCAGTCGTAGCGCTGGTCCATGAGCGCGCGGACCGCGGCGTGCAGCTCGGGCTCCGCGGCCGGGTCCAGCGCCCGCCCCCGCGCGCGGCGCAGGCGGCGGTTCACCATGAACGCGACCTCGGGCTGCTGCCGCACGTTCTGCACCCAATGAGACTTCTCGCGCCGCTCCGACACCACGTAGTAGCGGCCCTCGCGCTCGACGTACCAGATCTCGATCAGGTGCGGCCGGCCGCTCTTGTGGCCGACCGTCGCCAGGTACAGGAAGTCGGTGGGCTCGGCGGGCTCGGTCATCCCCGCCAAGCATATCGCCCCCGCCCTCAAGCTCGCTCGCCCCAGCGCCGAGCCGAACCCGATGCCGAGTGATCTCCGAGCGATCCTGTTCTGTCCGCCGCTCGCGCCGTTGGAGCTCGAGCGCGACAAGCGCGTCGCCATCGGCCGGGGCCGCGACTGCGAGCTGCCGCTCTTCTCCGACTCGGCCTCGCGCCGACACGCGGAAGTGTACGCCGAAGGCGAGGAGTTCCTCGTGCGCGACCTGGGGAGCAAGAACGGCACGTTCGTGAACGGCGAGGCCGTCGCGGCGCCGCGTGCGCTGCGCCCGGGCGACCGCATCGGCATCGGCGCCAACACGATCACGTTCTGCCGCGTCGACGCCTCGTTCACCGGCTTCCTGTCCGACCCGGCGGGCCACGAGACGATGGTGATCGCGCGCGCCATCGCGCGCGAGGTGTTCCGCGGCGACCTGGCCGAGATGCCCGCGTTCGTGGTGCTGCAGATGCTCGAGATGGGCCACAAGAGCGGCGTGCTCGAGATCTCGGCCGACGACGGCCTCGTGCGCATCTGGCTCGGCGACGGCCAGCCGCTCGACGCCGAGAGCGAGAAGGCGCGCGGCGTGGACGCCGCGCTCGCCGTCGTCGGTCTCAGCAGCGGCGCGTTCCGCTTCGTGGCGAACGTCGACGCGCCTGCGCGAACCATCGACATCGCCATGACCGAGCTCTTGCTCGAGGGCAGCCGCCTGTTCGACGAGGGCACGCGCTAGCGCCTCACACGATCCGCCCCGCGCGCGCCTCCGTGTAGCGGCCGCGCTCGACGGTGAGCGCGCCGTTCACGATCACGGCCTCGATGCCCGCCGCGTCGCGCACGTAGCGGTTCGCGTCGCCGGGCACGTCGCCGACGAAGCGCTCGGGGCCGCGCGCGATGCGCTCGGGGTCGAACAGGACCAGGTCGGCGAACTTGCCGGGCGCGAGCTCGCCGCGGTCGGCGATGCCCCAGTCGCGCGCGAGCTCGCCCGTGAGCCGGTGCACCGCGCGCTCGAGCGAGAACTTCTTGTGCTCGCGCACGAAGCGCTCGAACAGGTAGCAGGTGTCGCCCGCGCCGCAGAACTGCGCGATGTGCGCGCCGGCGTCGGACGCGCCGATGTGCACGAGCGGGTGCGAGAGGATCTCGGCCACCGAGTCGACGTCGGCGTGGATCACGCCCTTGATCTGGAACTCGGTGCGCAGGCCGTCGGCCAGCGCGAGCTCGAGCATCACGTCGGGCAGCGGCCGGCGCAGCTCGCCGGCGATCTGCAGGAGCGAGCGGCCCGCGTACTGCCGGTTCGCCTCCGAGAACGTCTCGCCCACCCACGCCGCCATGAGCAGCGGCGCGATGCGCATGCCTTCTTCCACCAGCGCGGCGCGCTGCGCGGGGTCGCCGAACGCGCGAATGCGCTCGGCGAGCGGCAGGTTCATGTGCGCGTTCCACGTCGGCAGGCCGTAGAGCAGGAAGCTCGTCTCGGACAGGCGCAGGTTCAGGTCGAACGTGCGCGGCATCGACTGCGCGTAGACTCGGCCGCCCAGCGCGCGCTCGGCCTCGAGCGCCGCGAGCGACTTGCGCCAGCCGTCCGCGTTCACGGGGCTCGACACGATCGGCGCCAGCGAGCACAGCACGCCCGAGCCGCGCGACAGCCGGCCGAGCTCCGCGATGTTGCGCAGCTGCTCCTCGGGGTCGATGAAGTAGGGCACGGTCTGCAGCACGCCGCGGCCGCTCCTCGCCATGGCCTGGCACAGCGCGAGCTTCTCGCGCTCGTCGGCGAAGCGGCTCGGCACCGGCACCATGTTCTCGTCGATGTCGACGTACGAGATCGACAGGCCGATCGCGCCGGCGGCCATCGCCGCTTCGAGCAGCGCGCACATCTCGGCGATCTCCGCGTCCGTCGCGGCGCGCTCCTGCGACGCCGGGCCCATCACGTAGTACCGCAATGCGGAATGGCCGACGAGCGCGCCGACGTTCGGGCCGAGGCCCGGTCGGATGTGCGCGAGGTACTCGCCGAAGCTCTCCCACTCGAACGGCACACCCGCGTCGAAGGTGGGCGCCTTGATGTCCTCGATGCGCGAGAACATGGCGACGAGCTTCTTCGCGCCGCCGGGCCGCACGGGCGCGAGCGACAGCGAGCAGTTGCCCATGACGACCGTGGTGACGCCGTGCTCGAGCGACGGCGTGGCCAGGCGGTCCCAGCAGATCTGCGGGTCGTAGTGCGTGTGGATGTCGATGAAGCCCGGCGCCGCGACGAGGCCGCGCGCGTCGAGCTCGCGCGCGCCGCGTCCGGCGAACGCGCCGACGGCCGCGATGCGGTCGCCGCGGATCGCCACGTCGCCGGTGCGCTCGGGCGCGCCCGTGCCGTCCACGATGCGCGCGTTGCGGAGCACGAGGTCGAACTCTGCCATGACCGCCCTCCCTGCCGGGCGGCGCGGATCATATCCGACTCGGGTGGAGGCCTGCGCCAGCCCCGCCCGCGGGATGCGCAAGCGGTCGACCGATCTCGGTCACGTCTCTGAAATCCCGCGGAGCGGAGCCGGCCTCAAGGCCGCCCGGCCGCCATCCGAACGGAGCGGGCATGGATCACCTCCACCTGGTCTACGAAGACGAGATCCTGAAGCTCTTCTGGGACACGGAAAGCCACTACCACCTGGGCGAGTGGCACGGGGCGGTCCGGGGCGACAAGCTGCGCACCGCGGCGTACGCCTGCGTGAACGCCTCGCGCACGCGCCCGGCCAGCCGCTGGCTCGCCGACGCGACGGACGTGGGGATGATGGACGGCGCCGACCAGCAGTGGATGGTCGACGACTTCTACCCGCGCCTGTTCCGCAACGGCGTGAAGACGGTCGCCTTCGTGGTGCCCGAGAAGACGCTGGTCCACATCCCCGTGCGCCGCATGAACAAGGCGTTCGGCGAGAAGGGCTCGATCGAGTTCCAGTACCACCCGACGCGCGCCGCCGCGATCGCCTGGCTGGCCACGCAGGCCAAGTAGCTCCCGCTAGCTTCGAGGCCGAGCGATCAACGCGAGCGAGGGCACCTCGCGCTCGCCCCAGCGGGCCTTGTATGCCGACTGGCCGCCCAGGTCGTACGTGCGCGCGCCCTCGGCGCACAGCCGCGCGATCGTCTCGAGCTGCAGCACGTTGCCGAGCCCGAGCGCGCGGCAGCGTTCGTCGAAGCTGAACTGCAGACCGCGGAAGTGCGCGCCCGCGAGGCCGCCGTACAGGTAGCCGACGTCGCCGCCGTCGCGCCGCGCGAACGAGACGCGCAGTGCGCCGCGCGCGGCGAGCCGCGGCAGCATGCGCGCGTAGAACGCGCACATCGGGCCCGAGTCGACGCCGTTCCCCGTGCTCGACTTCCAGCTGGCGCGCTCGACCGCCAGCACGCGCGCGTACACGGCGTCGACTTCCGCGGGCGCGGGCGCGAGAGCTTCGAACTCGATGCCGGCCGCGCGCACGCGCCGCGCCGCCGCGCGCAGCGCCGCGCGGAACTTGCGCGAGCGGCGCGCGAGGTACGCGGCGAGGTCGCCGAGCTCCGCGACGAAGCGGATCGTCACCGCGGCGACCGACAGGGCGTGGCTCGCGGCGAGGCGCGCGACGACCTCGCGCACGCGCGCGCCCTCCGGCGCGAGGCCAGCCAGGTAGAGCACCTCGCGGCGCGTCGCGCGCTCGCCCGCGAGCGCGAGCAGCACGTCGACTGCACGCGGGCCGACGAGCGGCGACGCGAAGCCCCACATCGCCTCGAGCGGGCGCAGCACGCCGCGTTCGGCCGCGAAGACCGCGAAGCTCGCGCCGTCCTGTGCGGCGACGACCTCGCAGTGCGGGTGGAACGCGTCGTGGAACGGCAGGAGCCAGTCGCTGCGCGTGCAGAACGGATCGACCTCGGGGTCCTCGGCCACGGCCCGATCGAGCTCCGCCGCGGCGCGCTCGAGGCCGGCTCGGTCGAGCGGGCGCACGCCGCGCCGCCGCGCGCTACAAGCCGAAGCGCGGCGTCTGGCCCAGCCGCGCGGCGCCGGCGTTCGTGAAGACGGTGTCCTGCAGCGAGGCGTGCTGCGTCAGCGTGTGGATGTCGCGCAGGCGGCGCTGCAGCGGCGAGTGGTCGTACAGCGCGCTGCCGCCACCCGCGGTGTAGCAGTCGTCGACCACGCCCGCGGCCGTCTCCGCGATCCACCCGCTCGTCTGCAGCACGCGGCCCATGAACGGGGGGTCGACCGCACTCGCGCAACTGCGGGCGTGGAGCTCCTCGGCGCGCTCTCGCAGCAGCGCCCGGGCGGCGAGCAGGTTCGTCTCCGCGCGGCCGAGCTTGTGCTGAAACACGGCCGACTCGTGCAGGCTCGTCGACGCGTACAGGCGCTTCTTCTTCGTACTCGCGAGCTCGACCAGGTCGTCCAGCGCGCCCTCGCCGATGCCGAGCGCGACCGCTGCGATGTGCAGCGACGCCTGCAGGAGCGGCGCCTCGAACAGCGGCCCCGGCACGGACGACACGCCGCCGAACAACACGAAGGTGTGTGGCTCGGGCACGAAATGCTCGTTCACTTCGATGTCGTGACTGCCGGTGCCGCGCAGGCCCGACGTGCGCCAGGTGTCGTGGATCGTCCACTCGCGCGCGGGCGCCAGTGCGCAGACCAGGCCGGGCGGGCCCGCCTTTTCGACCGCGCAATTGCCGAACAGCCAGTCCGCGTGCTGGCAGCCGCTGGCGAAGCCCCAGCGGCCCGACACCGAGAAGCCGCCCGGCGCGGGCACCGCGCGGCCCTGCGGCGCGAACGCGCCGGCGATGATCACGTCGGGCCCGGCGCGGTAGATCTCGTCGAAGCGTTCGCGGGACAAGAGCGCGAGGAGCTGCGGCGACTCGGAGCCGATCATCACGGTCCAGCCGGTCGCGCCATCGCCCGCGGCGAGCGAGGCGAGCGCGTCGACGCTGGCCGGATAGGGCACCTCGAGCCCGCCGTGGCTCTTCGGCAGGTTCATGCGGAAGAAGCCGGCGGCGCGCAGCTCCGCCAGCAGGTCGAGCGGGAGGCGCCGCGCGCTCTCGATCTCGGCCGCGCGCGCGCGCAAGCGCGGCGCGAAGTCGCGCGCGGCGGCGCGGATCTCGTCGCCCGTGGAGCTCACGCGCCCTCAGCGAAGAGGCGCCGGTGCGCGGCGTCGGAGACGTCGGAGTCGGGGCCGCGGCCGACCACGTCGGGGAGGACGTGCGGCTCGCTCACCAGCTTCGCGAAGACACGGCCGCGCCGCGCATCCGCTTCGGGACCGCGGTCGTAGAAGATCTTCGTCATCCAGTCCTCGACCGTGCGCAGGCGCGCGTAGTAGGCGTCGTGCTCCTCGGCGTACGCGTGCCCCGCGGCGTCCCAGTCCGAGCTCGCGAGCAGCGCGTCGCGCAGCGTGCGGACGTCGCGGAACGTGAGCGACATGCCGCAGCCCCACACGGGATCGCTCGTCGCCGCGGCGTCGCCGAGCAGCGCCACGCCGGCGCGGTAGGGGTGGTCGACGCGGGAGTCCGCACCCTCGAACGCGGCGAGTGGACCGACCGGCCGCACGCGCGCGAGCCACGCTTCGGGCACGCCCGCGCTGCGGCAGGCGGCCAGGAAGTCGGCGATGCGGTCCTTCCCCGACAGGCGACGCACTCCGGTGTCGGAGCGGAAGCCGATGTATGCGCGCAGCCGCCGGCTGCCCTGCGGGAACAGCAGCGCCTGCTCCGACACGGGCAGGTTCCAGAACGACGAGCTCGAGTCGTCGGGCCCGTCGTAGTCGTCGAGCAGCAGGCCGGCCAGGCACAGGCGCTCGGGGTCGCGGTGCTCGGTGTAGCCCAGCGCGCGGCGCAGCTTCGAATCGCGTCCGTCGGCGCCCACGACCAGGCGCGCGCTCTCGCGCCGCACCTCGCCGCCCGGCGCGCGGAAGCTCACCGACGGCGCCGCGCCGGGAGTCACTTCCGTCGCCGTCGCGCCGCGCAGCACCTCGGCGCCAGCGTCGCGCGCGGCCGCGAGCACGGCCTCCTGCAGGGCGGGGTGGCCGACGCAGAGCGGCGCCGGGTGCGGATCGGCGGGGTCGTCGAAGCTGCGCCGGTCCACGCGCATGGACCCGATGTACGTGTCGAGCACGGCGGAGGCGTGCGCGCCCGCGGCGCGCAGCGCGCCGGCCAGGCCGAGCTCCAGCGCCTCGCGCACGCCCCAGCACTCGAGATACTCGCCGCGCACGCGGTCGCGGAACTGCGTCTCGCGCTCCAGCACGAGCACGCGCGCGCCGGTCTTCGCGAGCGCGAACGCGATGCCCGCGCCGCCCAGTCCGCCGCCCACGCAGATCGCGTCCCAGCTCATCGCAACGCCGGCAGCACCTCGCGCTCGAGCAGCGTGCGCGAGCGCTGCGCCTGTTCGCGGTCCGCGTCGAACGACGCGCCGGTCAGCACGAGCTTCGTGAGCCCCAGGTCCGCGAGCTCGCGCAGCCGCTTAACACAGTTCTGTGTAGAGCCGAGAATCGCGAAGCGGTCGATGAACTCGGGCTCCAGCTCTGCCGCGTGGCGTGCGCGGCCCAGCGTGTGGTGCGGGCGGTCGTAGTGGGCGTGGATGCGTTCGAACACCGCGCGGTCCTCGGCGCGCGTCCCCTCCGCCGAGCTGCCCGCCATGCCCGAGAAGTGCGCGAAGGTGCCCACGCCGCCGCGCGCGAGCTCGCGCGCCACGGACGGATCGGGGTGTGGCGCCACGTTCGCGAACGCGCCGAGCTCGAGCGCGTCCGGGTCGAGCCCCGCGCGCTTGCGCGCGGCGCGCGCCTTGTCGATGCCCCAGCGCAGCCGCTCGGGGTTCGCGCCGAGCGCGAACGTGATGCGGTCCGCGACGACCGCCGCCAGCTCGATCACGCGCGGCCCCGTCGCCGCGACGTCGACCGGCACCGGCGGCACGTCGCCCGACAGCCAGCGCAGCCGGCTCTCGAAGCCGTGCTGCTTCACGGCCTCGCCGCGCAGGTAGCCGGCGACCTCGCGCAGGAAGCGCTCGAAGCTGGCCAGCGGCGCAGGCTCGAGGCCGATCTGGAACAGCGCCGAATCGCCGCGCCCCACGCCGAGCACCGCGCGCCCGTTCGAGAGCGCCTGCACGGTGGCGATGCCGGACGCCGCAGCCGCCGCGTGGCGAGTCACCGGGTTGGTCACGCCGGTCGCGAGCCCGAGGCGCGTCGTCGCCTTCGCCGCGATCGCGAGCCCCGCGAACACGTCGCCCGTCAGGTTCTGCGAGTCGGTGAACGCGACGCCGTCCCAGCCCGCGGCCTCCGCGCGCGCGGCCAGCTCGCCCGCGTGCGTCGGGTGCGGAATCGAGATGGTCCAGACCTCGAGCGCCTTGGTCGCAGGCATCGGCGTATCATGGCACGAACGCGACGGGGAGGGACGCCGTGCCGCACGCAGCGCGAGAAGACGCGAGCCTGTACTACGAGGTGCACGGCGCGGGCCCGGCGATCGCGTTCGCGCACGGCGCCGGCGGCAACACGCTCATCTGGTGGCAGCAGGTGCCGTTCTTCGCGCGCGAGCACACGGTCGTCACGTTCGACCACCGCGGCTACGGCCGCTCGCGCTGCGCGCCCGAGGCGTTCCACGCGCGCGAGTTCGGGCGCGACCTGGCCGCGATCCTCGACGCCGCCGGCGTCGCGCGCACGGCGCTCGTGTGCCAGTCGATGGGCGGCTGGACGGGCCTGCGCTTCGCGGTGGAGTCGCCCGAGCGCGTGTCGTGCCTGGTGCTCTCGGGTACACCAGGCGGTGTATTCACGCCGAAGATCGAGGAGTCGTTCTTCCGCGTCGGCCGCATCGCCGCGACCGAGGGAATTCGCGCCCGGCCCGCGCTCGCGCCCGACTTCCCCGCGCGCCAGCCCGAGCTCACGCACCTGTACGACCAGATCGGCGCGCACAACCCCGGCCTGCCGCGCGCGGGGCTCGCCACCTTGGCGCAAGCGCGCGTCGAGCCGGCCGAGCTCGCCGGCTACCGCGTGCCGACGCTCATGATCTCGGGCGAGCACGACCAGCTGTTCGCGCCCGACGTACTGAAGGAGGCCGCCGCTCTGATCCCCGGCTGCAAGCTCGTGAGCTTCCCGGGCACGGGTCACTCGCCTTACTTCGAGGCCGCCCCGCGCTTCAACGCGCTCGTCGCCGATTTCATCGCCGCGCACCGCTAGCCATCGACTGCTCCCAGTTCCGGCCGTCGAAGCCCACGATCTCGAAGCGCGTCCAGGCGTCGCCGTCGAGGCAGCGGATGTTGACATCGACTTTGTCGGGGTCGGAGCGGGGCGTGTAGAACGGGTGGATGCCGCACACGCGGCAGAAGCGGTGCTGCGCGACGCCGGTGTTGAACGTGTACGTGGTGAGCAGCTCGCCGCCGCGCAAGAGCTCGAAGCGCTCGGGCGGTACGATCAGGTGCAGCATGCCCTTCTTCGCGCACATGGAGCAGTTGCAGTCGCTCGCCACGAACTGCTCGACCCGCACGCGGAAGCGCACGCCGCCGCAGTGACAGCCGCCTTCGAGGGTCTCGCTCGCCATGCGGAGGAGCTTAGCAAGCGAAGCGCGCAGCGAGGCGCAGCCGAGCGAAGGCCGCAGGCGGCGGCCGCCCGGCGCCGGTCACGGCTCAGGGAGCGAAGCGCGCAGAAGGCGCAACCGAGCGAAGGCCGCGGCGGCGGCCGCCCGGCGCCGTTCACGGCTCAGGGGAGGAGGAAGTCGATCGACGTGAACGGCCCGCCGGGGAGGAAGTCGTCGGGGCTCGCGCCGAGCCAGCGCTCGATCACCGTGGCCCACACGCGGCGGAAGTCGACGAGCACCTTCGGGTTGCCGGTGGCGTCCAGGTCGTCGAGGCCGGGCATCTGGCCGTACACGCCCCCGACCACGGCGCCGCCGAGCGCGAGTACGACGCCCGGCGAGCCGTGGTCGGTCCCGGCTTCCTCGCCCACGCCGTTCTGCCGCGCGCGCCTGCCGAACTCGGAGTAGGCGAGGACCAGCGCGCGACCGTCCAGACCGAGCGCGACGAGGTCCGCGTAGAAACGCGAGAGCGCGTCGGAGAGCTCGGAGAGCAGCGTCGCGTGGCGGTCCCCGGAGTCCGTGAGGCCCTGCTGGGCATGCGTGTCGTAGCCGGGGTGCACGACGTGGAACTGGCGGATTCCCGACGCCGTGCCTGGGTTCAGCTGATCGTAGCGGAGGAGTGACACCACCTGGTGTAGGTCTTCGTGGAGCGCCGACGGAGCCGCCTCGAGCTGCGAGCCCCAGCCCGCGAACACCACGTTCGGGAACGTCGCCTGCTCCGCGAGTACCTGGCCGCCGGCGGCGCGGAGCATCGCGCCGAGCGGGTCGTCGCCCGCGTCGGCCGCGAAGATCGCCTGCCACGCGGCGGCGCGCGCAGGCAGGTCGGGGAAGAGCGGGTCGTCCGGCAGGCCGAACGGGTCGAGCGTGGCGGCGGTGAGCGCGTGCATCGCGGCCGAGTCGAACGCCAGGCTGCGGCGCAGGCCGAGCGCGAGCGCGGGCACGGGGACTTCGATCGGGTCGAGCTCGCCGTCGGCGTAACGCCCGAGCCAGCCGGTGCCGGCGAAGCCCGCGGGGTCGCCCGCGGCCCAGATCGCGGCGGCGCGCGAGTGGTCGAACGGCGCGTTGGGAATGCCGACGCCCTGCAGCACCGCGAGCTTGCCCATGCCGTACAGCGACACCAGACCGGTCATCGCGGGGTGCAGCGCGAGCGACGTGCCGACGACCGGGTCGACACCAATCAGTGTCGCCGACAGATCGACCGCCGCGATCCCCAGATCCGGCCGGTAGAAGTCGTAGAGGCTGCGCTGCGGAATGCCGACGTTGTTCACCGGCACGACCGTGTTCAGCGCGTCGTTGCCGCCCGCCAGCTCGACCAGCACCACCACGGGATCGGCGGGCAGCGCCGCGCGCGCGCGCCGCGGCACCAGCCCGAGCACGTGCGCACCGGCGACCAGCGCGGCCGAGCCCGCGCCGCCGAGAAAGCGCCGACGTGTGACTCGCCACGCCATGCTAGTGCCGCTGGTACTCGGGCAGCGACAGCGCGAGGGCCACGAGCCCGCGCAGCTTGCGCTCCGTGCGGTCCTTCGGGTCGAGCCCGACGGCGCCCGCCAGGTAGTCGAGCAGCGCCTGGCGACCGGCCGCCGACGGGACGACGTCGAGCCGCGCGAGCAGCCCGTCGACGAGCACCGCGTCGTCCGTCGCGCGCGGGTCGAAGAGCCGCTTCGGCGCGAGCACGTACGTGCGCCCGCTGCGGCCCGCGGCGAGCGCCTGCGCGAAGTCGAGACGCGCCAGGTAGAGCCCGGCGCCGAGCCAGTCCGTGCCCGTGTTCCAGCCGTCCTGCGGCGGGTCGAAGAGCGACATGCCCATCGCCTCGAGCGCCACGGGCAGCGCGACCGGGCTCGCCTTCGCGCCGAGCGCGTTCAGGCTCGCGAGCGCCAGCTCGACCGGGCTGCGCACCGTGGAGCTGCGCGCCGCGTCCGACCAGAACGCATCGTGCGAGAGGATCGCGCGCACGAGCTCGCCCGCCACGTAGCCGCTGGCCACGAACGCGTCGGCCAGCTCGTCGACGATCGCGAGGTCGGGCGCCGGGTACGCGAAGAACTCGAACAGCTTGCGCGAGAGGAACCGCGCGAGCGTGGGCCGCGCGTCGGTGTCGCGGTGCGCGAAGAGCAGGTCGATCACGTTGGTCGCGGGCGGGAACTGCACGCCCGTGGCGTCCTCCACGCCGAGGTTCCCCGTCGCCTCGGCCGTGTTCCCCGGGAACAGATGCTTCGCGCCGGCGTCGAACGCGTCGGCCGAGACCTTGCCGACCTGGTCGCGCGGGCCGAGTCGGTAGCCCGTGAGCGCGCGCGCGAGCTCGGAGACGTCGGTCTGCGCGTAGTTCGCGGCGCCGGCGGAATCGGTCTCGCCCAGCGCGTACTGGCCGAGCAGCGCGATCGCGTAGCCCTCGTTCGCGTTCGGCTGCTCGTTCGACGCGCCGTCGCGGAAGAGCAGCATGCCGCCGTCGCGAGTCACTTCGTAGAGCAGCGTGCGGAACGAGCCGGTGCCGAGCTGGCGCAGGAGCGCATTGTGTCGAGCGAGTCGCAGCGTGTCGGGCGTCTTGCCGAACGCCGTGCCGAAGTGGCCGCTCCAGAACAGCGCGAGCTTCTCGTGCAGCCGGTACTTCGGCGCGAGCATCTGCTTGAGCCACCAGCGCTGCATGGCGGCGAGCCCGACGGCGGTGTCGTTCCCGCCGGGCGGCCGCGAGCGCCGCGGCTTCAGGTCGAGGAGCTGCGAGACCGCGGCGGCGCGCGTGAGGGGCGCGAAGTGCGCGAGGTCCTTCGCCGTCGCGCCGAAGCCCGCGCGGCGCAGCAGATGGGCGGCGTCGGTCGTGCCCAGGATGTCGGTGGCGGCCATGGCGCGTCCCCTCGCCAGAGCGCACGTGCGCTCTCCGACTCATCGGGCGGCAAGGGGAATCGCTTCGTGCCTGCGGTCACACCCGCGCGAGGCGGCCGACGCGCGTGCCCAGCCGCAGCGGCGCGCCGGGCGTACGCGGCTCGAGCTCGACGGCGCCGCGGGCGGCCAGCAGCACCAGCGTCGAGCCAAACTCGAAGCGGCCCCACTCCTGGCCCTTGGCGAGCTCGACCGGCGGCGCGTAGCTGCGCGCTTCCCCTCGCGCGCCCGGCAGGTTGGTGGTGAGCGACGCGTCGAAGCCGACGCGCACCTTGCCGACCAGCGTGGCGCCGACGGCCACCACACACAGAAGTGCGTTGCCCGGCCCCGCGCGCATCCGCACCGCGATGCGCTCGTTCTGCGCGAAGAGGCCGTCGACGCCGTCGAGCCCGATGCGGTTCACGGGCCACAGCGTGCCGGGCACGTAGCGCGCGCTTTCGACGCGCGCGTCGCACGGCGCATGGAAGCGGTGGTAGTCGCGCGGCGCCAGGTAGAACGTGGCGAAGGCGCCGCCCTCGAATTCCTGCGCGTCCGCCTGCGACGCCAGGAGCTCGGCCAGCCCGTACGGCCGGCCCTTCACCTGCAGGAGCCGGCCCGACTCGACGCTGCCCGACTCGCCCCACGCCCCGTCGCACGGCGCGACCAACGCGTCCGGCTCGGGCGCGACCGGCCGCGCGCCGTCGCGAAGCGCGCGCACGAAGAAATCCTGCAGCGAGGCGAACGAGTCGAGCGGGTCGCGCACCTCGGCCAGGTTCACGCCCGCGGCGCGCGCGAACAGGGCGATCTCCGCGCGCACGCACGCACGCGGCAGGCGCAGCGCGGCGAAGCGGCCCGCTGCGCGCGAGACGGCGTTGCGGGGCAGGAGGCGCAGCGCCTCCAGCGCGAACGGCATGCGTGTCACCCCTTGGACCGCAGGATATCGCCGGGGCATGCCCCCCGCCCGGCGGTTCAAGCGCGCGCCGCCGCCGACCGAACCGCGGAGCATGGCGGTGCGCAAGAAGTCGAAGGGCACGGCGCGGAAGGCGGCGAAACGCCAGGCGCCGAAGGCGCGCAAGGCCACGCGGCGGGCGACACGGAAGCGTGTCGCATCGCGCAAGCGCACGACGGCCAAGCTCGCCGCGCCCGCCAAGTTCATCGACGACTCGGCCGCGCCGCGCTGCCGCTCGCGCATTCCGGTCGAGATCGACATCGCCGGCCGCCGCGAGCGCGGCGCCATCGCCGACATGTCGGCCTCGGGCGCGCGCATCGTGGGCGTGAAGGTCGACCTGCCGCCGGGCACGCCCCTCGACATCCGCTACGCGTCGGTGACGTCGCCGGTGCTGCTCCAGGCCGAGATCGTCCGGCTCACGGACGACGGCTTCGCGGTCAAGATCCTGCCGCGCTAGCCGGCCAGGCAGGTCACCAGCCAGACGCCCACCACGAGCAGCGCCAGCGCCACTTCGGTGAGCGTCGCCGCGCTCGGGCCGGTGCCCGCTCGGTGCGCCCGCGCTCGTTCCAGCTCGTGAAGCTCGATCTGGCTCATGTCGGGCCCTCCCTTGGGCTGCCCCGGCCTGGTGCAACCGCGGTGCCAGCGTCGCCGCGCGCGCTCGGCCGCGCGCAGCGAGAGAGGTGCAGCAAACCCACTTCGCTAGACTCGTGCCCGCCATGCGGCTCAAGTACGGAACCAATCCCCACCAGGCCTACGCGGCGCTCGAGCCGCTCGAAGGGGGCAAGCTCCCCGTCGAGCTCCTGAACGGGACGCCGTCGCTCATCAACCTGCTCGACGCCCTGAACGCGTGGCAGCTCGTGGCCGAGGCGCGCGCCGCCCTGGGCCTGCCGGCGGCCGCGAGCTTCAAGCACGTGTCGCCGGCAGGTGCGGCGGTCGCGGTGCCGCTGCCCGACGACCTGGCGCGCGCCTACGAGGTCGCCGGCCAGCCGCTCACGCCCGCGGCCACGGCCTATGTGCGGGCGCGCGGCGCGGACCCGAAGTGCTCGTTCGGCGACTTCGTGGCGCTCTCCGACACGGTCGACGAGCCGACCGCCGAGTTCCTGAGGGGCGTCGTCTCGGACGGGATCATCGCGCCCGGCTACGCGCCCAAGGCGCTGCGCACGCTGTGCGAGAAGAAGGGCGGCGGGTTCATCGTGCTGCAGGCCGACCCGGGCTTCCGGCCGCCCGAGCGCGAGGCGCGCGAGCTCTTCGGCGTGCGGCTCGTACAGGACCGCAACAACCGGCGCATCGGGCCCGCGGACCTGTCGCACGTGGTGTGCGGGTCGCTCGACGACGCGGCGCGCCGGGATCTCCTGCTGGGGCTGGTCGCGCTGAAGTACACGCAGTCGAATTCCGTGGGCTACGCGCTCGACGGCCAGATGATCGGCATCGGGGCGGGCCAGCAGTCGCGCGTCGATTGCACGAAGCTGGCGGGCGCGAAGGCCGACGTGTGGCACCTGGGCCGACACCCGAAAGTGTTGGGCCTGCGCTTCAAGAAGGGCGTGAAGCGCCAGGACCGCATCAACTGGCGCGTGCGCTACATCGAGGGCGACCTGGTGCCGAGCGAAGAGGCCGAGCTGCGCGACGCGCTCGACCAGCC
>DATJZN010000016.1:0-125901 GCA_035499075.1 Myxococcota bacterium | reverse complement strand
CCGGGCTCGCGCTGAATGCTCGCTACGCGCCGCCCCGGCCGCCCGCCCCCGCCCGGCGCACTTGCTGACTCGAACGAAGGCACGAGCGCGCGAGCGGACCCCAATTCCTGGTATGGGGTGGCCTCGCGCGTTCGCGGCTGCGAGGGCGTTCGCACGAGATGATCCAAGCGAAGAGCCCGGGTAGCCCGCGATGTTGCCGGCTCGGGCACGCTCGAATCGGCAAGAGCGCTTGGGAGGCGCCGGCCGGGGTCGGCGCGTAGCGAGCATTCAGCGCGAGCCAAGCGCATCGCGGCCCGCCGGATGGCAAGCGAAGCCAGCGAGCCGCCCGACTCGCGCGTGCGAAGCGCGCCGCCCCCGGCCGGCGCCTCCCAAGCGCGTACTACCCATGCTTGCTCCCGGGCCACGCCGGGATTTAGGCTGGCGAACCCAGAAACGGAGACCCCATGGCGTTCGAAGTGCCCGAGTCCGTGCGTGAGATCCGCGACCGCGTCGAGCGGTTCGTCGAGGAGCGCTGCTACCCGGTCGAGCCGCTCGTCGAGGAGCGCGACGACGAAGTGGGCCGCGACGCGCTGCGCAAGCTCATGCAGGAGGCCAAGGAGGAGGGGCTCTGGGCGCTCGGCCATCCGCGCGAGATCGGCGGGCAGGGCCTGCCGTTCCTGGACTACGTGTACGTGAACGAGGTCGTGGGCCGCTCGGGCGTCGCCATGGTCGCGCTGGGGACGCACTCGCTGCAGGACTCGATCATGCTGAACGAGTTCGCCGACGTGGAGTGGCGTGACAAGTACCTGAAGCCGCTCGTCGCAGGCGAGATCTTCCCGAGCTTCGCCATGACGGAGCCCGACGTCGCGAGCTCGGACCCGACGCAGCTCCAGACGAAGGCGACACTGGACGGTGACACCTGGGTGATCAACGGCCGCAAGTGGTTCACGAGCGGCGCCGACCGCGCGGCCTACACCACGGTCATGGTGCGCACGGAGCCGGACGCGCCCGCGCACGACGCGTTCTCGATGATCATCGTGCCCACGAACACGCCGGGCTACAACATCCTGCGCGACGTGCGCGTGATGGGTCACTACGGCGGTCACTGCGAGGTGCAGTACGACAACGTGCGCGTGCCGAAGAAGAACCTGCTCGGGCCGCGCGGCGCGGGCTTCAGGATCGCGCAGCGCCGCCTCGGGCCCGGGCGCATCTTCCACTGCATGCGCTGGCTCGGCCAGGCGCAGCGCGCCTTCGACCTGATGTGCGAGCGCGCGAACTCGCGGGTGGCGTTCGGGAAGACGCTCGGCCAGCACCAGCAGATCCAGAAGTTCGTGTTCGACAGCCTGTGCGAGATCCAGGCGAGCCGGCTGCTCACCCTGAACGCCGCGCAGAAGATCGACCGCGGCGACGAGGCGCGCGTCGAGATCGGCATGATCAAGGTGTTCGGTGCGCAGATGCTGCACAACGTGATCGACCGCGCGATCCAGGTGTTCGGCGCGAAGGGCGTCACCGAGGACACCCCGCTCGAGCGCATGTACCGTCAGGCCCGTTTCGCCCGCATCTACGACGGCCCGGACGAAGTGCACATCACGACCACAGCCCGGCGGATTCTCTCGACCTACAAGATCGGCGACGGCTGGGACTTCGGGTCTCGCTGACTTCGCTCGCCTTCGCGCTGCTTCGTCGAAGAATCTTCTTGACTGGGGTTGGTCCGACCGGTAAAAAACCGGATCCGAACTCGAATTCGAGTTCTTTGCGGAGGAACCGAGGCCATGGCCGCCCCCCAGCTGCACACCCCCGTCCCCGAGCTCGTCTGGATCCGCCCGCCGCAGCAGGCGCGCAGCCAGCAGACGCTCTCGCGAATCCTCGACGCCGCCGAGGCGATCCTGGCCGAGAAGAGCTGGGAGGACGCGTCGGTCGCGGAGATCGCGCGCCGCGCCGGGTCGTCGGTCGGTACCTTCTACTCGCGCTTCCCGGACAAGGACACCCTGCTCGCGGCGCTGCACCAGCGCTTCCTCGAAGAGGCGCTCGCGACCACGGTCGTGGCGCTCGACGAGCAGCGCTGGGCCGGCGCGTCGGTGTGCGGGATCGTGCGCGAGTGCGTTGCGTTCCAGGTGCGCATCCAGGACCAGCGGCGCGGGCAGCTCCGGGCGTTCGCGATCGCCGGCATGCACGACCGCCGCTTCGAGGCGCGCGCCGAGCACCTGAGCCAGGAGATGGAGGCGCGCTTCACGCGGCTCATCGTCGCCCGGCGCCACGAGATCCTGCACCCGATTCCCGTCGTGGCGGCGGGCTTCGTCGCACGCATGATCTCGTCGGTCATGATGAGCCGGCTCCTGGTCGACAAGTTCGAGCAGCCGGGCGTGTCCCTCGTCGACGAGCTCACGCACGCCGCGCTCGCCTATCTCGGCGTCTTCCCCGAGGACGCGATCGACGTTCTCTAGGCGTGCAGCTCGAAGCGCTCGAGCACGTGCAGCTCGCCATGCCCCCCGGCGGCGAGGCTCGCGCGCGCGAGTTCTACGAAGGCGTGCTCGGGCTGCCCGAGCAGCGCAAGCCCGCGCACCTGGCAGCGCGCGGCGGCTGTTGGTTCGAGCGCGGCGCGCTGAAGGTCCACCTGGGCGTGGACCGCGACTTCCGGCCCGCGCAAAAGGCGCACCCGGCGTTCCTCGTGAGTGGCCTCGCGGAGCTCGTGGCTGCCTGCCGGGCGGGCGGCTATCGGGTCGTGGACGACGAGCCGCTCGCCGGCTTCGACCGCGCGTACGTATCCGACCCCTTCGGCAACCGCATCGAGCTGCTCGAGCCCAAGTAGACTGCGTTTGTGCCCCGCGCGGCTCGCGGGCAAGCTAGGCTCTCGGCGGAAGGAGTCCGGAGTGACGGCGACTCGGCGCGGAGCTCGGTCCGCAGTCATCCGGCGCGCGGCCGCGTCGCTCGCAGCGCTGCTCCTCGCGGCCGCCCTCCCGCTCGCCTGCGGGCGTGGCGACTCCGCCAGGAACGACTCGCCGCCGGCGCTCCCGACCATCAACGGGCGCGTCGACCCGGCGCCGTATCGCAACGAGATCGAGGCGACCGAGGCGCTGCTCTACGCGACCCAGCCGCTCGGTGACGACGGCTGGAAGAACCTGTCCAAGAACCTGCTCGAGCTGCACAACGCGATCGTCTTCCACGACTCGTCCGAGCAGGCGCGCGCGACGAGCCGCAAGCTGTTCTTCCTGTCGGCCGAGGTCGACGCCGAGCCCCAGGCGCGCCACCGCCCGGACGAGCTGCTGGCGCTGCGCGGCGTCTGGGAGAAGATCCGCTCCGAGCAGTTCGCCGCCGCCGACTGGTTCCGCGCCTCGCCGTAGACGCCCCTCTGCCGCTGCGCGAGAATCCGCGCGCCGCAGGACGCCCAAATGACCAGTCAAGCGCTCATCGAAGAAGAGCAGCTCCATCCGGCCGATCTGCGCACGATCTGGCGCATCCTCACGCCGGAGGAGCGCGTCGAAGCGTTCCACTTGCTGGGACGCGACGACGCCGAGGAGTTCTTCCTCGGCCTGTCCGCGGCAGACCTGGCGAGCCTCATGCGCGCGCTGCCGCGCAACGAGCGCCGCGCGTGGATGCGGTTGCTCGCGCCCGACGACGCGGCCGACCTGGTGCAGGAGGTCCCCGACGACGAGCGCGAGCCGCTCCTGTCGCTGCTCGACGATCCCACCCGCAAGGAAGTGACCGCGCTCCTCGCGTACAAGCAGGACGCCGCGGGCGGGCTGATGAACCCGCGCTACGCGCGCCTGCGGCCCGAGATGACCGTCGACGAGGCGATCGGCTATCTGCGGCGCCAGGCGCGCACCAACCTCGAGACCTTGTCGTACTTGTACGTGATCGACGACCAACAGCGCCTGCTCGGCGTGGTCTCGTTCCGCGAGCTCTTCGCGTCGCCGCCCGAGCGCACCGTGCGCGAGGTCATGCGCACGGACCTCGTCACCGTGCGCGACGACCAGGACCAGGAAGAGGTCAGCAAGGTGCTCACCGAGACCAGCCTCGTGGCGATCCCCGTGCTCGACGCCGACGGTCGCATGAAGGGCATCGTCACCTTCGACGACCTGGTCGGCGTCGTGCAGCAAGAGGCCACCGAGGACATCCAGAAGTTGGGCGGCATGGAGGCCCTCGAGGCGCCGTACCTCGACATCGCGTTCGGGCGCATGTTCCGCCGGCGCGCGGGCTGGCTGTCGGCGCTGTTCCTGGGCGAGATGCTGACCGCGACCGCGATGGCGTTCTTCGAGGACGAGATCGCGCGGGCCGTCGTGCTGGCGCTGTTCGTGCCGCTCATCATCTCGAGCGGCGGCAACTCCGGCTCGCAGGCGTCCACGCTGGTGGTGCGCGCGATGGCGCTCGGCGAAGTGCGGCTCGCGGACTGGTGGCGGGTCATCCGGCGCGAGTTCGCGTCCGGGCTCACGCTCGGCTCGCTCCTCGGCTCGATCGGCTTCATGCGCATCGTGATCTGGCAGGCCGTGTCGCCGCTCTACGGCGAACACTACCTGCGCGTCGCGCTGACCGTCGCGGCGAGCCTGATCGGGGTCGTCATGTTCGGCTCGCTGGCGGGCTCGCTCCTGCCCTTCCTGTTCCGCCGCATCGGCGTCGACCCGGCGAGCGCCTCGGCGCCGTTCGTCGCGACGCTCGTCGACGTGACGGGTCTCGTCATCTACTTCACGATCGCGAAGCTCATCCTCGGCGGCGCGCTGCTCTAGAGCTGCTCCGCGGCCGGGATGATCTCCTTGCCGAACGTCTCGAGCGGCGTGATGTCGTGGGCGTTGGGCAGGTTGAAGATCGCCTGGTCGATGCCGATCGACGCGAGCCCGCGGCAGGTCTTCACCAGCTCGGCGGCCGACTGGCGCCCCGGCGCGAGCCAGGCTGTGCCCAGCGTCGTCTTCTCGATCGACGCGAAGTCGCGCTTCTCGGCGTCGCAGTGGCGCCGCAGCACGTCGAGCTTGCGGCCGAGCCCATCGGCGCCGAGGAACGCGAACAGGTTGCACGCGTCCGCGTAGCGCGCGACCAGGCGCAACGTCTTCTTCTCGCCGCCGCCGCCGATCAAGAGCTTCGGCCGCGGGCGCGACACCGGTGCGGGCACGCACAGGGTCTCGGCGAGCTGGTAGTGGCGGCCCTGGAACGGCGCGACCTTGCCCGACCACATCTGCAGCGCGATGCGCAGCGTCTCTTCGAGCCGCTCGAAGCGCTCCGCCAGCGGCGGGAACGGCACGCCCAGGCCCACGTGCTCGCGCTCGAACCACGCCGCGCCGATGCCGAGGTACGCGCGGCCGCCCGACAGCACGTCGAGCGTGGTGACCGTCTTGATCAACACTCCCGGGTGTCGGTACGTGACGCCCGTGACCATCGTGCCGAGCTTCGCGCGGCGAGTCACTCCGGCGAGATAGGACAGCGCGGCGTAGCCCTCGAGCATCTCCTGTTCGGCGGCGCCGACCATCGGGATCTGGAACAGGTGGTCCATCACCCAGATGCTGGCGAAGCCCGCGGCCTCCGCGGCCTGCGCGATCTCGCGCAGCTTGGCAGCGATGCCCTCCGCACCGCCGGGCCAGGTGAAGATCGGGATCTGCAGTCCGATGCGCATGGCGTTTCCTTTCAAGCCTCGAGTGCGCGGTGCACCCAGCGGCGGTAGATCTCGAGGGGCTGCGCGCCCGTGATCGCGACGTCGTTGCCGAGCATGCGCACGGCGGGCACGCCGCCGACGCCCATCTCGATGGCCTCGTTGTGCTCGCTGGCGATCCGCGCCATCAGCTCGGGGTCGGTGACGCGCTGCAGCTCGCCGGGCGGCAGCGCGCACTCCGCCCAGATCGCGGTCAGCGTGCGCGCGTTCGAGATGTCGCGGCTCTCGGCGAAGTAGGCGTGCAGCAGCGCGCGGTGCACGCGCGCGAACTCCGCGGGGCCGAGCGTCGCCGCGGCCTTCGCGACCAGGTGCGCGGGCACGCTGTGCGACGGCGGGCCTTCCCCGCTCGACCAGACGCGGAACTCGGCGGCCGGCTCCTCCTCCGCGGCGCGCTTCCAGCCCTGCGTGTACTTCACGAACTTCTCGAAGTCGCGGTTCGGCTCCGGCGCGGGTCGCAACAAGTAGCTCTTCCAAGAGAGCTCGACCGAGCCCGCGAACTCCTGTTCGATCGCGTGCAGCCGCGTCGCCGCCACGTTGCACCACGGACAGAGATAGTCGGACCAGACTTCGAGAGCGACGCGGCTCAAGTCACTTCCACGCGATGATCTCGCGCTCGCGCGCCCAGAAGAGCGGCGAATGGGCGAGGTCGATGAACTTCCGCTCGTCCTCGAGCAGGATGCGGCCCGCCTCCTGGCCCTGCGGCGTGCCGAGGGCGGCCGCGACGTCTGCCTCGCTCGACCACCACAGCTCGGCCACGCCGTCGTAGCCCGGAGGACCGCCGCGGGTCGCGCGCAGCGAGTCGGCTGCGTCACCGAGCAGTGTATGAGTCTGCACGTAGCGGCGAATGCGCAGCGCCTCGGAGTGCTTGCGCACGAGCGGTGCGTGCGTCTCGAACCAGTACTTCTGGAACTCCTCGCGCGACAGCTGCGGCAGCCGGCGCAGGCAGAAGCTGAGCTTGAGCATGCCCGGAGCGTATCACGGGCCCGGCGTGCGCTTCCTGGCGATCACCACCTCGGTCTCGAGCCGCTCGCGAAAGCGCCCGGCAGGGTTCGCGCGCGCGAGCGCGGCCAGAAGCTCGCGCTCGAACTCCTCCGCGCGCGCCCCGAACGACAGCCGCGTCGACGTCGAGTGCGAGTAGATGCAGCCGAGGATCGACGCCGCGTCGCGCTCGAAAGCTGCGCCGAGGAAGTCGCGCGACTCGGGCGGCGCGAAGTGCGGCGAGCGGCGCAGCGCCGGCTCGTTCTCGGGCTCGGGGTTCGTGAGCGCGTGGCGCGCGTGCGGGCCGAGGTACTTCTCGGTCACCAGCCGCGCGAGCGCCTCCCAGCTCTCGTCCCGCCGACGTGTACCGGGGCCTACGAGCGCCAGCCCACCGCCCTCCTCGAGCAGCTCGGCCAGCCTTTCGAGCACGCGGTCGCGGTCCATCCAGTGGAAGGACTGGCCGAGCACGGCGGCGCGAAAGCTGCCGAGCGCGGAAGAGATCGCCTCGGCGGGCAGACACAGCCAGCGCACGTTGCGAACGCCCTGCTCGCGTGCGCTGCGCTCGCCCTCGGCGAGCATGTCGGGATCGACGTCGACTGCGACGACCTCGTGCACGCGCGGCGCGAGCGCGAGCGCGAGCCGGCCGGGCCCGCAGCCCAGGTCGAGCGCGCGCGAGGCCGCGCCGAGCCCGAGCTCCGCGCACACGAAGTCGAGCGCAGCCGGCGCGTACGGCGGGCGAAAGCGGTAGTGCGCGGCGGCGCCCGCGAAGGGCAGGGCGGTCACGCCGCCGAGTCTACTCCTTGGGTAGGAGCGGCTCGAAGCGCTGCTTGTCGGTGGCCTTGGCCCAGGCGTCGTGCGCGTCGACGCGCTTCGACTGGGCGAGCTCGAACAGCGCGTCGTCCATGAGCTGCATGCCGTCGGCCTTGCCCTGCTGGATGTACGAGCCGAGCATGCCGACGTTCGCCTCGCGGATGATGTTCGGCAGCGCCTTCGTCTTCAAGAGGATCTCGTTCGCGGCGACGCGGCTCTTGCCGTCGGCGGTGGGCAGGAGGAGCTGTGCGACCACGCCTGCGAGTGACTCGGCGAGCGAAATTCGCACCTGCGCCTGCTCGTCCGACGGGAACGTGTCGATGATGCGGTCGATCGTCTTCGGCGCGTTGTTCGTGTGCAGGGTGCCGAACACGAGCATGCCCATCTCCGCTGCCGTGAGCGCGAGAGAGATCGTCTCGTAGTCGCGCATTTCGCCGACGAGCACGACGTCGGCGTCCTGGCGGATCGCCGCGCGCAGGCCGGGACCGAAGCCCTTCGTGTGCGCGCCCACCTCGCGGTGCGAGAGGACGCTCTTCTTGTTCTCGTGCACGAACTCGACGGGGTCTTCGAGCGTGAGGATGTGCTTCGCGTACGTGCGGTTGATCTTGTCGACGATGCCCGCGAGCGTGGTCGACTTGCCGGAGCCCGTCGGGCCCGTGACCACGACGAGGCCTTTGCGCAGGTCGACGAGGCCTTCGATCGCCTTCGGGAGCTTGAGCTCCTCGAGCGGCACGATCTTCTCGGGGATCATGCGCAAGACGGCGCCGGCGCCGTGCTCCTGCACGAAGAAGTTCGCGCGGAAGCGCGCCACGCCCTCGAGGCCGTACGCGAAGTCGAGGTCGTTCGACTGCTCGTACGTGCGCCACTGCGCCTCGCTCGCCAATTCGCGCAAGAGCTTGCGCAGGCCGTCGTTCGTGAGCATGGCCTGGCCTTCGACGGACTCGAGCGAGCCGTTCACGCGGATGCGCGGCTCGAGGCCGGCCGCGAGATGCAGATCCGAGCCCTTGTGCTGCTTCAGGTAGCGGAGGAGATCGTCGAGCTGCGCCATGGTCGCTCCGTCACCTGCCCGGCGGGATCAGCTTCGGGTCTTCGGCATGCAGCAGCGCGTCGTCGCGCTTCACCGTGCCGGCCTTCACGAGCTGTGCGAGCGAGCCGTCGAGGAGACACATCCCCGCGTTCGCGCTGGTCTGCATGGTCGAGCGGATCTGCACCGTCTTCTCTTCGCGGATCAGGTTCGCCACGGGCCGGTTCACGACGAGGATCTCGACCGCGGGCACCATGCCGCGCGCGTCGGCGCGCGGCAGCAGGCGCTGCGAGATGACGGCGCGCAGCGACTCGGACAGCATGGCGCGCACCTGGTCCTGCTGCTCGGGCGGGAACGAGCCGATGATGCGGTTCACCGTGCGCACGGCGTTGTCGGTGTGCAGCGTGGCGAGCACGAAGTGACCCGTCTCGGCGGCGGTCATCGCGAGCGAGATCGTCTCGCGGTCGCGGAGCTCGCCGATCACGATCACGTCGGGGTCCTCGCGCAGCGCGGCGCGGAGTGCGCGCGCGAACGACTCGGTGTGCCGCTTCACGTTGCGCTGGTTCACGATGCACTGCTTCGAAGCGTGCAGATACTCGATCGGGTCCTCGATCGTGAGGATGTGCTCCTTGCGCTCCTCGTTGATCAGGTTCACGAGCGCCGCCATCGTCGACGACTTGCCGCACGCCGACGGCCCGGTCACGAGCACCATGCCCTGGTGGAAGTTCGTGAACTTCGCGAGCGAGTTGGGCAGGTTCAGGTCGGCGAGCGTCGGCGGCAGGAGCGAGATGCGGCGGAACGTCGCGTCGAGCCCGCGCAGCTGCCGGTAGACGTTGCAGCGGAAGCGCGCGAGTCCCTTCACGGTGTGGCAGAAGTCGAGCTCGCCGTGCTGGTCGAGCAGCGTCTTCTCCTCGGCCGACAGCGCGGCGTAGATCAGCTTCTCTGCGATCGGCGGCGAGAGCTTCGAGTCGGCCACCTCGACGAGCGCACCGCGGATGCGCAGGCGCAAGTTCGCGCCGCTGTGCAGGTGCACGTCGCTCGCGCCCTGGCTCGACGCGTCGACGAGCAGCGCATCGAGGCCGCGGTCGAGCCCGATCTTCGGCGCGGACGCCTGTGCGGAGACGCCGACGACGGGGACGGCGCGCGCCTTGGGCGCGGTGGCGCGCGGCGGCGGGCTCGCCTCGCCCGCGAGCGACGCGGCCGCCTTGGCGTCGCTGTCGCTGCCGAGCTCCGGCGCGGGCTTCGCCACGGCCGGAGTCAGCGGCGCGCCGTCGGTTTTCTTCTCGCGCGCGCGCGCGATGACGCCGCGCTGCAGCTCGAGCGCCTTCGCCAGGGTCTCCTTGGTCAGGAAGCCCATCGCGAGCAGGATCTCGCCGAGGTTCTTGCCCTGGCCCACGCGGCCCTGCTCGCGCGTCGCCTGCGCCAGCTGCTCCATCGTGATGAGCTTCGCGGCGACTGCGACACGGCCGAGGAGGGCGTCGGCCGGGTTGGGGTTCGCGGGCGTGGTCATGAGAGAATGCGCTATCGGCGCGCGCGCGCGCCGCGTTGAGGCGCGACGCGTGCGACAGGCGGGCACGGCCCCGCCGCGCTCCCTACCTTGTGCGGATGAAGCGCGTCGCGATCGTCGGCGGAGGGTTCGGCGGGCTGAACGCCGCGCGCGCGCTCGGGGCGGAGCCCGGGGTCGAGGTCACGGTGATCGACCGCCGCAACCACCACTTGTTCCAGCCGCTCCTCTACCAGGTCGCGACGGCGGGCTTGAGCCCCGCCGACATCGCGACACCGATCCGCAGCGTGCTGTCGCGGCAGAAGAACACGCGCGTGCTGCGCGCCGAGGTGCGCGGCGTCGACCTCGCCACGCGCACGCTCGCGACCGACGCGGGGCCGGTCGCGTACGACTACCTGGTGCTCGCGTGCGGCTCGCGCCACGCGTACTTCGGCCACGAGGAATGGGAGCCGTTCGCGCCGGGACTGAAGACGATCGAGCAGGCCACGGAGATCCGCCGGCGCGTGCTCGACGCGTTCGAAGAGGCCGAGAAGGAGACCGACCCGCGCCGGCAGCGCGCGCTGCTCACGTTCGCGATCGTGGGCGGCGGGCCGACCGGCGTCGAGCTCGCCGGCGCAATCGGCGAGATGAGCCGCTTCACGCTCGCGCGCGACTTCCGCCGCATCGATCCGAAGCTGGCGCGCATCGTGCTGATCGAGGCCGCCCCGCGCATCCTGCCCGCGCTCGCGCCCGACCTGGCGAGCCGCGCGGTGCGCGATCTCGAGTCACTCGGCGTGCAGGTGTGGACGCAGAGCTCGGTGACTCGAATCGACGCCGGCGGCGTCGAGGTCGGCGCGGAACGAATCGAGGCTGCGACCGTCCTGTGGGCCGCGGGCGTGCGCGCGGAGGCGCTCAGCGAGCAACTCGGCGTCGCGCTGGGCCGCGGCGGGCGCGTGCCGGTGGGGACCGATCTCGCGCTCGAGCGACACCCGGAAGTGTTCGTCGTCGGCGACCAGGGCGCGGCGCGCGACGAAGCGGGCCGCGAGCTGCCGGCGCTCGCGCCGGTCGCGCTGCAGCAGGGCCGGTTCGCGGCGCGGCAGATCCGGCGCGAGCTGCGCGGGGAGCCGCGCGAGGCGTTCCACTACGTCGACCGCGGCACGCTCGCCACCATCGGCCGCAGCCGCGCCGTGGGCGAGATCCGCGGCCGGCACGTGCGCGGCCTCGCGGCGTGGCTCGTCTGGCTGTTCGTACACGTCTACTACCTGATCGGCTTCCGCAACCGCGCGCTGGTCGTGTTCCAGTGGGCGTGGTCGTACTTCCGTTTCAGGCGCGGGGCGCGGCTCATCGTCGAGAAGGAGTGGCGCTTCTACGCCAAGGCCGCGACGAGCCGGTCGCCGAACGCCTTGGGCGGGTCGGCGTCGAGCGTCATGACCGCGAGTGAGTCGCACGAGCCGGAGTCGGCCAGCGCGCGCACCAGCCGGTGAAGCGCCGCCCAGCCCGCCGACTCGCCGCCTGCCTCGAGCGCGCGTAGGAGCTGCCCGGGAATGGGCACGCGCAGGCGCTCGCCCAGCCGCTCCGCCGCGTCGACCGAGAGCAGCGGGATCAGCATGGGCACGATCTGCACGCGCGGCGCGCGCCTGCGAATGGCTTCGGCGACCGGCGCGAGCGCAGCCGCTTCGAAGATCGGCTGCGTCTGGACGAACGATGCGCCCGCCTCGAGCTTCGGCCACAGGTTCGCGAGCACGCGCTCGCGCGGACCGTACGGGTTCGCGGCCACGCCCACGCGCGCGCCGGGGAGCGCCGCCCGGACGTCGCGCACCAGCTGCGCCAGCGTCGGCGGGGCCTCGCGCTCGGGCGGCCCCGCTTCGCCGCGCACGACGAGCGTGCCGCGCACGCCCGCGGCCGCGGCCGCTGCGATCTCGCGTTCGAGCTCTGCCCGCGTCCGCCCGCGGTTCACGAGGTGCCAGACGGCCGCGATGCCGCGGCGCTCGAGCTCGGCTGCGGCCGCCGCGCTGGGCTGGCGGTCCGCGCGCTGGATCACGTGCACCGCCGAGGCGCGCGTACCGAGCAGCCGCGCGCGGCGCAGCAGCACGTCGGGCCGCGCCTCGCGCGGCGGCGTGATCTCGAGCGCGACACCGAGTTGTGTCACGACGATTCCGCGAGGTCGGCCACGAGCGCGGCGCGGAAGGCGCGCAACGTCTCGCCGCGCCAAGCGCCGGCGGGCTCCTCGAGCCAGACCGCGTCCTCGAGCTCCGGCCGGCCCGTGCGCGCGGGGAAGAGCCGCTTCGCGCGGGCGAGCGGCTCGGCCAGCTCGCGCGGCAGCACGGCGGCGCCGGCGCCGGCGAGCACCAGCTCGAGCGCCATGTCGGTGCTCGCCGCGAACACGCGCACGTCGGGCTCGATGCGCTGGCGCGGGAAGTGGTGGCGGAGCCAGCGGCGCACGAGCGGGCTCGCCTGGTAGTAGTCGACGAATGGCACGCCTTCGAGCGCGTCGGGCCCGAGGCGCGCGCGCGGCCACGGCCGCGCCGACACGAGCACGAGCTCCTGGCGGAACAGCCGGCTCGAGCGCACGCGCGGCTCGACGGCACGCCCGGGCACGAGCGCGAGCGCGAAGTCGAGGCGGTTGGCGGCGAGCTGCTCGCGCAGCTCGGCGTGCGCGCCGTAGAGCAGCTTCACGCGCACGCGCGGATGCGCCGTGGTGAAGCGCGCCAGGCACCCGGCCACGCGCGCGCGCGCCGCGCCGATGAACAGGCCCAGGCGGACGAGCCCGCGCACCTCGCGCTCCTCGTTCACGACCCACTCGAGCGCGCCCACGAGCTCGGCGTTCACGCGCGCGAAGCGGCGCGCGAGCGTGCGGCCCTCGTTCGTCAGCACCAGCCGCCGCCCCACGCGATCGAACAGCCGCACGCCCAGAGACCCCTCCAGGCTCGAGACGCTCTGGCTCACGGCCGAGCGCGTGAGCGCGAGCTCGCCCGCCGCGGCGGAGACCCCGCCGCGCTCGGCGACCGCGAGGAACGCGCGCAGCTTGTTCAAGTCGACCGTGTTCGTGTTCATGTATGTTTAGAAGGTCTGAACGAACTCGTGCGAAGATTTAACAGGACTAATCTATCAGAGCCGCTAGGATTGCAGCCATGGCTCTGCTCGAGTTCCGCGGCGCACGTCTGGCGGTCCGGCTGGGCTGCGGCGCGGAGGAGCGCGCGGTCCCGCAGCAGGTCGACCTGGACGTCGCAGTGCGCTTCGCCGAGCTGCCCGCCGCGTGCGAGAGCGACAAGCTGGGCGACACCGTCTGCTACGCCGAGCTGATCGACGCCGCGCGCGAGTACGTGCGCCGGCGCGAGTTCCAGCTGGTCGAGAAGCTCGGGCGCGACCTGCTCGCGGTGCTGCGGCCGCTCGTGCCGCCCGGCGCCGAGCTGTGGCTGCGCGTGACGAAGCTGCGCCCGCCGGTCGCCGACCTCGCGGGCGGGGTGTCGTTCGCGCTCGGCGATTTCGAGGCGCCCGCCCGCTAGAATCGCGCGATGCCGCGCCATGACTTCGACCTGTTCGTGATCGGCGCGGGCTCCGGCGGCGTGCGCGCCAGCCGGATGTCCGCCGGCTTCGGGGCCCGCGTCGCCGTCGCCGAGGAGCGCTACCTCGGGGGCACGTGCGTGAACGTCGGCTGCATTCCGAAGAAGCTCCTGGTCTACGCCTCGCACTACTCGGACGACTTCCAGGACGCCGTCGCCTACGGCTGGAGCGCCACGAAGCCCGCGTTCGACTGGGCGACGCTCATCGCGAACAAGGACCGCGAGATCGCGCGACTCAATTCGGTGTATGCGAAGCTCCTCGACGAAGCGGGCGTGCGGCGCATCGAGGCGCGCGCGCGCATCGTCGACGCCCATACGGTCGAAGCGGGCGGCAAGCGCTTCACCGCCGAGCACATCCTGGTGGCGACGGGCGGCTGGCCGCGAATGCAGGACGTGCCGGGCATCGAGCACGCCATCAGCTCGAACGAGGCGTTCCACCTGAAGGAGCTGCCGCGCCGCGTGCTGGTGCTGGGCGGCGGCTACATCGCGGTCGAGTTCGCAGGCATCTTCGCGGGGCTGGGCGCCGAGACCCGGCTCGTCCACCGCGGCGAGCTCTTCCTGCGTGGCTTCGACGACGACCTGCGGCGCGGTCTGGCGCTGGAGATGGAGAAGCGCGGCATCGGGCTCGCGTTCGGCCGCCGGCTGGCGAAGATCGAGCGACACGGGTCGGTGTTGCTGAGCACGCTCGACGACGGCACCGAGATCGAGAGCGACCAGGTGCTGTCCGCGATCGGGCGCGCGCCGAACGTCGCGGGGCTGGGGCTGGCCGAGCTCGGCGTCGAGATCGGCCCGGACGGTGCGGTCGCCGTCGACGAGTACTCGCGCGCGTCCGTGCCGAACGTGTGGGCGATCGGCGACGTGACGAACCGGCTCAACCTGACGCCCGTGGCGATCCACGAGGCGATGGCCTTCGCGCGCACCGCGTTCGGCGGCGAGCGGACGCCGGTGGACCACCGCGACGTGCCGCGCGCCGTGTTCAGCCAGCCGTCGCTGGCGTCCGTGGGCTTCACGCAGGCCGAGGCCGAGGCGCGCTTCGGCGCGCTCGACGTCTACCGCGCGCGCTTCCGCGCGCTGCGCCACACGCTCACGCAGCGCGACGAGCAGACCACGATGAAGCTCGTGGTCGACCGCGCGAGCCAGCGCGTGGTCGGCGCGCACATGCTGGGGCCGGACGCGGGCGAGATCATCCAGGGCGTCGCGATCGCGGTGAAGCTGGGCGCGACCAAGGCGCAGTTCGACGCAACCGTCGGCATCCATCCCACGGCGGCGGAAGAGTTCGTGACGATGAGGACGGCGGCGGCGCGCTGAGCGCGCGCCGAGGTGCGACTCCGGGCTGCGCCAGGCGCACGAGGATCTGCCAGACGAGGCCCGCGCAGATCGCCACGAGCCCGAGCGAGTTTGCCAGGTTCGCCGACTGCAGGAGCCTGCCCGAGAGGCCCGCGCGCAGCGTGCAGGCGAGCACGAGGAGCCCGAGCGCGACTTCGTCCGAGAGATCGTGGACTCCGTCCATCAGCAGACTGAGGCTCCCGGCCGTAAGCGCTCCCGTGACCTCGACCGCGAGCACGCCGCTGTTCATGGCGAATGCGGCTACAAGTGGCTTTCGTCGGTGCGCCATGGTTGCCTCCTCGCGACAGCGACGATGCCGGCGCGTCAAACTCGAGATACCGCGAACGCACGCTTCGTTGACACGTACCAACCGCTCCTATAGCCTCGCCCGCCGATGCGGATCTGGCTCTCCGCGCGGCTGCAGAGAACGGCGTTCGTCGCCGTCTTCGCGCTGGTTTCACACGCGCTGCTTCCGTACCTGCACGCGCTCGAGAGCCCCTGCGGCGCGGCCCATGGGGTGTGCACCTCCGCAGAGCACGCGGGGCAGACGGCTCCCACCGACGGTGGCCCGCGCTCGAGCCACCCCGATGATTGCCCCGTCTGTAGCGCGCTCGCCCACGGCGGTGCGCGCGCCGTCGATGCGCCGATCGCGCTTACGATCGACTGTGAGAGTCTGTCGATCGCCCACGTGCGGTCGGACTCCGTCGTCGCCGCGCCGATCGCGGACGTCGACGTCGCACCTGCCCGCGCGCCCCCAGCCTTCCCTCGCGCCGCCTGAACGTCGTCAGTCACTGATCGACCCGCGTACCGACGCGACACGCCTTCATTTGGAGTGTCTCGCGGTCACTGACTGTCCGTAGATCAGTCGTCGATGAACTGCCGCGCCAGTTCGAGTGCGCGTGCTCCGAGGAGCACGCGCCCGGCCGGCAAGTCGCCGTTCGCTGCGCACGTGCGCGCCGCGACGAGAGGGGGAGAGATTCATGAAGCACCTGAGCATCGTGCTCGCGTGCGTGGTGCAGCTCGGGGTGGCGTCGATCGGCTCGGCCGATCAGCCGACGCCAGCAGGATCCGGCGCGATCGCCGGCCAGATCAAGGATGCGCTCGACCGCCCCGTCGGCGGAGTCGCGGTGAAGCTCGAAGCCGCGGACGGACGCGCCGTGGCCTCGACGACGACCGCACCCGACGGACGGTTCCGCTTCACGGCGGTCGAGCCGGGCACCTACTCGCTCACCACGGAGAAGGCGGGCTTCGAGACGGCGACGGCGATCGTCACCGTGAGCGGCAGCTCGACGGCGTCGACCCAGCTCGTGCTCGCGTCGAAGAACGCGCTCGAGCTGGGCGTCGTCGCGAAAAAGCTCGACGTCGCGCGCAACTCGATCACGCCGAGCACGGGGAGCAGCGTCTACAACATCACGGAGCAGTCGATCGACGCCCAGCCGCAGGGCGACAACTCCTCGTTCAACGAGGTGCTGCTGCGCGCCCCCGGCGTCGCGAACGACTCCTTCGGCCAGCTCCACGTGCGCGGCGACCACGCGAACCTCCAGTACCGCATCAACGGCGTGCAGCTTCCCGAAGGGATCAGCGGGTTCGGCCAGGCGATCGACCCGCGCTACGTCGATGACCTGCGCCTGATCGACGGCGCGCTTCCCGCCCAATACGGCTTCCGCACCGCCGGAGTCATCGAGATCGACACGAAGAACGGCGCCTACGAGCCGGGCGGCAACGTGTCGATGTACGGCGGAAGCCACAGCACGTTCAACCCGAGCTTCGAGTACGGCGGCGCCAGCGAATCGTTCAGCTATTTCGCGACGGGGAACTATCTCTACAACGAGCTCGGAGTGGAGTCACCCACCGGCACGATCAACCCGCTGCACGATCGCGCGAACCAGGGTCATGGATTCGCCTACCTCTCCGACCTCCTCGATCCCAGCACGCGATTGAGCCTCATTACGGGAAACTTCGTGGGCCGGTTCCAGATTCCCAACAACCCGGGACAGACGCCGGGCTTCGCGCTCTCGGGTGTGCCGACCTTCGACTCGGCGAACCTGGACGAGAACCAGTCCGAGTGGAACCATTACGCGGTCCTCGCCTTGCAGAAGTCGGCAGGCGCCCTCGACTTCCAGCTCTCCGCGTTCACGCGCTACACGCAGACGCTCTTCCGGCCGGACGTGGCCGGCGATCTGATCTTCAACGGGGTCGCGAGCCGCGACACGCGCAACAGCTGGGCGAACGGGCTTCAGGGGGACTCCAGCTACAAGCTGAACGACTCTCACACGCTGCGCTTCGGCCTCTTCTTCGAGCAGGAGCGGATCAGCAGCGACAACGACGTCAGCGTCTTCCCCGCCGATGCGGGGGGAGCCCAGACGAGCGACGTGCCCTTCACCATCACCGACAACAGCAACAAGCTGGGCTTCCTCTACGGAGTCTACCTCCAGGACGAGTGGCGGCTGACCAAGGAGCTCACGTTCAACTACGGGCTGCGCTACGACCGCGTGGCCGAGTTCGTGCGCGGGGGCCAGTTCAGCCCGCGCATCAACATGGTGTACGCCACGCCGGAAGGAACGACGCTGCACGTCGGCTGGTCGCGCTACTTCACGCCTCCGCCGATGGAGCTGGTGGCGCCGACCTCGGTCACGGCGTTCGACGGCACGACCAACCAGTCGGCAATCAAGGCCGATTCGCCGGTGAAGCCGGAGCGGACGGACTACTACGACGCGGGCATCACCCAGGTGATCACCCCCGGGCTCCAGGTGGGCGTCGATGCCTACTACAAGCGTGTGCGAAACCTGATCGACGAGGGACAGTTCGGCGCCGCGCTGATCCTCTCGCCCTTCAACTACAAGCAGGGGTACGTGTACGGGACGGAGCTCACCGCGTCGTACCAGATCGAGAACTTCACGGCGTTCGCGAACTTCGCCTACTCGGTGGCCCGCGGGAAGCAGATCGTCTCGAGCGAGTTCGAGTTCGACCCCGACGAGCTCGCGTTCATCGCGAATCACTTCGTGTACCTGGATCACGACCAGCGCTACACGAGCTCGTTCGGCGTTTCGTACCTGTGGAGAGACACGCGCATGACTGTGGACTGCCTGACGAGCAGCGGGCTGCGGCGTGGCTTCGCGAACGACGAGAAACTCCCGGCGTACCTGCCCGTGAACCTGGGCGTCTCGCACGATTTCCACCTCGACGCGCTCGGCCGCTTCACACTGCGGGCCGACATCATCAACCTGTTCGACGAGAGCTACGAGATCCGCGATGGCAGCGGGATCGGCGTGGGCGCGCCGCAGTTCGGCGCACGCCGCTCCTACTTCGCCGGCATCTCGAAGAGCTTCTGAGGACGCACGCGAAGGAGAAGAAGTCTTGACATCGACCTGGACCGAGACGCTGTCCGCGCTGCAGGTCGGCGGCGCGGTCATCTATCCCCTGCTGGCGCTGGCCGTGCTCGCCGGGGTGATCCTGCTGGACAAGTGCTGGGTCTACTGGCGCTGGACACGACTGCCGCGTGAAGTGAGCGAGACGGTCGAGGAGTTCGGCTTCGAGTGGAAGGCGCTCGAGGGCGAGCTGGCCGAGCTCGACCCCCGCAACTATCTGGCCCGCTTCCTCCGCGTCATTGCCGCGAACCGGGGGCATCCCGCGTGGTGGGTCGAGTCGCGCGCTGCGGACGAGGCGAGCCTGATCGAGCGCGGCCTCGCGCGCTGGCTGTGGGTGCTGGAGACCATCGTGACGGCTGCGCCGCTGCTCGGCCTGCTCGGTACGATCACCGGCATGATCCGCTCGTTCCACCTGTTCGGCGCCCAGGGGCTCGTGGATCCGCGCGGGGTGACCGGCGGCGTGGCGGAGGCCCTCATCGCCACGGCGGTCGGACTGTTCATCGCGCTCGCCGCGCTGTTCGCGTTCAACTTCCTGTCCAACCGCCAGACGCGCTTCATGGACCAGATGGAGCGCCTCGGCACGCGGCTCGTCGACCACATCCGGCTCGACCAGGCGAAGCTCGATGCGTCTTCGTAGGCAGCGCCAAGCGAAGCGAGGCCGGATCGAGATCATTCCGATGATCGACGTGATGTTCTTCCTGCTGGCGACCTTCATGTTGGCGTCGCTCACGATGCAGAATCTCCACTCGCTCCGGGTCGATCTCCCGCAGGGGAAGGCGGATCCGCTCAGCGCGCAGCCGTCGCCGACGCTGACGGTCACGCGCGACGGCACGATCTACGTGAACGAGGTAGCGCTGGCGCTGGATGATCTGGCCCCTGCGCTTCGCTCGCTCCTGCACGGCGATGACGACATCATCGTCTCCGCCGATGCTGCCGCACCCGAGGGCGTGGTGGTGCAGGCGATGATCCGTGCGCGCGACGCGGGGGCGCAGCACTTCTTGATCGCAGTGCAGCGCGACTGACGACGTGGACAGTCCGTGGTCGCGCTTGCCGTTCACGATCCCCGGCGCGCTCGCGTTCACCACTGCGCTTCTGCTCGCGCTCGTCCGCCTCCTCTCGCTCGGCTCGACTGTGCCCGCACCGACCCCGACTCTCGACGCGCGCCTGGTCGAGCTCGAGCCGAGCAGCCCCCAGGCCGCGGCCCCCGCTTCGCCGCCCCCCGAGCCGAGGCCCGCGACGCCCGTGCCGCGACCGAGAGCTCGGCAGCGTCCGCGCGCGGAGCCTCCGCAGGCTCAGCCCGACGCGACTCCTGCGGCGGAAGCGCCCTCCACGAGCTCGGCGAGCGCCGAGTCGCCCCGCCCCGCGCGCGCCGCGCCGGCGGGCGGGAACATGAGCGCGCGCGCGCTGTATCGCCCGCTTCCGCAGATTCCCGACGACCTGCGCCACCAGTCCGTCGAGCTGGCCGCGGTGGCGCGCTTCCGGGTCGCGGAGGACGGCACCGCGCAGGTCGAGCTCGTGGATCCCACGCCCGAGCCCACCCTGAATGCGAGTCTGCTCGCGACGCTGCGCACCTGGCGCTTCTTTCCGGCGCTCGAGAACGGCCGACCGGTCGCCTCGACGATCGACGTACGCATCCCGATCTCGGTCCGCTGAGCGGCGCTTATACACAATAAAGTGTCGAAAGAAGCGCCGCCGCCGCGTTGACACTCGGGGTGGCCTCCGATAGGTTGCGCGCCGATGGCAAGCACCCGGCTCGCAGCTCTTCGTCGGGCAGCGGTGCTGGGGCTCGTCGCGCTCGCGTCGGCGGTTCTGTTGCCGTTTGTGCACGCACTCGCAAGGGACTGCGATCACGTTCGCGCCGCATGCGCCGTCCAGGGTCAGAAGAGTGCCCACCGGCACCACGCCGATTCCTCGTGTCAGCCTCGCCACTGCGCGGTGCGCAGCACTCTCGCATGGACCAAGAGCCGCACGCTGGTCTTCGCGCGCGCTTTGCCGCCGTTCGCGCCCGAGCTCGCCATCGGCATCGGCTTCTCCCGTCTTCCGGCCACGGTGGCGCGCGTGCACCTGGACGATATGAGCGCACGCGCTCCACCCGTCCTCTCGCAGACCGTCTAGAACAGTCGTCCGTTTCATCACGACTTTCTCTGGAGGATGCGATGGGACCCGATCGCTCGGTGTCTCGCGCGGTGGCGGCGCTGATCGCGCTGGCCGCGCTCGGCTCGGCGGGATTGGCGCGGGCTGCGACTCAGGAGTCCGAGATCACACAGCTGAAAGCCGAGCTCGCCGCGACCAAGAGCGAGCTCGCGAAGACGCAGAGCGCGCTCGACGCGCTCGAGAGGAAGGTGGAGGCACTGGCGGCCACGCCCGCCGCTGCGGCCGCGCCGCCGCCGGAGCCCAAGCTCGAGACCGCGCGGATCATGCCCGTGAACGCCGACAACCCGGGCATCAGCTTCGTGATCGACGGGCAGGCCGCGTCGAACACGCAGGGCGTCGACGGCGCGGGCTTCTTGCTCGCCACCGGCGAGCTCTTCGTGTCGGCGCCTATCGACCCGTTCCTGCGCGGCTACGCGAGCATCAACGGCACGACCGAGGGGAAGTTCGACATCGAAGAAGCCGCGCTCGTCACCACCGCGCTGCCGTGGAACCTGACGGTGAAGGGCGGGCGGTTCTTCGCCGACTTCGGGCGCTTCTCGCACTGGCACGACGAGGCGCTGCCGTTCGTGAACCGGCCGGACTCGCTGAACCGCATGATCGGCGGCGAGGCCGAAGCGGAGGGCGTCGAGACCTCGTGGCTCGCGCCGATGGACCAGTATCTCGACGTCACCGTCGGCGTGTACAACTCCATGGGCGCCGACCGCTTCGACGATCCCGACGCGTTCGGCACGGGCAACGGCCAGCGCTCGTTCAGCGAACTCACGTACCTGGTGCACCCGTCGACCTACTTCGACCTGACGGACACGTTGAACCTGGAGCTCGGCGGCTCGTTCGTCGCGGTGCCCACGGACGCGAAGCGCGAGCTGTACGGGCTGGATGCGACCTTCCGCCACCAGCCCGGCACCTCGAGCTTCTACCAGGGCACGGTCGTCGGCGTGGAGTGGCTGTGGAACGACGAGCGCTTCGACGGGGTCGCCACCACGACCGACCCGGTGACGGGCGAAGCAGTGTCCGGCACGGGCCGCTTCCACCGCGACGGCGGTTACGCGTACTTCGAGACCTTCTTCAATCGTCGCTTCTCCGTGGGTGCGCGCTTCGACTACGCCGAGAACCTGTTCGGCGCGAAGGACCTGACGCGCACCTACACCGCGTTCTTCACCTGGCAGCCGTCCGAGTTCCAGCGCCTGCGCTTCCAGTGGGACGACGTGGGCATCGAGGGCCCGGACGACCAGCGCTTCACCCTGCAGTGGACCGCCTTCATCGGGAGTCACAGCCATGGCTTTGCGGCTCGCTAAGTCGCTGCTCTCAGTCACTCTGCTGTTCGCGAGTGCGAGCTCCGCGCACGCGGCGCTGCGCATCGTGGCCTCGCTGCCCGACGTCGCCGACATCGCGAAGCAGATCGGCGGCGACCGCATCGACGTCACCACCATTGCGGAAGGCGGGCAGGACCCGCACAAGGTGCCGGTGAAGCCGAGCTTCGTGACGAAGCTGAACCGCGCCGACGGGCTCGTCGTGCAGGGGCTCGGGCTCGAGCACGCGTACCTGCCCGCGCTGCTCGAGGCCGCGCGCAACGCGAACATCCTGCCCGGTGCGGCGGGCTACATCGACAGCTCGCTGTACATCCAGCCGCTCGAAGTCCCCGAGAGCCAGAACCGCTCGCAGGGCGAGCTGCACGCGCTGGGAAACCCGCACTTCAACATGGACCCGGTGCAGGGAAAGCTCATGGCGCGCGCGATCGCCGAGGGGCTCGAGCGCATCGATCCCGACGGCAAGGCCACGTACGAGGCCGGGCTCGCCAGGTTCGAGAAGCTGCTCGACGCGAAGATCGCCGAGTGGGACGCGCTGGCTGCGCCGCTGCGCGGGGTCCGGGCGGTCTCGTACCATCCCGACATCGCGTATCTCGCGCACCACTACGGCATCGAGCTCGTCGGCACGATCGAGACGAAGCCCGGCGTGCCCGCGACGCCGGGTCACATCGAGGAGCTCATCGAGCAGATGAAGCGCCAGAAGGTGACGCTGGTGATCCGCGAGGTGGCGTACGAGCTGCCGCTCGCGCAAGAGGTCGCGGAGCGCGCGGGCGCGAAGCTGGTCACGATCTCGAGCCTGACGGGCGGCCTGCCGGGCAGCGGCTCGAGCTACGTCGGCTTCATCGACGCGAACCTGCGCGCACTGGTCGCGGCCGCGAAGGCACAGGGGGCGAGCTAGTTGGACGCGCTCATTAGGGTGGAGCGGGCCGACCTGGGCTATCCGGGGCGCATGGTGCTGCGCGACGTCTCGCTCGAGATCCGGCCGTCGGAATTCGTGGCCGTGCTCGGCGCGAACGGCTCGGGCAAGACCACGCTCTTGCGCAGCTTGCTCGGCTTCGTGCCGCCGCTCGGCGGGCGGATCGAGCGCGCGACACATCTGCGTGTCGGCTACGTGCCGCAGCGCGAGACGCTCGACGACCTGTATCCGGTCACGGCACGCGACGTCGCGATCATGGGCACGTTCGGCGACCTGCCGTTCTGGCGCCGCACGGGCAAGCGCGAGCGCACGCGGGCGCGCGCGGCGCTCGCCGCGGTCGACGCCGGCGAGTTCTCGCGCACGCGCTACGCCGAGCTGTCGGGTGGCCAGCGCCAGCGCGTGCTGATCGCGCGCGCGCTCGCGACCGAGCCGCAGCTGCTCTTGCTCGACGAGCCGACGGCCGGCGTCGACCATACGGCGGAGCGGGCGATTCTCGAGGTGCTGCGCCGCCTGCGCAGCGAGCGCGCGCTCTCGATCTGGATGGTCACACACCACGCCGAGGCCGTGCGCGGCGCGGTCGACCGGGTGGTGAACGTGGACGCCGGCACCGCGGTCGCGGAGGACAAGTGATGGAGATGTTCTCGCCCGACTTCCTGTTCCGGAACGCCGTCGTCGGCGGCTGGATCGTGTGCGTGATGTGCTCCGTGCTCGGCGTGTACGTGGCGCTGCGCCGCATGGTGCTGCTGGGCGTGGCGCTCCCGCAGGCAGGCGCCGCGGGCATCGCGCTCGTCTTCTTCGTCACGCACCACGCGCACGGCGAAGGCGGCGGCGGGACGCACTGGCTCGCGCTGGCCGGCTCGCTCGCGGTCACCTTCGCGGCGCTGCTCTTGCTCGTGATCGGGAGCCGCGGCTCGCGCACGCCCGTCGAGTGGAAGATCGGCGGCGCGCTCGCGGTCGCGTCGGCCGCGACGCTGCTCGTCGTGGCGCTGAACCCGACGGGCGACCTGGAGATGACGAGCCTCTTGCGCGGCGAGCTGCTCGCGATCTCGGACCGCGACCTGGCGTTCCTCGCCGCGTCGGCCGCCGTCGTCGGGCTCGTGTTCGCGCTGTCCCGGCGCGAGATCCTGCTCGTCTCGTTCGATGCCGAGTTCGCGCGCACGATCGGCAAGGACCCGCGCCGCTGGGACGCCGTGCTGTACCTCTTGCTCGGCGTCGGGATCTCGGTCGGCGTGATGACCGCGGGACCGATGGTCGTGTTCGGCTTCCTCGTCCTGCCCGCGCTCGCGACCTTGCGACTGACCTCGAATCTGGCGGCGAGCTTCCTCGTGGCGGCCGCGATCGGCACCGCTTGCTCGCTCGGCGGCTTCGAGATCGCCTACCGTGCGGACCTGCCGGCCGGGCCGGTGTACGTGCTGCTCGCCGCGGCCGTGTGGCTGCTCGCCGCCGGCGGGGCGCGGCTGCGCCGGCTTGCCGCGCTCGCGGCGGCCGTGCTGGCGCTGTGCTTCGCGCCGGTGCTCGGCGGTTGCGGCTTCCTGCGCTCGCCCGACGAGCGCGCGGCCGAGCCCGCGGCGCGCGGCAGCCTGCCCGACGTCTCGGCGCCGATCGCGGTGCTGCCCTTCCGCAACGAGACGGGCTCGAGCCTGCGCCTCGCCAGCGCGAACCCGCTCGACGAGGTGGCGCGTGCGCTCGGCCGCGGCGCGAAGGCCGACTCGCTGACCGTGCTCGACGTGCTCGAGGTGCGCGCGGCGCAGGAGCTCGCGCGCCGCGGCTACGACGTGGTGTCTGCGGAAGCGGTGCACGCCGCGGTGAAGCAGCCGCCGCTCGACGCGCAGTCCGCCGCGAGTGTCGCGCGCGAGGGCGGGCTCGCGGGGCCGCTGCTCGTCGGCACACTCTCGCAGTTCGTGCGCAACGCCGACGACGCGCTGCACGTGCGGCTCGACCTCTGGCTCGTCGACCCGGCGAGCGGTCGCACGCTCTGGTCGGGCAGCGCGCGCCGGCCGGTGCCGGTGCCGGCGGCGTTCACCCTGGCCGAGGTCGCGCAGGATGCGACGCCGGCGATCTTCGCCGAGGCGTTCGCCGCCCGGTAGACTCGCGCGCGTGGACCCGGAGCGCCCGGACGCCGAGCTCCTCTTGCGCGCCTACGCGCGCGGCATCTTCCCGATGGCCGACCCGCGCACGGGCCGCATCTCGTACTACAGCCCGGATCCGCGCGCCGTGCTGCCGCTCGACGACTTCCACGTGCCGCGCAGCCTCGCGCGCGTCGCGAAGAGCGGCACGTTCGAGGTGCGCACCGACACCGCGTTCGAGCGCGTGATCGCGAGCTGCGCCGAGGCCCGGCCCGAGCGGCGCGAGACGTGGCTGTCGCCGCGCCTCATCGCCGCGTACGTGGAGCTCTTCGCGCGCGGCTTCGCACACAGCGTGGAGGCCTGGCGCGACGGCGCGCTCGTCGGCGGCCTGTACGGCGTCCACATCGGCGCCGCGTTCTTCGGCGAGAGCATGTTCAGCCGGCCCGAGGCGGGCGGCAGAGACTCGTCGAAGCTGTGTCTCGTCGCCCTGGTCGAGTGGCTCCGCAAAGGCGGCTTCCGCCTGCTCGACACCCAGTTCTCCACGCCGCACCTGGAGCGCTTCGGCTGCATCGAGCTCCCGCGCGCCGAGTATCTCGAGCTCCTCGAGAACGCACTCGTCGGGCGAGGCAAGTGGCCCGAGCCTTAGCCGTGCACGGCTCGGCTTTGCCTCGCTGCGCGCCCTGCGGGCTCGCGAATCGCTAGCGCTCGGGGTCGAACGCGATCCGCATTTCCTTCACGCCGTTGATGAAATTGGAGCGCAAGCGGCGCGGCGGAGCGGCGAGGCGCGGGTTCTTGAGCCGCGTCAGCATCTCCTGGAAGATCACCGTGAGCTCGAGGCGCGCGAGGTTGGCGCCGAGGCAGTAGTGCTCGCCGATGCCGAAGGCGAGGTGCTCGTTCTCGGCGCGCGTCACGTCGAAGCGGTCGGGATCGGAGAACACTTCCTCGTCCCGGTTCGCCGACGGGTACCACATGACGACCTTCTCGCCCGCGCGGAGCTTCTGGCCGCGCAGCTCGGTGTCCTCGGTGACCGTGCGGCGGAAGTGGTGCACGGCCGGGTCGTAGCGCACGAACTCCTCGACGGCGTTCGGCACGAGCGACGGGTCGTTCGCCAGCAGCTGCAGCTGGTCGGGGTGCGCGAGGAGCGCGCGCATGCCGTTCGTAGTGACGGTGCGCGTGGTCTCGTTCCCCGCGACGAGCAGCAACAGGAAGAACGAGCAGAACTCGATCTCGCTGAGCTTCTCGCCGTCGACCTCGACGTTCATCAGCGTCGTCGTGAGATTGTCGGCGGGCTCCTTGCGGTAGCGCTCCGCCAGCTTCATCGCGTAGCCGAACATCGTGGCGGAGGCGTTGCGCGCGTCCTCCTCGGTGTTCTGGAACTCGGGGTCGTCGAAGCCGATCAGCTTGTTCGACAGCTCGAAGATCAGCTTGCGGTCTTCCTGCGGCACGCCGACGAGCTCGCAGATGACCTGCAGCGGCAGCTCGGCCGCGAGCTCCTCGACGAACTCGCACTCGCCGCGGTGCGCGACCTGGTCGACGATGCGCTTCGACAGGCGGCGCAGGTACGGCTCCTGCTTCGCCGTCATCTGCGGCGTGAAGCCGCGCTGCACCATGCGGCGGAACTTCACGTGCTGCGGCGGGTCCATGTTGAGCATGATCATGCGCATGCCCATGAGCGCCGCTTCGTCGCGGTCGGGGATGTTCGTGCCGCCGCGCCAGGACGAGAAGGTCATCGGGTTGCGCGAGACGTGCTTCAGGTCCTCGTACTTCGTCACGCACCAGAAGCCGGGGCCGTTCTTCTCGGGGTGGAAGTAGACCGGCGCCTCGCGGCGCAGCTCCTTGAACCAGTGGTGGGGCGTGCCGGCGATGAAGTTGTCGGGGTTTTCGAGGTCGATGTCCGAGAGCGCCATCGCAGCTCCTCCAGCGCGGCGATTAGAACACGTTCTACTCGGCCTCGCAAGCGGTTGAGCCCGCCTTTGAAACGTGTTCCAATCCGCGCAAATGCCGAGCCCCCACGCGATCGTCGAGCGCGACGGCTCCGTGCTCGTCGTGACGCTGAACCGGCCCGAGGCGAAGAACGCGCTGTCGCCCGACATGCTGTGGCGCATGTACGAGGCGTGGCGCCTGCTCGATGCCGACACAGAATTGCGTTGCGCCATCCTCACCGGCGCCGGCGGCACCTTCTGCGCGGGGGCGGATCTCAAGACGATGGGCCGCGAGAAGCCCGACGAGGAGATGCAGAAGCGCATGAAGGAGGTGCCCGACCTGCACTGGCAGGCGCTGCTGCGGCACAACCGGCCCATGAAGCCGATCATCGCGGCGGTCGAGGGCTACGCGGTCGCGGGCGGCACGGAGATCCTGCAGGGCACCGACATCCGCGTCGCGGGGGAGACCGCGACGTTCGGCGTGACCGAAGCGAAGCGCGGGCTCTTCCCGCTGGGCGGCTCGACCATCCGCCTGCGCCGGCAGATCCCGTACACGCTCGCGGCCGAGATCCTGCTCACCGGCCGGCACGTCTCCGCGCAGGAAGCGAAGGAGTTCGGGCTGATCGGCCGCGTCGTGCCCGCAGGCCACGCGCTCGAAGAAGCGCGGAAGCTCGCCGCGACGATCTGCGAGAACGGGCCGCTGTCGGTGCAGGCGATCCTGAAATCGCTGCGCAGCTACGACGAGAGCCTGCCGGAAGCGGTCGCGCTGGAGAAGGAGCTCGAGCTCGGCTGGCCCGTGTTCGCGAGCGAAGACGCGAAGGAAGGCCCGCGCGCCTTCGCCGAGAAGCGCAAGCCGAACTTCAAGGGTCGCTAGCGCCCCTGACCCGCCAAGGTGTCACCGATGCGTTCGAGGTGGCGCGCCGCGGTGCCGAGCATGAGCTCGATGCGCCGCGTCCAGATGTACGAGCGGTGCAGCGGGTAGTCGAGGTCCATGCCGATGCCGCCGTGCAGGTGCTGCGCGGCGTACGTCACGTAGTTGCCACCGTCGGCGGCCCACACCTTCGCGACCGACACCGCGAGCGCCGCGGGCCGGTTCTCCGCCAGCAGGAACGCCGCCTGCTGCGCGGTGAGTCGCATCGCCTCGACGTTCACGAACGCGTCGCCCGCGCGCTGGTGCACCGCCTGGAAGCTGCCGATCGGGCGGTCGAACTGCTTGCGCTCGCTCGTGTAGCGCGCGGTCATGCGCAGCGCGCGGTCGGCCACGCCGACCTGCATGGCGCACAGCCCCGCGACCGCGCGCTCGCCGAGCCAGCGCGCGATCTCGCGTCCCCGTGCCAGCGTGCCGAGCACGTCCTGCGACCTCGCCTTCGCGCGGCGCAAGGTGAGCGTCGCGACGACCTCTCGGTTCGTGGCGCGCTGCAGCTCGAGCCGCACGCCGGGCGCCTTCGGGTCGAGCCAGAACCAGCCGATGCGGCCCTGGCCCGTCGACGCGGGCACGAGCACGCGCGTCGCGACATGGGCCGCGGGCACGCAGAGCTTCGTGCCGGAAAGTCGCCAGCCCGCGCCGTCGCGTTCCGCGCGCGTCGACGGCCGCTCGAGGTCGTCGCCGTCGGGCTCTTCGAGCGCGGCCGTCAGGATCACGTCGCCCGCGCACACGCCGGGCAGCCACTCCCGCTTCTGCGCCGCCGAGCCGAACTCCGCGAGCGGCAGCGCGCCGAGCGCGAGCGCAGCGAAGTAGGGCACCGGCGCGACCGCGCGGCCGATCTCCTCGAGCAAGAGACACAGCTCGAAGAAGCCGAGCCCGCTGCCGCCGAACTCCTCGGGCAGACACGCGCCCAGCAGGTTCGCGTCGGCGAGCGCGCGCCACAGCTCGCGGTCGATTCCTTCGGCGCTCGCTTCGATCTCCTTGGCGCGCTCGTGGGTCACCTTGTCGCCGAGAATCTTGCGAGCGAGCTCCGCGAGCGACTTCTGGTCGTCGGAAAGTGCGAAGTTCATCGCGCGCTCACCCCTTGTAGTGCGGCATCTGCAGGCCGGCCATCGCGATGATGTCGCGCTGGACTTCGTTGGTGCCACCGCCGAACGTGAGGATCAGGGCGGAGCGGTACATGCGCTCGAGCCGGCCCGCGAGCACGGCGCCCGGCGAGCGCCGGTGGATCGTGCCGGCTGCCCCCACGACCTCCATGAGCAGCCGGTAGGCCTCGACGAAGAACTCGCTCGCGTAGACCTTCACCGTCGATGCGTCGGCGGGGTGCAGCCGCGAGTGAGTCAGCGTCCACGCCTGCTTCCACAGCATGAGCCGCAGCGCCTCGGCGCCCACGTGACACTTCGCGAGGTTCCGGCGCACGAACGGCTGGTCGATCACGCGCCGGCCGTCGGCGAGCTTCGTCTCCTGCGCGAAGCGGCGCACCTCTTCCTGCAGGCGCTCGAACGGTCCGATCGGGAACAGCGACACGCGCTCGTGGTTCAGCTGGTTCGTGATGAGCCCCCAGCCGTTGTTGACGCCGCCCACGAGGTAGCGCGCGGGCACGCGCACGCCGTCGTAGTAGGTCGCGTTCGTGCGCACGTCGGCCATCGTCCAGATCGGCGTCAGGCGGAAGCCCGGCGCCGTCGTCGGCACGATGAAGATCGAGATGCCACGGTGCTTCTTCGCTTCCGGGTCGGTGCGCGCCGCAAGCCAGATGTAGTCCGAGAAGTCTGCCAGGCTGGTGAAGGTCTTCTGGCCCTGGATCACCCACTCGTCACCCTCTTGTGTAGCCGTGGTGGTGAGCCCGGCCAGGTCGGTGCCCGCGCCCGGTTCGGAGTAGCCGATCGCGAAGTGGAGCTCTCCGGCGAGGATGCGCGGCAGGAACTCGGCCCGCTGCTCGGGCGTGCCGTACGCCATCAGGGTCGGCCCGACGGTGTTGAGCGTGAGGAAGGGCAGCGGGAAGCCGACGCGCTGCACCTCGTCGGCGAACAGGAACTGCTCGAGCGGCGTGCGGCTCTGCCCGCCGTACTCCTTCGGCCAGCCGATGCCCAGCCAGCCGTCGCGGCCCATCTTCTTCATGGCGCGGCGGTATTCGGGGCCGCCGCCTTCGCCGCCGGCGGTGAGCTCGGCCACGAGCTCGGGCGTCATCAGCTTCTCGAAGTACGCGCGGAGCTCGTCGCGCAGCGTCCGCAGCTCCGGCGTCAGGTCGATGTACATCGCGCGCTCTCCTCGTCTCGGAGTGCGCCATTAGAACGTGTTTCAAAGAGGCCGGTCAACTGGCGGCGGCGGCACTCTTCTTCTGGCGCAACTCGCGCGCGCGCCGCGCGATCGTGGCGAGGATGACGCCCTCGCGGATGCCCCAGTCGCAGATCATGAGACCGGGCAGCCGCAGCATCTGCAGCACCGTCGACAGGATCACCGCACCGGTGGGCAAGAGGTCGGCGCGGCGCGCGTCGATGCCGACCATGTCGAGCCGCTCCTCGTGCGTCGAGCGGCGCAGCTTCTGCGCCAGCTTCTCGAGCTGGTCGGCCGAGACGAGCAGCCCGCGGATCTGGCCGTCCTCTTCCTCGAGCAACAGCCGGCCGAGCGCGCGCGCGGTGCCGCCGGCGACGATGCAGCGCTTGGGCGACAGCGCCTGGATGCGGCCGACCAGCGGCTCGAGCGCGGTCTCGACGCGCGTGCGCAGGTTGCGCGCCTCGCCGCCCGTCATGGGATCCGACGGCGCGAGCTCGCCGTGCAGGCGAGTCACTCCGAGCCGGAGCGTCTCCTCGAAGCGCAGGTGCGACGCGTTGCCGACCGCGAGCTCCAGGCTGCCGCCGCCCAGGTCGAGGCCGAGCGCCGGCTCGTCGCCCAGGCCGACTCGGCGCCGAAATGCGGAGAAGATCAGCCGCGCCTCTTCCTGGCCGGGCAGGATGCGCACGTCGGTGTCGAGCGCGCGGCCGAGCTGCTCGGCGAGCTTGCGGCCGTTCTTCGCGTCGCGCAGCGCGGCGGTCGCGATCGCGAGCACCTGCTCGGCGCCTGCGCGCTCGGCGACGCGGCCGAGCCGGCGTGCGACGTCGACCGCGCGCTCGCAGGTCTCGGGCGGGATCAGGCCGTCGGGGCCGATGGCGGCGCCGAGCCGCAGCATTTCGCGCTCGCGCGCCACGCGCTCGAGGTGGCCGTCGGGCGTGGCGTCGGCGACGAGCATGTGAAAGGAGGTGCTGCCCAGGTCGGCCACGCCGATGCGCACGCGTTCGCCTTCGGCGGCGGCGCCGAACACGTGCCGCGGCGGCGGCATGTACGACACGCGCAGCGGCTCGCCGAGCGTGCCCTGGAAGACCCAGGTGGAGCCCTTCGGCACGCCGCCGCTGCCCTCGAGCTCGAGCGCGCCGGGCGCGAGCTTCTCGACCATGCCGGGGATCAGGTCACCGTGCGAGCACAGCACGACGGGCCGGTTGCCGAGCGACGCCACGAACGACAGGGCGTCGTGCATGCTCGAGCCCTCGCCGAGCCGCGCCTCGATCTCGACGGGCAGACCGAAGTGCGCGGCGAGCGGCTCGACTGTCTGCCGGCAGCGCAGCGCGGGACTCGAGATGACGCGCGCGACCGGCACGCCGTCGAGTCGCTCGACGAGGCCCATCGCCTCGCTGTGTCCGACGCTCGAGAGGGGTCGGAGGACGTCCTCGTGCCACCACGAGACTCGACTCTCCGCCTTCGCGTGTCGGATCAGGTAGACCTTCAAGTCCGAACCCGCGGAGAACTTAACCGTTCTTCGCGAAAGTGCTCAGGTCGAGCCGGCTTGGTTGCGATCGCGCGCCAGCCGGAGGAAGCGCTCTTGCGAGCCGGGACCGTCCGCCGTGCTCCGAGTCCACGCGCCGTCGGCCCCGAGCGACCACGCGAGCGGGTTCGGCGCGAGGTTCACGGCGAGGATCTCCTCGAGACGCGCCTGCAGCGCCGGGTCGTCGATCTGCACGAGCGTCTCGACGCGCCGCTCGAGGTTGCGGTTCATGAGATCGGCCGAGCCGAGGAAGTAGCGCGCGTTCCGGCCCGGCGTGCCGAAGCGGTACACACGAGAGTGTTCCAGGAAGCGGCCCAGGATCGAGCGCACGCGGATGCGCTCCGACATGCCGGGCACGCCCGGGCGCAGGCAGCAGATGCCGCGCACTACGAGATCGATCTCGACGCCGGCGTTCGAGGCCGCGTAGAGCGCGTCGATCACGACCTCGTCGGAGAGGTTGTTGACCTTGATGGCGATCTGGCCGTCGCGCGACTCGGTCTCGCGGCGGATCTCTTCGAGCAGGCGCGGGCGCATGGTGGCCGGCGCGACGAGCAGCTTGCGGTAGCCCTGCGGCCGGCCGCAGCCGGTCAGGTAGTTGAACACCTCGGTGAGGTCCTGGCCGAGCTCCGGGCGCGCGGAGAGCAAGCCGACGTCCTCGTACGTGTCCGCGGTCGTCGGGTTGTAGTTGCCCGTGCCGATGTGGCAGTAGCGGCGGATGCGCGAGCCCTCGCGGCGCACGACGAGCGCGATCTTCGCGTGCGTCTTCAGCCCGACGATGCCGTACACCACGTGCACGCCGGCCTGCTCGAGGCGCCGCGCCCACTCGATGTTCGAGCCCTCGTCGAACCGCGCCTTCAGCTCGATCAGCGCCACGACCTCCTTGCCCGCCTGCGCGGCGCGCGTCAGCGCGCGCACGATCGGGTTGTCGCGGCCCGAAGTGCGGTAGAGCGTGTGCTTGATCGCCAGCACGTCGGGGTCGTTCGCGGCCTGCGTGAGGAACGCCTCCACCGAGCCGCGGAAGGAGTCGTACGGATGGTGCACGAGCACGTCGGCTTCCGAGATCACGCGGAACACGTCGGCCGGCCGGCTCTCGACCACCAGCCGCGGCGGCGTCTGCGGCTGCCACGGCTCGTCCTTCAGGTCGGGGCGCGCGAGCGCGTAGAGCTCCCACAGGCCGCCCAGGTCGAGCAGGCTCTCGGTCACGTAGACGTATTCCGGCGTGAGCTCGAGCTCGGACACGAGCAGATCGCGCACCTTCGTCGACATCGACTTGTCGATCTCGAGGCGGATGGCGTCGTTGAGGCGCAGGCGCCGGTTCAGACCCGACTGGATCGCGGCCAGGAGGTCGCGCGCGCCGTCCTCGTCGACGGCGAGCTCGGCGTCGAGCGTGAGCCGGAACGGGTGGTGCGAGACGATCTCCATGCCCGGGAACAGCGACTCGAGGTGCGCGGCGATCAGCTGCTCGACGGGCAGGAAGCGCTCGCCGTCGGGCAGCGCGAAGAAGCGCGGCAGGAGCCGTGGCACCTTCACGCGCGCGAAGCGGTTCTCGCCTGTGGCGGCGTCGCGCACGACGACCGCGAGGTTCAAGGACAGATTCGAGATGTACGGGAACGGGTGCGCGCGGTCGACCGACTGCGGCGTCAGCACGGGCAGGATCTCGTCCTCGAAGAGGCGCGCGAGCCGCGAGCGGTCGATCTCGTCCAGCTGGCTCCAGTCCACCACGCGGATGCGCTGCTCCGCGAGCTTGGGGATGAGCTCCTTCCCGAGCACGCTCTCCTGCGCACGCAGGTGCTCGAGCACCTTCACGCGGATCTCGGCGAGCTGCTCGCGCGGCGTGCGCCCGTCGATCGCGGGCAGCGTGACGCCGGCGTCCACCTGCGCGTTCAGCCCTGCGACGCGCACCTGGAAGAACTCGTCGAGGTTGGTGCTGACGATCGCCAGGTATTTCACGCGCTCCAAGAGCGGCTGGCGCGGATCCTCCGCCAGCGCGAGCACGCGCGCGTTGAAGTCGAGCCACGAGAGCTCGCGGTTCAGCAGCCGGCCCGCGCCCGCAGGGGTCGCCGCGGGAACGGCCGCGAGAAGGTCATCGGGAGAGCGCGTCCGCTCGCCGCGGGTGTCGTGGAGGGCTTGGGACATAAGTACTGGGACGGTATCGGGCGGGCAGCAGATGATATGACATCTCTGCGTGACTTTCGCGTGACGAAATCGTGCGAAAGCGCTCTAACCCGCGCAGTTGCAGGCGATTTTACCGCTCTTTTTCCGGCAGCGCCGCCAGCCGGTAGCCCACGCCGTGGAGGCTTTCGAGGATCCAGGCGGCAGAGCCGAGCTTGCGGCGGATCCCTTTCACGTGCGTGTCCACGACGCGCGGCGTGCGCGACGCGCCCTCGGCCCAGATCTCCGCCAGGATCTCCTCGCGCGTGAACACGTGCGACGGCCGGCCCAGCAAGAGCGCGAGCAGCGCGAACTCGATCTCGGTCAGCGCGACCGACTGGCCGTCCGCGAGCGCGGAGCGCCGGCCCGGGTCGAGCGTGATCGGGCCGTACGCGAGCGGCGGCGTCGGCGCGGTGCGCTCGCCGTCGACCCGCCGCAGCAGCGCGCGCACGCGCAGCGCCAGTTCGCGCGGGAAGAACGGCCGCACGACCACGTCGTCGGCGCCCGCCTCGAGCGCCAGGATGCGGTCGAGGTCCGATGTGCTCCGCGTGACGACCAGGATGGGGACGTCCTTCGCGTCGGGGTTCTCGCGGATCGCGCGGCACACCGCGAAGCCCGATTGGTCGCGCAGGAACATGTCGAGCACGACGGCGCCGGGGGCCGCGGCGCGCAGCTGCTGTGCAGCTTCCTCGGCAGTGGCGGCCTCGGCGATGGCGAATCCCGCGGAGGCGAGACAGTTCGCGAGCTCCGCTCGGCCCGACGAATCCGAATCTACGACGAGAACGCGCGCCACGACTGGGCTGGTGTAGCAGGCGAAGGGAGCGCTACCGGCAAGGAACGGTGGTGACTGTGTGAAGTCTCGCGCACGAGCCTCCGTGATTCGCCATCCAGTCGTCACGAAGCGCGGGCCTGGGGGTGGGCGCGGCGCTACGATTTCGCCATGCGCCGCAAGGTCGTGCTCGCAGCGCTCGCGCTCGCAGCTCTCGCGGTGGTCGGCCGGTCGCTCCGGGTCCGCCACGCGCCGCCGGCGCCCGCGGTGGCGCTGCCGGCGGCTGCACCCGAGGCGCTCGCCGTTCCCGCGCCGTCGTCGTCGGAGCCAGCGTCGGCGCCGGCGCCGGTCGGCCCGGTGGCGGCCGCGCCGAGGCGCGTGCCCATCGCCGAGCCCGCCGACGCCACGCGCAGCGAGACCGAGCTGCGGGCGCTCGAAGACCAGGCGCTGCGCCGCATCGACGTCGGGCCGCTGCTCGAGAACGCGGGCATCGACGTCGCGAAGCTGCGCGCGCGGCCCGACGGCGACGACGTGCTGCGCCACGTCGCCGGCGACGAGCTGTTGGTGCGCGCGTTCATGCGCGACCTCCTGTCGCTGACCGTGTATCCGTACGGCTACCCGGAGGACCGCGCGCTGGCCGACGCGCGCAGCGGCGCGGAGAAGGCAGTCGCGAAGCTCTCGCCCGAGGACCGCGCCAACACACTGGCGCGCGCGCTGGAGGGCCCGAGCGATCTGCCCGCGCCGATCTACGCCACGCGCGAGAGCGGTCAGGTGTGGGACGGCCACCTGCGCGGCGAAGCCGCCTCGAACTAGTCCGCCGCGAATCGCCACGCGATCGTCACGGCGGTCTCGCACGCGCGCGGGGATTCGCGCGCTAGCCTCGCGCGATGAAGCGGGCGGGAATCGCAGTCGCGCTCGTCGTCGCGCTCGCGGGGGGAGCGGTGCTCGTGCGGATGGAGAGCCCGAGCGAGCCCGCGCCGGCCGCGTCGATTCGCGTTTCCCACGCGCGCGAAGCCGAGCCTACACCGAATGGTGTCGGAGAGGCGCCGGTCGCCGCCGAGCGCGGGCCCGCCGCGGCCGCCTCCGTTGCGCCTGCGCGCCCCGACGCCACGCGTGCGCAGACCGACCTGCGCGCGCTCGAGGACCAGGCGCTGCGCCAGATCGACGTCGTGCCGATCTTGCGCGCGGCGGGTCTCGATCCCACGGCGCTCGAGGCGCGCCCCGACGGCAACGACGTGCTCCGGCACGTCGCCGCCGACGAGCTCATCACGCGCTCGATCATGCACGGCATCCTGAGCGGCACGATCTATCCGTACGGCTACCCGCGCGCGCAGGCGCTGGCCGACGCGCGCGCCGCCGCCGACCGCATGATGGCGGCGATGACGCCCGAGGCGCGCGTCGACGAGCTCGAGCGCGCGCTCGTCGACGGCTCGAGCGCCGAGCCCGAGCCCCAGTTCTACGGGCCCGACAGCGGGCGCGTGTTCGCAGAGGGCCAGGCCGACGCCGACCGAGGCGAATCCCCGTCGAACTGAGCCGGTCTTCTCGGATCCTTCACCTCGAGTTCGCACGGGGCTCACACTCGATACACCACTGCGCCACGCGCAGCGCCTAGCCTCCCGTCGATGGAAGGTCACCAATCTGCGCTGATCTTCGCGCTGGGCCACATGACGATCGAGGGCAAGGTGACCATGAGCCTGCTCTTCGTGCTGTCGCTGTTGTCCTGGGCGGTGATCTTCTCCAAGGCGCTCTCGATCTGGCGCGTGCGGCGCGCCGCGAAGCGCTTCGAATCCGCTTACTCCGAGCTCGACGACTCGCTCGCTCTCGACGTGGAACAGAAGGCGCTCGCGGCAGCGCCGGCGCTCGTCGTGTACGAGGGGGCGAAGGAGGAGGTCGAGCGCCAGCGCAAGGCGTTTGGCCGGCTCGTCGAGCGCAACCTGCCGTCGCTGCGCGCAGTGCTCGAGAAGACCGTGAACGTGGAGTCCATCGCGCTCGAGTCGGGCACGATCGTGCTCGCGATGGCGATCTCGGGCGGCCCGTTCATCGGGCTGACCGGCACCGTGTTCGGCGTCATGGAGACGTTTTCCGGCGTGGCGCAGGCGGGCCAGGCGAACCTGGCGGCCATGGCGCCCGGCGTCGCGGGCGCGCTCGTCAACACGATCGTCGGCCTCGTCGTCGCGATCCCCGCGCTGTTCGCATACAACCTGATCACCAAGTCGATCCAGGGCGTGCAGGTCGCCCTCGTCGGCTTCGCCGGCGATCTCGAAGCGCGCATCGTCGCGGAGCACTACGGCGACGGCGCCGAGCGCGAGACGCGGAAGCTGGCAGCCACTCACTGACTCGAGAGTGATTTCATGAAGACGATGCAGCGCGGCTCGGTGGTGGCCGACATCAACATCACCCCGCTCCTCGACCTGGCGTGGGTGCTGCTCGTCATCTTCATCCTCACCACGACGACGATCGTGCAGGGCATCGACCTGAAGCTGCCCGACGCCTCGGAAGAGCAGAAGAAGGAGATCCCGACGGAGACGGTGACCGTCTCGATCGACCCGACGGGCACGATCTTCGTGAACGAAGAGCCGATGCCCCTCGACCAGATGATGAACAAGCTGCGCTTGTACAAGCTCGCCAACCCGGACCTGCCGGTGATCCTGCGCGCGGACAAGCGGCTGTACTACGAGCAGGTCGTGAAGGTGCTCGACGGAATCAAGCGCGTGCCCGTCGAGAACCTCGCGGTCGCGACGGAGGTCCAATGAAGCAGCAGACGCAGACCCGCAAGAGGAAGCGCGGCGGCTCGAACCTGCCCGTCGTGATCGGGCTCGTGATCGGCATCCATCTGCTCATGGGCGGCGCGCTCTACGCGCTCACGCAGACCGACGCGGGCCAGGAGTTCGTCCGCATCCATAAGATCAAGTTCCTCGAGCCCGAGCAGGAGAAGCAGGAAGAGGTGAAGAACGAGCCACCGCCTCCGCCGCCGCAGATCGAGCAGAAGCTCGAGGCTCCGCCGCCGACGGCTGCACCCGCACCGACGACGAGCGCGCCCGCGGTCGCGGTGGGCGGCGGCGGGATCAACTGGGCCGGCGGCAAGTTCATCGGCGGCGGGCTCGAGGACGGGCCGATGGGCGCGTTCCACGCCGGCGTGCTCGGCCGCATGCGCTCGTGCTTCGGCGACTGGCCCGGCCCCGCTGCGCCCGCCGAGGTCGCGCTCGACGTCAGCAAGTCGGGCGCGGTCGTCTCGTACAACGTCGTGCGCGGCACGGGCGTCAGCTCCGAAGACGAGCACTTGCTCGACGCGATCAAGTGCGTGCAGAAGAAGGGTGTCGCTGCGCCGCCCGACGGCGTGGGGCGCGTGGTGACTCTGCGCCTGCGCCCGACCCGAGGGTTGGTCAGTGGGCAGGGGTAGTCGCCGGATACTCGCCCTCCTACTCGCGGGACTCACTCCGGGCGCGGCGTTCGCGAACCCGTCCGGCGGCGTCGTCGTGGGCGGCGGCGCCACGATCGCGGGGCAGGGCACGAACACCGTCACGGTGAACCAGACGACGAACTCCGCCGTGCTGTCCTGGCAGAAGTTCAACATCGCCCAGGGCGAGACGACGAACTTCGTGCAGCCGGGCGCGCGCTCGATCGCGCTGAACCGCATCCTCGACGGCCAGGCCTCGCAGATCCTCGGCAACCTGAACGCGAACGGCCGCGTGTACCTGATCAACCCGAACGGGATCCTGTTCGGTGCGTCCGCCGTGGTGAACGTGGGCGGCCTCGCGGCTGCGACGAACGCGCAGGTCACGAATTTGATCGACGCCCAGACGAGCGCGCTCGCCAGCGCGCAGGGAGCGCCCGGGGCGACCATCACGAACCAGGGCCACATCAACGTGGCGCCGGGCGGCGACGTTTATCTCGTCGGCGCGAAGGTCGAGAACTCGGCCACGGGCGCGATCCACGTCGACGGCGGCACCGTGAAGGTGGCGTCGGGCGCGGTGCTGACGCTCGCGGGCGAGGACGGGATCGCGGTCGAGTACCAGGTGCCCACCACGCCGGACAACACCGCCGTGAACCTGGGCCAGATCATCGCGGACAAAGGCATCGTCGACATCCGCGCCTCGATCGTGCGCCAGGACGGCACCGTGCAGGCGAGCCGCGCCGTCGAGCACGAGGGCCAGATCATCCTCACCGGCGACTCGGAGCTCCACGTCGACGGTGACACCGCGGCCGACAACGGCGACGTGACCGCGACGTCGGGCGGCGACGTCGTGATCGGCGCGGGTGGGAATCTGCGCAGCAACACGGGCGACGTCACGGTCACGTCGGGCCACGACGTGCTGTTCACGTCGACCGACCAGGCGCACGACAGCGTGGTCGAGACGGGCAGCGGCAACATCCGCGTCGAGGCCCAACGCGACGTGAATCTGCAGCCGAACCTGCAGGCGGCCGGGAACACGGCGATTCGCACGCGCGGCATCGACGTCACCCAGACCGACGGCACGGTCGTGCACGAGAAGGGCGACGGCGGCAACGTGGTCGTGATCGCGCACACCGGCAACGTGAACGCGGGGAGCGCGGACCGCTGGATCGACTCCGGGCCGATTCTCGATCCGGCCTTCTTCGATCCCGGCACGTACCCGACCGGCTACGACCCGATTCCGGTCGATCCGCGCGGCATCCTGGGCATCGGCTCCGAGGCCGGCGGCAACGTCACGGTGATCGCCGGAGGCAACGTCTCGACGCGGCGCACCGACGTGCAAGTGACTCGCACCGGCGGAAGTGCGACGACCCTGCCGCCCGCATTCGATCCGACTCAGCCGGTGCCGTTCGACTACGACGGCAGTCACATCGGCGTGTTCGGGCAGGCCTACACGGTCGTCCAGACGCCGGGGTTCGGCACGGGCAGCGTCGAGGTGCCGGTCGCGGGCTCGCCGAAGGCCAAGCTGACCGTCATCTCCGGCGGAGACATCACCGGCGACTACATGATCCGCAACGGCACGGCGACGCTGCGCGCGGGCTACACCGTGGATCCGAGCGCGATCGACCAGATCGCCGCGGATCCCAGCGCGCTGGCGGCCATCGAAGCCAGCACGGATCTGGCAACCCACGGGCTGATCCAGATCTCGGCCGGGGCCAGCGCGGACCCGACCGTGGGCTGGCTCGGCAGCCTGCGGAGCCCGCTCACGATCGACATGGCGTTCGCGTCGGCGGACGGCCGTGGCGCGAACGGTGTCGCGCTCCGCGCGGCGGAAAATCCTTCGCTGGTGTATCCGCCGGACAACCAGGGCGCCGGTGGCAACGCAAAGCTGCCGCTGTACGACGAGAGTGACTCACTCACTCTGGATGCGGAGCGCGGGGATATCGTCCTGCTCGGCAACGACGACGTTCTGAGGGAGGCGGACAACAGTCAGTCTCCGGCCAAGACCAATCCGTACGTGCACGTTCTGCCGCCCAACGTATCGATCACCACGCACGACTTCACGCGCGGGCTCGAATCGCGCGGCGGCGACCTCGTGCTCATGAACGACTTCACGATGCTCCCCTCACAAGAGGGAGGTCTCACCGTGGAAGTCGCGGGCGAGGTTCGCACGGCCAGTCCCGCAGCCACCGGCAAAGCGAAGGCACAGATCAGTGTGGAGACCTTCGGGACGACCGGCGACGTCCCGAGCTTCACCATGCCGTCGGGCCTGAAGCTGCGCGATCCCGCGACCGGCGCCGAATACACCCTCGACTCGTCGCTGCCGATGGCGGGGCGAGTGGACCAGCAGCCGGCGAGCGGCCTCGTGAAATTCACGCTCACTCCGCAGGCGCTCGAGAAGGGAGTCACGATCCCTGCGGGTACGAAACTCGTGACGAGCAGCGGCAAGATCTTCACGACCGTCGCGAACCTGGTCGTTCCGCCTCCGGCCCAACGCCAGCGCCAAACCGAAGTCGTCTTCCAGCTGGACCACCCGGCCACGGCCGCAAAGACGCTCAGCCCTTCCCAGGTCTTCCTGGTCGGCCCCGACGGCGCGACCTACGCGCTCGACAGCCAGGTTCTGATTCGGCCCGGTCAGTCGTCCATCCGCGTGAGCGTCACGGCGCAGGTCGGCGGCGGCGCCGACCTCCAACCGGGCCAGCTCAGGCTGCAGACGCCGATCAGCGGGATGACCGCCACGAACGTGACCGTCAGTACCCGGCCGGCGATCACCAGCGTCATCGCCAACGCAGCACTGCCGGGCTCGCAGGGCAACGTCTTCGCGAACGAGATCGTCGGGCTCCTGACTCCGATCGCGGGCGTCGTGTCCGCCACGAATCCTACTCAGCTGCTTGGAAAGGACAGAGACCAGTTCGGCACGACGGCCGGCGGGGCCGTGTTCAACCCGACGGTCACCGCGGTCACGGTGCAGGGGCCCGCGGGCGTGCCGAGCAACGGCGCCAAGCTGGTCGTGGAAGATGGTCAGACGCTTCCACCCGGAGTCTCTGCGGGAGATATCGTCGTCATCGCGGCGGGAAGGGCAGGCGGCAGCGACGCCCTGCTGCCCGCGGTCTTCCGCGACCTTCAAGTGACTCGGAACGCGGAGGGCGAGGTGGTTTCGACCAGCGTCGATCCCGCCCGGGGGGCGTTGCCAATCCTCGATCCGTCCGAGGTGTGGACGACCTCGCTCCTGCCGAAGAACCCGCCGCAACCGCCTGTCGCGCACATCATCCAGTCTCAGGCGAGTCCCGATGTCGATGCGCCGCGAGGCCTGAACGTCTTCAATTTCGCGTCCTACTACTCGCTATGTCGGTCGGGTGCAGTGTGCGCTATGCAGGATCCAGTGACTCTCGATCCGACGCTCATTCGCGGGGAAGGGCCGACTCACACCAACAACCCAGCCCCAGCGCTTCTGCTCGCGAAGGGCGGCTTCGATCGCGTCGGCTTCGATCTTGCCGAGGCGGCGACCGCCTGGAGCGGTGCCGACGTCGTCGACCTCTCGCTGAAGACGCAGCAGACCTCGGTTTCGGACCTCACCCAGCTCGTCGTTCCCTACGGAAACGTCAGCCTCGGCGCGACCACCGAGACGTTGATCGACAACCAGCTCGGCACGCCCCTACAGGTGCTGTTGTTGGGCGATCCAGGATCCGGTCTGAACGTCAGCGGCCCGGGCCGGGCGCGCGTGCTCGTCGGCGTGGCGCCGCACACGGACCCGATCGAAGGCTTCGACGGCCCGCTCGCTGCTCTGGTTCCCGGGCCCGTTGATCCGAGCGACAGCGGCATCACGCTCGCAGAATGGCAAGACAAGTACGGCAGCGCAGAGTCTTTCACCGGACTCGACAATCGAGGGCTGAAGCCGCCCGCGACTGGCGACGGCGTGCTGTTCGCGAGTGAGGCGCCCTGGGTGCCGATCGACAAGACCGGAGCGAGGGGCAAGCTCGAGCTCAACGACGTCGGCGGCGAGAACTCACTCGGGCTGCTGACCTCCGGCAACACCGGCAACGCAGCGCTCCCACAGGGCGGCGCGAGCATGGAAGTGATTGCCGCGGGAGACATCCTGCTGCACCGCTTCGGCGCCATCGGCACGCTGCAGGGGGGCGACATCACCGTGCAGAGCGTGACGGGTCAGATCGTTGCGCAGCAACCGCCTTCGAGCACTCACCGGCAGCGCGGAGTCTTCACGATGAACGCGGTGCAGGTGGGGGAGACCTTGCTCAATCAAACCACCGGGGGTGGGAACATCGTCGTCGACGCGAGCAGCGATTTCGACGCGGGAGGCTCGGCAGTCGCGGCGCTCTCTTCGTCCGACATCACGATCGATGCCCGCAATGGCTCGATCACCGCGGGTCACGGCGCCACCTTCGGCAACGTCCAGGTCGCGTACGACGCCGTGACTCAGAGCCCGACCGTCAACTACGACGGCGCTGGCATCGCTTCGAAGGGCGGCTTCGTGCACCTGAACGCGCACCAGGACATCAACCTGGGCGCGGGGATCAGCGCGCGCGGGCTCGTGCTCAACGCGGGGGCCAACGTGGTCGCGGGAACGGGCACGGCGCAGGCCACGACGATCACCATCCAAGCGGGTGGCACCATCTCGGGCTCGTTCAACGCTTCGAGCATCAGCATCGGCAGCGGCACGCTGTCGTCGGGCGCGACGGTCCAGGCGGGCGTCGTGTCTGGCGGCGGCACGGCGGTATCGAACACGTCAGCGAACCAGGTGAGCGCGGGCTCCGTCGTCGCAGCGACGACGCAGGGATCGAACTCGATCTCCGAGACCGCCTCCGGCCAGGCGCAATCGGGGCTCCGCAGCGTGGTCATCGACGTGAGCTCCCGACCCTGCGAACAGGACGAGTGCCGCTAGCGCCCTGCTTTCGCCCCTCGACGGCAAATGCGCAGTGACAGCCGTGTGAGTCAGGATGCCTGTTTGATGGAGATTCAGGTAACCCGGTTCCGCAGCGAATTCGCCCCTTTATACTGCGCGCACGTCGAACGGCTGAAGCATCTGCAAGCTGGAAAATCGGTTTCGCCCGTTTGGGACTAACACTGTTGGAGGGATGAAATGGTCCGCAAGTCAATGTCCTGGCTCCGAACTTGCGCATTCGCCGTGGCAGGCTTTGCGCTGGTGTTCGGAGTCTCCGCCGGCGCTCACGCGCTGTCGCTCGTCGGCGTCTACCAGAAGAGCGGCTTCGAGTACTTGGTGAGCCTCGGCAGCCCGAGTGCTCTCACTCCAGGCACCACGATCAGCTTCAACGCGAACATCCCGGAGTTCGGGAGCTCGACCTCCGGTGCGCTGTTCTCGATCGTCGGTGTGGTCGACCGGAACCTTCAGGACGAGTTCACCGTCCCGATCGAGAACATCATCTTCAGCAAGACTGGCACGTTCCCGACCGGCCTCAGCGACAGCGCGATCGGTCAGGCGCAGAACCTGATTGCGGCGACCGGCGGCTCGGACTCCTGGTTCGATCTACCCCCGGTCAACGGCATCGCCAACGGCGCAGCCGGCACGCACCTGACGCAGGCCAACAGCGCGCCGACCGCGTTCGCGCTCAAGATCGGCAACGATTTCCAGAGCGCCTTCCCGTTCGCGACGACCGGCACGATCGATGCCGACGGCAACCTGTCGATCTCGCTGTACTCGGCGATCGCCAGTGACCCGTTCACCGGCGCGGATCAGCAGATCACGCAGCTGGCTCGGCTGAACGTGACCTCGACCGGTATCACGGTCGTTCCGGAGCCCGCGAGCATCCTCGTGATCGGCCTGACACTCGCCGGTCTCGCGACGCTGCGCCGCCGCGCTTAGCAACTCGCTTCGCGCCGCAAACCAAGCACGCAACCCTAACGTGGAGTACGTACAGATGACCCCTGCCCGAAAATCGCTCAGCTGGGTGCTGGCCGCCGGGTTGATCCTCGGCATCGCCGCCCCCGCCTTTGCTCAGGCTCCCCCCGCCTCGACCACCAGTGACGCCGATCCCGCCACCCGCGATGCACTTCGCACCGGCGGCTGCACCGGCTGCTTCGACACCCAGGCGCAGGCCGCGATCGCGTCCTTCGCCACCGTCAAGCGCGTGTTCCGCGTCTGCCAGACCGGCGGCGGAGTCACCGTGAACCAGAACTGCGACGGCAGCGGCCACGGCGCGCTCGCGCAGTTCATCGAGATCCAGGGCGATCTGCGCAACTCGAGCACCGACGCGCTCGGCCTCGGTGTCCCCGGCGGCCAGAGCAACGCCACGATCCGCATCTCGGGCAACGGCTCGGGCAACGGCCTGAACTGCGCCTCGGCATCGGGACCGACCCCGATCGGCTACATCGCCCCCGAAGGCTTCGACGGCATCCCCAACACGGCCGATGACGCGGGCGGCACCGGCGTGTTCGGCGCCGTGGGCCCCGGCACGAACTCGGGCGGCGGCGGCGCGGTCGGCAACGCGAACGACACCTCGCCGAAGCTCGCGGCCTGCGACACCAAGCTCGACGACCCGGCGAGCGGCTACCAGTTCAGCATCCCCGGCACGACGCCCACGGCCTATCCGGCCAAGGGCACGCAGGAGTTCTGCGTCGTCAACGTCGACCAGGGCACCGACGCCCAGATCAAGAACGATCGCGTCGGCGCCGCGGCCCCCGGCACGATCACGCACCTCGGCCAGCTCGACCCGACCAACGAGACCACCAACCTGTCGCTCTCGTGCGACACCGCCTTCGCGGACCTGCCGCCGGGCGACTTCTCGCCGCAGACCGGCCTCAACACGGCCGCCTTTGCGAACTCCGACACGTTCGGCGCGGAGATCTTCAAGATCATCGCGAGCCGCGACGTGCACGCCAACGCGGGTGCGAACGTGAAGATCCAGCTCGGCAAGCCCGAGATCGAGGGTCTGTTCGGTCCCTCGAACAACCTGGCGACGTGCAGCTGGCAGCAGGTCGGCGGCCAGTCTTCCCTCGTGCACGCGAGCGGCGTCGACATCAACGTGTGCTACCGCTCGATCGGCTCGGGCACGCGCGAGGTGTTCCGCAACACCTGGATGGCGAACACCCGCGGCGACGCGACGCAGGGCCAGGGCAGCACGAGCGGTGTGATCGGCACGTGCGGCCAGCGCGTGGGCTCGCTCACGGGCACCCCGACGGTGTTCCACAAGCAGCTCATCGAGGGCGGCGGGACGAACGACGTCAAGATCTGCGTGCAGCAGCACACGGGTTCGGTCGGCTACGTGGACGGGTTCATCAACCCGGCCACGACCGAGTTCTACTCGGTGCCGGTCGACGGCGTCGATCCCGACACCAACAACCTGAAGCAGCTGGTGCGCTGCGGCATGTACCGCTACTGGGGTCCGCTCGCCGGTGGCACCGGCGGACGCCTCGGCGGCGTGGCGACCGCGCCGAAGACGGCACACCTCGCTGCCATGAAGAACCCGGCGATCTTCTTCGCCAACGAGGCTTACGCGCCGTTCTCGGGTCTGAACTACGCGAAGACGGCGACCGACGGAGCGAGCTTCACGCAGTTCGTCTCGACGGCGCCTCCCGACGCGAACGCGTGCCCGGGCACCATCGCTCCGCCCGGCACGATTCCTCCCTAGGAAGACTCGCATCCAGCCATTCAGGGGCCTGGATCCGCTCGCGGATCCAGGCCCCTTCCGTTGTCGCTCACGAGATCGCCGTCATCTCCTCGCCGGCCACACGCAACCTTCACGGAAGCGAGCACGCGCCTTCACGAGGCCGCTACACGGCCGGTGGTACCGTGCGGCGCGATGCGGGGTAGGGACGTCGCCACAATTCTGTGTAGCCTTGTCCTTTTGGCGGCGGCGCGGCCCGTCTGGGCCTTCGACAATCCGGGCGCGTCGACGTTCGAGTCGGCCGACCGCCTGTACAAGCCGCGCGTCTGGACTCCGGACGAGATTCCCGTCCCGCCGCTGCCGCCGAAACCGCCGCCTCAGGCGGCTGCTGCGGCGCCGAGCGGCCCGACTTTCGCGATCCGCCGCTTCGACGTCGTCGGGAACACGCTGCTCGCGAATGACGAGGTCGAGCGCACGCTCGCCCCGTTCGTCACGCCCAAAGCGAGCTTCGAGACGATCGAGAGTGCGCGCGACGCGCTGCAGCAGCGCTATGCGCAGGACGGCTTCATCGCGGTCGCCGTCGGCGTGCCCCAGCAGACCGTCGAAGGCGGCAGCGTGCGCCTGGACGTGGTGGAGGCGCGGATCGGCAACGTCACCGTCCAGAACGACGGCGTGAAGTGGTTCTCCGACGCGAGCGTGCGCGCGCTCACTCCCGACATCCAGCCCGGCGCGATCCTGCGCGAGTCCGATCTTCGCGACGACATCGCGAACGCCAACACCAATCCGGATCGGATCGTCCGGCCCGTGCTCGCCGCGGGAACGCAGCCCGGCCTCGTCGACGTGAAGCTCGTCGTCGACGACACGATGCCGCTCCACGGCTCCGTCGCACTCGACAACGACCGCACGCCCGGCTCGCCGCATTCGCGCCTCGAGACGAACCTGAGCTACGGCAACTTGTGGGATCTCGAGCACTCCGTCTCGCTGACCTACATCACAGCTCCGACACAATCCGAAGACGTGCTCATCGGCTCCGCGACCTATTCGCTGCCGATGCCCTTCAAGCCCTCGGACCACCTGATGGGCTATTGGGCGTACTCGAACACGTTCAGCTCCGTGCCGCTGGTCGCGGGGCTCGGCAGCCTGGGCAACGGCCAGAGCTTCGGCTTCCGCTACAACGCCACGCTGCCCGACCTGTTCTCGGCCGAGCGTCCGATCCACCAGGGCTTCACCGCCGGGATCGACTACAAGGACGTGAAGAGCACGCTGCAAGTCACGAACCCTTCGGATCCCAACGATCCTCACTCTCCCCCCGTCACCACCGAGATCAAGACGCCCATCCGGTATCTCCCCTTTCAGATCACCTGGTGGTCGAACTACACCGACATCGACGACTCCGTCTCGTTCTCGCTCGGCGATCACTTCAACATGTCTGGACTCGTCGACGGCGGCAGCGCGGCGGACTTCCGCGCGAACCGCTCCGTTCCAGGCGTGAACGGCAACTACCACACCTTCGTCTGGAACCTGGAGTGGCGGCACCGCCTGTCGATGGCGGACGGTGCGAGCTTCCTCGCGAATCTGGGTCAGTCACTGCTCGGCCCGTCGTGGCCGCACACCGGCCGACCTCGCGACTCGATCGGCCTGTTCGACGACTGGGCCATCGTGTTCCGCACGAACGGCCAGCGCGCGACGCAGCCGCTCATCCCGACCGAGCAGTATCCCGCGGGCGGCATGACCAACCTGCGCGGCTACCTGCAGAGCGAGGTCTTCGGCGACAACGCGCTGGCGTACAACGTCGAGCTCTGGGCGCGTCGCTTCGCCGTCGAGCTGCCGCAGACCCTGTCGCTCGGGCTGCGACCGCTGGGCTTCTGGGACTACGCCTGCATGTACAACCTCGAGCCCACGGAAGGCGAGCCGGGACGCACGTGCCTCTACTCGCTCGGCGCGGGGGTGCAGCTCGATTTCGCGCGCTGGTTCACGGCGCTGCTCTATCTGTCCGACCCGCTGCAGACGACCGCGAACACGACGCGGGGTGATCCCCGCTTCAATTTCCGCGTGACCGGCGGATTCTGACTTCTCGGAGGAACGCATGAGTCACTCGCCTGTTCGCGCCGGCTGCATTCTCTTGTGGGCGGCGCTTCTCTGTGCGGGCGCAGCCGCGCGCGCGGACGACGCGCAGCCCCCGAAGCCCAGCGACGCAACGGCGGGCATGCTCGAAGCGATGCGCGAGAAGGGCATCATCAGCGAGCAGGAATACGAGGACCTCTACAAGCGGCAGGCGATCTACGAGATCGAGCAGCAGCAGAGAAGCGCGCTGCCGGCGTGGATGACCGGCTGGACCGTCGGCGGCGACGCCACGGTGCGCTGGGACGAGATCGACCGCGGCGGCCAGCTCAAGATCGGCAAAGTGCTCAACGCGCAGAACGACCCCGTCGACCTGGTGAACGGCGTCGCGAGCGCGAAGCACGAGCGCTTCCGCTTCCGCCTGCGCCTGGGCGCGGAGCACACCGTCGGCGAGGACTTCCTGGTGGGCTTCCGCCTCGCGACGGGCCAGGCTTCGGCATGGGCCGCAGATCCGTTCCTGAGCAACGGCTTCGACCTGTCGCGGCACTACGCATTCGATCCGCGCTCGGCGTTCGTGACCATGGGTGACTACTTCGCGCCGAAGGGCATCGGCATCGACCGCTTGTACATCACGTGGGCGCCGCACCTGCTCGAGGGCTTCACTGCGAGCGCGGGCAAGATGCAGAACCCGTTCGTCTCGGACAATTTCTCGGGCGACATCCTGGTCTTCGACCACGACATCAGCCCGGAGGGCGTGCAGGTCGGCTACAAGAAGCGGTTCTTCGACGAGCTGGCGTGGCTGAACCTGAACTTCGGCTACTACCGGATCGACGAGATCGTGCAGGCGACGGTGCCGTTGAACGGGAACATCGGCGTCCCCGCACCGACGAACTTCCCCGACATCGACGAGAAGGACCCGTTCATGTACTCGTGGCAGATCGAGGGCGGCGGCGACATCACGCCGATCCTGCGCGTGGGCGGGCGCGTCTCGTACTACGACCTGCGCGACATCAACGCGCGCACGGCCGCGGCGATGGAGTTCCTCGGCAACGGCGGCGACGCGATCAACCACAACCCGCTCTTCGCGCCTGCGTTCGCGCCCGGCTTCGACTTCCCGACGAACGGCGCCTCGCGCGGCCACGCGCGCGAGCTCGTCTACGACGTGTTCACGAAGATCACGCCGTGGGAGGGCTGGAGCATCGTGCCGTGGTTCCAGCTGACGCACATGCTCGACGCGTCGAGCGAGAACTACGGCTACGACGCCGGCTTCGACGTGTTCCTTCCGACGAACACGCAGCTCACGTTCATGTACGCCTCGATGCCGCGGAACGGCACGATCTCGATCTTCACCGACTTCGACTTCTTCGAGGGCTTCGTGAACGCGCGCGGCTGGGGCATCACCGTGATCCAGAACATCAACCGCTGGGTCTCCATCACCGGCCAGTTCTACACGTCGGAGCAGCGGAACGTCGCATGCGGAATCCCCTTCAACGGCATCGGCCCGAACGCCGCGCTGTGCGACGAGTCGGTCTGGAACAACCCGGTGCTCTCGCTGTACCGCCGGCAGATCCTCGACCGGGAGCACTTCTTCGTCGATCTGCAAGTGAAGTTCTGATGCGCGCTGGGACTCACTGGCTCGCACTGGCGCTGTGTCTCGCACTCGCGGCCTGTCAGCGCGAGGACCCGGTGCCCGGGCTGGAGGCCGAGCGGGCAAAGCTCCTCGCGTCGACCGTGCCGCGCGACGACTACTGGAAACAAGTCGAGCGCAAGGGCACCGCGCTGAAGGCGCAGCGCGCCGCCGAGCAGCGCAGCGCGCGAGCGACGGCCGAGCATGCGCAGGTCGCAGCGGCGCTCGAGCAGCTGCGCAAATCGGTCGACGACGCGCGGCACGTGAACGCCTCGGTCGTGGCGCAGATGGCCGCCCTCGACGCGCAGACCGAGAAGGCGCGCGTGCGCGGGCGCGAGCTCGCGGCGTATCTCGCGCGCACCGGCCCGCCCGACGTCGGAGCGGCGGGGCCGTGACGCTCGGGCGGCGCGCCCTGGCGTTCGCCGCGCTCGCGCTGCTCTTTGCGTGCGGCGAGGACCGCGCCACACCGATTCGCGACGAGATCGCGAAGCTGAAGAAGGAGCGCGTGCCGGCGGAGCAGCTCGAGGCCGCGACGAAGGACGCTGCGGACTCGGAAGCGGCGCGCGACGCCGCGCTGGCGAAGGCGGACAAGGACGAGGCCGATCTCGCGGCGGCGCACGGGCAGGTCGACGCCCTGCAGGCGGCGATGCAACGCGAGACCGACCGCAACGCCGACCTGCGCGCGCAGCTCGACGCGAAGGTCGAGCCGCTGAATCGGGCGAACGCGGACACCGCCGCGCTCGAGGCCAAGGTCGCCGAGCGGCGCAAACGGCTCGGCACCTTGCGCGACCAGGCGAAGGCGCTCGCCAAGGCCATGCATCCGCAGGACCCCGCGTGGGCCGAGGCGCGGCGCATCGCGGCCGTGCGCGACTTCGGCGCCGACGTCGCAGCGCAGCTGCCGGGCGAGCCGGCGGTACAGGGGCTCTCGCGCGCGCTCGAGGCGTCTCCGCCCGAGCGCAGCGCGGTGGTGGCCGCGCTCGGGCAGCTCGCCGACGCGCTCGACCGTGCGGCGCAGTCCGGCGCGGAGGCGGCGAAGTGACTCGCGTGCGCAGGCTCGCGCCGTTCCTCGTGCTCGCGGCGTGCGCCGCCGGGCTCTACGCGCGCAGCCTGCCCGCGCCGTTCCTGTTCGACGACGGGATCTCGATCGTGCAGAACGAGAACGTGCGCGCGCTGTGGCCGCTCTCTCGCGCGCTGAGTGCGCCGCCGCAGACGAGCGTGGCCGGGCGGCCGCTCGCGAGCCTGTCGTTCGCGGCGAGCTACACGGCGTTCGGGCTCGACCCGCGCGGCTGGCGCGCACTGAACGTGGCGCTCCACGCGGCGTGCGCGCTGCTCCTCTTCGCCTGGCTGCGGCGCGCGCTCGCGCGCGTGCACGCGCCCGAGTGGCTGGCGCAGGACGCGCGGGGGCTCGCGTTCGCCGTCGCGCTCTCGTGGCTGGTGCATCCGCTCGCGACCGAGGCCGTCGCGTACGTCACGCAGCGCACCGAGCTGCTGTGGTCGGCGGCGTTCCTCGCCAGCCTGTACAGCGCCGAGCGCGGCTTCGAGCGCAAGCGTGCGGGCCGCTCCGGCGCGGCCTGGCTCGCGGCTTCCGCCGCGTCGATGTGGCTCGGCGTCGGCGCCAAGGAAGTGATCGTCGCCGGGCCGCCGCTGTTGCTCTTGTACGACCGCGCGTTCTGCTCGGGCAGCTTCGCCGGGTCGTGGCGGCGCCACCGCGCGCTGCATCTGGCCACCTTCGCGAGCTGGGCCGGCCTGGCCGCGCTCGTGGCGACCGGGCCGCGTGACGCGACGGTCGGCTTCGAGCTGCCGATCTCGGCAGCGAGCTACGCGCTGACACAGTTTGGTGTCATCGCCTGGTACTTGCGGCTGGCGTTCTGGCCTGCGCCGCTCTTGATCGCACACGACTGGCCGGTCGCAGCGGGACCCGGCGACGTCTGGCTCGGGCTTGCGGTCGTGCTGCCTCTCGTCGCCGCCACGGTATGGGCGTGCGTGCGGCGCCCGCAGCTCGGCTTCGCGGGCGCGTGGTTCTTCGGGATCCTCGCCCCGACCTCGAGCGTGGTCCCCATCGTGTCCGAGCTCGCCGCCGAGCGGCGCATGTACCTGCCGCTCGCGGCGGTCGTCGCAGCGGTCGTGCTCTTCGTTCGCGCGCGGGTCCCCGCGCGGCTCCCGCGCGCCGCGCTGGCGGGCGCCGCCGCGCTGGCGCTCGCGGCGGTCACCGCGCTGCGCCTCGAGGCGTACCGCGAGCCGGTCGAGCTCTGGACCCAGGTGCTCGCCCGCTACCCGGAGCACCGGCTGCGCGCGGAGATCGAGGGCCAGATCGGCCAGGAGCTGGGCCGTCAGGGCCGGCTGCCCGAGGCGCTGCCGCACTTCGAGCGGTCGGTCGAGTTGCGCCCCGACGCGGAGAACCTGGCGAACCTGGGCCGCGCGCAGCTGCGCCAGGGCGCGCTCGATGCCGCGGCGGGCTCGCTCGGCCGCGCGGCCGAGCTGGCGCCCGACGAGGCCGCGGTGCACGCCGACCTGGGGCTCGTGCTGGCGCGGCTCTCGCGCTGGATCGAGTCCCAGAGCGAGCTCGAGCGCGCGCTCGCGCTCGACCCGAACAACCACACCGCGAAGAAAGCGCTCGCGCGCGTGCTGGTGCGCCGCGGCGAGGAGCTCGTGCAGGCCGGCGAGCTCGCGGGCGCGGTGCCGCGCTTCCAGCGCGCCGTCCAGCTCGACCCCGAGTACAACGTGGCCCAGCAGGACCTCATCAGCACGCTCGTGCGCATGCGCACCCAAGATGTGCACACGAAGGAGCGGCTGTGAGCCTCGTGCCGTTTGCGTGGAGAATCGCGAAACACCATCCCAAGCAAGTGAGTCCAGGGGTAGACTCACTCTCGCATCGCAACCTCCTACGGCTCGCGTAGAGAGCGCTCCGCCGCACCCCTCGCAACCCCCGAAGCGGCGAGAGCTACCCGGGGCCTGGATTCCCCCCGATGAATCCAGGCCCCGCCTTGTTTGACTTCGCTCGCCTGCGGCTCGCTGCGCGGGCCTGCGGCCCTTGCGGGCCTCGCTCGGGGCGGCCCTCGCTCGGCTTCCGCGTTCGATCTGGTTGCGCGAGAAGATGCGGAGGGCGCGGCGGAGCGGTCATCCCTCGCCCCGCGCTACCGTTCTCGCATGCGGCTGTTGCCCGGGGCTGTGCACTTTCAGGTGACCGAGCTGCCTGCGTATCCGGCCGAGGGGGCGGGCGAGCATCTGTATGTCTTCGTCGAGAAGGAGAACGCGAACACGGACGAGGTGGGGGATGCGCTGGCGCGGGCGCTGCGGCGGCCCGGGCGCGACGTCGGCTGGGCGGGGCGGAAGGATCGGGTTGCCATTGCGCGCCAGTGGTTCAGCGTGCGGCTGGGCGACGAGGCCGGGCTCGCGAAGCTCGAGGCACCGGCAGGTGCGCGGCTCGCGGTGCTCGAGGTCGCACGGCACCGGAACAAGCTGAGGCTGGGGCACCTGGCGGGCAACCGCTTCCGGCTGGGGCTCGCGGGCGCGGAGGAGCCCGGCGCGCTGGAGGCGCTGCGCGCGGCGCTCGGGCGTCTGACACATTTTGGTGTAGACAACCGCTTCGGCGCGCAGCGTTTCGGCACCGACGAGGCGAACCTGGCGGTCGCGCGCGCATGGGCCGCGGGGGATGCGGCGCGCGCGGCCGCGCTGTGCGTCGATCTCTCGGGCTCTTGGCGGCCGGGCGAGCCGCTGCCCGCGGAGTTCCGGCCCGGGCCGTTCGGCCGCGTCGTCGGCGCGCTGCGGCGGGCTCCCGATGACCCCGAGCGCGCGCTGCGCGCAGCCGGACCGCGGCTCGCGAAGCTCCTCGCCTCGGCCGCGCAGAGCGCCGTCTTCAACGCCGTGCTCGACGCGCGGCGCGCGGCAGGACTCCTGCACACCGCGCGGCCAGGCGACGTGCTGCGCCGCGCGGGCGGCGGCCTGTTCCGCTGCAGCGCCGCCGACGCCGCGGATGCGTGCGGGCGCGCCGCGCCCGGCCGGTTCGAGGTGTTCGCGACGGGACCGCTGCCGGGCGCCGACGCCTTCGCGCCGGGGCCGGAAGTCGAGGCGGAGGAGCGCCGTTGGAGCGAGCCCGCCGCCATCGACTGGAAGTGGCTCGCGGTCGGGCCGCTCGCGAGCCCGGGCGCGCGCCGCGAGTTCGTGGTGGCGTTCCTCGAGCCGCCTTCGCTCGAGGCCGATGAAGGGATCACCTGGTTGTCGTTCGCGCTGCCCGCCGGCAGCTACGCGACCGAGGTCCTTGCACAGAGTGGTGTCGAAGGCCGCCCGTCATGAGCTCCGCCCCTCCGATGACGATCGAGCTCGCCCGCCGCCTCGCCGCGGCGCACGAGCGCCTGCACGTCGAGGGAATGCGCGCCGCCGCCGAGCTCGACGGCAACCCGTTCGAGATCGAGCTGCGCGGCTTCGGCCGCGCCACCGCGACGATCGCGCGCAAGGCGCCGCTCGTGGAGTGGTACAACCGCGTGGTCGGCCTCGAGCAGCAGGACGCGCGCGCGCTGCCCGCGATGCTCGAGCTGTACCGCGCGCACGGCATCCGCGCGCGCTTCGAGGTCGGTCCCGCGGAGCTGACGTCTGCGCTCGGCGTCGCGCTCGCGGCCGAGCGCGTCGGCGTCGAGCGGCTCGAGTCCGTGCTGTGGGCGCCGATCGACGCGCGCGTCGCGCCGGCGGCGAGCGCGCTCGAAGTGCGGCCGTCGCCGCTGGACGAGCTGGACCGGTACGTCGAGCTGTGGGCGCGCGGCTTCGCGCTGCCCGAGTTCCTGTGGGCGGACGAGCTCGCGATCCGGCGCGCGTGGTTCTCGGTGCCCGAGTTCCACCGCTACGTGGCGCTCGCGGACGGCGAGCCCGTCGCGTGCTCCGGGCTCTACGTGCACGGCGACGTCGCCTATCTGTGTATGTCGGCGACCCTGCCCGAGGCTCGCGGCCGGGGCGCGCAGTCGGCGCTCATCGCGCGGCGCTGGCGCGACGCGCGCGACCGCGGCTGCCGCTCGGTCGTCACGCAGACCCAGTTCGGCGGCACCAGCCAGAACAACATGGAGCGCGCGGGCATGCGGCTCGCGTACGTGTTCGGCATCTGGCTCGACTACGGCCTGCCGTTCTAGAATCGCGCGCCGCTTCGGGAAGGGACTCGCGTGAAGAAGCTCTGGCTGGTGGCTGCCGCGCTCGGGCCTGCGCTCGCCGCGCTCGCCTCGTCGACCGGGCCGCAGCCGGGCGAGACCGGCGTGCCCGCGGGAGGCGGCTTTCCCGCCGAGCCCGTCTGCACGAGCTGCCACACCGGCTTCCCGCTGAACTCGGACGGCCGCGGCGTGCTGACGCTTTCCGGTGTACCCCCGCGCTACGTGCCCGGCCAGCGCTACACGTTGACCGTCGAGCTCCACCATCCCGACGACGACCGCAGGCGCTGGGGCTTCCAGCTCACCGCGGTGTCGCTCTCGAAGTGGACGGGCGCAGGCGAGTTCGTGATCACCGACGTGCCGAGCACGGAGCTCATCCACGGCACGACCGCGAACCGCAGCTACGTGAGCCACTCCTATTACGGCACCGGCGTCGGCGAGGCGGGCGGACGCCAGTGGAGCTTCGACTGGGTCGCGCCCGCTGCGAAGACGGGTAGGATCGGCTTCTTCGCGGCCGGCAACGCCTCGAATCTCGACGGCTCGAAGGAGGGCGACCGCATCTACAGCTCGTCGCCCAAGCCGATCGCCACCACGGAGCCCGACTCCGCCGCGAAGAGGAAGCAGACGAAATGAAGTTCTGGCAGGCAGTTTCGTTCAGCGAGCCCGAACAGCTGGTCGAGATCGCGAAGCTCGTCGAGTCGACGGGCTTCGAGGGGATCCTGGTCTCAGACCATCTGTTCTACCCCGAGAAGCTCGTCTCGAAGTACCCATATACACCAGATGGTGTACCAGGCTTCACCCCCGAGACGCCGTGGCCGGACCCGTTCGCCAGCGTGGCGGCGATGGCCGCCGCGACGACGCGGATCCGTTTCGCGACCATGGTCTACATCCTGCCGCTGCGGCACCCCGTCGAGGTCGCGAAGGCGTGCGCCACGCTGGACGTGCTGACTGGCGGCCGGTTCGTGCTGGGCGCGGGCGCGGGCTGGATGAAGGAGGAGTTCGACCAGCTCGGCGTCGAGTTCGCCACGCGCGGGGCGCGCTTCGACGAGTCGATCGCCGTGCTGCGCAAGCTATGGCGGCCCGGCATGGCCGAGCACCGCGGCCGCTTCTTCGACGTGCCGCGCATGCAGATGAGCCCGTCGCCGAAGCAGCCCGTGCCCATCTACATCGGCGGCGGCAGCCCCGCCGCGTTCCGCCGCGCGGCCACGCTGGGCGACGGCTGGCTCGGCGCGGGCACCGACGCCGAGCAGGCCGAGCGCGACCTCGCCGAGCTCGCGAAGCTGCGCGCCGAAGCCGGCCGCGCGCGCGAGCCCTTCGAGGCGGTCGTGCCGCTCACCGCGCCGCCCGACGCCGGCGTGCTGCGCCGGCTGGAGGACCGCGGCGCGCACGGCACCGTCAGCTACCCGTTCCTGTACTCGCTGGGCCCGACCTCGAGCCTCGAGCAGAAGCGCCGCTACTTGGAAGGCTACGCCGAGAGCGTCATCCGGAAGCTCGCCTAGCGGACGCGGTAGAATCGCGGGAGCACTCCACGCGGAGGGAACGGCGATGGCGGCGGTCGAGCTCCAGGGTCGGTGCGACGCGCGCTTCAAGCGCGTGCGCGAGGTCTTCCAGGCGTCGTTCGACGCCGGTGCGGAGCTCGGCGCTTCGCTGTGCATCTACCGCGACGGCGAGCTCGTCGTGGACCTGTGGGGCGGCTTCATGGACGGCGCGAAGACGAAGCCTTGGCGTCGCGACACGCTCGCGAACGTGTACTCGACCACGAAGGGCATCACCGCGCTGTGCGCGCACCAGCTGGTCGACCGCGGCGAGCTCGACCTGGACGCGCCCGTGGCGCGCTACTGGCCCGAGTTCGCCCAGAACGGCAAGGGCGACCTGCCCGTGCGCCTGTTGCTGTCGCACCAGGCCGGCCTGTGCGCGGTCGCGAAGCCGCTCACGCCTGCGGACCTGTACGACTGGAAGACCATGACGTCGGCGCTCGCCGAGCAGAAGCCCTGGTGGACGCCGGGGGCGAAGCACGGCTACCACGCGCTGACGTTCGGCTGGCTCGTCGGCGAGCTGGTGCGCCGCGCGTCGGGGCTGTCGATCGGCCGCTACGTGCGCGAGCACGTCGCCGCGCCGCTCGGTGCCGAGTTCTGGATCGGCCTGCCCGAGGAGCTCGACGCGCGCACGGCCGACCTGGTGCAAGGGCCGATCGTGCAGGGCGGCCCGAACATGCTCGAAGAGATCGCGAAGAACCCCGAGGGCATGCTCGCGAAGACGTTCGCCAACCCGCCGCTCTTCGCGCTGTCGCCGAACTCGCGCGAGTGGCGCGCCGCGGAGCTCGCCGCGGCGAACGGCCACACGAACGCACACGCGCTCGCCCGCATCTACGCGGCACTGGCGCAGGGCGGCGAGCTCGACGGCGTGCGGATCCTGAGCCGCGACGAAGTGGAGCGCGCGCGCATCGTCCAGGCCGACGGCAAGGACGAAGTGCTGCCGTTTCCCACGCGTTTCGGCCTCGGCTTCATGCTGCCCACGGACGCGGAGCCGATCGGGCCGAACCCGCGCGTGTTCGGCCACGGCGGCGCCGGCGGGTCGCTCGGCATCGCCGACCCCGAGGCGCGCATCGGCTTCGGCTACGTGATGAACTGCATGCACACGGGCGCGTGGCTCTTCGACCCGCGGCCGCGCGCACTCGCGGCGGCGCTCTACTCGTCGCTGTGATCCCGATCGGGCGCTTCGCGCAGCTCACCGGTCTGTCGGTGCGTGCGCTGCGCCACTACGAGAGCCACGGGCTGCTGCTGCCCGCGCACGTCGATCGCGAGAGCGGCTACCGCTACTACGCGCAGGCGCAGCTCTCCGACGCGCTGCACGTGCGGCTCCTGCGCGCGCTCGAGATGCCGCTCGCGGAGGTCGCCGAGGTGATGCGCGCGCCCGAGAGCGCGGCCTCGCAGGCGCTCGTGCGCGCGCACCGCGCGCGCGTCGCGGCGCGCGTCGCGGAGCTCGAGAAGCTGCTGCTCCGCCTCGACGAATGGCTCGACGGCGCGCCGCCCGAGCTCGAAGCGCGCGCGCATTCGCTCGACGAGGCGAGCGCGCCGAGCGCGGACGGCGAGCTCCACCGAGAGGACGAAGTCCTTGCTCGAACGTTCCTCGAGCTGTTCGGCCCCGCCGACGAGATCTGAGAACGCTCGTCCACCGTCGGAAAAGTGACTCGGCTCACGCGATCCGCGTGAGGAGAGTCACGGCAGCCGAGTGCGCAACTTCGCAGCATTTCCCTCGCCGCATCGCTTGGGGAGCTGTTCATGTTGCCGCTGCTTCTGCCGTTGCCACGGGTCTACGTCTGCCTCGGTTTCGCACTGCTCGCGCTCGCGACGGATTCTCGGGCCGATGCGGTCCTCATCCGGTTCGCACCCAGCTCGGGCCCGGTCGCGGGCTACAAGCTCTGGTACGCGCCGCAGACGACGGGCGCGATCACGACTGCGCCCGTCGACATCGGCATGCGCTCGCCGGATTCGACCGGCGCCGCGTCGTACACGCTGTCGGGGCTCGATCCCAATCGGCCCTACAGCTTCGAGCTCTCCGCGTACGACGCGAACGGGAACCAATCGGCGCACTCGAACCGCCTGACGCTCGATCCGCGCACCGAAGCGCTCGGCGCTCTGTTGTGGTCGAGCAACTTCGATGCGTACGCGGCCGGCGTGCACGCGCCCGCGTTCGTCGACGAGAGCGACGACGAGCGCACCGCCACGGGCCGGGATCTGTTCCAAGTGGCGTACGTGAACGGCAACGCGGCGTTCGGCACGTCCGCCAGCTCCGGGCTCGTGTCCACGCGCTTCGTCGGCGGGACGGCCCCGTCGTGGGGCTCGTACGAGCTCTCGGGCCGCGTGTGGACGAGCGCGAAGCTCGTGGGCGCGGGGCTCGCGGTGCACGACACGGGAGAGCGCCCCGACCAGTTCTTCGGCCTGGTGCAGACCACAATGGGCGCGTGGGTGCTCTCGGCACCCGGAGAGCCCGCGCTCACGTGCGCGAACTCCACCGCAACCGGCGTGCAGCAGCCGGCGAGCACGTGGTACTCGTTCCGGATGCGAGTGACGGAGCCCGGCGGGCTCACTCGAGTCCGCGCGATGATCTGGAGCCAATCGGGGACGCAGCCCGGCAGCTGGCAAGTCGACTGCTGGACGAAGCTGCCCGTGAGCGGCGATTCGGGCGCCTTTGCGCTGCGGCGCAGCTTCACCTCGAGCGCCTACTTCGACGACTTGGCGGTTACCTCGGTGATCGGAACGCTCGCGCCGATCCCGCAGTGAGCGCGGGCTAGAACCGCGGGCTGTTCGTGCGCGCGGCGACGCCGCCGTCGGCGATGATCGCCGCGCCGTGCACGTACGACGCATCGTCCGAGGCGAGGAACAGCGCGACGGCTGCCATCTCTTCGGGCTTGCCGAGCCGGCCGCACGGGATCTGGCGCTCCCAGCCGGCGCGGCCGCCGCTCGCCTCGACCGCTGCGAGCAGCGGCGGCGTCTCGATCGGGCCCGGCAGGATCGTGTTGATGCGCACCCCGCGGCCCGCGTTCTCGACCGCCGCGGTCTGCGTCAGATTGACGATTGCGGCCTTCGCGGCGCCGTACGCGCCGAGCCCCGGCTCGCCCGCGACCGCCGCGCCCGAAGAGATGTTGATGATCGCGCCGCTCTTCTGCGCGGCCATGACCGGCAGCGCGGCGCGCATGCCGTGGAATACACCATCCAGTGTCACCGCCTGCGTGCGGCGCCAGTCGGCGTCCGACAGGGCTTCGACCGGGCCGAAGCCGACGAAGGCCGCGTTGTTCACCAGCACGTCGAGCCGGCCGAGCTCCGACACCGCGAAGCGCACGAGCGCCTCGACCTGGCGCGGGTCGGCGACGTCGGCCGGGTAGGGCTTCGCGACGCCGCCCGCGGCCTCGATCTCCTTGGCCACGCGCTGCGCCGAGTCGGCCACGAGGTCGTTCACGACCACGCGCGCTCCCTCGGCCGCGAAGCGCTGCGCGATCGCCCGCCCGATGCCCGAGCCCGCGCCCGTCACGACCGCGACCTTTCCGCTCAATCGACCCATCGGCCTTCGCTCGCTCCGCTTGTCAGGCCCCGCTGAAACGTGTTCTAATTTTGTCATCCGCCGGGCGCCGAAGTCCAGAGACCCGGAGCTCTAGGTCAGGGAGGGATGCCATGGCCCGCTTTCCGTTCGGCTTCGCGAACAGCTGGTACCTGTTGCTCTACTCCGACGACCTCGCGCGCGGGGAAGTGCGGCCGCTGCACTACCTGGGCCGCGAGCTCGTGGCGTACCGCGGCGAGGACGGCCAGGCGCACGTGCTCGACGCGTACTGCGCGCACCTCGGCGCGCACCTCGGGCGCGGCGGCAAGGTGATCGGCGCCGACCTCCAATGCCCCTTCCACGCCTGGAAGTTCAACGGCGCGGGCAAGTGCGTCGAGGTGCCGTACGCGAACAAGATCCCCGCGAAGGCCGAGGTCCGCTCGTGGCCCGTGCGCGAAGTGAACGGCGCCATCTTCGTCTGGTACCACGAGGACGGGAAGGCGCCGGACTTCGAGATCCCGGCGCTCCCCGAATGGGGCGACGCCGGCTGGACCCGCACCTGGCAGAAGTACGAGTGGAAGGTGCGCACCTGCCCGCAGGACATCATGGAGAATGCGATCGACTGGCCGCACTTCCACAGCGTGCACCTGATGGACATGCCGCCCGACAAGAGCCACAAGTTCGACGGCAAGATGTTCTTCTGGAACATCGGCACGCGGAAGAGCGTGTCGACGATGGAGGGCGTCTCGGACAACCTGTACATGGAGGCCCAGAACTGGGGTCTCGGGTACAACTTCCTGACCTACACAGGAATGTTTACCACCGTCATCTCGACGGGCCTGACGCCGATCGACGACGAGTACACGCACTTCCGCACGGCCATCATCGGCAAGAAGGACGGCCGGAGCGAGGAAGAGACGCTGCAGCTCCTGAAGGCCTACATGGACGATCAGTCCAACGCCATCACGCAGGACTTCGAGATCTGGGAGAACAAGCGCTTCCGCGCCAAGCCGATGCTGTGCGACGGCGACGGACCCATCGCGGAATTCCGGCGCTGGGCGCGCCAGTTCTATTCCAAGGACTGGGCCGAGGCGGAGTAGCTCCCGCCGCGCCGAGGAGCGGATGCCCCCCGAGAACGAGACAGAGGCGCCGCGTGCCACGCGGCGCGGCGTGTCGCGCCGCGACTTCCTGCAGCTCGCGGGCGCCGCGGGCGCAGCGCTCACGGCGGCCGCGTGCGCGACCGCGACGGTGCCCGCAGCCGCGGCAGGCGCGGCCGAGCCCGCCTTCGACGTCGACGCCGACGTGGTCGTGGTGGGCACGGGCGCCGCGGGCGCGACCGCCGCGCTGTACGCGCACGAGGCCGGCGCGAAGGCGGTGGTGCTCGAGAAGGCGCCGCTCTTCGGCGGCACGACGGCAAAGTCGGGCGGCGTGTACTGGATCCCGAACCACCCGATCGAGCGCGCGCGCGGACTGAAGGAGCCCCGCGAGAGGACGCTGCAGGCGATGTGCCGCGCGTCGTATCCGCTCTTGTACGGCGAGACGTCGCCGCGCTACGGCCTGCCGCAGAACGAGTACGAGCTCATCGAGACGCTCTACGACCGCGGTGCGGACGCGGTGGTGGGCCTCGAGAAGATGGGCGCGCTGGTGTCGATGTCCGCGGACTCGCTCGTCGGCCCGCTGCCCGACTACTTCGAGCCGCCGGGCGCGACGAAAATCGTCGACCGCCGCTACTGGGCAAAGAAGAGTGACGGCAGCTTCGGCCTCGGCGACGAGATGGTGCGCCAGCTGCGCGTCGCGCTCGAAGCGCGCAAGGTGCCCGTGCTGCTGGGTCACCGCGCCGCGCGCGGGCTCGTGAACGCGCGGGGCGAGCTGGTCGGGCTCGAAGCCGAGAAGCTGCAGGGCGCGAGCGTGCGCGTGCGCGCGCGCCGCGGCGTCGTGTTCGCGAGCGGCGGCTTCACGCACGACGACGAGCTGGTGCGCCGCTTCCAGCCGGGGCCGGTCTTCGGTGGCTGCGCGGCGCCCACGAACCAGGGCGACTTCGTGCGCATCGCGGAGTCGCTGGGCGCGAAGCTCGGCAACATGCAGAGCGCCTGGCGCGCGCAGATCGTGCTGGAGCAGGCGCTGCAGTTCTCGTCGACGCCCGACGACGTGTTCATGCCGCCCGGCGACAGCATGGTGCTCGTGAACCGCTTCGGGCGCCGCGTCGTGGACGAGAAGTCGAACTACAACGAGCGCACGCGGATCCACTACGCGTGGGATCCCGTTCGCCACGAGTGGGCGAACCTGCTCCTGTTCATGATTTACGACCAGCGCACGGCCGAGCTCTTCGCAGGCCGTTTCCCGCTGCCGCCCGCGGGCGCGAGCGCGCCGTACGTGATCCAGGCGAACGGCGCGGCCGCGCTCGAGAAGGCGCTCGACGCGCGGCTCGCGCAGCTCGCCGGCCGAACGGGGGACGTGCGGCTCGATGGGAGCTTCGGCGCGGGCTTCGCGGAGACGCGCAGACGCTTCGACGCCGACGCGGCGCGCGGCGTCGACTCGGAGTTCTCGCGCGGCGAGCGCATCTACGACCGCGAGTGGCACGCGAAGATCTGGTCGTTCGCGAACCCAGGCACGAAGCACAAGCTGCCGGCGAAGAACCCGACCCTGTACCCGTTCGCGGCGTCGGGGCCACTGTACGCGATCATCCTCGCGGCGGGCACGCTCGACACGAACGGCGGACCGGTGATCGACCGCGGCGCGCGCGTGCTCGACGCCTGGGGGAAGCCGATCCGCGGCCTGTTCGGCGCGGGCAACTGCATCGCGTCGCCCACCGGGCCGTACTACTACGCGGGTGGCGGCACGCTCGGGCCCGCCGTCACTTTCGGGTGTATCGCGGGCGAGAATGCCGCACGCGAGCCCGAGCGGGCGGCGTCGTGAGCGCGCGCTGCCAGCTCGTGCGCCGCGAGCGCGCGGGCGCGCCCGGCGCGGGCACGCTGGTGGCGTTGCACTCCGACGGCGCGGACTCGCGCGAACTGGTCGCGCTGTGCGAGGCGATCGACGCGCGCCGTGCCGTGGTCGCGCCGCAGGCGCCGCGAGCGAAGAGCCCGTTCCACTCGAGCGGTGCGCCCGACACGCCCGCGTGGCGCGCGTACGCCGGGTTCGCCTGGTTCCGGCGCGGCGAGGATGCGCGGCCCGAGCCGGCGAGCTTCGGCGATTCGCTCGCGCAGCTCGAAGCGCTGGCGCTAGAGCTCCACGCGGGCGGCGCCGCGCCGCTCGCGCTCGTCGGGCGCGGCGACGGCGCGACCCTGGCGCTCGGCGCGGCGCGAGCGTTCCCCGAGCTGTTCGAGGCCGTCGTCGCGCTGGGGCGCGCGCGGCCCGAGCTGGCGAGCTTCGGCGAGCGGCAGCCCATTCCCGCGGACCTGCCGCTGCTCGAGCTCGAAGCAGGCGAAACTTCTGACACCGATCTGTGTAGCGCGGCAGATCGGATCCGCGAATTCCTCGAAGCGCGCAGAGAAGGAGCCCGCCATGGGCGCGGCCGAGAACAAGAAGCTCATCAAGACGTACTTCAAGCGCATCGCCACGGGTGATCCGAAGCTGCCCGAGATGCTCGCGGACGACGTGACCTGGTGGGTCCCGCCGGGCTCGGACATGGCGGGCACCTACGAGGGCAAGGCCAAGGTGCTCGAGCTCATGGGCAGCGGCGTCGGCCTGTACGACCCCACGGTGCCCATGGTGATCGACGTCGAGGAGATGGTCGCCGAAGGCAACACCGTGTGCGTGCAGTTCGTGCTCACCGGGCGCAGCGCGAAGGGGCGCGACTACAAGAACCACTACCACTTCGTGTTCAAGACCAAGCGCGGCAAGATCTGGCGCGTGAAGGAGTACGTGGACACGAAGTACGCGCACGACGTGCTGTTCACATGAAGAACTCGTGGATCCATCTGGTGCGCGGGCAGACGCCGCGCCAGGCGCACGTCGCGGTGCCGAAGGGGCTCAAGGAAGAGGAGCTCGGCCGCGGCGGCTTCCACGGCCGCGTCGCGAACCTGTACCGGCTGAACGAGCCGACGGGCTGGGTGCGCGTCGAGGGCGAGTTCGCGCCCGGGGACGTCGACGGCGAACGCGTCGACACGACCGACCGTTCGAACGTGCGCGGCGCGCCCACCCGGCTGTTCTGGAACGACGACGTCGTCGTCTCCGTCAGCCGGCGCGCCGAGCCCATGCCGTTCTTCGCGCGCAACTCCGACGCCGACGAGCTGTACTTCGTGCACCGCGGCGAGGGCACGCTCGAGACCGAGTTCGGCTCGCTCGAGTTCCGCCCCGGCGACTACCTCGTCATTCCGAAGGGAGTGACTCACCGCATCGTCCCGGTGACTCGCGACAACTACTTTTTGTACCTGGAGTCGCGCGCCGAGATCGGCCTGATCGAGCACACCACGCTCGGGCGCCACAACCCGTACGACCCCGAGGTGATCACGGCGCCGGAGCCGAAGGCGATGCAGGGCGACGGCCGCGCCGAGTACGAGGTGCGCGTGAAGCGCGACGGCCGCTGGACCTCGTTCTTCTACCCGCAGCACCCGTTCGACGTGGTGGGCTGGAAGGGCGACCTGTTCCCGTTCCGTTTCCACAACACCGACTTCCGGCCCGTGACCGCCGACCGCAACCACGTGCCGCCGTCGGCGTTCGGCCTGTTCTGCGCCGACGGCTGGGTGCTGTGCAACTTCGTGCCGAATCCCCTGCAGCGCGATCGCGAAGCGTCTCGCCTGCCGTACTACCACCGCAACGTCGACTACGACGAGATCGGCTTCCTGCACGGCGGCAGCATCGCGGGCCAGCCGATGGAGGGCACCACGATCATGTGGCACCCGCGCGGCGCCGTGCACGGGCCGGGCGAGGCCGCCCGCGCGATGGCCGAGCAGTTCTGGACCGAGATCGGCACGAACGACATCCAGGCCGTGAACGTCGATTGCGTGCGGCCGCTGCAGGTCGCGCCCGAGGCGATGGCCGCCAAGCGCGACCACGTGCAGCTCACGGTGCGAAAGGACTCGGTCTAGCGATGGCGTTCCCGCAGCTCGCGAGATATCCCGCCGCCGGCCCGAGCTTGTGGTCGTTCCACAAGCTGCCCGACGGCGTGCGGATCGAGCCGTTGCCGATCCTCGCACAGGACGGCGGCGAGTCGCACGGCACCTTGTTCACGCGCGGCGGCGAGCGCTGCGTCGCGATGTTCATGCACCCGCGCGGCGACATGCAGCGCCATTACGCGATGCCGCGGCTGCTCGAGGCGGGCATCGCGACGTTCGGGCAGGCCGGGCGCTTCATCAACAACGACGTGAATCTGATCCACGAGCGGCTGATCCTCGACGTCGCGGCGGCGATCGCGCGCCTGCGCGAGCGCGGCTTCCAGAAGGTCGTGCTCGTCGGCAACTCCGGCGGCGGCGCGCTGTACAGCTTCTACCAGTCACAGGCTGCGACCGTGCCGCCGGGCCGGCTCGAGGACACCGCGGCGGGCGATCCGTGCGACCTGAACAAGCTCGACCTGCCGCAGGCCGACGGGCTGGTGCAGCTGGCCACGCACCTGGGCCAGGGCAAGCTCATGCTGTCGATCATCGACCCGTCGGTCGTGGACGAGAACGATCCGCTGTCGCTCGACCCGTCGCTCGACATGTACGACGCCGCGAACGGCTTCCGGCCGCTGCCCGAGCCCTCGAAGTACGGCGGCGAGTTCCTCGCGCGCTACGCCGCGGCGCAGAGCGCGCGCGTGGCGCGCATCGACGCCGTGGCGCGCGGCTTCGTTGCCGAGTGGAATCACTGGCTGCGGAAGCTCGGCGCGCCCGACGTCGACGCGCTGCCGCGCGCGGAACAGCAGCGGATCGAGCGCCGCGCCTTCGTCGGGCGCTATCTCGAGATCCACCGCACCGAGGCGAACCCGGCCTACACCGACCTGAGTATCTTCCCGTCCGAGCGCGCGATCGGCTCGTTCTTCTCGCCGCGCCCCGACGTGTTCAACTACCTGGAGTCGGGCTTCGGCAAGTACCAGACGCCACGCGCGTGGCTGTCGACGTGGTCGGGTCACTCGTCGCGCGCGTCCACTCTCGACTGCCTGCCCAAGCTCTCGCTGCCCACCCTCGTCGTCGCATACAAGGGCGACAACGCCGTCTTCTCGAATCACACCGACGCGATCTACGAGCGCTCGCCCGCGCGCGACAAGCGGATCCACCGCGTGTCGGGCGATCACCTGGGCTACGGCCCGAGCGGCATGCGCGACCGCAGCGGGCAGCACGCCGCGCTCGACGTGATCGCGCCCTGGCTCAAGGAAAGGTTCGCCTGATGAAGATCGATCTGTTCGCCATGCCCGCAGTGCCGGCGACGCTGGAAGAGCGCGAGCGGCTGCGCCCGATCGGCCGCTCGACCGAGCGCTACCAGATGTTGCTCGAAGAGCTGCGCCACCTCGCCATCGTGGCCGACCAGCTCGGCATCGACGCGTTCTCGACGACGGAGCACCACTTCCACACCGAAGGCAACGAGCTCTCGGTGAACCCGATCCTGTTGTTCGCCGATTTCGCGGCGCGCACGAAGCGCATCAAGTTCGCGCCCATGTCGATCGTGATGACCGTCGCGAACCCCATTCGCGTCGCGGAGGACCTCGCGATCCTCGACCAGCTGACACAGGGACGTGTCGCCGTCGCGTTCGCGCGCGGCTATCAGAAGCGCTGGATGCAGGTGCTGGGCCAGGGCGCGCCGATCGCCACGGGCATGGGCGACGACGTCGACCGCCAGAACCGCGAGCGCTATGACGAGAACATCGAGATCTTGCTGAAGGCGTGGACGAACGACGCGTTCGAGCACAAGGGCAAGTACTTCCAGGTGCCGTACCCGCACGACACGGGCATCGTGGGCTGGGGCGCGCCCGGCTACACGCGCCAGTTCGGCTCCGCGGGCGAGATCGACGCGAACGACGTCATCCGCAAGATCGGCGTCTGCCCGCGTCCCTACCAGGAGCCGCACCCGCCGATCTGGGTGCCGATCACGGGCGGCATGCCGTCGCTGCTCAACTGCGCGAAGAACGGCTGGCTGCCGTGGATCTGGGAAGCCGACCCGGAGAAGTTCCTCACCATGTGCCGCGAGTACCAGCGCGTGTCGGCCGAGCACGGCCGCGACTTCGCGTTGGGCGAGAACTGCGGCGCCGTGCGCGCGGTGACGATCGGCGACACGTACGAAGAGGCGTTCGCGCTGGCCGCTGCGACGACGGGCCACGACTACCAGGAGTACTTCGGCCGCTTCGGCTTCCTGGAGATCTTCCGCAATCCCGAAGACGATCCGAATCGCCGCCCGCTGCTCTTCGACAGCTACGAAGCCGCGACGCAGCGCATGATCGAGAAGGGCTACCAGATCTGCGGCACCGTCGACCAGGTGAAGCGCCACTTCGAGAAGCTGGTGCGCTGCCACGGCAACGGGAGCCTCGAGTGGCTGTCCTGGAACTTCTTCTACCAGGGCACCACGCCGCGCCACGTGCAGGACCGCCAGCTCGAGCTGTTCGCGACCAAGATCATGCCGGAGTTCAGGTGATGCCGTTCTTCGAGAGCGCGAGTCACCGGCTGTATTTCGAGGACTCCGGCGGGACGAAGCCCGCCGTCCTGTTCAGCCACGGCTTCCTGCTCGACCACTCGATGTGGGACGCACAGGTGCGCGCGCTCGCCGGCGACTTCCGCTGTCTCACTTGGGACGAACGCGGCCACGGCATGAGCGAGTGTCTCGGCGCGTTCGACTACTACGACTCCGCGGCCGATGCGATCGCGCTCCTCGACCAGCTGCAGATCCAGAAGGCGACGCTCGTCGGGCTGTCGCAGGGCGGCTTCCTGTCCATGCGCGCGGCCTGGAAGCATCCCGAGCGCGTGCGCGCGCTCGTGCTCGTCGACACCGCGGCGGCGCTCTTCCCGCCCGAGGTGACCGCGGCCTACCGCGCGACCGCCGACGCGTGGCTCGCGAACGGGCCCGTGGGCGAGATCGCCACGGGCATGGCCGAGCTCTTGTTCGGCAAGTCGTACGACGCGAGCCGCTGGCTGGCCAAGTGGCAGGCGAGGCCGCCGTCCGACACCGCGCACGCGTGGGACACGGTGCTCGGCCGCGACGAGTTCATGCATCTCCTGCCCGAGATCCGCTGCCCGTCGCTCGTGATCCACGGCAGCGCGGACCAGGCGTTCGACCTGGCGACCGCGCGCGGTCTCGAGAGCGCGCTCGCCGACTGCAAAGGCCTCGTCGTCGTCGACGGCGCGGCGCACGCGCCCAACGTGACTCACCCGGAGCCCGTGAATCGCGCGCTGCGCAAGTTCCTCGGGAGGTACGCATGACACCGCTCGGTTTCGGCATCTGGGACGGCGACAACCACTACTACGAGCCGCGCGACGCCTTCACGCGCTACGTCGAGCCGCGCTTTCGCGACCGCGCCGTGCGCGTGGTCGACACGCCGCAGGGAAGGCCGCAGATCTGGATCGGTGACCGCGAGTTCCACTTCCTCGACGACACGTTCGCGAGCTTCGAGAAGACGGTGCGGCCCGGCTCGCTGCGCGAGTTCCTGAAGTCGCTCGGCAGCGACCGGCTCGTCGAGCCCGAGTCCGTCGAGATTCCCATGGACCCCGCGTTCCAGAACCGCGACGCGCGCCTCGCGCGCATGGACGAGCAGGGCGTCGAGGCGGCGTTCCTGTTCCCGACGCTCGGCGTGTGCGTCGAGCACTTCCTGCGCGCCGATCCCGAGCTCTCGTACGCGAATCTGCGCGCGTTCAACCGCTGGCTCGACGAGACGTGGGGCTTCGCCTGGCAGGGGCGGATCTTCGCGTCGCCCGTGATCTCGCTGCTCGATCCCGACGAGGCGCTGCGCGACCTGGAAGACGTGCTCGCGAAGGGCGCGCGGCTCATCAACGTGCGCACCGGCCCGGCGGGCGGGCGCTCGCCCGCGGATCCCGCGTTCGACCGCGTGTGGTCGCTCGCGAACGAGGCGAAGCTCGCGATCGCGTACCACGTCGGCGAGGCGGGCTACAACGAGCTGATGTCGACTCATTGGGGCGAGGCCGCGAATCCGGCCAGCCACCACCAGTCGGCGTTCCAATGGGTGTGCATGTACGGCGACCGGCCGATCATGGACACGATCGTCGCGCTGATCATGGGCAACTTCTTCGGGCGCTACCCACACATCAAGGTGTTGTCCGTCGAGAACGGCTCGCTCTGGGTGCCGTACCTGCTGAAGGCGATGGACAAGATGAAGGGCATGGGCCGCAACGGGCCGTGGCTCGGCGGGCGCGTGCACGGCCGCGCGAGCGAGATCTTCAAGGAGCACGTCTTCGTGAACCCGTACCACGAAGAGGACCACAAGGCGCTCGCCGACCTGCTCGGCGTGGACCGCGTGGTGTTCGGCTCCGACTACCCGCACGCCGAGTGCGTGCCGCATCCCGAAGAGTTCATCGCCGGCATCCAGAAGCAGTTCGCGCCGGCGGACGTCCGGAAGCTCATGCGCGAGAACGCGCAACGGCTGGTGGCGAACGCGTGAGCGAGCCGCGCGAGTTCGAGGGCCGCGTCGTGCTCGTCACGGGCGGCGGCGGCGCGTGCATCGGCGGGCCGACCGCGCTGCGCTTCGCCCAGGAGGGCGCGAGCGTCGTCATCTGCGACCTGCACGAGCGGCGCAACCGCGAGATGGCCGAACGCGTCCGCAAGGAGACGGGCGCCGCGGTGCTCGCCTTCCACCTCGACATCGCGAGCCGCGACCGCGTCGACGCCATGCTCGCCGAGACCGAGAAGCAGCTCGGCGGCGTGGACGTGCTCGTGTGCAACGCGGCGGAGAACAAGCTCGGCAAGATCGTCGACTACGACATGGCCGACTGGGACCGCACGATCGACGTGTCGCTGTCGGCGAACTTCTTCCTGGCGCGGCGCGTGCTGCCCGGCATGGTCGCGCGCAAGCGCGGCAACATCGTGAACATCTCGTCGGTCGCCGGCTGGATCGGCAACCCGAACGAGAAGGACGGCGAGCCCGCCTACGCCGCCGCGAAAGCGGCGCTCTTCGCGCTCACGCGGAACATCGCGCACGAGGTCGGCCCGCACGGCGTGCGCTGCAACGCGATCGCGCCCGGGCTGATCTGGTCGCGCTTCGTCGAGAAGTTCGACGCCGACTTCCGGCCGCTGATCGCGGAGACGCCGCTGCGCCGCTACGGCCGCTCGGAAGACATCGTCGAAGCGGTGATGTTCCTCGCGTCGGACCGGCGCTCGGGCTTCATCACCGGCGAAGCGCTGAACGTGTCGGGCGGCTGGTACATGCGGCCGTGACCATCGGGGAAGTGCTCGACCGCGGGCTGGCGAGCGGGCCCGAGCGGCTCGCGCTCGTCGGGCGCAGCGGGCGCTTCACCTACGCGGAGCTCGACCGCGCCGCGAACCGCGCAGCGCACGCGCTCGCGGCGCTCGGCGTTTCGCGCGGCGAGCGCGTCGCTGCGTGCCTGCCCAACGACGTCGACATCGTGGTGGCGTTCCTCGGCGCGATGCGGCTCGGCGCGATCTGGGTCGGCGTGAACAAGCCGCTCGCGCCGCGCGAGAAGGCCTGGCTCTTGCGCGACTCGGGCGCGCGCGTGCTCCTCGCGCCGCGCGACATGGTCGAGTCATTGAACCCGGAACGCGAGTCGCTGCCCGAGCTGGCGCACGTGGTGGAAGTGGACTCCGGCGCCTTCGCACGCACCGGCCCCGAGACGCGCCCGCCGCTCGAGCTCGAGCGCCACGCGCCCGCGGCGATCGCCTACACGAGTGGCACGACCGGCTTTCCGAAGGGCGCGGTGCACAGCCACCACAACCTGCTCCTGCCCGGTGCGGTCGCGGCCGCGTCGGGGACCTATGGCCCGGACGTCCGCCAGGGCGTGCTGCTGCCGCTGACCATCCTGAACTTGATCGTGCTCGGCCCGCTCGTGGCCTTCCAGGACCTCTCGGCGCTCGTCTGCATCGACCGGATCGATCCGGATGGCGTCGCCGAGTGGGTGCGCCGCGAGCGGGTCGGGCATTTCGCCGCCGTGCCGACGGTGCTGTACGACCTGTTGACACATCCCAGTGTCAGACGCGAGGACCTCGCTTCGCTGCGCCGGCCCGAAGTCGGCGGCGCCGAATGCCCCGAGGAGTTCCGCCGCCTGTACCGCGCGCGCTTTGGCGGCGAGGTCACCATCGGCTACGGCATGACCGAGGCGCCCACCGCGGTGACGCGCTCCGACGGCTCCGCCGCGCCGCGCCCCGGTCTGTGCGGGAAGGCGGTGCCGCAGGTCGAGATCCGCATCCTCGACGAGAAGGACCAGCCCGTGCCCGACGGCGAGGTGGGCGAGATCTGCGTCGGGCCCGCGCGCACGGGCCCGTGGGCCGGCGCGTACACGCCCATGCTCGGCTACTGGAACCAGCCCGAGGAGACCGCGAAGGCGCTGCGCGGCGGTGTATACCACTCGGGCGACCTGGGCTTCTTCGACGAGCGCGGCGACCTGTACATCTGCGGGCGCCGCAACGAGCTCATCCTACGCGGCGGCGCCAACGTGTATCCGGCCGAGGTCGAGCGCGTGCTCGCCGAGCACCCCGCCGTCGCTGCGAGCGCGGTGCTCGGACGGCCCGACACGCGGCTGGGCCAGCGCGTCGTCGCGGCGGTGCAGCTCGCGCCGGGCGCGAGCGCCCGCCCCGACGAGCTCGCGGCGTTCGCGCGCGAACGGCTCGCCCGGTACAAGGTGCCCGAGGAGATCGCGCTCGTCGCCGCGCTGCCGCGCAACGCGATGGGGAAGGTCGTGAAGCGCGAGCTCGAAGCGCTGTTCGCGCCGCGCGCATGAGCATGGGTACGGTGCCCACGCGATCGGCGATCGGACGCACGCTCGCCGACTCGAAGGCCGAGCAGCCGCGCGACCCGCGTCCCCCCGCGGGCGCGCCGAACGTCGTTGCGATCGTGCTCGACGACCTGGGCTTCGGCCAGCTCGGCTGCTTCGGCTCCGACCTCGCGACGCCCGCGATCGACCGGCTCGCCGCGGGCGGCGTGCGGTTCAACCGTTTCCACGTCACGGCGCTGTGCTCGCCCACGCGCGCGGCGCTGCTCACCGGCTGCAACCACCACGCGGTCGGCATGGGCTTCCTGACCGACATCCCGATGGGCTTCCCGGGCTACGACGGGCGGATCCCGCCGTCTGCGGCAACGCTTCCGCGCGTGCTGCGCGGCGCGGGCTACGCCACGTTCGCGGTCGGCAAATGGCACCTGGCCCCGCGCTGGGAGCAGACCGCGGCGGGCCCGTTCGACCGCTGGCCGCTCGGGCTCGGCTTCGAGCACTACTACGGCTTCCTCGCGGGTGACACCAATCAGTGGACCCCCGAGCTGGTGCGCGGAAACGAGTTCACCTCGCCGCCGCGCACGCCCGCAGAGGGCTACCACCTGACGGAAGACCTGGTCGACGAGGCGATCCGCGGGCTCAAGAACCTGCGCCACGCCGCGCCGAGGAAGCCGTTCTTCCTGTACTTCGCGCCCGGCGCCGTGCACGCGCCGCACCAGGTCGCAAAGCCCTGGATCGAGCGCTACCGCGGGCGCTTCGAAGACGGCTGGGACGACTGGCGCGAGCGCACGTTCGCGCGGCAGCTCGACCTCGGCGTGGTGCCGAAGGACACCGCGCTCTCGCAGCGCCCTTCGTGGGTGCAGCCGTGGCGCGAGCTCGGCCGCGACGAGCGCGCGGTGTACGCGAGGCTCATGGAGGCATTCGCCGGCTTCCTGACTCACACCGACGCGGAGATCGGCCGGCTGCTCGCCTATCTCGAGGCAGAGAGGCTGCTCGACGACACGCTCGTCGTGCTGCTCTCCGACAACGGCGCGAGCGCTGAGGGCGGGCCGACCGGGCTCATGAACGAGCACAGCTTCATGCAGAACCGCGCGGACGAGATCGCGCGCAGCGCGGCGGCGCTGGACGAGATCGGCGGCTTCCGCGCGTACAACCACTACCCCTGGGGCTGGGCGTGGGCGGGCAATGCGCCGTTCCGCCTGTGGAAGCGCTACACGTGGCTCGGCGGAGTGCGGACGCCGCTCGTGGTGCACTGGCCCGCGCGCGCGCGCGCCGCGGGCGAAGTGCGTCCGCAATTCTGTCACGCGATCGACGTGTTCCCGACGGTGCTCGAGGCCGCGGGCATCGAGCGCCCGTCGCACGTCGACGGCGTCGCGCAACGCCCGCTCGACGGCGCGAGCTTGTGGCGGTGTCTCGAAGACGCGGACGCGCCCGCGCCGCGCGACACGCAGTACTTCGAGATGCTCGGCAGCCGCGCGATCTACCACCGGGGCTGGAAGGCGACGACCGACCATGTCGGACCGCAGATCGCCGCGGAGCGCGAGCTCATCCCGGGCAGCCACGACTTCGAGAAGGACCGCTGGTCGCTCTTCCGCCTGGAAGACGACTTCGCCGAGACGCGCGATCTCGCCGGCGCCGAGCCCGAGCGCGCGGCGGAGCTCGAGCGCCTGTGGTGGCGCGAGGCGCAACACAATCAAGTGTTGCCCCTCGAAGATGGCTTCCTGACGCGCGCGGCCGCGCTGGTGCGGCCGGCGTGGGGCTTCCGCACGTCCATCGAGCTGCGCCCCGGCGCGGGGCCGGTCTCGGAAGACGCCTTGCCGCCTCTGCTCGGCGGCTTCTCGATCCGCGCGGAGCTCGAGCTGGCGCGCGTGCCGGGCGAGGGCATCGTGGTGGCGCTCGGCGACTGGACGAACGGCTTCGCCTTGTACTTGTTGCGCGGCCGCGCGGTCGGCGCGCTGAACCTGTGCGGGGACCTGCACCGGATCGAAGCGGCCGGCGCGCTCGCGCCGGGCCGCCACGAGCTGCGCTTCACGATCGCGCGCGACAAGCTCTCGCTCGAGCTCGACGGCGCTCTCGCGGCCGAGGCGCCCGTAACCCGCGAGCTGCCGCTCCGCTGGCAGATCGGCGCGGCCGGGCTGCTCGTCGGGCGCGACCGCGGCTTTCCGGTCTGCGACGACTACGCGGCGCCGTTCCCGTTCAGCGGGGTGCTACACCGCGCGGTGTTGGAGCTCGCCGGCCGGCCGCCGCGCGATCCGCGCCGCGAAGTGGCGAAGGCCCTCCGGCACGAGTGATGGCGGTGCTGCGCGTCGGCCACGTGGGCGTGTGCGTATCGGACCTCCCGCGCGCGCTCGAGTTCTACTGCGACCTGCTCGGCTTCCGCCCGCTCAGCGAGGTGACGGTCGCGGACGCGCTTTCCGCCAAGCTGTTGCGGCTCCCCGAAGTCGACCAGCGCACGGTGTTCGTGGAACGCGACGGCGTGAGGCTCGCGCTGTTCGAGTTCGAGAAGCCCGGAACCCTGGGCTCCGGGCGCGTGCGAGCCATGAACGAGACGGGCATGGCCGCGCTCATGCTGCGGGTGGAGTCACTCGACGCGCTCGTCGAGAAGATCCGCGCCGCCGGCTTCCGCGTGCTCGACGACACGCGGATCGAGCACCCGGCGTACGGCTCGAAGCTCTTGTTCGTCTGCGATCCCGACGGCATGCTCGTCGAGCTGATCGAGATCCCCGGGGATCCCTACGCGCCCTTCGGCAAGCCTGTCGCCCGCTGAGCGCTCAACCTCCGGCGACGGGGACCGATAGTCGCGGCATGGCCAGCTCTGCGGCGTGCGACGCTGTCCAACAGGTGCTCGAGGGCTCGGCGGGAATGGACCGCTGGGCCGCCAAGGGCGCCATCCAGCTCGCGCTGATGGACGCGGGCCTCGACGCCGGTGGCGTCACCGTCGCCGAGATGCAGGTCGTCGTCACCGAGCTCCTGCCCCGCCAGCTCGAGACCCAGAAGGTCTCTGGCGTCACGGCGGTCTGCGACAAGATCCGCGTCGCCCTGAAGTTGGTCGGCGACGGTCCCGCGAAGGACTCGCCGGACCGCGTGTTCCTGCGCTTGGGGAGGTGAGTCGGCGATGGCGCTTCTCGTGCTCGTGACCGTCTCGCTGTGCAGCGCGGTGGGAACCGCGATCGGCGCGCGTCTCCTCCTGGTCGCGCACAGGACGCGCCAGCTGCCCGAGCTCCTGGTCGGGACCGCGATCTTCATGTACGCGGGTCTCGCGCTGCCGGCGCTCCTTTCGATGGGTCTGCCCGGCATCTCGCTCGGCGCCGTGCGCGCGCTTCAGCTGATGCAACAGACCGCCAACTGCGCCGCGGTGACGGCGCTCGTGCTCTTCACCTGGCGCGTGTTCCGCCCCGAAGCGGCCTGGGCGCGGCTCGCGAGCGCGGTCGCGATCGGCCTCGCCCTGCTCGCCTCGTGGGGGAGCGTGTCGGTGGCTCCGCAGGCGCCGGGCGCGTCGGCGATGCCGCCGCAGGTCCGCCCCTGGGTATCGCTGATGATCGCGGTCTGGGGGTTCGCGTTCATCTGGACCGGGCTCGAGTCGCTGCACTTCCACGCCAAGATGCGCCGCCGCGTCGCCCTTCGTCTGGGCGATCCGCTGGTGTGCAACCGCTTCCTGCTCTGGGCGGTCTGGGGCATCGCCTGCTGCGCGCTCGATCTGCTCAACCTGGGCTACAACGTCGCCGGCCTCGACCTCTCGCGGCACCCCGCGCCGCTGCTCACGATCTGCGCGGCGACCTCGCTCTCCAGCGCCGTCTGGTACCTCGCGTTCTTCGCGCCCGAGAGCTACGAGCGCCTGATCGCCGCCCGCGCGCGGCGATAGCTCTCCCGTACGCGGTACAATCGCCGCGGCCATGCGAGTCTTCGACAAGTTCCTGATCGACGGCGAGTGGGTCGCGCCCGACGGGCGCGGCCACTTCGACGTGACCGACGCGTCGACCGAAGAAGTGATCGGCCGCGTGCCCGACGGCAGCCCCGCCGACGTGGACCGCGCGGTCGCGGCGGCGCGGCGGGCGTTCGAGCCATGGGCGCTCTCGGAGCCCGCGTTCCGCGCGGAGGTGCTGCGCCAGCTCGCCGACGGCATCCGCAAGCGCCGCGACGAGCTCGTGTCCGTGATCATCGCCGAGCTCGGCGCGCCGCGGCCCATGACCGAGCAGTTCATGGTCGACTTCCCGGCGAATACGCTGCAGTTCTACGCCGAGCTGCTCGCGACGTTCCCGTTCGAGGAGCGGATCGGGAACTCGCTGGTGGTGAAGGAGCCGGCGGGCGTGGTCGCGGCGATCACGCCGTGGAACTACCCGCTGCACCAGATCGTGGCGAAGCTGGGGCCGGCACTGGCCGCGGGCTGTGCGGTCGTGTTGAAGCCGAGCGAAGTGGTGCCGCTGTCGTGCTTCATGCTGGCCGAGATCGCGAGCCGCACCGCGCTGCCGAAGGGCGTGTTCAACTTCCTGTCGGGCGCGGGGCCGGTCGTCGGCGAAGCGATGGTCACACATCCTGGTGTAGACATGGTTTCCTTCACGGGCTCCACCGCTGCGGGCCGGCGCGTCGCGGAGCTCGCGGCGAAGACGGTGAAGAAGGTGTCGCTCGAGCTCGGCGGCAAGTCCGCGAGCGTGATCCTCGACGACGCCGACTTCGAGAAGGCGGTGCGCGCGAGCCTGAACCACGCATTCATCAATTCGGGGCAGACGTGCGCCTCGTGGACGCGCATGCTGGTGCCGCGCGCGCGCCAGGAGGAGGCGGTCGCGCTCGCGGCGGACGAGCTCGCGCGTTCCAACGCGATCGGCGATCCGCGCGAGGGCAGGGCGCGCCTCGGCCCGCTCGTATCCGCGCGCCAGCGCGAGCGCGTGCGCGACTACATCCGCTCGGGAATCGCGCAGGGCGCGCGCCTCGTCGCAGGCGGCGCGGATGCGCCCGCGGCCTTCCCGCGCGGCTACTACGTAGAGCCCACCCTGTTCGCCGACGTGCGCAGCGACATGAAGATCGCGCAGGAGGAGATCTTCGGACCCGTCTGCACCATCCTGCCGTACGACGACGAGGACGACGCCGTGCGCATCGCGAACGACACGATCTACGGCCTCGGTGGCGCGGTCTGGTCGCGCGATCTCTCGCGTGCGCGGCGCATCGCGCGGCGAGTTCGCACCGCGCAGCTCGACATCAACGGCGCCCCGTTCAATCCGTTCGCGCCGTTCGGCGGGGTCAAACAGTCGGGAAACGGCCGCGAGCTCGGCCGCTACGGCCTCGAGGAGTACTTGGAGCCAAAGTCGCTGCAGCTCCCCTAGAGGGCGCAGTGCTGACTAGCGGGCTCGCAGTCGGCGCACGAGATCGAGTGCGCTCGCCGCCAGCCCGTCGATCTGTGCCTTGAACGCGCGCGTGTCGGCGTTGCCGCCCATCACGCCCTTGAGATAGCGCGCCATCACCCCCTCGACGATCGCCGCGAGGCGCCAGTACTGGAACGCGCGGTAGTAGTCGACGTTCGTGACGTCGCGCCCGGTCTTTCGCGCGTAGATCTCGAGGATCTCGGCGCGCGACTGGAAGCCTCCCGCGGCGCTCGGCGACGCCGCCGCGGCCGCGGTGCCGCCGGTCTCGCCGGGCTCGGCCCAGTTGTTCATCAGGTAGCCGATGTCCGCCATCGGATCGCCGAGCGTGCACAGCTCCCAGTCGAGCACCGCCTGGATCTTGCGGTCGTCGCCGGTGATGCAGTTTCCCAGGCGGTAATCGCCGTGCACGATCGTGGCGTCCTTCTGGCTCGGCATCATGGCGACGAGCGCTTCGTGCACCTCTTCCATGGCGGGGAGCTCGCGCGTCTTCGAGTTCTCCCACTGCGTGCGCCAGCGGTTGAGCTGCCGGGGCAGATACGCGTCCTTGCGGCCCAGGTCGCCGAGTCCGACGGCGTCGGGGTCGACGCAGTGGAGGCGCGCGAGCACGTCGATGAGCGAGGCGCCGACCTCCGCGCGCTGCGGCTCCGTGAACAGGCGCGCGACCGTGGTCGCGTCGGTGATCACGTGGCCCTTCACGAACTTCATCACGTAGAACGGCGCGCCGTTCACGGCGACGTCCTGGCACAGCCCGAGCGCGGGCGCGACCGGCACCAGAGTGTGTCGGCCCAGCGCCGCGATGATCTTGTGCTCGCGGCCCATGTCGTGCGCGGTGGCGAGCACGGCGCCGAGCGGGGGGCGGCGCAGCACGAAGAGCTCGCCCGCGGAGTCGGTCACCTTGTAGGTCAGGTTCGAGTGGCCGCCGGTGATGAGCTCGAATTGGAAGGGCGCCCTCGCGCCCGCCACGTGCGCGGCGAACCACTCGGACACCCGCGGCAAATCGATGCCGCGAACCTCGCCTGCCGCCTCGGATGCGCTCATGGGTGAAATTCTATCTCAGGCGGGGAACTCGACGCGGACGCCGCCGAGCGGGCCGAAGTCCGCCTCGGCAGTCTGCCCGGGCGCGAGCTCGAGGATGTCCGTGCAGCAGCCGGTCGTTACGAGGTCGCCTGCCGCGAGCCCGCGGCCGCGTTGCGCGAGATCGTTGGCCAGCCAGCGGAGCGCGAGGAGCGGCGAGCCCAGCACGTTCGCACCGCGGCCGCGCGTGACCTCGCGGCCGTCGACGCGCGTCGCGACTTCGAGCCCGGCCAGGTCGAGCGACGCGAAGTCGCGCCGCTCCGCGCCGCCGACCCAGCACGAGTGCAGCACGTTGTCGGCGATCACCTCGAAGGGCGTGAGCTTGCGCCATTCCTCGAAGCGCGGGTCGACGATCTCGAACGAAGGCAGCACGCAGTCGACCGCAGCGACGACCTCTTCGAGCGCGTACGGCGTCTTCCGCGGCGGCAGCGCGCGCGCCATGCGCACGCCGAACTCGGTCTCGACGACGCGCGTCGCGAAGCGCGCGGCGGGCAGGCGCGCGGGGCTCGTCGACACGCGTCCCTCGAGCAGCCGGCCCGAGACCGGCCCGGGAATGCCGAGCGAGCGCTGCAGGGCCTCGTTCGTGAAGCCGATCTTGTAGCCGACGGGCCGGCCGAGCTTCGCGACGAAACGGTCCTGGATCGCGTAGGCGTCGAGCAGGTCCACCGGCGTGCAGGCCATCGGCAGCGCGGGCCGCGGTCGCAGCGCGCGGTGCGCGGCGAGGAGCAGCGCCGCGGCCGCGTCGAGCTCGGACTCGGATAGGGGCATGCACGGGGTTTTGCCATGCCCCGCGGCGCGGCACAACCCGTGGACCGGAGGGACTGAAACGTGTTCTAATCCGCTGCGGAGGTCCGCGATGAAGCGCATTCCGCTGCCGCATTCGCCGAACGGCTGGTTCAAGGTGGTGTTCAGCGACGAGCTCGCGGTGGGCGAGGTCAAGCCGGTGCACCAGCTCGGCCGGGACCTGGTCGCCTACCGCGGCGAGGACGGCGTGGCGCACGTGCTCGACGCGTACTGCCCGCACCTGGGCGCGCACCTGGGCGTCGGCGGGACGGTGGTCGGCAACGACCTGCGCTGTCCCTTCCACGGCTGGCGCTGGGCGGGCGACGGCCGCTGCACCGACGTGCCGTACGCGAAGAAGATCCCCGCACTCGCGAAGATCCATGCCTGGGAGACGCGCGAGCAGAACGGCTACGTGATGATCTGGCACCACGCGGAGGACCAGCCGCCCGCGTTCGACGTGCCCGCGATCCCCGAGGCGACGGATCCCGGCTACTACAAGTACAAGCGCGTGCGCTGGGAGCTCCAGACGCACATCCAGGAGATGTACGAGAACGCCGTCGACATCCAGCACTTCGCGCACGTGCACGGCATGCAGATCGAGCGCGTGAACTGGGACGGCGACGGCGCGATCGCCACGCTCGTGCTCGACCTGAAGCGCGATGCCACGCAGCAGACCAACGAGTCGGGCGAGAGCTCGTTCCGCTCGTTCATGTACGGGCCCGGGCTGTCACTGACGCGTGTCACCGGCCGCATGGCCGGCGTGTCGATCCAGACGCTCACCCCGCTCGACGACGAGCTGTGCGAGGTGGTGCACACCTACTACGCGAAGAAGTCTGAGCCGGCGACGAAGGCCGAGCTCGAGGGCTTCTTCGACTTCTACGCCAGCGACTGGGAGCTCGATTTCAAGCTCTGGAACCAGAAGATCTACCGGCCCCAGCCGCTGCTCGCCGAGAACGACGGCGACGTCGGGCGCTTCCGGCGCTGGTACAAGCAGTTCTACTCGACCGACCTCGGCATCGACCGGTTCTAGGCGCGCCTTGGCCCGCGTGCAGACGGTGCTGGGCCCGATCGAGCCGGCCGCCCTCGGCCGCGCGATGTCCCACGTGCACCTGACGCTCGACATCTCCTGCTGGTACGCGCCGCCGCAGGACCCTGCGGTCGCGCGCGTGGCGAACCAGCCGCTCGGGCTCGAGAACCTGGGCCTGGCGCGGCGCAACGGCCTGGTCGTGCGCGACAACCTGGTGCAGTCCGACGTCGCGCTCGCGATCCGCGAAGCCGCGGAGTTCGCGCGCGCGGGCGGCGGCGCGCTCGTCGATATGGAGCTGCCGGGCATCGGCCGGGACGTCGTGGCGCTGCAGCAGATCTCGCGCGCGACGGGATTACACATCATTGCGTCGACCGGCTGGTACACGCAGGCGAGTCACCCCGCCGAGGTCGCGGCGCTCGACGCCGGCGCGCTCGCCGATCGCATGGTGCGCGAGCTCCAGCTGGGCATCGGCGACACCGGCGTGCGCGCGGGGAACATCGGCGAGATCGGCTGCAGCGGCATGCCCGACATGCCGTGCCTGCCCGACGAGGAGAAGGTGCTGCGCGCCGCGGCGCGCGCACAGGCGCGCACGGGCGCGTCGCTCACGGTGCACCCGAACGGCGGCACGCACGGCTCGCGCGAGACCCCGAAGCACCACCTCGACTTCTACCTCGACGTGCTCGAGGCCGAAGGCGCGGACCTCGGCAAGGTCTATCTCTCGCACATGGGCTTCTACTCGGCCGAGGTCGCGAAGCACGTGCTGCGCCGCGGCCTCGGCTACGTGTCGTACGACCACTTCGGGCACGAGGAGTACTACGAGATCGTCGGACCGGGCCGCGCGTTCCCGCGCGACAAAGAGGAGATCGACGCCGTCATGCGGCTCGTCGAGGCCGGCTTCGCGGACCGCGTGCTCATCGGCAACGAGATCGGCTGGAAGACCTGCTACAAGGCCTACGGCGGCTGGGGCTACGCGCACGTGCTCGAGCACGTGGTGCCGTGGCTGCGCGACTGCGGTGCCACGGAGGCGCAGCTGCGGACGATCCTGGTCGAGAACCCGGCGCGCCTACACTCTATTGCGTAGGCTGCGCGGCGCGAAGCGCACCGGCATGTGCTTCGGCCCCGAGATGAACGTCGACGCCTGCCACTCGGCGGGCCCCGTCGGCTCCACGTCGGGCATGCGCGCGAAGATCTCGCGCAGCATGGCGTCGATCTCGACCCGCGCCAGGTGCGCGCCCAGGCAGAAGTGCGCGCCGCCGCCGCCGAACGCGACGTGCGGGTTGTCCTCGCGAGTCACGTCGAAGCGCTCGGGTTCGGGGAACGCCCGCGGGTCGCGGTTCGCGGCGCCGTAGTACATGACGACCTTCTGGCCGGAGCGCACCTTGCGCTCGGCGAGCTCGCAATCGCGCGTGGCGGTGCGCCGCATGTACACGACGGGCGACACCCAGCGCAGCATCTCCTCGATCGCGCTCGGCAGCAGGCGCTCGAGGTCGCGCGCGAGCTTGTGCCGCTCGTCGGGGTGCTCGAACAGCGCGAGCATCCCGCCGCCGACCAGGTTGCGCGTGGTGTCGCCGCCCGCGTCGACGAGCAGCATGAAGAAGAGCTGGAAGTCGAGGTCGTCGAGCTTCTGCCCGTCCACCTCGGCGTGGAGCAGCTTCGTGGCGAGGTCCTCGCGCGGCCGCGCGCGCTTCTCGGCGATCACACCCGACGCGTAGCCGAACATCTTCATCACCGCGTTCGCAGCCGCCAGAGGCTCCGCGGGGTCGGGCGCGGAGTGGATCGCCTCGGTCAGCCGGTAGAGCTCCCGGCCGTCGTCGAGCGGCAGCCCGAGCAGCTCGGCGATCACGTACGAAGGCAGCTCGCCCGCGACGTCGTCGACGAGGTCGCACTCGCCGCGCTCGATCACGGCGTCGACGATCTGCGCGGCGAGCTCCCGGATGCGCGCGGCCTGCGCCAGCGACGCGCGCGGCAGGAACTCGCGGCTCACCAGCCTGCGGTACCGCGTGTGCCGCGGCGGGTCCATCGTGAGCATCATCTGGTGCCCGTCGATGTTGAGCTCGAGCCCGGGGCCGGGGTCGGTGATCATGATCGTCGGCACCGACGAGAACGTCTGCGAGTCGCGGCCGACGGCCACCACGTCGGAGTGCCGCGTCAGCGCGAAGAAGCCCGGGCCATCGGGCTCCGCGTGCCAGTGCACCGGCTCGTGCTCGCGCAGCCAGCGGTACTGGTCGTGCGGCTGGCCGGACGCGAACGCGCGTGGATCGAGGAGGTCGATTCGGGGGGAGGCCATCCTCGCAAGGATACTAGGATGCGCGGCGCTGCACGTGCTCGCGCACGCGCCACACGTCGGCGCGGCTCGCGAGCGCCGCCACGCGCCGGCGCAGCACCCCGGCGCAATCGGGCGAGTCGAACGGGTGCAAGGGCGCGCGCGCGCCGTCGGCGAAGCCCAGCTCGAGCACGGCGTCCCACTCGGGCGCACTCTCGGGGAAGAGCCGGGCCACCCTGCGCCCGAGTGCCACGCGCGTGGCGCCCGGCTGACTGGCGAGCAGATCGGGCACGAGCGCGTCCACGAGCGCCCGCTCGAAGCGCTCCAGCGCGAGCTCGGGGCGCCGGCGCAGCGCGCAGAGCCACTGCACGCCGGGCGTCGCGGAGCCGAGCGGCACTTCCGGCTGCGCGTCGTGGAGCAGTACGCGCTCCGCGGCGTAGCCGGCCGCGCCGCCCAGGAAGCGCGTATGGTCCTCGGTCACCGCGCGCTCGCCGTCGGGCGAGTCGTAGGCCTGCGCGGTGAAGTCGGCCAGCGCGTCGTAGTCGAGCGCGTTGATGCTGTCGAGCGGCTCTGCGCCGGCGAGGGCCTCGTCGACCGCGAAGATCGCATAGCCGCGCAGGCGCGCGTGGTGGCGCAGCGCGAGCGGTGCATGGCGCACGAGCAGGTGCTCGAGATACGCGCCATGCGAGAGCTCCGCGCGGCGCGTGCACAGGAAGAAAAGGCGCAACACGGCGCGATGGTACACTCGGAACCATGGCCATCGTTACACCGATCGACGTCGCCCCCGGCGCCCGCAGGCGCCTCGCCATCTCGAGCCCGGTCACGCGCGAGAGCATCGGCGAGATCGAAGTGCAGAACGCCGCCGACGTGCAGGCCGCGCTCGAGCGCGCGCGCAAGGCGCAGCCGGCCTGGGCCGCGCTGCCCGTCGAGGAGCGCGCCGCGTACGTGCGGCGTGCGCTGGGCATCATGGTCGAGAAGCAGGACCGCATCGTCGAAGTCGTCGTGCGCGAGTCGGGCAAGCCAGCCGCCGAGGCGCGCATGATGGAGATCTTCGCGGCGTGCGATGCGATGTCGTACTGGTCGAAGCGCGCGCCGAAGCTGCTGCGCACCGAGAGGGTGCCGCTGCACGGGCTCCTGCGGCTCACCAAGAAGCTCGAGATCCACTACAAGCCGCTCGGCGTCGTGGGCGTGATCAGCCCGTGGAACGGGCCCGTGATCCTGTCGCTCAACCCGACGGTGCAGGCGCTGCTCGCCGGCAACACGGTGCTGCTCAAGCCTTCGGAGGTGACGCCGTTCTCGGGGCGCATCGTGGCCGATCTGTTCCGGGAAGCCGGGCTGCCCGAGGGCGTGCTCGAGCTCCTCGTCGGCGACGGCGAGACCGGCGCGGCGCTGTGTGCCGCCGGCGTCGACAAGCTCTCGTTCACGGGCAGCGTGGCGACCGGCCGGCGCGTGGCGGTGGCCTGCGCGGAGCGGCTCGTCCCCTGCACGCTCGAGCTCGGCGGCAAGGATCCCATGATCGTCTGCGCAGATGCCGACCTCGACGCCGCCGCGGGCGGCGCGATCGCCGGCGGCTTCCTGAACGCGGGCCAGTTCTGCTGCGGCACCGAGCGCGTGTACGTGGTCGAGGACGTCGCGGACGCGTTCATCGAGAAGGTCGTCGCGCGCACGCGCGCGCTGCGCCAGGAGACCTCGGGCGAGTTCGACGTGGGCTCGATGTTCTGGCCGCGCCAGCTCGAGATCGTGGCCCGGCACGTCGACGACGCGGTCGCGGGCGGTGCGAAGGTGCTCGTCGGCGGCCGGAGGAACCCGCGCTTCGACGGGCTGTACTACGAGCCCACCGTGATCGTCGACGTGCGCTCCGACATGGCGCTCATGCAGGACGAGACCTTCGGCCCCGTGCTGCCGATCGTGCGCGTGAAAGACGTCGACGAGGCGATCGCCCGCGCGAACGACACGCGCTACGGGCTGGGCGCGAACGTCTGGACGCGCGACGCACGCGCCGCGGGCGAGATCGCACGCCGCATCGACTCAGGCAGCGTGTGCGTGAACGACCTGACGATGACCTACGGGGTCATCGAGGCGCCGTTCGGCGGGCGGCGCGAGAGCGGCGTGGGCCACGTGCAGGGGCGGGATGGCGTGCGCGGCTACTGTCACGCGCAGCCGGTCGTGCGCGACCGCTTCGGCGGCCGGCAGGCGGCCACGCACTACCCCTACACCGAAAAGCGTGACGCGGGCATGAAGAAGCTGATCCGCTTCCTGTACGGGTCGCCGCTCGGCCGCTGGCTGTCCTAGCCGACGAGTCTCAGGCGGCGCGGCTCCGGCGCGCGGCCGCGAGCGCGGCCAGGCCGATTCCCACGAGCACGAGCGAAGCGGGCTCGGGAGCGCGGCCGGTGTCGATGGTGAAGTTCACCGGGATGTTGACCGAGTCGCCACCCGTCAGGTTGAACGTCACGCGGATGCCGATGTTGCTGGCGACGCCGGCCGGGCCGGGTGCGCTCGGGATCGGCGTGCCGAAAGCCAGCTGCGAGAGCGTGCCGGTCGCGCCGGGTCCGCCGAAGGCCGTCAGGTTGAACGAGCCGAGGTCGCCGATCGCGCCCACGCTGAGGCCATCGACGAGCGCGCGGTAGAACGGCGAGCCGGCGATGGTCTGCAGGGTCACGCTGCCGTTGCCGCTGGCGTCCGTGTACGTCACGTCGCCGGCGAAGCCGCCCATCACCGTCGGGCCGACGACGCTCGTGGGCAGCGACACCGTCAGCACGAAGGTCTGGGCGCTCGGGGACAGGTTCGTGAGATTGAACGAGCCGCTGATCGACGGATCCGGGTTGACCGTGATCGACCAGTCGCAGTTGAAGTCGGTGCCGTAGCCGATGCCGCTCAAGCTGAACGTGCCATCGGGATTCGGCGTGCCTTCCTGCGACACGTTGTACTGGTCGTAGATGCCCGACGTCATGATGCCGACCGAGATCACCGGTGCGGCGAACGCGTGAGCAGCTCCGAGCCCGATCGCCGCAGCGACACAGAACTGTGTCAGCTTCCCTCGCAGCGTCATGCGGCCCATCTCTCCCTCCAAAACCCCTGCCGTCCCCGTCTGGTCCGAGCTTCTCCGCGCCCGATGCCTCTGCGCGGAGCGGGAGGCCGATGCCGCAGCCACCCGTAGGCGGAATCCTACCAGAGCACCTGCGCGCTGGAGAAGAACTTTTTGCAGTTCCGCGCGAGAAGAATCAGTGCGGTTCCCGTGGCGAAAAGCGAGGCGAAAGAAGGTTCGGGAACCCCGTTCTCGACCACGAACTCGAAGGGCACCTGGATCGAGTCACCGGGAGTCACGGAGAACGCTGGGAAGGCGACACCGATCGAACTCAGCGCCTGCGGGCCTACTGCGCTGGGGATCGGCGTCCCAAACAGCTGCTGCGAGATCGTTCCGAACACGTGCGGGCCGCCGAAGGCAGTGTTGTTGAAAGAGCCGAGCCCGACCACGGTCACGCCGTCGATCTGTGCGGCGTAGAAGGGATCCACCCCGTTCGTCGCGATGGTCACCGAGGAGTCGCCGTTGGCGTCCGTGTACGTAACGTCGCCGTAGAATCCGCCGATCCGCGTCTGCGGGCCAGGGATCGGCAGGATTCCGAGCGTGGCAGAGACCGAGAAGAACTGGGTCGTGCTCGACAGGTTGGTGAGCGTGAAGCTCCCCGCGACGGTCGGATCCGTCCTCACCGTGAGATCGATGGAGAGCGAGAAGCTCGGCACGGTCTCCGCCTCGGCCACGCTGAACGAGCCGTCCGGGTTCGCGACGGCCGTAGGGGTGAGCGAGAGGACGTCGCCGCCTACGCTCGAGGTCGCGATCAGCGAGATGGGTGGAGGCCCGAGCGAGTTCGCCCGTGCCGCGAACGATCCGCTCAAGGTCCCCACTGCGAGGATCGCCACCAGCAGCAACATCCCGCGCATCTTCATGCCGCAAGCCTACCACTCTGCCTGTGGGAAGTGTGGGGAAATCCAGTGAGGGCGGGCCCTCAGGCCGACCCGGCGGCCAGGTCCCCCGTGACCCCCCCGCAGGCGATGAGCTGGGCCCGCAAGAGCGCTGCCCGCACCCGCCGGCGCTCGCGCCGCGCATCGGTGTCGCAGAGCCGGTCGAGCACCTCCTGGGCCCAGGCGATGTGCCGCCGGGTGCGGCGCACGATGTCGTCCAGGATCTCGATGGTGGGCGCGTCGGCGATCTGGTCGGTCTCGCGCATGGTGCGCTCGTAGACCTCGACGAGGTGCGGCTTCAGCACGTCGAAGGCGCCGACCAGCTTCTCGATCGTCTGGTCGGGGCGCTCCGGCTCGGTGACCGCCTGCACGAAGGCCGCAAAGCCCTGGTTGGCCGATTCGGACGCCGAGACGGCCTTGCGGCCGCAGCGGAGCTCGGGCAGCCGCTTGCCCAGTGCGTCGGCGGCCTGGGCGCCTTCCCAGATGATCTTGCCGAGGCCCGTCTTCACCGGCACCTCGGGGATCGTCGCGACCCAGCCGCCCATGGCCATCATCAGCCACTCCTCCGCGTAGCGGAAGTTGCGGATGCGCCGCGCCATGGCCTCCACGTCGTAGCGGCCGTGCAGCTCGCGCAGGTCGGCGGGGATCTCGAACGCGGAGTAGGGCGCGAAGCTGGTGCGCTCGTCCTTGCCCGTGCCCGGGTAGAGGCGCGTCTCGCTCATGCGCGCTTCTCCTGTGCCTCGCGGCGCGCGAGGTGCCGGATGCGCAGCACCTCGGCCGCCTTGCGCAGCGTCTCGCGCGACGGCCCGCCCGCGGAGATGGTCGTCAGCTCGTCGAGCTCCTGCTCCGTGAAGCCGGCCTCGATGCGGTCCTCGCGCGCGATGCGGATGGCCGCGTCCTCGCGGTCCGAGCGCGAGCCGCCGAAGCTGAACTGCTTGTCGACCTGGCGCCGGAAGTTCTGCGCGGCCTCGAAGCGCGCGGGGTCGTTCTTGGTGAACTCCTTCACCCACTCGCTGCCGAAGCGCACGTGCGTGAGCTCGTCGGCGAGCACGTAGTCGATCGCCTGCCGCATCTTCTCGTCGCCCGCCTGCTCCGCGTAGCGGATCATGTCGCGGAACACGTCGCACGCGAGGCCCTCGAGGCCTCGGTTCACGCCGGCGACGCGCAGCGCGGGATCGTCGGCGCACGCGCACTCGAACAGGAAGCTCGACTCGGGGAACATGCCGACGGTGCCACCGGCGTGCACGAGCAGCTTCTCGTAGATCTGCACGTGGCGCGCCTCGTCCCAGCACTGGCGCGCCATGTTCATCTTGAACTCCCACGGCGCTTCGGGGAAATCCCAGAGCGAGCGGCCGGCGCCTTCGAGCGCCTGGAGCTCGCCCACGAAGATGCCGTGCATGCGCAACAGAAGGCGCGTCGTCACCGCGGCGTCGTTTGGCTTGAGCGGCTCGTTCAGAGTCACCAGCCCGAACGCGGGGCCGTACTCGTCGAAGAGCGGCTCGGCTGCGGTGCCGCGCACGGAGACTTCGATGATCGGCGTCAGCCGGTCGAACATCTCGACGACCTTGTCGACGTCGTCGGGCAGCGCGGAGAGGATCGTCGCCGCGACGTTGTCCTGGCGGACGAAGCGGCTGTCGCGTGCGAGCTCGTGGTGCGCGATGAAGCGTTTCATGACTCCCCCTTCCTTCGCCTGGGCAAGGGGGAGTTTCGCGCCCCGCCGTCGGCGCCGTCAACGCGGCGCGGCGGCGGGGCGCGCGAGAGCCGGACGGCCTTTCGGCCGCCCGGTCAGCTCAGTACTTCCAGGCGGAGCCGTCGAAGCGGAAGATCTCCATCACTTCGACCTTCTCGACCACCTGGGGCGAGCTCTTCTTCGCGGCGTCGACCGAGTCGCCGGACTTCTGGAAGTGCAGCTCGTTGTAGACGAGGGTGCCGACGCCCGGCGCCCCCGGCTTCGCGCGCGACTGGCACTTGGTCGGCGACTTGTCGTAGCCGGTGTACTTGCCGACCACGTGGCCGTTCTCGGGCGTGTACTGGACCGTGGCCAGGTTCTGCTCCTCGCGCGCAGCGAGCTTGGACATCCACTCCGAGCAGAAGCTGTCGAAGCTCTGCGCTGCCTGTGCGAGGGGGGCTGCGAGAGAGAGCGCACCGAATGCGAGCGCGCATGCCCCGCAGCGGATCGAGATAGCGATCGACCGTTTCATGGGTACCTGCCTCCTGCCCTCCGCGTCACTGCAAATCGGCAAATCGGCCGCGCCCGTTGAAGCCAAAATACCTCGCCCGACACAGGGATGGATCATCTCAGGCGCTTGCAAATCGCGGAAATCCCGTCATGATGCGGCGCAGCTGGACCGACTTGCGTGGCGGATGCGTAAGCGTGAAATGCTCTTGCGGGTGCAAAGTGTTGCATCCCGTGTGCACGTTTGCGTGCAACATGGCTTCTTCGCCACGCTCGTTCCTTTCCCTGGAGGATCCCCGAAAATGAAGCGACTCGTGACTCTGGTGTCTGTGTGCGCGCTCTCACTCGGTGGCACGGGCTGCGCAGCCTTCCACGAAACTTTCGGCGCCGCTACGCCCGTCGTGTGTGCGGTGATCGGCGGTGGTCTCGGTGCGGTCGGCGGCGGCATCGCCTCGAACTGGCACCACGGCGACGACAACCGCGACGACTTGCGCGAAGCGGCCGCGATCGGCGGCGGCGTCGGTGCGGTGGCTGGTGCTCTTCTGTGCGCGCTCACGGCTCCGGAAGAAGCAAAGCCCGCGCCGACGGCGCGCTGCACGGCGAACCCGAGCTCGGGCTCGCCGCCGCTCGGCGTCGACTTTCGCGCGGTCGGGGCTTCGGACGCGGGGATCAAGGGCTACTCGTGGGATTTCGGCGACGGCTCGACCTCGACGGAGGCGAACCCGCACCACACCTACACGAGCTCGGGTCACTACAACGCGACCTGCACGGTCACGGACAACAACAACATGACCGGCTCGTCGAGCGCGCCGGTCGACGTCGCGGCGGCAGCGCCGGCGACGAAGCGGTCGATCGTGCTCCGCGGCATCAACTTCGACTTCGACAAGGCCGTGATCAAGCCCGAGGCCGAGCCCGTGCTCGACGCCGCCGTCGAAGTGCTGAAGGAGAACCCGGACGTGAAGGTCCGCGTGGGCGGTCACACCGACGGCATCGGCACCGACGCCTACAACCAGGGCCTGTCGGAGCGCCGCGCGAAGGCCGTGCGTGACTACCTCGTGAAGCACGGCATCGACAGCTCGCGCCTGACTGCGGTCGGCTTCGGCAAGACGCAGCCGGTCGCCGACAACAAGACGAAGGACGGACGCGCGCAGAACCGCCGCGTCGCGCTCGACGTCGAGTGAGAAACCAGAAGGCCCCGGGACGCCGACCGCGTCCCGGGGCCTTCTTCTCTCCCCGTCGCTTCGAAGCGCTCGCCGGCTAGTACGGCTTCGAGGGCATCGCGTCCTTGGCCTTGCCCGCGGCGTCCTCGGCTTCGCTCGCCGCGCCCGCTGCTGCGCCACCCGCCGAGCCCGCCATCTCGGCGACCTTCGACTTCGCCGTCTCGAGCGCCGACTTGAGCTGGTCGTTTGCCGGCTCGTTCGCTACGGCGGCCGTGCACACGGGCACCGCCTTCTCGAAGCTCCCGACCGCCACGAGATCCAGGCAGCTCGCCGAGTCCGGATTCGCGGCTCCCGAGTCCGCGGCTCCGACCGGCGGCGTCGCCGGCGCCGGCGCCGCGCTCTCCGCGGGCGCGGCCCCGCCACCCGAAGACGGCGTCGGAGCGTCCATCGGCCCCGAGCTCCCGCTCTCCTTCTGTCCGCAAGCCGACAGACCGAGAATCGCAAACGCGATCACAACCCCTCGTCGCATGACACCTCCGCAGCCCGGATTGGGCGCAGGCTTGATGCTACACCCCGACTCGCCCGGGCAGTATGCTCTCGCGGCATGTGGGGGAGCGCCGCGACTTGGGCCGCTGGGTGTTTCACCGCCAGCGCGTGGCTTGCCGGCTGCGCGGCGCTGCCGTTTCCGAGCGGTTCGCCGTACGGTGCGCCCGCCGAAATACCAGGCGGCTGGCTCGATTTGCGCGGCAGCGTGCACGTACACACGCGCGTGTCGCACGACAGCCACGGCTCGATCGGCGAAGTGATCGACGGCGCGCATGCGGCGGGGCTCGCGTTCGTCGCCTTCTCGGAGCACCCGCTTCGGGCGGAGCTCCGGCCGGCGCGGGGCGCCGTCGAGGACGTGCTGCTCCTGCCGGGCTGGGAAGTACGCTCCGCGGGGGCGTCCATCCTCGCGCTGGGCGTGCAGTCGAAGGCGGGGCTGCCCGATGCCCCCGACGCTCTCGTCGCCGAGATCCACCGGCGCGGCGGCGCCGCGTACGTCGCGCACTTCGAGTCGTCGCAGCTCCAGGACCCGTCTCTCTACGCGAAAGCCGCGCCCGACGGGGTCGAGATCGTGAACCTGCACGCGACCGCGCTGCAGGTGCCGGTGCGGCTCGTGCTGGGCGAGCTGCTGCTGCCCGCGCCGTGCGCGTTGCGGGTGCTGCTGCGCACGCCAACCGAGAACCTCGCTCGGCTCGCGCGGCTCTCGGGCGTGCGCGGGCTCGTCGGCGGGGTCGACGCCCACGCGAAGTTCCGCGTGCTCGGGCCGCTCGGCGGCACGCTCGACCGCTACCGCGACGTGTTCCGGCTCGTCACCACGCACGTACTCGCGCGCGAGCGCAGCGCGCGCGGCATCATCGAAGCGCTGCGCGCGGGCCGCAGCTACGTCGCGTTCGAAGGCATCGCACCGGTCGAGCGCTTCACCGCGGTGCGCACGGGCGAGCGCTTCACCGTGCGCGCGCCCCAGGACGCTCGCGTCGAGCTCGTGTGCAGCGGCCGCACCGTCGATTCGACTTCGGGCTCGGCGGTGGTGCTGCGCGCACCGGCTGACGCCAGCGAGTGTCACGTCGAAGCGTGGCTCGGCGACCGGCTGTGGGTGATCACGAGCCCGCTCGGCTGAGCGGCGTCGCCGGGCGAGTTTTGCTCTAATCCGCCGCATGCCGAGCGCCCCCACGGTGCTGCGCTTCGACGACCTCGAGAAGTACCTGCTGCACAAGAACGGGAACTACCTGTACAAGGTCCCATTCGAAGGCCGCTGGGCCGTGCTGAAGCTCTACTACGGCAGCCTGTCGCTCGCGCGCTACGCGCTGAAGAGCTTGGGCAACCTGGCGCTCGCGAATCAGACGGCGGTCATGCCCTGGTCGCGCAGGCGCACGGAGCTCGACTGCATCCGCCTCTGGCGCGAAGCGGGCTTCCGCGTCTTCGGCGTGTACGACGCCGAGGTCGAGGGACTGCCGCGCGACGGCCAGGCGCTGTTCGAGTTCGTCGACGCGCCGCGCTTCGTGCACTACTTCGCCGACCGCGGCGTTCCGCTCGACGAGCGGCTCGCCACGTGGCGGCGCTTCCTGCCCGTGTGGCACCGGCGCCACCGGCTGGCCGTGGACCGGCGCGAGCCGCGCTTCGTGCACGAGAACGGCGACCTGAAGCACGTGATGATCCTCGGCGATGAATTCCTGTTCTTCGACTTCGAGACCTGCTTCCGCTCCCGGCGCCGCGTGCGCGAGGTCGTGGCGCGCGAGATCCTCTGCTACCTGAAATCGATGGCGCGCACGGTGGGCGACGAGTTCGAGGCGTTCCTCGGCGAGACGGTCGCTTCGTATCCGGGGCGCGATCTCCTGGCGTACACGCACGAGTTCGCGTTCGCGGATCCGAACCCGTTCGTGCGCGCGGGGCGCCGGCTCGACCTCGCGTTCCGCGAGCGCGCGCGGAAGCCGTCGTCGAAGTACCGCATCGCCGCGCGCCTCGGAACGCTGCTCGGCCGCGGATGAAGCTCGGCGGCGTCGAGGGCGTACTGCTCGCGCGCTCCGAGCGCGGCGACGGTCTACACCAGGTGGTGTCGATCGAGCTCGACGGCCGCGCCGTGATCGTGAAGGTGTATGGGCGCAAGCGCCCGCGGCTGCCGACGGCGGTGCGCGCGTTCGGCCACCGCTTCCTCGTCGGCAAGACAGGACTCGGCGCCGCCACGCGCCGCGCCACGGAGGCGCGCGTGCTCGAGCTGTGGCGCGCGAACGGCTTCGCCGTGCCCGCCGTGCTCGACGTGGCGCTCCCGGAGCCGATCGCAGAGCCGTACCTGGTGCTCGAGCGGATCGATGGCGAGAGCTTCGACCGGCGGCTGCGCAGCGGCGCGCACGGGCGCGAGCTCGAAGCCGCGGCGGCCCGCTTCGCGGGCGAGTGGAGCCGCCGGCACGCGCTCGCCGAGCGGCGCACCGCGCCCGAGCTGGTGCACGCGCACCCGAGCTTCGCGCACGTGATCGACCGCGCGGGCGAGCTCGTCTACTTCGACTTCGAATATGCCTACACCGATCGGCGTCGCGTTCCCGAGCTCGTCGACGTCGAGATCGCCGGCTTCGTGGCGTCGCTGCAGCGCGCCGCGGGCGAGCGCGCGTCGCGGCTGCTCGACGTGCTCGTCGCGCACTATCCGGAGCGAGAACGGCTCGAGCGCACCGCCGCCCGCGGCGCCGTCGGGCGCTTCCGCGCGCTGGAGCCGCTGGCGCGGCTCGCCCCGGCGCTCCGCGGTCGCGGCCCGCGCAAGCTGCGCGAGAGCGTCGCCGCGCTGCGCGCCGCGCTCTCGCGCTAGCGCTCGAGCCAGCGGCACGCGCCGGGCAGCACCCAGAGCACGAGCGGCGCCACCAGCGCGAAGCCGCCCATCACGGCGATGGCGAGCGGCTGCATGAGCTGTGCGCCGTCGCCGATCGCGAACGCCAGCGGCGCGAGCGCGAAGATGGTCGCGAGGCTCGTCATCGCGACCGGGCGCAGCCGCCGCTGCGCCGCCGCGAGCCACGCGTCGACCGCGGCCAGTCCGCGCGCGCGGCTGCGCTGTGCCTCGTGGATCACGAAGATCGCGTTCTCGCCCGCGATGCCCACCACCATGATCGCGCCGACGTAGCTCGACACGTTGAGCGTCTGCCGCGCGACGAGCAGCGCGGCGAGACTCCCCGCGAGCGCGCCGAGCGCGCAAGCCACGGCGACCAGTGCCGGGCGCCAATCGCCGAACTCGAACCAGACGAGCAAGCCGACGAACAAGAGCCCCGCGAGCAGCACCCGCGCGAGGCCGCGGAACGACTGCACCTTCTGCTCGTACTGGCCGCCGTAGGACACGAACATGCCCGGCCCGAGCGGGAGCTCGCGCTCCAGGCGACCGCGGATCTCGGACATGGCGCTGCCGAGGTCGCGGCCGGTGAGCCGGGCAGTGACTCCCACGAACGTGGCCAGGTCCTCGCGCTGGATCTCCGTCTCGGGCGCGCCGGTCGAGACGCTCGCGACGTCGCCCAACCGCAGCAGCGCGCCGCGCGCGCGAATGGGCAGGTTCTCGAGCTCGGGCGGACCGCCGGCCAGCAGCACACGCAGGTCGTACAAGCGGTCGCCGATGCGCACCGGATCGACGAGCGTGCCCGCGATCGCGGGCTCCACTTCCGCGTGTATGTCCGACGCGGTCAGGCCGTGTCGTGCGGCCGCCTCGGCGGCGACTTTGATCTCGAGCGAGGGGCCCGCCACCACGATGCCGTCGAACACGTCGTCGACCCCGCGCACCGTCGAAAGGATCTGCGCGATGCGCCGCGCGCCCGCTTCGAGCGCGGCCCGATCGTTGCCGAACAGCTTCACGTCGATCGGCTGTGCGACGCCGCCGGTGAGGTCGCCGATCTGGTCCTCCAGCACCTGGCCGAAGTCCGTGTGCAGTGCAGGCTGCGCCGCGGCGATGCGGCCGCGCAGCTCGTCGATCACCTCCGCCGCGGGCCGGCGCATCGAGCGCGGCTTCAGCTGGATCACGAAGTCGCCGCGGTTGGGCTCGGTGATGAAGAAGCCGAGCTGCGTGCCCGTGCGCCGCGAGCACGTCGCGACGTCGGCGAGCTCGAGGATCTGCTTCTCGACCTCCTTCAGCATGAGATGCGTATCGGTGAGCGACGTGCCGGGCGGCGTCCAGTAGTCGAGCACGATCGCGCCCTCGTCCATCTCGGGCAGGAAGTCGCTGCCGATCGCGGTGTACAGCCCTGCACCCGCGGCCATCAGGAGCAGCAGCACGACTACCGCTGCGCCGCCGCGCCGCACCGCCAGCTTCGCGAGCGCGCGGCTGGCGCGCTCGAGCCGACCGGGCTCGGCGTTCGGCGGCTTCGCGCGCGCGCCCGTCAGCTCGAGCGCGAGGGGCAGAGCGACGCTCGCGACGGCGAACGACACGGCGAGCGCGAGCGCCAGCGTCAACGCCAGCGGCCGGAAGAACGCGCCCACCACGCTCGGCAGGCGCGCGAACGGCACGAGGATCACGGTCGTCGCGAGGCTCGAGCCGGCGAGCGCCGGCAAGAGCCCGCGCAGCGAGCCCGTGTGCGCCAGCTCTTCGACGACCACGATCGCGTCGTCCGCGACCAGGCCGAGCGCCGCAGCTACACCAGCCAGTGTCATCAGGTTCAGCGTCTCGCCCGCGAGCGAGAGGGCCAGGCCGGTGATCGCGATGGTCACGGGGATCGCCGCCATGGCCACGAGCGTGAGCCGCCGGCTCCTGAGGAACGCGAACAGCACGACCCCGGCCAGCGCGACGCCCAAGAGCATCGCGTCGCGCGTGCCGCGCATGGAGTCCGCGATGAAGCGCGCCTGGTCGTACACCGTCGAGAAGCGGACGTCGCGGGGCAGGATGTGGCCGATCTGGCGCAGCCGGGCGTCGACTTCGCGCGCGATCTCGAGCGTATTGGCGGTCGGCTGGCGCACCAGGTTCACAAGCACGGCTTCGTTCGAATCCACCGTAGTGCGCACGTACGAGACCTGGTCCGCGACGCGCACTTCGCCCAGGTCCCGCAGCGCCGCGGGCGGACCTTCGGCAACGGGCACCGAGATCCGCTCCAGGTTCTCGAGCCCGTCCACGCGGCCGTCGACGATCGCGAGATAGAGCTCGTGGTTCCGCTCGGTGAGTCCCGCTGCGAGCTCCACGTGGCTCTCGCGCAGCGCACGCACGGCGTCGGCGGCCGCGAGCCCGCGGCCCTGCAGCGCGGCCGGATCGAGGCGCACCTGGAACTCGCGGCGGCGCCCGCCCTGGATCTGCACCTGCGCGACGCCCGGGATGCGAACGAGCGCGGGCTTGAGCTCGTACTCCGCGAGCTCGCGCAGCTCGCCGGGCGAGTGCGTGTCCGACGTCAGCGCGTAGCCTTCGATCGGGAACGCGGACGTCGTCATCCACTCGACCTGGAGCTTGGCTGCGCCCGGCAGGTGCAGGCGGTCGAGCTCCTCGTGCACGCGCGACAGCGCGGCCGGCATGTCGGTGCCCCAGGCGAAGTGCGCGGCCAGCTCTGCGGTGCCGCGCGAGGTCGTGGAAACCACGCGCTCGATGCCCGGCACGCGCAAGAGCGCCTCCTCCAGCGGCCGGGTCATGGTGGGCATCATCCGCGCGGCGGGCTCTTCGCCCACGTCGGCGATGAGCTTGATGATCGGAAAGCCGACGGACGGAAAGATCGCCGACGGCAGGCGCAGCACCGCGAACACCCCAGCGCCGACGAGCAACGCGAGCAGCGCGAAGATCGCGCCCGCGCGGCGCGCCGCGGCCGCGGGCGCCGCTACGACTGCACCCGCACCCGGGCTCCTTCGGGAAGCCCGACGTGTCCCGAGACCACGACGCGGGCGCCCGCTTCGAGCTCGTCCGCTGCGACCTCCAGCTGGCCGTCCGCGCACGCGCCGGGAGTCACGGCGATCCAGTGGACGACGTCCTGCTTGCCGATCACGGCGATGTGCGACACACCCGAGATGTCGTCGCGCAGCACCGCGGAGCGCGGCACGAGCAGCGCGTCGGGGTGCTGCGCGACCGCGATCTTCGCAGTGCCGAACAGGCCCACGCCGAGCCCGCTCCCCTTCGCCAGGTCGATTCGTACGGGCACGCTGAGCGACTCACCGGCGGGCGCGGGCATGAGCCCGTGCACGACGCCCGCGAGCGGCGCGCGCTGCGAGGTCATCTCGATCGAGACGGCGGCGCCGGGGTGGATCTCGGGCAGGTCCTTCTGCGCGATCTGCGCGACGAACGCCATCGACGCGGCCTCGGCCAGCGTGGCGATCTCGTCGCCTTCCGACACGAAGTCCCCGGCGTTGGCCTTGTGCGTCAGCATCACGCCTGCGGCGGGCGCGCGCAGCGCCTGGCGCACGAGGCCCGACTGCGCGAGCTCGAGCGCGCGTCTCGCGTCGGCTTTCTCGGCGTCGGTGCGCGCGGCGGCCTGCATCGCCTTGGCGCCTTCGAGCGCGGCGTGGCTGTTCTGCGAGACGATCTCGCCGACGACCGCGCCCGCGCCCACCGAGTCGCCGTCGGCGAAGCGCAGCGCGACGAGCTCGCCCGTGAACGGTGCGCGCAGGTGGATCTCGCGCAGCGCCTGCGTGCGCCCGGGCCCCGTCACCGTGACGGTCATCGTGCCGCGAGTGACTTCGGCGGCGCGCACGGGCGTCGCGGCGTCGTAGTTCGCGCGCGGCCCGGCGTGCTCGGGCTCGGTCTCGCCGACGTTACAAGCGGCGGCGAACAGCACCAGCGCGGCGAGCAGCCCCTTCACGGGCTGCCCCAGCGCAACAGGTCCGCCTCGGCCAGGCGGTAGCGGAGCTCGGCGTCGGCGTGCGTCTGGTTCGAGCTCGTCCACGCGTCGTACGCCTCCAGCACCTCGAGGGCGGTGCCGACGCCGCCGCGGTACAGGCTCTCCGCCTGCAGGTACGAGTCGCGCGCCGTGTCGATCGTGTTCGCACGCACTTCGACTTCGTGCAGCAGGTTGCGGAGCCGCGCCTCCGCGCGCCGCCACTCCAGCGTTACACCGTGGAGTGTCGCCACCGCGCGCTGCCTCGCGGCCTTCTCGGCGAGGTCGGCTTCTGCGACTCGGCTGCGGTACACGCCCGCGTCCCACAGCGGCAGGTTGAACAGCAGCACGAACTCGGCGCCCCAGCCGACGCCGTTGTTGAGCAGCGCCTCTCGGGAGTTGCCGATCACGGGCTGCCCCCCGGCGTCGGCTACGAGCGAAACCGTGGGCCAGCGGTCCGCGCGCACCATCTCGAGCTCCGCTCCCGCGGCCTGCACGGACGCGTCCGCAAGGTCGAGCTCGGGTGCGGATCGCCACGGCTCCGCCGCGCTCTGCGCGCTCTGCGCGGTCGGCAGCGGCGTGGCCGCGAGCTCGAGCGGCGCGTCGAGCGGGCGGCCCATCAAGTCGTTCAGCTCGAGCTTCGCCTCGTCGAGGCGCCGCACGGCGTCGGCGACGGCGGCCTCGCCCTCGCCCAGCCGCACGAGCGTCTTCGAGCGGTCCGACGCGAGACCCTGGCCGCTCGCGCGCCGCGCGTTGATCAGCGACAAGTACGTGTCGAGCCGCGCGAGCCCCGCCTGGCGGAAGGCGATCTCGCGTTCGGCCTCGAGGCACTCCGCGAAGCGAGCGCGGACTTCGTGGTCGAGGTCGCGCTCCGCGCGCCGGTAGCCCGCGCGCGCCGCGGCGGCCTCGGCCAGGCCGCGCGTCGCGCCGGCGCGGAGTCGGCCGCCGTCGAACAGCGGCGCCTCGGCGACGAGCTGCGCGCGCGCGTCCCAGCTCGCGTACCGGTTGGGTGTGCCGCCGTGCATGTCGCCGTCGAACGCGAGCGACGGGTAGCGCCGGCCCTCGGCCTCACGGGCTGCCGCGTCCGCGCCGTCCGCTTCGAATCGAGCCACGGGCAGCGCGGCGTTCGCTCGGCGGGCCTCCTGCAGGGCCTCGTCCAGGCTCAGCTGCGGCGTCTCGGCGCTCGCGCTCGCACCCACACCGCCGAGTGTCAGGAACGCGAAAAGGACGAGAGCCGTGGTCCGCACGCCGCCTCCGCAGCTCGACCGCCCGCGAAGCCGGGTCACCTCGAGTGAGCCCGCAGGTTGCCACGGGTCGAGCGGAGGGTGAAGCCGGTGCGGCTCATGAATGAAGACTCATCTCTGCTCGATCGGCCGATGGGGGACCCTCAGCGTGAGGCTACCATGAGAAGCTGCCTACGAAATGGACACGCTCGGGCGGTCGTGCGCGGAGGGCAAGCGGAGCAGGAAACGCGCGCCGCCCGGCGAGGTGGCCGAGACGTCGCCCCCGAAGCTCCGCGCGATCGCGCGCGCGATGGGCAGGCCAAGGCCTGTGCCGGCGCCGCCGCGCGTCGAGTAGAAGCGCTCGAACACGCGCTCGAGCTGCTCGTCCGAAAGTCCGGGGCCGGTGTCCGAGACCGCGAGCTCCGCGGCGCCCGCCGCTTCGCGCACGTCGACCGCCACCTTGCCGCCGCGCGGCGTCGCCCGCAGGGCGTTGTCGAGCAGGTTGAGGATCGCCTGGCGCACCTGCGCGAGGTCCGCGTCGACGGGCACGCTCTCGCCGCGGCACTCGAGCGAGACGCCGCGCTCTTCGGCCACGACGAGCAGGTGCTCGACCAGCGCGCGCGTCTCCTTCAAGAGGTCGAAGCGCTCGCGAGTCAGCGCCTCGCCCTGGCCGCTCTCGAGCTTCTCGAGCAGGAGCAGCCGGTTCACGAAGCGAGTGAGCTCGTCGACCTGCTCGATGGCGGTCACGAGCGGCTCGCTCGAGCTGCGGTCGACCTCGGACGCGAGCAGCTCGAGATGGCCGCGGATCGCCGTGAGCGGAGTGCGCAGCGAGTGCGCGGCGTCTGCGATGAACTGGCGCACGCGCAACACTTCCGCGCGTATGCGCGTGAGCAGGTCGTTCAGCACCGCGGCCAACCGGTCGATCTCGTCGCCCGAGCCCGTGCGCGGCAACACGCCGTCGGGCAGCGCGCCGAGCGTGCGCGCCTGCGCCGCGATGCGCGCGACCGGCACGAGCGCGCGCGCGGCCACGATGTACGCCGCCAGCCCGCCGAGCAGCGCGATGATGAGCAGCGAGGTCAGCAGGTTCCTGCGCAGGGAGGCGTAGCGGCGGCGCATCTCCTCGAGGCTCGCGCCGACGCGCACCCGCCACGGGCCGACGGTCGTGTCGAGCGCGCGCACGTGCTGCCCGTCGGGGCGAACGAAATCCCAATACGACGCTGCGCCCGCGTGGCCGGGACGCGGCGGGTCGGGGAAGCCGGTCGCCGCCAGGTTGTCGCTGCGGCGGATCACCTGGCCGTGCTCGTCCAGCACCTCCACGAACGCGATCGTCTCGCCGCGGTGGGGCACCGTCGCCTGGTGCACCCACTCGCCCAGCCGCTCGGAGCCGACGATCGTCAGGTCCTGCACGTAGTCTTCGAGCTGGTCGTCGATCTCGTCGAGCAGGCTGTGCCGGTAGCGGCCCAGCACGTACACGATCTGCAGCGCGACGAGCGTCACGATCACGCTGACGACCGCCAGCGCGATGCGCAGACGGATGCTGCGATTCACGGTGCCGCGGCGAGCATGTAGCCGACCCCACGGCGCGTGTGGATCAGCTTCTTCTCGAACGGCTCGTCGATCTTGCGCCGCAGATAGCGGATGTACACGTCGATCACGTTCGAGAAGCTGTCGAAGTTCATGTCCCAGACGTGCTCCGAGATCATCGTGCGCGTGACCACCTCGCCCGCGTGGCGCGCGAGATACTCGAGCAGCGCGAACTCCTTCTGCGTCAGGTCGAGCTTCGAGCCCGCGCGCTCGGCGCGCCGCGACAGGAGGTCGACGCGGAGATCGCCCACTTCCAACACGCTGGGGCGCGCGGTGCCGCGGCGCAACAGCGCACGCACGCGCGCCAGCAGCTCCGCGAACGCGAACGGCTTCGGCAGGTAGTCGTCCGCGCCTGCGTCGAGGCCGCGCACGCGGTCGTCGATCTCGTCGCGCGCCGACAGCACGAGCACCGGCGTCGCGCGCCCGCCGCTGCGCAGCTCGCGCAAGAGCGAGAGGCCGTCGCGCCGAGGCAGCATCAGGTCGAGCACGATGGCGTCATAGGGGTTCACGAGCCCGAGGCGCAGCCCCTCGTCGCCGTCGACCGCCGAATCGACCGCGAAACCGGCTTCGCGCAGGCCCCGTTCCACGAAGCTGCGCACGCGAACCTCGTCTTCGACTACCAGTACGCGCATATGGCCTGCAGGGTAGCTCCTGCGAAATCCCTTTGCCGGGAAGTTGTTCTCATTCTGGGAGATACTCGGTGTCATGGATGGGGTGGAGACGCGGCCCGGCTTGGTGGTCGCGCGGGTGCTCGTCGGCTTGGGTTTGCTCGCTGCGACGCTCTGGGTGCTCCACCCATTCATCGTGCCGGGCGTGTGGGCGGCGATCGTCGCGTACATCACCTGGCCGCTGTTCGCGCGCGTGCGCGATTGGACGCGCAAGCCGCGCGTGACCGCCGTCGCGTTCACGCTCTTCTTCGCGCTGGCGATCGCAGTACCGATCGGTTCGATCCTGATCGCGTTCGCGAGCGAAGCCTCGGTGGTCGCCGATCGCGTGCGCGGCTGGGTCGAGGCGGGTGCCCCTTTGCCACACTTCGTGACCGATACGCCGTGGCTGGCGCGTTGGGTCACGGAGCTGCGCGAGAGCCCGCTGTTCGGGCCGACCGCCGCGGGCGAGTGGCTGTCGCGCTACGGGCAGGTGGGCTCGCAGTACGCCGTCGTGATCGGCAGCGGCATCGCGCGCAACGTGCTCGACTTCCTCGTGACTTCGCTCGTCCTGTTCGCGTTCTACCTCGACGGCGAGCGCATCGGCGCCACCACGCGCAGGCTCGCGTCGCTGCTCCTGCCGAGCGACGACGCGCAGCTCGTCGACAAGATCGGCGCGATCGTGCGGGCCGTCGTGTTCGGCCTGCTCGGCACCGCGCTCGCGCAGGGCACGCTCGCGGGCATCGGCTTCTGGATCTTCGGCGTGCCGTCGCCCGTGTTCTTCGGCTTCACCACGGCCCTGGCGTCGTTCCTGCCGGGCGGCTCGATCCTGGTGTGGGCCGGGGCGTCGGCGTGGCTCTACTTCGAGGGCTCGCTCTTCGGCGCGATCGGGCTCGTGCTGTGGAGCAGCCTGCTGGTGGGCACGATCGACAATTTCCTGCGCCCGTTCCTGATCAGCGGGCCGACGCAGATCCCGTTCATTCTGGTGTTCTTCGGCGTCGTCGGCGGGCTCGCGGGCCTCGGCCTCGTCGGCATGTTCGTCGGGCCCGTGCTGCTGGCCGTGGGCTTCGCCGTGCTGGCGGAGTTCCCCACGCGCTACCGCGGCCGCTAGTCGAAGAGCTGCACTTCCTCGGGCCCGAGGTAGCTGCCGTCGACCCACGTGCGCTCGAGCTTCCGCGCCGAGATGCGCCAGCCCTCGGGACCGCGCACGAGCGCGTCGCTGTAGCGACTGCCCTCGGTGGTGCGCACGAGCACGCCGTCGCGGCGCACCTGCAGGTGGGTCGCGGTCAGGTACGAGCTACACCGTGCCGTGTCGCCTTGCAATTCGACGAGCGGATTCGTCACCACGTGCTGGGTGACCTTGAAGATGCGCATCGCCTGGCCGAGCCAGGCCTGCAGCTGGCCCGCAGTGAGCTCCGCGCCGCGCTCGACGGCGTAGTGGATGCGCGCGTCCGGCGTGAACACCTCGCCCAGCGCCTTCCAGTCCTTCGCGTCGATCGCGCGCGCGTAGCGGTAGAGCAGCTGCTCGATCTCCACCACGTCGGCCGCGCGGTCGGCCACCTCAGATCGCCCGCTCGCGGTTCGCCCAGTACGGGTCGCGCAGCTTGCGCTTGTACAGCTTGCCGTTCGGATCGCGCGGCAGCTCGGCGAGGAAGTCGATCGTCTTCGGCGTCTTGAACTTCGCCAGCTTGTCGCCGCACCAGGCGAGGATCTCGGCCGCGAGCGCGGGCCCGGGCTCGACGCCAGCCGCCGGCTCGATCACCGCCTTCACCTCTTCGCCCCAGTCCTCGTTCGGGATGCCGAACACGGCGACGTCGCCGACCTTCGGGTGCGCGAGCAGCACGTTCTCGATCTCGGCGGGATAGATGTTCGCGCCGCCCGAGATGATCATGTCGATCTTGCGGTCGCACAGGAACAGGTAGCCGGCCTCGTTCAGGTACCCGACGTCGCCGACGGTGAAGTAGTTGCCGATGCGGTTCTTCCGCGTCTTCTCCTGATCCTTGTGGTACTCGAAGTCGGCCTGGCCGAGGCGCATGTACACCGTTCCCTGTCGGCCGACCGGAAGCTCGTTCGCGTCGTCGTCGTAGATCTTGATGTCCGCGCCCGTCCACGCCTTGCCGACGGTGCCGGGATGGCGGCGCCACTCCTGCGGCGTGACGAGCGTGCCGCCACCCTCGGTCGCGGCGTAGTACTCGAAGATGGAGTCGCCCCACCAGTCCAACATGCGGCGCTTCACGTCGGGCGGGCAGGGCGCCGCGGCGTGCACCATCGTGCGCGTCGAGCTGCAGTCGTACTTCGCACGCACGTCCGGCGGCAGCGCGAGCATCCGATGGAACTGAGTCGGCACCATGTGACTCGTAGTGACTCGGTACTTCTCGATGAGCCGCAGGCAGTCTTCGGGCGTCCACTTCTCCATCAGCACGACGGGGTGGCCCATGTTCATCGACGCGGAGGCGAACACGAGCACCGCCGTGTGGTAGAGCGGCGAGCCGACGATGTGCACGTTGCCGTCCTCGGGCTTGATGCCGAACATCGCCAGGAAGCCCGTGAACAGGGTCGCGATCGTGTCGGGATCGAGCGGCGCGAGCGGCCGGCGAACGCCCTTCGGCTTGCCCGTCGTGCCCGAGGTGTAGTTCATGACCGCGCCTGCGGCGCGGTCCGTCGGCAGCGTCGTCGGCTGGCCCTTCACCAGCTCGGCGAACGAGCGGAAGCCCGGCACCGCGCCGATCGCGAAGCGGTGGGCCGCCGGGAAGCCGATCTCGTCGGCGGCGGCGCGCGCCAGCTCGCCGATGCGTTCGTGCGCGATGAACGCCTTGGCTTCGGAATCCGACACGATGTAGGCGATCTCGCCGGCCGCGAGGTGCCAGTTGATCGGCACGAGGTACCAGCCCATCTGCGCACATGCGAGGTACACCGCGAAGAACTCGGCACAGTTCGGCATGGCGATCGCCACGGCGTCGCCGCGCACCAGACCCGCGGCGCGCAGCCCGTGCGCGATCTGGTTCTGCAGCGCGAACAGCTCGCCGCGCGTCCACTCCTTGCCGTCGGGCGCCGCGAGCGCGAGCACCGACGGATCGGCCTGCGCGAAGTTCCAGAAACCGAGCGCCATGAGTGACTCCCTCCCCTGACTCAGTCCTGATGGATGGCTAAGGCTTGTGGTCGGCGACGATGTAGGTGCTGAAGTACTGCGAGCCGCCGCCGTACGCGTGGCCGAGCGCCTTGTGCACGCCGTCGACCTGGTGCTCGCCGGCCTGCCCGCGCACCTGCAGCGCCGCTTCTGCGAAGCGGATCAGTCCGGACGCACCGATCGGGTTCGACGACAGCACGCCGCCCGACATGTTCACGGGCAGATCGCCGTCGAGCGCCGTCGCCCCCTCGTAGGTCATCTTCCAGCCCTGGCCCTCTTCTGTGAAGCCCATGGTCTCCATCCACATGGGCTCGAACCAGCTGAAGGGCACGTAGATCTCCGCGCAGTCGATCTCCTTGCGCGGGTTCGTGATGCCGGCCTTCGCGTACAGGTCCTTCGCGTTCATGCGGCCCGCGAGGGGGTTCACCTGGTCGCGTCCCGAGAACATGGTCGGCTCCGAGCGCATGGCGGTCGCGTGCACCCACGCGGGTTTGCCGGGCGACTTCGCGGCCTTGGCCTCGCTGGCGAAGATCATCGCGCACGCGCCGTCGGACGACGGGCACGTCTCCAGGTAGCGCACCGGGTCCCACAGCATGGGCGAGTTCATCACCTGCTCGAACGTGACGCCCGGGATCTTCACGTGGGCGTACGGGTTCTTGAGCGCGTTCTGGCGGTCCTTCACGGCGACGCGGATGCCGGTGTCCTCCGGCGCGCCCGAGCGGCGCATGTACGCGCGGATGAGCGGCGCGAAATAGCCGCCCGCGCCCGCGACGACGGCGACACTGAATGGTGTAGACACGGTCAGCGCCCACATCGCGTTCGACTCGGATTGCTTCTCGAACGCCACGCACAGCACGCGCTCGAACACGCCCGACTCGATCAGCGACGACGCCACGATCCCCGTCGAGCCGCCGACGCTGCCCGCCGTGTGCACGCGGATCAGCGGCTTCCCCGCCGCGCCGAGCGCGTCGGCGAGGAACAGCTCGGGCATCATCACGCCCTCGAACATGTCGGGGGCCTTGCCCAGCACGACGGCGTCGATGTCCTTCCACGACAGGTCGGCGTCCTCGAGCGCGCGCAGCGCCGCCTCGCGGCACAGCCCGGGCATCGACACCTCGATGCGCTTCGCGTCGTACTTCGTCTGGCCGATTCCGACCACCGCGCTGCGCTCGCCCATCAATCGCCCTCCAGCACGCAAACGAGGTTCTGCTGCAGACACGGGCCCTGCGTCGCGTGCGCGACCCCGCGGTCGCCCGCGCGCGCCATGATCCGCTCCGCCGCAGCGCCGATGCGCACGAGCCCGGCCGCCATGTACGGGTGCGACGCGAGCGCACCGCCCGACGGGTTCACGTCGACGCCGTCGCCCAGCCCGAGCGCCGCGCGCAGGATGAGCTCCTGGTGCGAGTACGGCGCGTGCAGCTCGGCGAGGTCGACCTTGCCCTTGTGAACGCCCGCCTTCACCGCGGCGATCTCGGTCGAAGCGGAGCGCGTCAAATCGCGCACGCCGAGCGACTGCGGCTCGATGCGCGTGTCGATGCCGCGGATCCAGACCGGCCGATCGCACAGCTTGCGCGCGCGCTCGCCGGCGACCATGACGAGCGCGGACGCGCCGTCCGTGATCGGCGCCAGATCGTGCTCGCGCAGCGGTGAAGCGACGTACGGCTCGGCGAGCAGCTTCTCGACTTCGAACTCGCCCGACACCACGGCGTGTGGGTTGCCGATTGCGCGGCGCCGGCTTCGCACCGCGACCGCCGCGAGGTCGCGCTCGCTCTTCCCGGTGGCCGCCAGGTACGCGCGCGCCTGGATCGCCGCCAGGCTGTGCGCGTCGGGCCAGAGCGGCGTCACGGTGTAGGGATCGAGCTGGAGCGCGAGCACTTCGGCGAGGTCGCCGGGCGACGACTTGCCGAACGAGTACACGAGCGCGGAGTCGACGTCGCCCGTCTGGATCTTGATCCAGGCCTCGTACAGCGCCCACGCGCCATCCATCTCGACGTGCGATTCCTTGATCGGCGGCCAGGCGCCGACGGCGTCGAGCGCGCCGACGAACGCGAAGCTCTGACCCTGCAGGTAGTCGCTCGAGCCCGAGCACGTGAAGCCGATCTCGGTGCGCGGCAGCCCGCAGCCCTCGACCGCCTCGCGCACCACGGGCATGAGGATCTCGATCTCGTTGCGCGCCTCGCGCGCCTTCGCGGATTGCGCGAACGAGACGATCGCCACGTCGCGCATCACAGGTGCTCCTTGAACGAGTCGAACTCGGCGTCGGGCTCCGCGATCGGCTTGAAGTAGCGGATGCTCGACATCGACGGGCCGAGCTCCTCCTTCGGCGCCCACACCGCCTGCACGCGCATCCCCATGCGCACGTTCTCGAGGGGGCAGTCCTGCATGACGTGGTTGAACGGGATGTTCGCGCCGTCGAGCAGCACCGCGACGCACGCGTACGGCGGCGTGAACGACAGGTTCTCGGACGGCACGCGCACGATGCAGAACGTGGTCACGGTGCCCTTGTCGGCGACCTGCACCTCTTCCTCGGTCGGCACCGCACAGCGCGGGCATGCGCCGCGCGACGGCACGTACACGCGGCGGCACTCGACGCAGCGCTGGCCGAGGATCCGTCCCTCCGCGATGCCGCGCAGGAAGCGGCTCTGCGCGCGGCCCGTCACGTAGTCGTAGTCGAGGACGACGGGAGTCACGATGCTCTTCACCAGCTCCACGGTCAGGCCTCCGGCTCGAAGCAGGCGAGGTCGGTCATCTCGCCCTTCGGCTCGGCGCGCCAGCGCGGACGCACGCGCATGCCGAGCTTCATGCGCGACTCGCTGCCGGCGTCGACGGCGTGCAGCAACGCCGAGTCGGCGCCGTCGAGCTGAATCAGGGCATACGCAAAAGGGTGTTGCAGGGGCTGCTTGGCGCGCGGTGCGGTCACCCACGCCCAGCTGGTCACCGTGCCGTTCGGACCGACGGGCACGAACTCCTCGCTCGTCGCCTCGCCCGTCGCGGGATCGTACTCGGACGGCGGCACCAGCACGCGGCCTGCGCGGGTACGGATCCCGACGAGGCGGCGCTCCCGGAGCTCCGCGAAGAAGCGGCCCAGCACCGGCCCGACCGAGCGCCGGTAGGCGTACTCCAAATGGTGTCGCGCCGTGAGCGGCGCGTCGTGATCGGGACGCGTGGTCAACCCTGGAACCCTCCCTCGAGCATCAGCCGCGCAGCGCTGCGCATCTTGCGCGTGATCGCCGCGGGATCCGGCTCCGCGCCGATCACCCAGCCGATCAGCGCGGCGAACCACACGCCGGTGAGCGCGTCGGCCAGCTCGAACTCGTCGGCGCTCGGCTCGAACGCCTCGAGCGGCGCGGACAGCGGCGTCGCGTCGCCGCGCAGCGACGCGACGATCATGCGCGCGATGCGCCGGTTCGAGGCGGCGATCTGCACCGCGGTCTCGCGCGCGCCGCCCGACATGGCGCGCACGAGCGCGCTGCCGAGGTCGGGATTGCGCAAGAGACCCCGCGTCGCGCGGCGGAAGAACGCGGTCACGCGCTCGAGCGGGCTGTTGCCGGCCGCCGGCCGCGCGACGAGGCTCTGCTCGAGCCGCGTCACGCCCTCGTCGAACGCGAACAGGAGGATGTCCTCCTTGCTGCGGAAGTACTTGTAGAGCGTGCCGAGGGCGACGTCGGAGCGCTCCGCCACGTCGCGCAAGCGCACCGCGTCGAAGCCGCCCGACTCGGCGAGCTCCACGGCGGCATCGACGATGCGGCGCATGCGCCGCAGCTGGCTGGCGATGAGCTTCGGAGGCGGCGCGGCGCCCTCCGGCGCGACGCTCGCCAAGGGGGTGCGGCGCATCCGGCGATTAGAACACGTTTCATTCCAATTTTCTACGCGCGCCAGCGGCGCTCGCGGCCTCGCTCAGGGCGGCCTTCGCTCGGCCTCGCGTACACTCACGGCATGAAGCTCGGATTGCAGTTGGGCTACTGGCAGGCGCAGCCGCCGGCGAACCACGTGGAGCTCGCGCAGGAGGCGGAGCGGCTCGGCTTCGACTCGGTGTGGACGGCGGAGGCGTGGGGCTCGGACGCGTTCACGCCGCTCGCGTGGATCGGTGCGCACACGACGCGCATCAAGCTCGCCACCGGCATCGTGCAGATCTCCGCGCGCACGCCCGCGTCGACGGCGATGCACGCGCTCACGCTCGACCACCTGTCGAAGGGGCGCGTGATCCTCGGCCTGGGCGTGTCCGGCCCGCAGGTCGTCGAGGGCTGGTACGGCCAGCCGTTCGACAAGCCGCTCGCGCGCACGCGCGAGTACGTCGGGATCGTGCGCCAGGTGCTGCGGCGCGAAGGTCCGGTCGCGAACGCGGGCAAGCACTACCCGCTGCCCTACACGGGGCCGGGCGCGTGGGGCGTCGGCAAGCCGCTGCGCTCCATCGTGCACCCACTGCGCGCCGACCTGCCCATCTATCTGGGCGCCGAGGGGCCCAAGAACGTCGCGCTCGCCGCCGAGATCTGCGACGGCTGGCTGCCGCTCTACTACTCGCCGTTCCGGCCCGAGGTCTACGCCGAGTCACTCGCGAAGGCGAAGCCCGGCTTCGAGATCGTGCAGGGCCTCGCCGTGAACGTGACGAACGACATCGCGGCAGGCCTCGCGCCCGTGAAGGCGATGCTCGGCTTCTACATCGGCGGCATGGGCGCCAAGCAGCACAACTTCCACAAGGAGCTCATGGCCCGCATGGGCTTCGAGGCCGAGGCGGACCGCATCCAGGAGCTCTTCTTCGAGGGCAAGCGCGGTGAGGCGATCGCGGCGGTGCCCGATGCGTTCGCCGACGAGATCTCCCTGGTCGGGCCGCCGGAGCGCATCCGCGACCGGCTCTCCGCCTGGAAGAACACGCCGGTGAAGACGCTGCTCGTCCAAGCACAGGACCCGCAACTGCTGCGCAGGATCGCCGAGCTGGTTCTCTCCTGAGCTGAGGCTCGCCCGGAGCGGGGTTTCTCGTGTTAGGGTGCGGCCTCGCGCGCCGGCGAGGGCGCGCGCCGGGAGGGGATCGTGGCATCGAAGGTGCCGCTCGCGGAGCGCTGGGCGCGGATCGAGGCAGGTCTGCCCGCCGGCGTGCGCGCGCGCGCCATCGAGGAGGCGCGCGTCGTGCGGCTGCCGGCCGAGGTGCCGCCGTGGACCGACACCGGCGTGCGGCTCGCGAAGGGCGACGAGGTCTCGATCCTCGCCGAGGGCCGCGTCGTGGCGAACGAGGCCGCGGGGCTGTCGTTCGGGCCGCGCTACGCGTTGTGGACGCGCGTCGGCGAGCGCGGGCCGGTCTGGACGGGGACGCGCGGCACGCAGAGCTTCCGCGCGGAACGCGAAGGCGCGCTCGAGCTCGCGATCCTGTGCGGCGAGTGGAAGACGCCCGACGGCGCGCTCGCGACGCCCGTGGCAGCGTATGCCGAGCAGAAGGGCGGGCTCGACGTCTTGATCGTGCGCTGGCGCGGCGAGGCGCAGGCCGGGCTCGAGGCGCTGCGCGCGGCGGCGTCGGACGAGCCGCTCGTCGCCGACGAGCTGGCGCGTGCCGCCGCGCCGGCCGTGCGGCCCGCGGGCTGGTCGTATCTGTGGTTCCTGGGCCAGAGCGAGACGTTCCGCGCGCGACGCGCCGACGGGAGTCACTCGATCGAGTGCCGCTCCGAGGACGACGTGGCGATCCTGCGCCGGCCGCTCGACTTTCCGCTCGAGGCCGACACCGAGATCCGCTGGCGCTGGAAGCTCGACCGACTGCCGTCGGCAAAGCCGGAGGACACACTTCTGTGTCACGACTATCTGTCGGTCGCGGCCGAGTTCGACAACGGCCGGGATCTGTCGTGGTTCTGGAGCTCGAGCCTGGCGCCCGAGACGCACTTCCATTGCCCGATCCCGCAGTGGACGCCGCGCGAGACGCACCTGGCGGTGCGCTCGGGCACGGCGGGCCTGGGCGAGTGGCACGACGAACGGCGGCGCGTACGGGACGACTACCGCCGCGCGATGGGCGAGCCGCCGCGGCGGATCGTCGCCCTGTGGCTCATTGCGACGAGCGTCTTCCAGCACGGCTCGGGCGCGGCTGAATTCGCGGACCTGTCGCTCCACGGCGGCGGACGCAGCGTGGAGGTGATCGGGGCATGACCGGCGAATCGCAACACAGGGAGCGCGCGACGACGCGTTTCGGCCACTTCGTGGTGCGCCAGCGCGGGCCCATCGCGGCGCTGCTCGCGCTCTCGACCGCGTTCTTCCTGTACCCGACGGTGAACGCGATCTCGACGCTCGCCGGGCATCCGCTGCCGGGCCCGCTGGTGCGCGTGTCGAGCGACGCGCGCGCGCAGCTGCCCGACCATCCGTTCATCCACGCGCAGACGAAGTTCACGGGCGAGTTCGGCAACTCGACGCCCATCGCGATCCTCTACACCGTCGACGAAGGCACGATCTACACGCCCGACGACCTGCAGCGCATCGACCGCATCACGAAGTCGCTCGACGGCTGGGACTACGACGCGCGCACCGACGAGCGCAAGGCCGAGCGCGAGCGCCTGCAGAAGGCGGGCGGCAAGACGCGCGCCGAGATCACGGCCATTCTCGACGCGAAGTTCCCGCCGTACCCGGTGAACCACGACCAGGTCCGCTCGCTCACGCACCTGACGACGCGCGTCGTGATGATGGAGAAGGACGGCACGATCGCGGCGCAGCTCCTCATGGAGAGCCCGCCCGACACGCAGAAGGAGGCCGACGAGATCCACCGCAAGGTGAACGAGCTCATGCCCGACGAGTCGAAGCGCCTGCTCGTGTCGAGCGACGAGAAGGCGGCGCTCATCACGGCGGGCTTCGTCACCGACCGGCTGTCCAACCTGCAGATCTACGGGGCGATCTTCAAGCACCTGATGGCGCTGCAGCAGCGCGAGCAGGACGAGCACCACCACCTGTACATCACGGGCGCGCCGCTCGCCGTCGGCTACGTGCTCGCCCACACCAACGAGATCGCCTTCTCGGTCGTGGGCGCGGTGGCGATCACGTTCGTGCTCTTGTGGCTGTACTTCCGCCGCTGGCACGGCGTGCTCATCCCGATGCTCGCGGCGTTCGTGACCGTGATCTGGGGCGTCGGCTTCACGGGCTGGGTCGGGATCGCGTTCGACCCGCTCGTGCTCGTGATCCCGATGCTCATCACCGCGCGCGCGGTGTCGCACACGGTGCAGATGGCCGAGCGCTTCTTCGAGGACTACGAGCGGCTGTTCCCGCTGTACAACGATTCGAAGCGCGCGAAGCTCGAAGCGGCGGCGATCGCCATGGGCGAGCTGATCGTGCCGGGCACGCTCGGCATCCTGACCGACGTCGCGGGGCTGCTCGTCATCCTGGTGACGACGATCCCGCAAATGCGCGACCTGGGCGTGTTCGGCGCGTTCTGGGTCGCGTCGATCGCCATCACGGTGGAGATCCTGCACCCGATCCTGATCTGCTGGCTGCCCGCCCCGCACGACGCGCGCCACTACACGCCCGCGCTCGTGCGCCGCGCGGTCGGCTTCCTCGGGCGCGTCGTCACGGATCCGGTCGGGCGCTGGGCCGTCGTCGGCGTGTTCGCGTTCCTGTTCGTCGGCTCGGCCTTCGCAGTGGCCGAGTGGTCGACCATCGGCGAGGCGAAGCCGGGCATCCCGATCTTCTGGCCGAACCATCCGTTCAACGTGGCGATCGGCAAGATCGGCGAGAAGTTCGGCGGCGCCGACAACTTCGTGGTGTACGCCGAGGGCGACCGCGACGAGTCCGTCGGCGAGCAGGAAGTCCTGAACAAGATGCAGGACCTCGAGCGCACGCTGCGGCGTGACACGGGCGCGGTCGCGGTGTTGTCGCCCGTGCCGCTCGTGCGCGTGGCGAATCGCACGTTCCGCTACGGCGAGCCCAAGCAGGAGATGATCCCCGAGGCCGCGCGCGCGATCCTGATCTTTCTGCGCTTCAACAGCCCGCCGGGCGCGCTGGCGTCGATCATCACGAACAACGGGCGCGCCGCTCAGGTCACCGCGTTCTACCAGGACCACAAGGGCCCGACCATACGCAGAGCTGTGTCGGTCGCCGAGGACTTCATCGAGAACAACCCGATGGGCACGATCTCGATCCGCCTCGACGAGAACCACGGCACGCCTGGCGCGCCGCCGTGGGACCCCGAGCGCGTCAAGGACTTCTTCTACTACATGATCGGGCCGCTCCTGCCCGTTCGCGCGCACACGCTCGAAGTGCTGCGGCGCGACGGCGCGCACTACGTGCCGTTCGAGGTGAAGACGACTGCGAAGGACGGCTTGCCACCGTGGCTCGACGACTTCCACAAGCGCGCCGTGGCCAAGTACGCGAAGGACGCGAAGTCGGTGAAGCCGGGCCACACGTTCATGTGGCCGCAGCGGCTCGCCGATTGGGACGAGCACAAGGTCGACCAGTGGTTCCAGAACGACGAGCTGCGCATCCGCGCCGTCGCCGTGAACACGCGCGACCTGCTCGTCGACGACCAGAAGGCGATGGGCTCCGCCCCGACGTACCAACCGACGCAGTCGTGGGTGCGCGGCGTGCAGTTCATCCTCGCGGGCGGCGCGATCGGCACGCTCGCTGCCGTGAACGACGAGGTCGAGCGCGGCCACCTCGCGAACATCTCGCTCATCCTGTTCGTGATCTTCGTGCTGCACTCCACCACGTACCGCTCCGCGACGAGCGGCGGGATCATCTTCCTGCAGCTCGCGACGGCCACGCTGTTCTCGCTGGCCTACATGGCGGTACGCGGCATCGGGCTCAACATCAACACGCTGCCGGTGCAGGCCGTCGGCGTGGGCGTGGGCGTCGACTACGCGATCTACATCGTCGACCGCATCCGCCAGGAGATGGCCGCGCGCCGCGACCTGGACGAGGCGATCCGCACCGCGGTGCGCACGACGGGCATGGCGGTCACGTTCACGGGCACGACGGTCGTCGGGGGCATCGTGTTCTGGGTGTTCTCGAACCTGCGCTTCCAGGCCGAGATGGCGCAGCTCCTCATCGTGCTCATGGCCGTCAACATGCTCGCCGCGGTGACGCTCGTGCCCGCTCTCTACTCGATCCTCCGCCCCGGCGTCGCGTCGTCGCTGCTCCGGCGAGACGAAGCCGAAGAGGGAGCCGTGCGCGCCGAGGTGAACGCCGCGGGCTAGGGCTAGAGCTAGAGCAGCGGCAGCTGCGCCCCGCCGGGTCTGCGGAACGCTGCGACGGACAGCGCCGGGCCCGATCCCGCGAGGCCGTGCCTCCGGCGGGCCAGCGCGACGAGCTCGGCGATCTGTCGGGCGAAGACGCCGGTGCCTCGGTGCCGCACACCGAATTGTGTCGCGTTGAGCTTGCCGTCGCGGACGGATTCGATGCGGTGCAGGACCTTGTCGCGCCGGTCCGGGTAGTGGTCGGCGAGCCAGGCCGAGAAGAGGTCCTTGACCGCGTGGGGCAGGCGCAGCAGCAGCCAGCCCGCCCAGCGCGCGCCGGCGTCGGCGGCCGCCGCGACGAGCGCCGGGATCTCGTGGTCGGTGAGCCCCGGGATGATCGGCCCCAGGTTCACGCCGACCGGCACGCCCGCCGCCGCGAGCGCCTCGACCGCCGCCAGCCGCGCGCGCGGCTGCGCCGCCCGCGGCTCCATCTTGCGCGCCAGGTCCGCGTCGAGCGTCGTCAGCGAGAGCGAGACCGACACAGCTTGGTGTCGCGCGAGCTCTTGCAGCACGTCGACATCGCGCGTCACGAGCCGGCTCTTCGTGATGAGCGCGCACGGGTTGCGGAAGTCGGCCAGCACTTCGAGGCAGCGGCGCGTGAGGCGCAGCTTCCGCTCCACGGGCTGCCACGCGTCGGTGACGCCCGCGATGCCGATCACCTGTGGCCGCCAGCTCGGCCGGAGCAGCTGCGTGCGCAGGAGCTCGGGCAGCTCGTGCTTCACGGCGATCTTGGTCTCGAAGTCGAGCCCCGCCGAGAAGCCGAGGTACTCGTGCGTGGGCCGCGCGTAGCAGTAGATGCAGCCGTGCTCGCAGCCGCGGTACGGGTTGATGCTGACGTCGAAGCCGACGTCGGGACTGTCGTTGTGGGCGAGCGCCGTGCGCGTGGCGTCGCGCAGGAACTGCGTGCGCGGGTCGGGCGCAAGCTCGTCCGCGAACCCCTCGTCGGGGTCAGGCGCGAGCGCCGCGCTCTCGAAGCGGTTCGGGGGTGCGGCCTGCGTGCCCCGGCCGCGGAGCGGCTCCCGGTAGCGGGCCATGTCGGCACGCTATACGAAATAATTGCGAAAGTCGAGCCTCGGGAGCGGAGCTGTTAGAGTGGGCAGACCAGGCAGGGAGGCCTCGATGAGCGAGCTCTTGTACGAGAAGGACGGTCCGATCGCGACGTTGACCCTGAACCGGCCCGAGCGCATGAACGCGATCTCGGGGCCGATGCTCGCCGCGCTCTCCGAGCGGCTCGTCGAAGCGAACGCCGACCGCGACGTGCGCGTGATCATCCTGACGGGCGCAGGCCGCGGCTTCTGCGCGGGCCTCGACCTGGTCGACGCGACCAGCGGCTCGGGCATCGGCGGTGGAGGCGGCGGCATGCCGGCCACCCTCGACTTGCGCACGGCGCCGCCCACGGTGCTCCACTCGCTCGACAAGCCGGTGATCGCCGCGCTGAACGGCGGCGCGGCCGGCTACGGCATGGACCTCGCGCTCGGCTGCGACATCCGCATCGCCGGCAAACGCGCGAAGCTCGCCGCCGCGTTCACGAAGCGCGGCGTGCTGCCCGAGTCGGGCGGCACATGGCTCTTACCGCGGCTCGTCGGCTGGTCGAAGGCGGCCGAGCTCATCTTCACCGGCCGCACGCTCGACGCGCAGCAGTGCCTCGAGCTGGGTCTCGTGAACGCGGTCGTCGACGACGACGCGCTCGTGGCCGAGACGCGCAAGCTGGCGAGCGAGATCGCCGCGAACGCTCCGCTGGCCGTGCAGGGCGCCAAGCGCATGATGCGCATGGCGCAGGCCGAAGCGTTCGACGACCACGTGCACCACGTCTACCTGCAGCTCCTGCCGCTGTTCCAGAGCCAGGACTTCCGCGAGGGAATGAAGAGCTTCCTGGAGAAGCGGGAGCCGAAGTTCCAGGGCCGCTAGCGCGCGAGCCTCGACCTGCGGCCGAGATCTGTCGGCCGAGAGGGGGAGATCTCGAGAGTCGCGCGGGACCTAGGCCCCGCGCACTCGACTAGTAGCGGTCGCGATCGCGATCGCGGAAGCCGCCACCGCCGCCGCGTGGCCCACCGCCGCGCGGGCCGCCGGGACCGCCGGGACCGCGGCGCTCGTTCGCTTCGCTGACGCGGAGCTTGCGGCCGCCGAAGTCTTGACCATCGAGCGCGTTGCGCGCCGTGTCGGCAGCATCGGCTTCCATCTCGACGAAGCCGAAACCGCGCGACCGGCCGGTCTCGCGATCCGAGATCACGTTGGCCGACTCGACCCGACCGTGTTTCTCGAACAGAGCGCGGAGATCCGCATCGTTGGTGCTGTACGGAAGGTTCCCGACGTAGAGCTTCTTACCCAAAACACTTTCCTCGGTGCCGGGCCCTCTCGAGGACCTGGGCGGCACCCATACTCGCCTTGACACCGGGCCGGCATTTCCGGCAGCGGAGCCCTTGCAAAGCCTCCGAATGGAGGCCACCGGGCGGAAGCTTACCACAGCTTTCCGAATACACCCGCACTTTCGCGAAAAAGCGCGCGTGGACGCTAGGCGAATGCCTTGGCGTAGTCGACCGAGAGCCAGCGTTCGGGGCGAAGCCGGACCACGATCTCGTCGTCGTCCTCGGCGGCCGAACCCGCGATGTAGCGATCGCCCAGGTCCTTGCCCAGGTAGCGGTGGGCCAGGCTCCGGCGGTGGCGCTCGAGATCGGCTCGCTCGATCGCCGCGATCGGGCCCTCGATCGAGACGTACTTGTAGGGCGGTGTCTCGGTCTGCACGCAGAAGCTGATCCGGTCGACCATCAGCAAGAGCTTGCCCTTGCGCGAGCCGCGCTCGGTCACGAACCAGAGCTCGCGCCCGGGCTCGTAGCCGTACCACACGGGCACCGCGAGGGGGGCGCGCGCGCCGTCCGCGATGCTCACGACGCCCACGTGCACGCCGGCGAGGAACGCCTCGCGCTCGGCCTTCGTCATGGCGAGCGACCCCAACGCGCGCCTCAGTCGAAGACGATCACGCTTCGGGCGGCCGTGCCCTTGCGCATCTCGTCGAACGCGTGGTTCACCTGGTCGAGCTTGAGCCGTGCCGAGATCATCTCGTCGAGCTTGAGCAGCCCCGACAGGTAGAAGTCGACGTAGCGCGGCATGTCCACGCGGAAGCGGTTGTCGCCCATCATCGAGCCGAGGATCTTCTTGCCGCTGATCACGACGTCGAGCGCGGGCACGTCGACGGTCTGTCCGATCGGCACCACGCCGACCCACACCGCCGTGCCGCCCTTCTTCACCATGGCGATCGCCTGCGCGGCGGTCTGCTTGGTGCCGATGCACTCGAACGAGTAGTCGACGCCGCGCGGCACGAGCGCCTGCACCGCCGACACGGGGTCGGCGTCCTTCGCGTTCACGCCGTCGGTCGCGCCGAGCGTCTTCGCGAGCTCGAGCTTCCACGGCATGGTGTCGACCGCGATGATGCGGCTCGCGCCCGCGATGCGGCAGCCCTGAATCGCCGCGAGGCCGACGCCGCCGCAGCCGATCACCGCGCACGTGCTGCCCGCGGGCACCTGCGCCGTGTTCAGCACCGCGCCGACGCCCGTCGTGACGCCGCAGCCGATGAGCGCCGCGCGGTCGAGCGGCATGTCCTCGCGGATCTTCACGACCGCGTTCTCGTGCACGAGCATCTTCTCGGCGAACGAGGACAGGTGCGCGAACTGGTTGATCGGCGCGCCGCCCTTCGACAGCCGGGGCGGCTGGCCGGCCGCGCGCATCGTCGCAGCGCCGCCGCACATGTTCGGCCGGCCCGACAGGCAGTACTCGCAGTTGCCGCAGAACGCGGACAGACAGCCGATCACGTGGTCGCCCGGCTTCACGTGCGTGACGAGCTCGCCGACGGCCTCGACGATGCCGGCCGGCTCGTGGCCCAGCACGAGCGGCGGCGGCACGGGCAGCGCGCCGTCGACCACGTGCAGGTCGCTGTGGCAGACGCCGGTCGCGGCGGTGCGCAGCAGCACTTCGCGCGGACCGGGCCGGCTGATGTCGATCTCCTCGAGCTCGAGCGGCGCCTTGAACGCCCGCATGACGGCAGCTTTCATCGTCGCGACCTCCCTTGTTCCCGCGATTCTCTCACGGCGCGGGGCCGAGCAGCTTCTCGGCGAGCCAGCGGCGCTGCGCCATGGCGTCGCCGAACGCAGGCCGCGTGGTCTGCGCCCGCTTCAGGTACAGGTGCGCGTCGCAATCGATCGTGAAGCCGTAGCCGCCGTGGAGCTGCACGGCGCGCGACGCCGCGAAGCCGTACACGTCGCAGGCCTTGGCCTTTGCCATGCGCGCGAGCGCCTCGGCGTCGGGGCTCTGCGCGTCGAGCGCGCACGCCGCCGCGTAGACCAGCGAGCGCAGCGCCTCGACACCGAGCAGCACGTTCACGAGCGGGTGCTTCACGGCCTGGAACGAGCCGATGGGCTTGTCGAACTGTTCGCGCGTCGCGGCGTACGAGGAGGTGAGCGCGAGCAGCGCGTCCGCGCCGCCGGCCATCTCCGCGGCGAGCGCCAGACACGCGCGCGGCGCGAGCCGCGCGGCCACCTCGTCGGCGGGAGCCGGCAGGAACTCCTCGGCGTTCGGGTGCACACCGGAAAGTGTCAGCCGCACGCTGCGGCGCGTGCGGTCGAGCACGACCTCGGGCTCGGCGCGCAGCCCGGGATCCACCGCGGCGACGACCGCGCAGCGGTCGCCCACCCGCGCGACGAAGGCGTCGGCGAGCCCGCCGCCCCACACCGCTTCGGGCCGCAGCGCCAGCGCGATGCGCGTCTCGCCGGTCACGAGCGGCCGCAGCCAGCGCTCGCGCTGCGCCTCGGAGCCGCTCTCGACGAGCGCCAGCGCGGCGAGCGTCGACGACAGGAGCGGCGAGGGCAGCAGCCGTCTGCCCGTCTCCTCCAGCAACACCGCGAGGTGTAGCGCGCCCAGTCCCGCGCCCCCGTACTTCTCGGGCACCACCAGCCCCAGCCAGCCGAGCGCGGCGAGCTCCTGCCAGTCCGCGGGGTCCTCGCCGGCCTCTCCGTCGGCGAGCGCGCGCACGCGCGCGATGGGGAAGCGCTCGTCGAGCCAGCGCCGCGCTTCGGCGCGCAGCAGCGCGTGCTCTTCGTCGTGGCGGACCTCGACGTTCATCGCGTCTTCGGCAGGCCGAGCACGCGCTCGCCCAGGATGTTGCGCAGGATCTCGCTCGTGCCTCCCGCGATCGTCATCGCGAACGAGTTCAGGTACGAGCGCTGCCACTCCGCGTTCGCGGGGACGTGCGGATCGCCGAGCCAGAGGCCGGCGGCGGGGCCGAGCAGCTCGCAGGCGAAGTCGGCGAGCGCCTGGCCGTGCTCCGAGCTCGCGAGCTTCGACGACAGCGGCAGCGCCGCGGGCCGATCGGCCACGAGCCCGGGCACGCGCGCGCGCGCAGCGTTCGCGCGCAGCGCCGTCTCGTCGAGCCAGAACTGCGCGAGCCGGTCGCGCACGACGGGATCCTCGAGCGCGGGCCGGCCGTCGCGCTCGAGCCCGCGCGCGAGCGCGACGAGGCGCGCGACCTCCGCGCCGCCGCCGCCCGTGCCGCCCGCCGAGCCCTCGGCCGCGCCGCGCTCGAACTGCAGGGTCGCGGTGGCGATCTCCCAGCCCTGGCCCGTGCGGCCGAGCAGCGCGTTCGCGTGCATGCGCGCGCCGGAGAAGATCACCTGATTGAAGCCGCCCTCGCCGGTCATCTTGACGAGCGGCTGCACCTCGACGCCGGACACCTTCATGGGCGCCAGGAAGTACGAGATGCCCGCGTGCTTCACGGCCGCTTCGTCGGTGCGCGCGAGCAAGATACACCAATCTGCGTAGCGTCCGAGCGTCGTCCACACCTTGTGGCCGTCGATGCGCCACTCGTTCCCCTCGAGCACCGCACGGGTGCGCAGCGAGGCGAGGTCGCTCCCCGCGCCCGGCTCGCTGAAGCCCTGGCACCAGATCTCGTCGCAGCGCAACAGCGGCCGCAGGAAGCGCCGCTTCTGCGCCTCGGTGCCGTAGCGCAGGATCACCGGGCCGGCCCACGACAGACCCACCAGGTTCAGCAGGAACGGCGCACGCGCACGCGCGAGCTCCTGGTCGATCGCGCGCTGGGCGCCGCGCGCGCGTCCGCCGCCGCCGTACTCCGCCGGCCATTCCGCGCCGACGTAGCCCGCGTCGTACAGCTTGCGCTGCCAGTCGCGCAGCCAGTCGAACTGGCGGTCTTCGGCCACCTCGAGCGCGCTCTGCGGCAGCTTCCAGCCGGGATCGCCCGGGTGGCTCCGGGCGATCCACGCGCGCGCCTCGGCGCGCAGCTCGTCGTGCTCGTCCACGTGCGGGCCGCTAACCGTTGATCTTCTCCAGCACGTTGTCGCCCTGCTGGCCGCCGCCGAACGCGCCGAACACGGCGTTCAAGCCGCCGTCGATGCTGAGCCCGACGCCGGTGACGAACGACGCGTCGTCGGAGAGCAGGAACGAGACGACGCGCCCGATCTCCTCGGGCTGTCCCACGCGCCCGAGCGGGTGCGCCTGCGCGAGCACGCCTTCGGTGAAGGCCTTGTTCTTGTGCAGCGGACCGAGGATCGGCGTGTCGATCACGCCCGGGCAGATCGCGTTCACGCGGATCTTGTGCGGCGACAGGTCGGCGACCGCGCACTTCATCAGCCCGAGCACGCCGTGCTTGCTGGCGCAGTAGCTGCCCATGCTGCCGCCGCCGCGCAGGCCGGCGTCGGACGACGTGATGACGATCGCGCCGCCGCCTGCGTTCTTGATCGCGCGCGCCGACGCCTGCAGGCCGTAGAACACGCCGGACAAGTTGATCGCGATCGTACGCGACCACTCTTCGAGCGTGGTGTCGAGCACGTTCGAAGCCGCTGCGATGCCCGCGTTCAGGTGCGCCAGCGTGAGCTTGCCGAAGCGCTTCACCACGGCGTCGACCGCGCGCGCGTTGTCCGCCGGGTCGGCGACGTCGAGCCGCAGCCCGATCGCTTCGCCGCCCGCGCGCGTGATCTCCTTCGCGACCGACTCGGCGCCTTCGCCGTTCAAGTCCGCGCACGCCACGCGCGCGCCATCCTGCGCGAGCTGGATCGCGCTCGCGCGCCCGATGCCCGACGCCGCGCCCGTGACGAGGGCGACTCTCCCGCTGTGCTTGCCTGCCATGATCGAAATCCTCCCGTCGCGCGAGCATACCCCGCGCGGCGGGAGGATTTCTCGAGCGCCCCCTGCAGCGGCCGCGACTGGATGGGGGGGAAGTCGCGGACGAGCCGGGTTCGCGCTCAGCAACGGGATCGATTCACAGCCCTGGCTCGACGGAGATTCCACCGTCGCGCGTGTTGATCTTGATCGACGAGCCGTCATCGATGACGAGGTCGTTCGGCGCCGACGGATTCGTCGCGCTCCCGGTGACCTTCAGGCTGCCCGAGATCGGGCAGATGGGGCCGCCCTTGGTGAACTGCTTGTAGTTCAGGTTCAGGATGCCGTGCAGGTCGGCAGTGGTAGTGCCACCGCAGTCGATCGCGACCGTCGCCGGAACCTTGATCGCCGTCAGCGTCGCGCCGGCGCTCTTCGTGGTCTCGATCAGCGGATCACCCAAGGTGATCGTGCCTACCAGGCCGTTGTTCGTGAGCGGCGAGGTGTCGAGCGCGACGAGGTCGATCTTCGTGGGCGGGGTCGTGCAATTCCCCGAGATGTCCGTCGCGTTCGTGAAGAACGCATAGATGCCCTGCGTCTTGGTCGGCTTCGTGCCGACGCAGGCCTGATACAGATCCTTCTGGCTGGCGTTCGACGAGTCCGTCTTGTCGTTTCCGCTCTTGTCCGTGAACTCGGTCTTCGCGTGAAGGCTGATGTTCGTCGAGTGCGCGGTAACGATCGTCGCCGAGCCGGCGCGCGCGAACGAAGCCGGGCCCGACAGCAAGGCGAGACCCGCCAGCGCAGCGCATGAGGAACGAATCACGTGCTTCGAGGTCATGTTCCTGACTCCTCCCTTCGGAGATGTGTGCATGCGCGCCGAACGGTGCAAGGCAGGTGCCGTACGGCGCGCACGCATCCCGAGCCGCAGGCCGGAGCTCTGCGCCGTTCCGCCTCAGCGGGGCGGTGCGTGAGGCTCGACGACTCGGGAGAGGCGAGGAGCGAGAAACCGACTCGGATTAAGTCTTCGTAGTGACTCGCATCAGGATGGACCGGGGATCGTGGTGATGCCGCCGTTCCGCGTGTTGACCTTCATGCTCGAGCCGTCGTCGACGATCGACTCGACGCCCGTGCTGTCCGAGAAGCCAGTGATCTTCAACGTGCCGTTGTTCGGGCACATGGGGCCGCCGTTCGGGAACGCCTTGTAGTTCAGGTTCAGGATCCCGTCGAGCGTGGCCGTGGTGGTGCCGCCGTTGCAGTTGATGTTGACCGTCACGGGCACCTTGATCGAGTTCAGCACCGTTCCGCCCTTCGACGTCGTGCGCACGAGCGGCTCGCCGAAGGTCATCGTCCCGACGTTCGCGATGAACGTGACCGGCTGCGTGTCGATCGCGAGAAGCGTGTGGGTGCCGGGCGGCGGACCGGCGCAGTCGAAGAACACGTACACGCCCTGGGTCTTCGTCGGCGCCTGGGTCGTGCACACGGTGAACAGGTCCTTCTGATTGATGCCGATCTTGTCGGGCTTGTCGTTCCCGCTGTCGCCCGTGAGCTGCGAGACCGACTTCACGCTGAGCGTGACCTGGTGTGCGGTGATGACCGTCTCGCCGGCGCGTGCGCGCGCCGGGACGAAGAGCGAAGCGGCTGCGAACGTCGCTGCGACGACGAGGATCGTGGTTGGAGTCCGGAACATGTTGGGGGTTCCTCCTCGACCGCCATTGGATGACGGCGGCCGATGCAAGACAAGTGAGAAGCCGTGAATCGGCAAGGCGACGCTGCTCGTCACGGCGCCGCGGGGATCGAGTTGATCCCCACGTTTCGCTTGTTGATCTTGATGCTCGAGCCGTCGTCGATGATCGAGTCGATCCCGGTCACCGTGCCGCCGCCGGTCAGCTTCAAGCTGCCCGAGCTCGGACAGATCGGGCCGTTGTTCGGGAACGCCGCGTAGTTCAGGTTGAGCACTCCGTTCAACGTCATGGCCGTGTTCGTCGTGGGGCAGCTGATGGTCACCGACGCGGGGACCTTGATCGACTTCAGCACGGTGCCCGCGGTGACGGTGGTCAGCACGGTCGGAGTGCCGAACTCGACCGTACCCACGTTGGCCTTGAACGTCACCGGCTGCGTGTCGATCGCCAGGATCGTGGCCGTGCCGGGCGGCGGGCCCGAGCAGTCGAAGAAGATGAAGACGCCCTGGGTCTTCGTCGGCGGCGCGAACACGCACGCGTCGTAGAGATCGGCCGAGCGGACGCCGTCCTTCTCGGGCTGCTGGTTGCCGCTGTCACCCGTGAGCTGGGAGACGGCCCGGAAGCTGATCGAGAGCGGGTGCGCGGTGATCGTCGTCGTCCCGGCGCCTGCGCGCAGCGCGGGACAGGCGAGCGCGGCCAGGAAGGCCGCCGCGAGGGAAAGGCGCGAGATGGTCATCTTGGGGGGTCCTCCTACGGTGCGATTGGATGACGGCGGAAAAGGCAAGGCAAGCGCGAAGGTATTCGGCCGCGAACGAACGCGAAAAGCAAGCGGAAAAAGCCGCACCCGAGAGACTGACTGCGAGGCAGCGGCGGCGCGAACGGCATTGCCAGCCCCTGCATGCCGTCGAGCTCGCCGAAGCCGAACATCCCGAACTCGACCGAGTCCGGACGCTCGGGGCCGTCCCGGTTTCTCTACAGTGACTCGAGACATCACGAGTCACTCGTCGAATCCGGTCGGCTGCTCCGACGCCCCGAGTACGGGCCGTCTGCACCGTCCGAGCGCGCCACTCCGGGCCGGGAAGCCCGTTTCGGGCGCATGCGCCGGCTCGTCGCGGCTTCGGGGGCGGACCTGTATCATGCGTCGCGCTTCCCCCGAAGGAGAGCCATGGCCACCGCACCCGAGAGTCCGCACGTCATCGCCGTATACATCGATCTCGAGAACGTCGTGATCGGCTGCCGCGACGCCCACTACAAGCTGTTCGACGCCTCGCTCGTGCTCCGGCGCATGATCGACAAGGGCAACGTGGTCACGCGGCGGGCATACGCCGACTGGACGAAGTACCCCGACTACCGGCGCCCGCTGCACGAGAACGGCGTGGAGCTGATCGAGATGCCGGGCTCGAAGCTCACCGGCAAGAACAGCGCGGACATCAAGATGGTGGTCGACGCGCTCGAGCTCTCCTACACCAAGTCGCACATCGACACGTTCGTGATCGTGTCGGGCGACTCGGACTTCTCGCCGCTCGTCGCGAAGCTGCGCGAGAACAACCGCCACACGATCGGCTGCGGCGTGAAGAACTCGACGTCGCCCATGTTCATCGAGCACTGCGACGAGTTCATCTACTACGACGACCTCGTCCGGAAGACCGCCGAGCGGAAGCCGGCGCCGAAGGCGCGCGAGCTGCCGAAGAAGCAACAGGAGGCGTTCGAGCTGTTGCTCGACGCCGTCGAAGCGCTCCAGCGCGAGAACAAGGAGCTGCACGGCTCGCTCGTGAAGGAGACCATGAAGCGCAAGAACCCGGGCTTCAACGAGGAGTACCACGGGTACCGCTCGTTCTCGCGGCTGCTCGAAGACGCGCAGAAGAACAAGCTGATCGCGATCCACAAGGATGCGCGCAGCGGCACCTACGTGATCGACGAGGTGCACGACGAGGCCTAGGGAGCGCGCCCGCTGGCGACTCGCGTCAGCGATGGCGCGCGCGTGCCCAACGCGCGGCCCAGTCGGAGAGCGGTGCGAGCGCCGCCAGGAGTGACTCACCGGCTTCGGAGAGCGCGTAGCCCGAGCCCGAGGCGTGCCGCACGATGCCCGACTCGCGCAGCTCGCGCAGGCGCGCGTTCAGCACCGTGGGTGAGACCTCGTCGCAGCGCGCCTGCAGTGCGCGGAAGCTCTGCGCGCCGTCGCGCAGCTCCCAGAGCACGCGCAGCGCCCAGCGCCGGCCGAGCAGGTCGAGCGCGGCCATGATCGGGCGGCCGGTGCGGGAGCCGCGGACGGGCGCTCCGGGGCGCGGCGTTGCCATGTGAACCTCATTGCTACCGATTAAGTAGCGGTGTGCTACGATAAGCGTAGCACTCGGGAGGCCCCATGGACGAGCCCCGGATTCCCCCCGCAGCCCCGCCCTTCGGCCCGGAGGCCGACGCCGTGCTCGCGCAGCTGACGCCGCCCGGCGCGGAGCCGCTGCGCCTGTTCCGCACGCTCGGGCAGAACCCGCGCGTGCTGGCGCGATTTCTGGCCGGCGGCCTGCTCGACCGCGGCAGCATCGGCTTGCGCGAGCGCGAGCTGGCGATCCTGCGCACCTGTGCGCGCTGCGGCTCGGAGTACGAGTGGGGCGTACACGTCGCGGTGTTCTCCGCGCGGGCCGGGCTGTCGGAGGACGAAGTGCGCGCGACCTGCCTGCGCGAGCCCCTGCCCGCATCGTTCGGGCCGCGCGACCGCGCCGTGCTGGCGCTCTGCGACGCGCTGCACGACCGCGCCGACGTCGGCGACGCGCTGTGGCGCGAGCTCGCGGCGCAGTTCGAGCCCGCGCAGCTCGTGGAGCTGATCGTGCTCGCGGGCTTCTACCATACCGTGTCGTTCGCGACGAACGCGCTGCGCATCGAGCTCGAGCCGGGAGTGCCGCGCTTCCCTGCGTGATACGATCGCGGCCGCGATGGGCGACACGCCGCGCATCCTCGACCTCGTCCGCAAGCTCACGCTCGACGAGAAGGCCTCGCTCACGGCCGGCAGAGACCTGTGGCACACGGTCGGCGTCCCGCGCTTGGGCATCCCCGCGCTCGTGTTGTCCGACGGCCCCTCCGGCGCGCGCGGCGTGCACATGGGCGAGGGCGCGACGTCGGCCCTGTTCCCGTGCGGCACCGCGCTCGCCGCCACCTGGAACCCCGAGCTCGCCGGCGCGGTCGGCTCCGCCATCGCCGATGACGCGCGCACGAAGGGCGCACACGTGCTGCTCGGCCCCACGATGAACCTGCACCGCTCGCCGCTCGCGGGCCGCAACTTCGAGTGCCACTCGGAGGATCCGCACCTGTCCGCGCGCATCGCGGTCGGGTTCGTGCGCGGCGTCCAGAGCCGCGGCGTCGCCGCGTGCGTGAAGCACTTCGTCGCGAACGACCAGGAGTTCGAGCGCATGTCGATCTCGTCCGAAGTCGGCGAGCGCGCACTGCGCGAGCTGTACCTGGTGCCGTTCGAGGCGTCGGTACGCGAGGCCGGGGCGTGGTGCGTGATGTCGGCCTACAACCGCCTGAACGGCATCTACGCGAGCGAGCACCCGTGGCTGCTCGGCGAGCTGTTGAAGGGCGAATGGGGCTTCGACGGCGCCGTGATCTCGGACTGGTACGGCACGTACAGCGACGTGAACCCCGCGCGCGCGGGTCTCGACCTCGAGATGCCGGGGCCCGCGCGGCGGCTCGGCGCGAAGCTCGCGGTCGCGGTGCGCGCGGGCGAGCTCGACGAGGGAGTGCTCGACACCGCGGTGCTGCGCCTGCTGCGCCTCGCCGAGCGCACCGGTGCGTTCGAACGCGCGCCGGTCGAGCGCGAGCAGTCGATCGACCGGCCCGAGCACCGCGCGATCGCCCGGCGCGCGGCCGCCGAGGCAATCGTGCTGCTGCGCAACGAGCCCGTCCGCGGCGGCGCGCCCGCGCTGCCTCTCGACGCGCGGCGCCTGCGCAAGCTCGCGGTGATCGGACCGAACGGGGCGGTCGCCGTGGTGCAGGGCGGCGGCAGCGCGCGCGTGCGCCCACACTATGTGGTGTCGCCTCTCGAGGGCATCCGCAAGCGCTGCGGCGACGGCGTCGAAATCGCGTTCGAGAGCGGGTGCACGAGCCACAAGACGCTGCCGGCAATCGCCGAGCCGCTCCTGTCCGGAGCCCTGGCGGTGGAGATGTGGAACGGCCACGAGCCGAGCGGGGCGCCCGCGCGCACGTCGAGCTCGCGCGAGGCGAGCTTCACCTGGTTCGGCCGCTTTGCGCCCGAGATCGACCCGCGCGCGTTCTCGGCGCGCGTGCGCGGCACGCTCGTGCCGCGCGAGTCGGGCGTGCACGAGTTCTCGCTCGTCTCCGCGGGAAAGAGCCGGCTCTTCGTCGACGGCGAGCTCGTCGTCGACAACTGGACGCAGCAGACGCCGGGCGACGCGTTCTTCAACCTGGGCTCGGCCGAGGTGCGCGGCTCGCGCAGGCTCGAGGCAGGCCGCGCGGTCGAGGTCGAGCTCGACTTCGCGAACGTCGACCGCATCGGACTCGGCGGGCTGAAGGCCGGCTGCCTGCACGTGGAGCCCGCGGACGAGCTGCTCGAGCGCGCGGTCTCGCTCGCCGCCGCGAGCGACGCCGCCATCGTCGTTGTCGGCTCGAACGAGGAGTGGGAGAGCGAGGGCCACGACCGCACGTCGCTCGCGCTGCCCGGTCGCCAGGCGGAGCTCGTGCGGCGCGTCGCCGCCGTGAACCCGCACACGATCGCGGTGGTGAACGCGGGCGCGCCCGTCGACTTGGAGTGGCTCGAGCGCGTGCCCGCGGCCGTGCAGCTCTGGTACGCCGGCCAGGAGCAGGGCAATGCGCTCGCCGACGTCTTGTTCGGCGACGTGAACCCCGCGGGGCGCTTGCCGCACACGGTGCCGAAGCGCCTCGAGGACACCCCCGCGTTCCTCGACTGGCCCGGCGAGCGCGGCCGCTCGGTCTACGGCGAGGGCCTGTTCATGGGCTACCGCTGGTACGAACGGCGCGGGATCGAGCCGCGGCTCCCGTTCGGACACGGCCTCTCGTACACGCGCTTCGAGTACGGAAACCTGCGCTGCGCGACCGATCGGCTGCGTTCCGGCGAGTCACTCGACGTCTCGGTCGAAGTCACGAACCGCGGCGACCGCGCAGGCCAGGAAGTGGTCCAGCTCTACGTGCGCGATCTCGCGGCGAGCGTCGCGCGGCCCGAGAAGGAGCTGCGCGCCTTCGCGAAGCTCGCGCTCGAGCCCGGCGAGACGCAGGTGGTGCGCTTCGCGCTCGAGCCGCGCGCGCTGTCGTTCTGGGAGCCGGCGCGGAAGGATTGGGTCGCGGAGCCAGGCGAATTCGAGCTCTCCGTCGGCGCGTCCTCGCGCGACATCCGCTGTCGCGCCGGCTTCGCCCTCGAACCCGCCTGAGCTCCGCGACTCCCTCCCTTAACCGTTGCAGCCGGTCGAGAGCCCCGGCGCCAGATTCGCGAGCGCGCGCCGCAGCAC
>DATJZN010000015.1:0-127896 GCA_035499075.1 Myxococcota bacterium | reverse complement strand
TGACGTGCCCCCCTTCACTGGCCAGTTCTAGCTGAGAGTTCTCCGGCTTTTGTCTTCTCCGGTCCGTGAAGCGCTCTTAGCGCGAACTCCTCCGGGGACAGATCCCCGAGGGACCCATGAGGGCGATGTCGATTGTAGTCGACTCGCCACTCCTCGATCTTGGCGATCGCGTCCGACAGGCTTGTGAACCAGTTCAGGTTCAAGCACTCGTCGCGGAAGCGGCCATTGAAGCTCTCGACGTAGCAGTTCTGGATCGGCTTGCCCGGCTCGATGAAGTGCAGCTCGACGCCGCGCTCGAACGCCCACTGGTCGAGCGCGCGACCTGCGAACTCGGGGCCGTTGTCGACCACGATCGTGCGAGGCAGGCCGCGCTCGAGCGCGAGCCGATCGAGCACGCGCGTGACTCGCTCGCCGGGGATCGAGCGAGCCACCTCGATCGCCACACACTCGCGGCTCCAGTCGTCGACCAGGTTCAGGGTTCGGAACGGGCGTGCGTCTGCCAACGTGTCCGCGGTGAAGTCCATTGACCACCGCTCGTTCGGCGCCGCCGGAACGGGCTTCGGCCGGCGCAGCAACGGCGCCACACGCTTGCGCCGTCGTCGTCGCACGAGCAGCCCGAGGTCTCGATAGATCCGGTACACGCGCTTGTGGTTCACAAGCTCTCCCTCGCGTCGCAGCAACACATGGATGCGTCGGTAGCCAAAGCGCGGTCGCGCCGCGGCGTGCGCCAGCATCCTTCGCCGCAGCTCTCCGTCGTCGCCTCGGCGACTTCGATAGCGGCACGTCGATCGGTGCATTCGGATCAGCCCGCAAGCTCGGCTCCGGCTCATCCCGAAGCGCTGGCCGACGTACGCCACCACTTCTCGCCTCGCCGCGGGCTTCACCACTTTCGGCTCAGCACGTCCTGCAGCGCTTCCTTGTCCAGGCTCAGATCCGCGACCAGCTTCTTGAGGCGTCGGTTCTCGTCCTCGAGCTGCTTCAGTCGCCGCGCCTCGCTCACCTGCATCCCGCCGTACTTCTGCTTCCAGCGGTGATACGTCTGCTCGCTGATCCCGTGCTTCCGGCAGACGTCGGCCACCTTGCGGCCCGTCTCCCCCTCACGCAGCACGCCGATGATCTGCTCCTCGCTGAATCGGCTCTTCCGCACCGTCGTTCTCCTCTCGGTGTTTGAGGAGAACTCTCATTCTAAATCGGCCAGTTTTCGGGGGGCACGTCAGGTCGTCTCTTGGGCGTAGCCCTGGCCACGGCTGCGCTCGACCGCGCACATGACTGGCACGAGGGTCCACCGCTGACCGCTCCTCGGTATTTCCATGCCGCCGCCGCGACCGCGGAGGGTCAGGTGATCGTGTTCGGCGGTTGGACCCAGAGCCCGAAAGGCTTTCGAGACGCAGCGCTCCACGCGAACGCGCTCGAGGTCCTAGACCCGAACGGCACTTGGCGGCAAGGCCCTCCGCCGCCCAAGTACCAGCACCGTTCAGTCCTGCATTTCTACACGACGGTTCTCTCCGGATCGAAGCAGCCCGGCGTCATTTTTGACCGGACCCAGGTTCCTACGAGCGAAGAGCGGATTTCTGAGGAGAGCTCCGTCCACGAAGGTATCTTCGGTGGCAGCGACGGCGGCACGCGGGCCTATTGGTTCGAGCACATCGGTCCGATCTACTTCGACGCTGCGCGCGGCGTGTGGGACCAGCCCGAAGGACCGGTGCTGCACCAGCTCGCGAAGTTCTGGACGAAGCGCGTGGACCGCGAGGATTCGATTCCAGCATGGCAACGGGAGAGGGGATCGACCGCGACAGGACCGGATGGACGCTTCTACCTCTCAGGTGGGAAAGGAGGCCGCTTCGAGAGAGGGGGCGGAGATGTGTTGGACGCCCTGGAGATGTACGACCCGCACACGGACTCATGGAAGAGCGGCGCACCCATGGCTCACGCACGTTGGGCGCATGCCTCGGCCTTCGGCCCTGACGGAAAGCTCTACGTGTTCGGGGGCTGCGCCTGCAGAGGCGGCGGCATCGAACAGTCGAACGACCCCGAGATCCGCCTACAGTCCGCGAAGGAGGCGATCCTGCAGCGCTTTGCGCTGCCAGCGACAGAGGTGTACGACCCGGGGACGAATCGCTGGCAGGAGCGCGCACCGATGCCGCACCCGCGCCAGGATCTCACGGCGGCGACAGGCAAGGACGGGCTCATCTACGTGATCGGCGGCACACCGCACTGCGCAGGTGTTTCGGTGGACACGGTCGACGTGTACAACCCCGCGACGGATCGCTGGTCAGAGGGTCCGCCGCTCCCACGCCCGTTTGGCTGCCACGCGAGCGCTGTGACTCCCGACGGCCGGATCTGGGTGACCGGTGGCTTCAGTCCAAGAGGAGATCATCCAGGGCCGCAGAGCTCGGTCGAATATCTCGACACGGCCCCTGACTCGAAGTGAGTCCACGTCGATCCGCCTCGTGCGATGAACGGCAACCATGGGATCCGACCGCCTCCGGACCGTCGAGGCCGTCCGCGACATGCGTCGAACTCCTCAAGAGTTCCCCGAATCGCATCACCGGTGAGTTACCATCTCGGGTCTTGAAGCCGAGTCATGCCATTGCCTTGCTCGCCGCCGGCTGGATCGCCGTCGCGTGCCGAGCATCCGAGCCGAGGCCTCCTGCGCCGGTCGTGCGCGTGAACGGCCAGCCGATCGCCTTGGAGGCGGTCTCCAGCGGTTCCGAGGCGGGCCAGCCGAGTCCGCGGGCGAAGGTCGACAGCGCCATCGACCGTCATCTCGCGGCCGAGGAGGCTCTGCGCCGTGGGCTCGGCAAGGCCTCTAGCGACGCCCCGGCCTCGCTCCGGGACGAAGAGCAGCTGCGCGATGCCTTGTTCGCCTCGATGCGCGACTCACTCGCGCTCACGGACGACGAGCTGCGGACTCACTACGAAGCCACGAAGACGCGCTTCGTTCGGCGGCAATGGCGGCTGCTGCGCAAGGGCTTCGCAACCGAGGCCGCGGCGCGCGCCGAAGACCGGCGGCTCGGCGCGACCGGGCGGCTCGACGCCGCGACCGCGGAGACGATCGGGCCGTTGCCGCAGGACGCGCTGCCCGCGAGCGTCGTGCCCGAGGCGCTCTCGTTCACGGCGCCGGGTCAGCGCGCGGCCGTGCTTCGCGCCGGGTCGTGGTCGCTCGTCGAGCTCGAAGAGGTCCGCACCGAGCCGCTGTCGTATGGCGCCGTGCGCCCGCAGGTCGAGGCGAGCCTGCGGCTCGTCCGCGCACAGACGGAATTCGACGCCGAGCTCGCGCACCTGCGCAGCGAGGCTCGGATCGAGATCGATCCCGCCGCGCTGGCCGCGGCCGCGAGATAGTCCGACGCCGCTCGGCCGACGCTGAGTTCGGCTAGAAGAGCCGTTTGGATGCGAGGGCTGCGCCCGCGGAGAGCGCGCGCAGCTTCTCCCACACGAGCTCTTCGGCGACCTCGCCCAGCCCGGCGGCCGTGGCGAAGCCGCAGTCGGTTCCCGCGAGCACACGCCGCGGATCGCCGACCGCCGCGGCTGCGCGCTCGATGCGCTCGGCGACGAGCTCGGGGTGCTCGACGTAGTTCGTGGTCGTGTCGATCACGCCCGCCACCAGGTTCCAGCCCCGCGGCAGCGGGTGCTCGCGCAGCACGCGGTGCTCGTGGGCGTGGCGCGGGTTCGCCATGGACAAGACGAGCGCGCCCGCGCGCGCGCCGTACAGGATCGGCAGGAGCGGCGCGAGCTCGACGTCGTGCGTGTGCGGACCCTCGTAGTTCCCCCAGCAGACGTGCAGCCGCACGCGCTCGCGCGGCACGTTCGCAAGCGCCGCGTTCAGCGCCGCGACGACGCGCGCGGCGAAGGCGAGGAACTCGTCGAGCGGGCGGTCGGCGAAGAGCGTGTGGCGCTCCATCGCCAGGTCCGGCGCGTCGATCTGCAGCACGAAGCCGCGCGCCGCGACGGCCTCGTACTCGGGCTGCAGCGCCGCGCCCACGGCCTCGACGTACGCGCCCAGGTCGGGGTAGTACGCGTTCTCGAGCGCTGCCGCGACGATGCCCGGCGAGGGCGCCGTGACGAACGCCTCGGCGAAGCGGCGCGGTGAGGCGGCCAGCAGCGCCGCGAAGCGCTCGCACTCCTCCGCGCACGCGCCGCCGCCGAGCGAGCGCACGGGACCTTCCGCACGCGGCGCGGTCAAGAGGTTCACCATGTCGCGCGCGAAGTCGGGCGCTTTGAGCCGCACGAAGCTCGGGTAGTCGACGAGGTCGCGCATGAAGGGCCGGCGCGACTGCCCGCCGAAGCCGGTCATGCGCTCGGTCACATGCGTGAAGAAGCTGCCGCGCGCCTGCTCCCCGTCGTTGCCGACGTCGATCCCGGCGTCGAGCTGCCGCTCGACGGCGCGCGCGACGGCCGCGGCCGACCGCTCCGCCAGCGCTGCGGGGTCGACGGCCTCGCCGCGAAACTTGCGCACGTGCAGCGCGTCGAGCTCGGCCGGCCGCGGCAGGCTGCCCGCGTGTGTGCACAGGATGCGCGTCTCGCTCCGTTCCACCGGCCGAGTCTAGCCCGGGGTGCAGCGGGACGTGGCAGGGGCGCCGCCAGCGCTCGTCCGATAGTCTCGCTGCCGCGTTGGAGCCAGGGCCAGAGACGCCGAGTGTTCGCGCGCCGGACCGGCTCGGCGACTTCAGCTTGTCGCCGCGGACGATCCCGATCGTGCTCCTCGCCTGCGGCGTGGGCGTGATCGGCACGTACGTCGCTGCGGCGCTGCTCGCGCTCATCGCCTTCATCACGAATGCGGTGTTCTTCCAGCGCCTGTCGCTCGCGGCGGTTTCACCCGCGAGCGCGCCGCACTCGGCCTGGCTCATCCTGCTCGCGCCGGTCGCGGGCGGGCTCGTGGTGGGCGCGATGGCGCGCTTCGGCTCGGAGGCGATCCGCGGCCACGGCATGCCCGAGGCGATCGACACCATCCTGCGCGGCGGCAGCAAGGTGCGCCCGCGCATCGCGATCCTGAAGCCGGTGTCGGCGGCGATCTCGATCGGCACCGGCGGCCCGTTCGGCGCCGAAGGCCCGATCATCATGACGGGCGGCGCGTTCGGCTCCATCTGCGCGCAGCTGCTCGAGCTCACCGCCGACGAACGGAAGACGCTGCTCGTCGCCGGCGCCGCCGCCGGCATGACGGCGACCTTCAACGCGCCGCTCGCGTCGATCCTGCTCGCGGTCGAGCTCCTGCTCTTCGAGTGGCGGCCGCGCAGCTTCCTGCCCGTGAGCGCATCGGCGGCGGTCGCGGCGATCCTGCGCGCGCACGTGCTCGGGCCCGATGCGCTGTTCCAGACGGCGGCGCTCGCGCCGCCGCTCGGTGGCTTCGAATACCTCTGCTGCGTCGGAGCGGGTCTCTCGGGCGGCGTGCTCGCCCTCGTGGCAACCCGGCTCGTGTACCTCTCCGAGGACACCTTCAAGCGCCTGCCGGTGCACTGGGCGTGGTGGCCCGCGATCGGCGGCGTGATCATCGGCGTCGGCGGCCTCGTCGAGCCGCGCGCGCTGGGCGTGGGCTACGACGTGATCGCCACCTTCCTGCGCGGCAACGCCGAGCTCTCGCTCGTGGTCGGGATCCTCGTGGTGAAGACCCTGATCTGGTCGCTGTCGCTCGGCTCCGGCACGTCGGGCGGCGTGCTCGCGCCCGTCTTCATGATCGGCGCGGCGCTGGGCGCGCTCGAAGCGCGCGCGTTCCCCGCCGTCGCGCCCGGCTTCTGGTCGCTCGTCAGCCTGGCGGCGACCATGGGCGGCGTGATGCGCTCGCCGCTCACGGGCGTGATCTTCGCGCTCGAGCTCACGCACGACTGGACCGCGCTCGTGCCGCTGACGATCGCGTCCAGCGCGGCGTACGGCCTGTCGGTGCTCACGCTCAAGCGCTCGGTGCTCACCGAGAAGGTCGCGCGCAAGGGCTTCCACCTGACGCGCGAGTACTCCGTCGATCCGCTCGAGATGCTGCTCGTCGGCGACGTCATGAATCGCGAGTTCACGGCGCTCCGCACCAAGGACCGGCTCGGCGACGCGCTCGCGCCCTTCGTCGCCGCGCTCGGCTCGGCGAACGGGAGCGGCAAGGGCGGGCGGCTCTTTCCGGTGCTCGACGACGCGGGCGAGCTCGCCGGGATCGTCACGCGCAGCCAGCTGGTGCTCGCCGCGCTCGACCCCGGCACGGACCGCGCCCGGTCGCTCGGCGAGCTCGGCCTGCGCGAGCCGGTCGTCTGCCGGCCCGACATGACCTTGCGCGAGGCCGCGCACCTGTTCGCGGAGCGCGGCGTGACGCGCGCGCCCGTCGCGGCCGAGGAGGCGCCGCGGCGCGTGCTCGGCATCGTCAGCCTGGCCGACCTGCTCGAAGGCCGGCTGCGCGACCTGCACGAGGAGCGGGTCTCGGAGCGCGTGCTCGACCTGCGCGAGCTCTTCAGTCTGCGAAGCTCGCGCCGTCAGGACGTCTGAACTCGAGCCCGCTCCAGTCGCGGAGCCAGCGCGCGAGCGGACCCAGGCCCGTGCCCTGGTCCGCCGACACCGCGGCGACGTGCTCCTCCGCCATGCCGAGCTCCGCGGCGAGCGCAGTCCGGGCGCGTGCCACTTCGGCACGCCCGAGCTTGTCGCACTTGGTGAGCGCCGCGCGCGCGTCGATGCCCTCGCTCGCGAGCCAGCGCGCGAGCTCGCGCTCGCCGTCCTGCGCGCCGCGCCGCGCGTCGACCAGCACGAGCGCGCCGCGCAGCGGCACGCGCCCGTGCACCAGGTACGACTCGACCAGCGGCGCGAACGCCTCGCGCTCGGACTTCGGCCCCGACGCGTAGCCGAAGCCGGGCAGGTCCACGAGATACGCCCGCCCCTCGACGCGGTAGAAGTGGATGCGCCGCGTGCGCCCCGGGGTCGAGCTCGTGCGCGCGAGGCCGCGCCGGCCGACGAGCCGGTTGATCAGGGTCGACTTGCCGACGTTCGAGCGGCCGAGCACGGCGACCTCCGGCAGGCCGTCGGCAGGAAACGCGCTCGAATCGGCAGCATCGGCGGCAAGCTCGGCCTGCAGAGTTCACCCTTTCCTGTCGATCTTGTTCATCGAGGGCGTGCGACGAGAGTCTGACGATTTCCGTGACCGGAGCTGATTGACCCGATCCGGGCGCAAATCTACCCTGCGGCGGGCTTTGCGGGACGGGGGCGGCGAATGTCCAAAGGCGTGCAGATCGCGATCGCGGCGTTCTCGGTGTTCGCCGGCGTCGTGATCGTCCTCACGCTCGGCGCGTCCGGCGAGGGCACGTTCCGCTACTACGCGGACGTCGCCTCGTTCGCCAACGCGCCGTCGGGCGAGGCCGCGCAGGCGGCGCGCGTGCACGGCTTCGTGGTCGCGGGCTCGATCGCGCGCGACCTCGGCGCGGGCCACGTCGACTTCACGGTCGCGGACAAGGCCGGCGGCCATCCCCTGCCCGTCCGCTATCTCGGCATCGACACGCCGGACATGTTCAAGGACGGCGCGGAAGTGGTGGTCGAAGGTCACTACGAAGCGGGCACGTTCCTCGCCGAGCGCGTGATGGCGAAGTGCCCCTCGAAGTACGAGTCGAAGGCCGGCGCGAAGACCTAGGCGCGCCCCGCGCGCGCCGACGGAGGCAGCTTGCTCGTCACACTCGGAGGACTCGCGCTACCGCTCTCGGTGTTCTTCGCGGTGTACGCGGGCGCCGCAGCGGCGTTCGGCGCGCTGCGCGGACAGCCGGCCTGGGTGCGCAGCGCGGAGCGCGCCGTGATCGCCGTGTTCGCCTTGCTCGTGCTGGCCATGCTGGGCGTCGAGGCCGCGCTCGTCGGCGACCGCTTCGATCTCGCGTTCGTCGCGCAGATCTCGGCGCGCGAGCAGCCGCTGCCGTTCAAGCTGGCGCTGTGGGGCGGCCAGGCGGGCTCGCTGCTCTTGTGGACGTTCATGCTCGGGCTGATGAGCTTCATCGTCGTGCTGCAGAACCGGCAGCGGAACCGCACGCTCATGCCGTGGGTGATCGCGGTCATGATGGTGAACGTCGTGTTCTTCGGCTCGATCGTGTCGTGGGTGACGAGCCCCTACGCGCCGCTGCCGGCGGGCCAGGCGTGGTCGAGCGGCCAGGGCATGAACCCGCTCCTGCAACACCCGGTCATGCTCATACACCCGCCGGTGTTGTACACGGGCTTCATCGGGCTCTCGGTGCCGTTCGCTTTCGCCGCAGCGGCGCTCATCACGGGTGAGCTCGGCACCACCTGGTTCAAGACGACGCGCCGCTGGGCGCTCACGGGCTGGTTCTTCCTCGGCTGCGGCTTCGTGCTCGGCGGGCGCTGGGCCTACGAGGTGCTCGGCTGGGGCGGCTACTGGGGCTGGGACCCGGTCGAGAACTCGTCGTTCATGCCGTGGCTCGCCGGCACCGCGTTCATCCACTCGGTGATGATCCAGGAGAAGCGCGGCATGCTGAAGATCTGGAACTTCGCGCTGATCGGCCTGGCGTACGCGCTGTGCGTGTTCGGCACGTTCCTGACACGCAGCGGTGTCGTGCAATCCGTGCACGCGTTCGCGAACGCGGGCTGGTTCGGCAACCTGTTCCTCGGCTACGTCACGCTGCTCGTGGTGGGCTACGCGGCGCTCGTGATCTGGCGCGTGCCCGAGCTGCGCAGCCAGACGCGGCTCGAGTCCATGCTGTCGCGCGAGGCCGGCTTCCTGCTCAACAACTACGCCTTCATGGCACTGCTCGCGGTGGTGTTCTACGGCACGGTGTTCCCGGTGGTCTCGGAGGGGATCTCGGGCACGAAGATCCAGCTCGGCCCGCCCTTCTTCCAGCGGCTCGTCGGGCCGATCGCGATCTTCCTGTTGTTCCTGACGGGCGTCGGGCCGCTGCTCGCGTGGCGGCGCGCGACCTGGGTGAACTTGCGCAAGAGCTTCCTGTGGCCGGCGGGCGTGGCGGCGCTCACCGCGGCGGTGCTGTTCGCGTGCGGGCTGCGCCGCTTCTACCCGCTCGCGTTCCTGTCGCTCTGCGCGTTCGTCACGGGCACGATCGGCGAGGAGTACTTCCGCGGCGTCCGCTCGCGCATGCGCCGCGGCGAGAGCCCGCTCGTCGCGGTCGCGCGGCTCGTCGGGCGCAACCCGCGGCGCTACGGCGGCTACATCGTGCACCTGGCCGTGGTCCTCATGTTCGTCGGCTTCGCGGGCGCGGTGTTCAACCTCGAAGAGACCAAGGTGCTCGCGCCCGGCGAGAAGTGGGACCTGGCGGGCTACACCGTGGAGTACCGCCAGGCGCAGCCGATCTCGAGCGCGCACTTCGCGGGCGCGGTCGCACGGCTCGCGCTGTACGAGCACGGCAAACCCGTCGCGATGCTGCTGCCCGAGAAGCGCATGTACTACCAGCAGGAGCAGGCGACCACGAACCCCGCGGTCTGGTCGCAGGTGAACGAGGACTTCTACGTGATCCTCGCCGGCCTCGAGCCCGACCAGCGCGCCGCGCTCAAGGTATACGTGAATCCGCTCGTGAACTGGATCTGGATCGGCGCGCTCGTGTTCGTGTTCGGCAACACGATCCTGCTCTGGCCGCGGCGCGCGAAGTCGGAACGCGAGGCGGCCTAGGCGCATGAGCGCGCGCGCCGCACTCCTGACAGTCGCGCTCGCGGTCCTGTCGGCGCGCGCGGGCGCCGCGGTCATCGAGGGCCGCGTCACGCACCCGCACAAGCCGGGCGCGACCGCGCACCTGGTCGTCGAGGTCATCGGGCTCGACCCGCAGGAGAACGGCATCTCGCGGCGCACCGAGAGCGACGCGAACGGCCACTACCGCTTCGACGACCTGCCCGCGCCCGCCGCTTATCTGGTGCGCGCGTACTACGGCGGCCTCGCCTTCCCGGGCGGCAGCGCGGCGTTCCCGCCCGGCGAGGAGAAGAAGACCGAGACGCGCGACTTCCACGTGTTCGACGCGAGCTCCGACACGTCCCGACTGCGGCTCGCGTCGCTGCAGTGGGTGGTCGAGCGCAACGCGGGCGTGTGGCACGTGCAGGTCAGCGCGGCGGTCTCGAACCCGGACCCGACGGTCGTGGTGGTGCCCGAGGGGACGCTCTCGCCCATCCGCGTGCAGCTCTCGCCGGGCCACGGCAAGGTCGAGTCGTTCTTCGGGCGCATGCCGCAGGGCGTGAGCATGAACGGCGACGTGGCCGAGGTCCGCGGGCCGATCTTCCCGGGCGACTCGGGCTTCACGCTGCAGCTCGAGTACGACCTGGAACAGAGCCCGGAGACGCTATCGACACAGATCGGTGTACCCACCGCCGTCGACGAGCTCGGCGTGTACGTGCAGGACTTCGGGATCGACGTCGACGCCGGCTCGCTGCACCCCGCCCGCCACGTGACGCAGAACGACCTCATCTACCAGGCGTTCCTCGGCTTCGACGTGGCCGCGGGCTCGGACCTGCCGCTGCGCGTGCGCGCGCTGCCGCCGGCGCACCCGCTGCCGCGGCCGTGGGTCGCGCTGCTGGCGGCGCTCGGCGCGGGCGCCCTGCTCTACTTCGTGGCCGCGCCCGTCGCGCGCGAAGCGCGGGCGCGCGACGCACCGGCCCGCGATCCCGACGAGCCGGCGAGCCCGGCCAAGGCCGCGCTCGCCGCCGCGCTCGGCGACCTGGAGCACGACTTCGAGACCGGCAAGCTGTCCGAGGAGGACCGCGAGCGCCTGCGCGAGGACCTGCGCCGCGAGGCGCTCGCCGCGCTGGCGCGCGAGCGGCTCGGCGCCGCCGCGGCCACCGCGCCGGAGCCCGAGGCCGCGCGCGAACCGTGCACGTGCGGCCGCATGCCCGGCGCGGGCGACCGCTTCTGCGCGGCCTGCGGGAAGCCGCTGTGAACGCGCTCGAGGCGAGCGGCGTCGCGAAGGACTACGGCGCCGTCCGCGCGCTCGACGGCGTGGACCTCTCGCTCGCGCCCGGCACGTTCGCGCTCCTGCGCGGGCCGAACGGCGCGGGCAAGAGCACGCTGCTGCGCGTGCTCGGCGCGCTGACGCGTCCTACACGCGGAAGTGTACGGGTGCTCGGCCGCGATCCGTTCGCGAGCCGCGACGCCGCCGTGCGCGCGCGCGTCGGCTTCCTGGGCCAGGACGCCGGCCTGTACGGCGAGCTCACCGTGGCCGAGAACCTGGGCTTCGCCGCAAAGCTGCGCGGCGCGCCGACCGCCGACGCGGCGCGCACCGCCGAGCTCCTCGGGCTCGCGCCGGTGCTCGACCGGCGCGCGCGCATGCTGTCGCAGGGCTTCCGCCGCCGGGTCGGCCTGGCGCGCGCGCTGCTCGGCGAGCCCGCCGTGCTGTTGCTCGACGAGCCGTGGAACGCGCTGGACGGCGCGTCGGCCGAGCGGCTGTCGCGCCTCCTGGCCGAGCTGCGCGACCGGGGCTGCGCGCTCCTCGTCTCGAGCCATGCCGCCGCGACCGAGCTGCCCAAGTTCGACCGCGAGATCCACCTGGCCCGCGGGAGGCTCGCGTGAGCGGCGCCGCCGTCGCCGGTGCGGTGCTGCGCAAGGACCTGCGCCTCGACCTGCGCAGCCGCGACCGCCTCGGCCACATGGCCGTGTTCGCGCTGCTCGTGGTGGCGCTGCTCTCGGTGTTCGCGCCGTCGGCGAGAGCCGAGCGCCTGGCCTGGACGCCCGCGCTGCTCTGGGTCGTGCTGCTCTTCACGTCGCTGCTCGGGCTCGCGCGGAGCTTCCAGTCCGAGACCGAGGAAGGCGCCATCGCGCTGCTCGTGCAAGCGCCCGTCGACCGCGGCTGGGTGTTCCTGGGCAAGGCGGGTGCGGCGTTCCTCGCGCTCGTCGGCGTCGAGCTCTGGACGGCCGCGCTCTTCACGGTGTTCCTCGACGTCGACTGGTCGCCCGGCCTCGCCACGTGCGCGGGTGCGGGCCTGCTCGGCGCCGCGGGGCTCGCGGCCGTCGGGACGCTGCTCTCGGCGCTCTCGATCGGCGCGCGCTTCCGCGAGTTCCTCCTGCCGGTGCTGCTCTTCCCCGTGGCGCTGCCCATCCTGGTGTTCGCGTCGAAGCTCACGGCGGCGGGCCTGGGCGGGGGCGAAGCTCGGCCACAGATCTGGCTCGCATTCGCGCTCTACGACTGGGTCTTCGGGCTGATCGGCTACTTCGTCTTCGACTACGTGCTGGAGGACTAGGGCGATGGTCGCGACGGCGGTGATGGTGTCGGTGCTCGCGGTGCTCGCGTGGCTGCTCTGGCTCTCGCGCGACGTGCCCGCGCGCGCGCCGAGCTCGCGCTCGGTGGGCGCCGCCGCGCTCGTGCTCGTGCCGCTGTGGCTCGCGCTCGTCGTCTTCTACGCGCCACTCGAGGTCACGCAGGGCGTGCTGCAGAAGATCTTCTACGTGCACATCCCCGCGATCATCCCGACCTACTTCGGCTTCACCCTGTCGGCTCTCGGCGGCGCCATGTTCCTGCGCACCCGCGACGACCGCTGGGACCACCTGGCGCTCGCGGGTGCCGAGGTGGGCGTGGTGTTCTGCTCGCTCATGCTGCTCGTCGGGCCGATCTGGGCCAAGCCCGCGTGGGGCCACTGGTGGGTCTGGGACCTGCGGCTCACCACGACCCTCATGCTGTGGTTCATCTACGTGGCGTACCTGTTCCTGCGCAGCTTCGCTTTCGGGAGCGACACGGCGAAGACCTTCGCGGCGGTGTACGGCATCGCCGGGCTCGCGGCGATTCCGTTCGTCTACTTCGCCGTCGACCTGGCGCAGGGCTCGACCATGCACCCGTCGGACCCTTCGCGCGAAGGCCTGCCGGCCGAGATGGGCCGCACGGTCGGCGCGGGCATGGTGGCCTTCGTCTGGATCTTCGGCTGGCTCGTCGCGAAGCGGCTCGAGCTGGCCTTCCTGCAGGCGCGCGCGCTCGCTCCGCGCGCCGGCGAGGGCGTGTGATGGACGACCGGATCGGCTGGGTCCTGGCCGCCTACGCGGTCACCGCGCTCGTGCTCGTGGGGTATGCGCTGCAGCTCCGCCTCGCCCGCAGCGCGGCGCTCCGCGATGTGCAGCGGCGCAGTTGACAAGTCCGGTAGCGACGGAGAAAAATCCCTGTGGCCGTCGCTCTCGCGACTTCCACGTCGTTTCTTGCGGACGTCTAAGCGCAAGCTCCCCTCCACCCTGACCCTGGCCCTGCGTGCTCCACCTCCTCGAGGTGGCACTCCGCGTTCTTGACGCCGCTCTCGCGCAGGTTCCGTGCAGCTCCGGTGGGGAGCGAGCTTCCACTTCGCGGAGACGAGCCGCCGAGATCGGGAGCAGCGCGGTGGGTTCGAGCAGTTGCAGCGAACGCGCAGGTTCGGTTGTCAAAGGTTCTGAACAGCGTTGAAGAGCCAAGTGGGGGGCGCTCGGTGTCGGGGGTCGCGGGGAGCCTTGGCACGAAGGTTGGAACATCCCTCAGCGACTCGGAAGCGCAGCACGCGGACGAGCAGAAGCGCCAGCAGAACCGGCAGAGCCAGAACCGGCAGAACGACAGGGACGCGGCGATTTGAAGTGGCGAGAGCTTTTCGGTCTTCGGACTTTGAGTCGCCTAAACTGGCGCCGCTCGGCGTCGATCGCAAAGCCGGCCGCAGAGCCGAGTTGGAGTCAAGCCATGGCGCCTAGGGAGAGCGAGCAGATGACGGGCCACGAGGACCTCGGTCGGTCGAGTCAGATGGCGCGCATGAAGCGGGGCGTGGGCTACTGCGAGAACACCGAGTGCGAGGACTACGCCAAGGGCGTGTTCCTGTTGAACCACGGCGACACGTTCTACTGCCCCCGCTGCCGCCAGCTCGGCAAGGTCGAGAAGGAGCGCGGCTTCTACACGGGCAACTCGGACATCTTCAAGGAGGTCCGCGTCGAGTACAACTTCGACCCGATCCACGGCATCTACCGCGAGATCGCGATCGTGCGCGACGAGAGCCTGTGGGGCCGCAACAACGTCTACACGCTGCAGTCGCCGCTCATCAAGACCGAGAAGCGCGCGCTCAAGGTCGCCGAGGCGATCCTCGCCAACCTGAATCGCTACCGCGGGCTGCTGTCGGGCGACGACATCCCGCGCACCACCGAGATCATCCTCTCCTTCGACGACGACTTCGAAGAGTTCCAGAAGCGCCTGTCGCAGCTCTCGAAGGAGTGGGAAGCCAGCGGCCTGCGCGAGCTCTCGCCGCGCTGACGGCGACTCCGCGATGGTGAAGACCAGAGGTCTGTACCATCTGCACCTGCACGTCGCGGACCTCGACCGTTCCCTGCGCTTCTACACGCAGGTGTTCGGGATGAAGGAGCTGTTCCGCGACGGCCCGAACATGGTCTTCCTGCAGACCCCGGGATCCAACGACCTGCTCACCTTGAACGGGGACCCCGAGCAGGCCCGCAAGGCCGGCGCTGCCGCGGGCGTCGATCACTTCGGCTTCGATCTCGCCGAGGGTCAGAGCCTCGACGACGCGATCGCCGAAGTCGAGAAGCACGGCGGCAAGCTCGTCCGCCGCAACGGGCCGACCGAGCGGCGCAAGTACGCCTACCTCAGCGACCCCGACGGCTACACGATCGAGATCTGATCGACTTCGCTCGCCTGCGGCTCGCTGCGCGCGCCTCCGGCGCTTGCGGCCTCGCTCGGGACGGCCCTCGCTCGGCTTCGCTCGGCGATCCTCTAGCTCGAGAGGAAGGGATGGAGAAGCTGGCCCACGAACGTCCGGGGCAGCGGCTTCGTGGTGCCGTACCGGTGCGGCCACTCGTGCACGGGCATGTGGTACGTGCCGAAGAGGCGGTCCCAGAGCGGCACGTGCGCGGCGTAGTTGGTGTCGATCGCCGACGCCTCGGAGCTGTGGTGCCAGTGGTGGTACTGCGGCGTGCTCAGCACGTACTTGAGCGGCCCGAACCGCAGCCCCACGTTGGCGTGCAGGAGCACGGCCTGCACGGCGGCGAAGAGCACGTACGCGTCGAGCGCGGCCTTCGCGGGGCCCAGCAGGTAGAGCGGCACCATCACGAGCGCGCGCGTGGCCAGCTCGTCGACGAGGTGCATGCGCGAGCCCGCGAGCCAGTCCATGGTCTCGGCCGAGTGGTGGATGGCGTGGAACTTCCACAGCCACGGCACTTCGTGGAAGGTGCGGTGCGTCCAGTACTGCGCGAAGTCCGCCGCGAGCACGAGGAGCGCGACCTGCGCCGGCACGGGCAGCGCGCAGATCGCGGCTTGCACGCGCGCGTTCGTCGCCCAGCCGAAGGCGAGCGGGGCAAAGCCGTTCACCACGAGCAACACCACGCTGATGAGCAAGTGGTTCAGACCGAAGTACACGAGGTCGAGCTGCCACTCGGCGCGCAGGATCGGCTGCGCCTCGTACTGCGGGACCACCTTCTCGATGAACGTGAAGAGCGCGACCGAGACGAGGAAGTCGAGCACCAGCCAGTCGAGCCCGAGCGACAGCTCGCGCTGCGGCACCGGCGCGCCGCGCACGTTCCAGCCACCGAGTGAGAGCGCCGCGAACGTGAGCAGGATCCCGATCGCGCCGAGCTTCTTCTTGCGGTTCAACACGAACGTGAGCGCGCCGAAGGCGAGCGACACGCAGATGCCCGCGCGCAGGAGCAGGCGGATCTCCTCGGGGTCGTAGACCTTCCGCAGCTCCGGCGTGGTGAGCCAGCTCGGAAACAGGAAGCAGAGCACGGTGCCGACGCTCAGCGCCCCGAACGAAACGGACAGGAACCCGCTGATCCGCCCCTGCCCGAGCCGGAAGAAGGTCTCTGCGGCAGCTGCCTCGCCCATGGACACACGATCGACCGCGCGCGCCGCGAAGTTCTGCGCGGCGCGCCTGGCGCTCCTGGCGCACGGCGACGCTACCGCCCGAGCTCGCCGCACCGGTAGCGCCGCCAGGCGCGGTCGGCGAAGCCCCGACAATCGAGCCCGTAGCGCGCGAAGTAGCGCTCCAGGTTCGCGACGTCGCGACACAGATACGTGTAACCATCCGCGTGCGTGTGCAGGTTCAGCGCTTGCGGCACGTCGATGATGCGCGGCCGGCCGCCGTCCCAGAGCACGTTGTACGCCGACAGGTCGCCGTGCACCAGGTGCAGGTCGAGGAAGACCTCCACGTTGCGCAGCAGCCGTTCGAGCGCCTCGCGCGCCACTGCGGGCTCGAGCTCCACGAAGCGCAGCTGGGGCGCGGCGCCGCCAGCGTCGCCGACGAGCTCCATCAAGATCGCGTCCTCCGAGCGCGCGAGCGGCTCGGGCACGTCGGCGCCCGCGTCGCACAGCCGGCACAGCGTCTCCCACTCCCACGCGATCCACTCGCGGTGCGCGATCGCGCGCCCGGCCTGCGTCTTCGCGCGCATCGCGCGCTTCGAGCGCGCGTCGAGCGGCGTGCGCTCGCCCGCGTACACGCGGCCGCCGCGGAACGCGCGGAACTTGTCCGCGCGGTACACCTTGGCCGCGAGGAGGTCCACGCCCACCGACGGGTGCGCAGCGCACGCGTACACGGTCGCTTCCTTGCCGTCGCCGACGACGCCGAGCACGTCGGTGACGAGTCCCTGGCCGCCGAACTGCGCGAGCACGTGCTCGCGCTCCGCCGCGGCGAGGTCGCCGCGCACGAAGTGGCCCGCCCCCAAAGGCGAGGCCGATCGATCCTTCGACAATGTCCTGCTCCGGGCGAGGAGGTGTCGCGAAGAGACACTCGAGCCATTCGGGCTCGTGCCTCCGGCTCGCGGTTTCCTCGCCGAGAGCGTCGGGCCCCGTGCGGCGCTAAGCGCGCGCCGGAGCGGACCGGAGGCTCGAGCGCATTTCGACTTGGACCGTCATGCGTCGCCTCCTCTGCTCCGAGCACGGAGCGAGCGCGATCGTACACGAGACGGCGTCGGGGTCAAGCGGGGCGCAAGAGGAAGATCCCGGCGAGCAGCAGCCCGAAGCCCGCGAGCTTCTGCAGAGTGACGGCCTCGTGGAAGAACAAGATGGCGCCGACGGTCGTCACGATCAGCATCGCGACGTCCGAGACGGGAATCGCGACCGAAGCCTCGAGCTTGCCGGTCGCGAGGCGCACGAACGCGATCAGCCCCGCGCCCTGCATGAGCCCCGCGACCACGAGGGGCCACAGCTCGCCGCGCGTCGGCCGCGCGGTGTCGCCGACCAGCCACGCCGCAGCGGCGGGCGGGACGAGCGCCACGATGCCGAGCACGAGCGTCCCGAGCGGCCCGCCGAAGCCCGACAGCCGCGCGACCAGCGGGTAGCCGCCCCAGAACGCCGCGACGAGGAGGATGCAGACGAGTTCGGTGCTCACGGCCGCCGCGGCCTAGTAGACGAGCTTCGTGATCGGGAACTCGACGATGCCGCTGGCGCCGGCGTCGGCGAGATCGGGGATGAGGTCGCGTGCGCGCATCTCGTCGACGATCGTGTTCACGGCGACCATGCGCCCGTCCGCGAGCGGCGAAACCGTGGGCGACGACAGCGCAGGCAGGAGCGCGAGCACCTTGGGCAGGCGATCCTTCGGACAGTTGAGCATGAGGCCCACCTTGCCCTGCGCCGCGATCGCGCCGGTGAGCATGAGCGCCATGCGGTCGAGCTTGCGCTTCTTCCAGGGCTCGCCGTACGCGCGCTCGTTCGCGATGAGGCGCGGCGTGCTCTCGAGCACCGTCTCGACGATGCGCAGCTTGTTGGCGCGCAGGCTCGAGCCGGTCTCCGTGACTTCGACGATCGCGTCGGCGAGGAGCGGCGGCTTCACCTCCGTCGCACCCCACGAGAACTCGACCTGCGCCTTCACGTGGTGTGTCTCGAGCCAGCGAGTCACGAGGCCGACGGCCTCGGTCGCGATGCGCTTGCCCGCGAGGTCCGCGACGCCCGAAATGGGCGAGTCCTCGGGCACGGCGAGCACCCAGCGCGTGGGCCGGAAGCTCGTCTTCGCGTAGCGCAGCTCGGCGAGCTCGTGCACCTTGGCCTGGCTCTCGACGACCATGTCGTAGCCGGTGATGCCGGCGTCGAGCACGCCCTGCTCGACGTAGCGCGCCATCTCCTGCGCGCGGATCAACACGCCTTCGATCTCGGTGTCGTCGATGGACGGGAACAGCGAGCGCTCGGGGAAGCTCATGCGCCAGCCGGCGCGCTCGAAGAGCTGCCCGGTCATCGACTCGAGCGAGCCCTTCGGAAAGCCGAAGCGCAGCACCTGCGTGCCTTCCTTCGACCGCTTCGCGCCCAGCGCCATGCGCGCGACTCTATCCGCTGGCGCGACCCGCTGCCAGCCGCTCGCGCATTCCCGCGAGCGCGTCGAAGCTCGGCCCGCGCGCGAACTCGGTCTCGGCGCGCAGCGGGTTGCCGTCGGCCACGATCACGCCCAGGCGCAGCAGCAGCTCGAGCGCATTTCCCGCGGCGACCGCGCAGACGCCTTCGGGGAAGCGCGACTCGCCCACGAGCAGCTCCTCGCGCTGCGCCTCCTGCGCGCGCTTGATCAGCGCATCGCGCGCGATCGGCCCCTTCGTCTCGGCGACCACGCGCGCCACCGCGCCGTAGGCCTCGAGCAGGGGCTGCAGCTGCGCGCGCAGGAACTCGAGCCACGGCGCGCCGGCCGAGGTCGCGCGGAAGCGGTCACCCGACTGCTCGACCCAGCCGCGGCTCTCCAGGTGGCCGAGCACGCGGTCGAGCCTGGCCTCGCGCGCCTCGCCCTCGATCGGGAAGAACTCGGAGGCCAGCAGGTCCAGCCACGCCGACGCATCTCGGTGTAGCTCGGCGCGCGTGCGCGGCTCGCGCAGCCCGAGCGCGAGCACGCCGGGCCAGGCCAGCGCGTGGCCCACGGCGGCGCGGTACAGGTCGAGCGCCGGGCGCATGCCGTCCGCGACGCGCAGCAGGTCGCCGCGCGGCGACGGCACGCGCACGACGCGCTCCGCCTGCTCGAGCAGCTCGACGACGGCCTCGGGCCGGCCGGTGTCGAGGCAGCGCTGCAGCGCCGTGTCGCGCGGCACGCCGAGCAGCTCGAGCAACGACGCGAGCTCGACCACCCGCTCGCGCAGCTCTTCCTCGCGCGTGGCGTCCGCGGTCTGGCCGAGCAGCGCCGCCGCGGCCAGGGTCGAGCGGCCGGCCGTGACCAGGTCGTTGATCGCGCGGCACAGCTCGACGCCGAGCTCCCCCGACGCTGCGCGCAGATCGGGAATGCGGCCTGGCCCCGTGGGTCGCGGCAGCTCGCGGCCCAGCCGCTGCGCCAGCGAGATCGGCGCGCCGAAGCGCACGGTCACGCTGCCGTACCGGAAGCGCAGCACGCGGCTGGCGCTGAACAGCGAGAACAGGCTCTCGCGCTGCTTCTTCGCGCCTGCGCGCTCGGCCGCAACCGAGCCCTCTTCCACGAGGCGTTCGTACGTGAAGCCGACGGGCACGAGGTACAGGTCGCGGCGCGCGCCGCGCGCGTACGCCTCGAGCACCATGCGCAGCATGCCCAGGCGCGGGCGCAGCGTCTTGCCCGTGCGCGAGCGCGTGCCCTCGATGAAGAACTCCTGGGTCACGCCGTCCTTGATCAGGTGCTGCACGTAGCTGCGGAACACGGCGGTGTAGACCGGGTCGCCGTCGAAGCTGCGGCGCAGGAAGAACGCGCCCGCCCGGCGGAAGATCACCCCGAGCGGGAAGAACGCCAGGTTGAGACCCGCCGCGACCTGCGGCGGCACCAGGTGATTCCGGTAGAAGAGCCACGACAGGATCAGGTAGTCGAAGTGCGAGCGGTGGCTCGGCACCAACACCAGCGGGTGTAGCTTCGCGGCGTCGACCACGGGCTCCAGGTCGTGCAGCTCGATCCGCGCGAAGATGCGCTTGAAGATCCACTCGACCAGGCTGGCCAGCACCGCCAGCGTGGTGGGACTGGGGCTGGCGGCGATCTCGGCCAGGTTCTTCTGCGCGCGCGCCTCGACGCGCGCGTGCGAGCGGCGCTTCTCGCGCGCCACCTCGTCGACCACGCGCTGCACCTCGCCGTCGTCGAGCACGGCCTCCTGCACGCGCGCGAACGACGGCAGCGCGGCGCCGACGACGGGCTTCTCCTCGCGGCGCAGGAAGATCAGGAGCGAGCGCCGCACCTGCTTCACCACGCGCTCGCGCCCGGACGCGCGGTTCTGGTCGATGAACGCGCGCAGGTCGATCGGCGTGCCGACGCGCACGGCCAGGTTGTGGTAGTTCCACAGGAACGCGACGACCTTGCCCGTGTCGGTCGGGCGTTCGTTCGCGCCGTAGAACAGGTTGAGGAACGGCCGCTGCGGTCGCGCGCCCTTGCGCCAGAACAGCGCGAGCGGCACGAGCGAGATCGGCACGTCGTTCGCGAAGCTCGTGTCGACGACCTCGCGCAGGTAGTCGAGCTCGGTGCGCCCCTCGCGCACGGCGCGGTTGCGCCGGTGCACGCGCGTGCGGATCTTGTCGGTGCGCAGGAACAGGAACGCGGAGCCGCCTTCGCGCACCACGTGGCGGATCTGCTGGATCGACTGCTCGCGCATGCCGCGCGCGCCGCGCCGCAGACGCTCGGCGGTGCCCTGGAACAGCAGCCGCAGGGCTTCGCCGAACGGCCGGTAGTAGAAGAACTTGATGCCGTTCGCGAACACCGACAGCCGGACGCCCGCGAGCAGGAACAGCCAGTTGAACAGGAAGTAGTCGAGCCGCGAGCTGTACCGCATCACGTAGATGACGGCGCCCTGCGCGCCGAGCTCGCGCAGCCGCTCCGCGTCGTGCGGCTCGAAGTCGAACCGCGCGAAGAAGCGCCGCCCGAACAAAGTCGCCAGCCGCCCGAAACTGGGCGCCATCGACGTGTACGGGTTCCCCGCCGCGCGCACGGCCTCGGACGAGGGCTCCGGCTCGACCTGCTTCGGAACCAACCGCAGCGGGACGTCGGCCACGAAGCACAACCTAGCGACTTCGCTCGCCTGCGGCCCGCTGCCGGCGGCGCTCGCTCGGGACGGCCCTCGCTCGGCCGTCCCGGCGCGAGCCCACTATCCCATCAGGTTGAACTGCGACTCGGGCAGGAAGACCTTCGACTCGTTCGCGGCGATCTCCTGGGCGCTGACGCCGTTCGGGTTCTTGAAGCCTTCGGCGCCGACGATCTTCAGCTCCGTGACCTTGTTGCCCGACACGAACAGGAACTTGCCCGTCTTGTCCTTCGACAGGTCGCTCACCATGTACAGCACGGCGGGCGAGACCTTGTCGGGCGCGAGCATCTGCTTCACGTTGTCGTTGCCCATGCCCGGCAGGTCCTCGGTGAGCCGAGTCACCGCGACCGGCGCCAGGCCCCACACGCGGATGTTGTACTTCTTGCCCTCGAGCGCGAGGCAGCGCGTGAAGCCCGCGATACCGGCCTTCGCTGCGCCGTAGTTCGACTGGCCGAAGTTCCCGATCAGGCCCGACGTCGAGCTCGTATTCACGATGACGCCGCCCTGGCCGCGCTCCTTCATGTGCGTGAAGACGGGGCGCGTGACGCAGTAGGTGCCCTTCAGGTGCACCTGGATCACGATGTCCCACGACGCCTCGTCGGTGTTGACGAGCGTCTTGTCGCGCAGGATGCCCGCGTTGTTGACGAGGATGTCGACCTTGCCGAACGCGTCGATCGCCGATTTGCAGACGTTGTTGCCGCCCTCGACGGTGGCCACGCTGTCGTAGTTCGCCACGGCCTGGCCGCCCGAAGCCTTGATCTCCTTCACGACCTGATCGGCCATCGAGTGCCCGCCGCCCGCGCCGTCGCGCGCGCCGCCGAGGTCGTTCACGACGACGGCTGCGCCCTCCTTCGCGAAGAGCAGTGCGTGACAGCGCCCGAGGCCTCCGCCCGCGCCCGTGACGATTGCGACCTTGCCATCCAGAAGTCCCATGGTTTCTCCTCAGTCGAGGACGACGAGCACGTCGCCCTCTTCTACGCTCTGCCCTTCTTCCACGAGGATCTTCGCGACGCGTCCCGGCGCCGGAGCCTCGACGGGCAGCTCCATCTTCATCGACTCCAAGATCACGAGCACGTCCGTTTCGCGCACCGTCGCGCCGACCGAGGTCTCGATCTTGAAGACGGTGCCCGTGATGTGGGCTTCGACGTTCTGACTCAAGCCGCGCGTAGTCTATGAGAGGCCGGCGGCGCACTTCAACCGGCGTCTGCTAGCCTGCCGCGCCATGCTCGAGACGCTGACCCGGGGTTTCCGCAGCGCGCGCGACCGCTTCCGCGGCGTCGCCACCCTGGACGACGCGAACGTCGCGGAGGCGCTGTCCGACGTCCGGACCTCGCTCCTCGAGGCCGACGTCGACCTCGCGATCGTCCGCGACTTCCTCGACAAGGTGAAGGAGCGCGTCCGCGGCGAGGTCGTCCGCCTCGAGGCGGGCCGGAAGTCGGGCCAGAAGCTGCGGGTCAGCCCGGGCGATCACTTCACGAAGGCCTGCTACGAGGAGCTCGTCGCGCTCATGGGCCAAGGCGAGCCGCTCGAGCCGGTGCGCGACAAGACGCGCGTGATCATGCTGCTCGGGCTGCAGGGCACGGGCAAGACGTCGACGGCCGCGAAGCTCGCGCGCTGGCTCAAGTCGAAGGGCGACCGGCCCGTGCTCGTGGCGGCCGACGTGCGCCGGCCCGCGGCGCGCGAGCAGCTGCGCGTGCTGGGCGAGTCCGTCGGCGTGCCCGTGTTCTCGCGCGACGGCGACGACGCGCCCGCGATCTGCGCGGAAGCGCTCGAGTGGGCGCGCGCCGAGAAGCGCGGCTCGGTCATCCTGGACACGGCCGGCCGGCTGCAGATCGACGACGAGCTCATGCGCGAGCTCGAGGAGATCCAGGCGCGCACGAAGCCGCAGCACGTGACACTGATCTGTGACGCCATGATGGGCCGCGAGGCCGTGAACGTGGCGCGCGGCTTCGCGGCGCGCATCCCGCTCGACGGGCTCATCCTGACGAAGCTCGACGGCGATTCGCGCGGCGGCGCGGCGCTCGCCATCCGCGCGGCGACGGGCGTGCCCGTGCGGTTCGTGGCCGCCGGCGAGGCGACCGACAAGCTCGAGGCGTTCCGGCCCGAAGGCCTCGCGCAGCGCGTGCTCGGCCAGGGCGACGTGGTCGGGCTCATGGAGGACTTCGAGAAGGTCGTCGACGTCGAGGCAGCCGAGAAGGACGCCGAGCGCATGCTGCGCGGCAAGTTCAGCTTCGACGACTTCCTGACGCAGCTCCGCACGATCCAGAAGATGGGCTCGCTCACGGACCTGCTGGCGAAGCTCCCCGGCGTCTCGGAGATGATGCCCGAGGGCGCCAAGGTCGATCCCGCGGAGCTCGTGCGGATCGAGGCGATGATCACTTCCATGACTCCGGCCGAGCGCAAGCAGCCGGAGCTCATCAACCCCTCGCGGCAGAACCGCATCGCGCGCGGCTCGGGCACGAAGGTCCCCGACGTCGCGGGCCTGCTGCAGCGCTTCAAGGCGATGCGCGACATGATGGCCCAGCTGGGCGGCGCGGGCGGTCTGCTCGGGCGGCTGCCGGGCGTGGGCAAGCTGTTCGGCGGCGGCGCGCCGCAGCTCCCCGCCGGCTTCGACCCCGCGCAGCTGGCCGGGCTGGGCGGCCTGGCGCCCAACCGGCGCATGGCCCGCGCGCAGAAGGCCATGGCCAAGCGCGAGCAGCGCAAGGCCCAGAAGAAGCACAAGAAGCGGAACAAGCGCCGCTAGCGCGCTGCACCGCGCTGTCGCGCGCGCGCTGCACCGGGAGCCGTCGCGGCGCCGCCTCGGACGAGCGAGCGCTGGCATCCGAGTTGCTCCCTTGCGCGACCATGGCGCAGCCCGCGGAGCTCGAGGTGTCGCAAGCCGGTCGACCCGAGCGGCCGCTCTGGTCGAGACACCTGCCCTTTCTGGTCCGCGCCCCGGAGCTCACGCGGCGCCAGTGGGCGGTGTTGGGGCTGGTCTCGCTGGCGTCGCTCTTCGACCAGTACGACCGCTCGCTCATGGCGATGGCGCTGCCCCAGATCCAGGCGGGGCTCGCGATCGACGAGGCGCAGGTCGGTCTGCTCGCGTCGATCGTGCGGCTCGGCGCGCTGCCGGCGCTCTTCATCGCGCTGTCGGCCGACCGCATCGGCCGCCGGCGCGCGCTGCTCGGCACCGTGCTCGCGTACACGGCGCTCACCGGCGCCAGCGCGCTCGCGCCCGACCCGCGCACGTTCATCGCGCTGCAGTTCCTGGCGCGCGCGTTCGGCACGGCCGAGATGCTGCTCGCCGTGGTGGTGATCAGCGAGGAGTTCGACGCCGGGACCCGCGGCTGGGGCGTCGGCGCGTTCCTGTCGATCCAGTCGTGCGGCGTCGGGCTCGCGGCCCTGCTGCTGCCTCTCGCGGCGCGCTTCCCGCAGGGCTGGCGCGGACTCTACCTCGTGGGCCTCGGCCCGCTGCTGGTGCTGGCGTGGCTGCGGCGCAGCCTGCCCGAGACGGCGCGCTTCGAGGCCCGCCAGCGCGAGCTCCTCGTGCGCGGCGAGCGCGAGGGCTTCGGCGTGCCGCTCGTCCGGCTCGTGCGCGCGTACCCCGGCCGTTTCGCGGCATTCGCGGCGTGGCTCGTGTTCATGGGCGTGGGCTACGCCGCCGCCGACTTCCTGGCTCCGAAATACCTGCAGCAGGGCCACGGCTGGACGCCGGGTCAGATGGGCAGCTTGTACTTGTTCGGCGGCCTGCTCGCGATCTTCGGCGCGCCGACGCTCGGCCGGCTCGGGGACCGCATCGGCCGCCGGCCGGTCGCGGTCGCGGCATCCCTGGCGCTCGTGCTGCTCTCGCTCGCGTTCTACAACGCGAGCGGCGTGTGGCTCGCGCCGCTCTGGATTGCGGGGATCTTCGCGGTGACCGGGCAGGACGCCATCCTCTCGGCGTACGGTGCCGAGCTGTTCCCCACTTCGCACCGCTCCACCGCCGCGGGCGCGCGGCTCATCGTCGGCACGCTCGCGCAGAGCCTCGGCCTGGCGCTCGAGTCGGCGCTCTACCCCCGGACGGGGTCGCACTGGACCGCCGTGTCGATCTTGCTCGCCTTCGCACTGGCCGGTCCGCTGGTCATCGCCTTCGCGTTCCCCGAGACTGCCGGGCGCAGCCTCGAGGAGATCTCGCCCGAACACGATCCCTTCGACAGAGGAGAGCTGCGATGAGCTTCGCCACACGCATCGATGACGTCTACGCCATGGTCCGAGGGCTCTCGCTCGCGGCCGTCGAGAAGCTCGAGACGGGCATCGTCTACAACCCGATGAACGCGGAGCTCCGCTCCGACCCGTACCCGTTCTACACCAAACTGCGTAACACCGATCCATTCCACCGTTGCCGCAACGCGGACGGCTGGGTGCTGTCGCGCTACGAGGACGTGCTGGCGGTGCTGCGCGACCCGACGTTCTCGGCCGACGAGCGCAACCACCGCCGCTTCAAGTGGTTCGCGCGTCGCTTCCAGAACGCGGGGCTCCCCAACCCGTACGAGGACGACCGCGGCTCCATGCTCCGGCTCGACCCGCCGAGCCACACGCGCCTGCGCGGGCTCGTGGCCAAGGCCTTCACGGGCCGCGCCGTCGAGCGCATGCGCCCGCGCGTCGAGGCGATCCTGAAGGAGCTCGTCGAGGTGCGACCCTCGCGCGGGCCGATGGAGCTGGTGAGCGAGCTGGCGGCACCGCTGCCGGTGCGCGTGATCGCCGAGATGCTCGGCATCCCGCCCGAGGACCACGAGCGCTTCCGCCAGTGGTCGAACGAGCTGGTGCGCAGCCTCGGCGAAGGCACGCTCGAGGACCACCAGGCCGCCATGCGCGCGGGCGAGACGCTCGACGCCTACTTCGAGGCGATCATCGCCGCGCGGCGCCAGGCGCCGAAGGACGATCTGGTGAGCGCGCTCGTCGCCGCCGAAGAGCACGGCGACCGCCTCAAGCGCAACGAGCTGCTCTCGCAGATGACGCTCCTGCTCGTCGCCGGGAACGAGACCACCACGAACCTGATCTCGAACGCCGTGCTCGCGCTGTCGCGCAATCCCGGACAGCTCGAGATCCTGCGCCGCGAGCCCGAGCGCGTGCCCGACGCGGTCGAGGAGCTGTTGCGCTACGACAGCCCGGTGCAGATGACCTCGCGCATCTCGACCACGGACCGCGAGCTCGCCGGCCACCGCATCCGCCGCGGCGACCAGCTCGTGCTCCTGCTCGCCTCGGCGAACCGCGATCCCGCCGTGTTCGAGGACCCCGACCGCCTCGACGTGAACCGGCGCGACGTGCGCCACCTGTCGTTCAGCCACGGCATCCACTTCTGCCTGGGCGCGCAGCTGGCGCGACTCGAGGCGAGCCTGGCGCTCGAGGCGTTGCTCACGCGCTTCCCCGACTGGCGCGTGGTCCCCCAGGAGATCGCTTGGGGCAGCAACACCATTCTGCGTGGGCCCAAGGCGCTCTGGCTGGAGCTCTGACCGGCCTGCTACGTTCGCCGCGGTGCGACTCGGGGGTGGCGCAGCGCTCGCGCTCTGTCTCGCGGCTTCGGCCGCGTGCACGACGAACGTGGGCCAGCTCCTGCCCGACACCGGCGCCAACGTGCAGCTGCACGAGAAGAACTACAAGCTCGTGAAGGCGCACGCGACGGGGCAGAGCTCGGGCGTGTTCCTGTTCTGCCTGGTGCCGCTCACGAGCCCGACGCTCAGCGAGGCGAAGCAGAAGCTCGACGATTCCGTCGGCGAGAAGCTCGAAGGCCGCGCGATCGCGCTCACGAACCGCAGCATCGACCGCTCGTCGATGATCGCGGTGTTGTACTCGGTCGAGACGATCACGCTCACCGCCGACGTGATCGAGTTCGAAGGCGCCGCGCCGCCGGTCGCGGCGAAGCCCGCCCGCTAGCGCTCCTTGCGCGCGAGCAGGCGCTCGAGCGCGACGGCGTTCGCCTCTTCACGCTCCGCCGCGGCCAGGAGCTCGTCCTTCACCTGCGCGTCGGTCGCATGCTCGGCGAAGCTCTGGTACAGGGCGCCGCCCGCGCGCTCGAGCGACGCGAGGAGCGCCTGCTGCTCGGGAAGCGACTTTCCCGCGAACAGGGCGGAGAGCACTTCGTCCGGCGCGCGCGTGCGCTCGAGCACCGCCTGCGTCTGAGTCACCAGCGCGAGCAGCTTGCCGTCCGGACCGCTGACGCGCGTCTGCCAGACCATCGTGCGCCTGCCGCGGTGCAGCGGCGTGCAGTCGCCTTCGATCGTCGTGCCGGAGCGCCCCGCCGCGAGGAAGTTCGTCTTCGACTCGATCGTCGTCGTGCCGTCGCCGTTCCGCAGGTTCTGGGCCGTCGCGACCGCGCCGAGCGTGTCGGCGAACGCCATGACGACGCCGCCGTGCAGCATGCCGGGGATCGTGCACAGGCGCTCCTCGACGCGCAGCCGCGCGCGCACGCGCTCGGGGCCGACCTCGACGAGCTCGATGCCGAGCGTGCCGGGCAGGAGCCCCTTCATGACCTCGTTCAGCTGCGCCGCGTCCGCCATCGGGCCTCCTTCACACCACGCCGCTCGCGCGCAGCTCGGCGATCTCGCTCGCGCCGTAGCCGAGCTCGCGCAGGATCTCGTCCGAGTGCTCGCCGAGGAGCGGCGCGCGCCCGCGCACGCCGGCCGGCGTGTCGGAGAAGCGCACGGGCGTGTCCGAGACCGGCGCGGGGATCGGCAGGCCCGGGTAGTCGACGTCGCGCAAGAGCTGCGCCGTGCGCACGTGCGGGTCACCGAGGGCCTGCTCGGGCGAGTACACCGGCCCCGCCGGGATCTGCGCCTTCGAGAGCGCCGCGAGCGCATCCGCGGTCGTGCGCTCTGCGCACCAGCGCGCCATGCGCTCGGACAAGAGCGCGCCGTTCGCGCCGCGCGCGTCGTCGTCGGCGAAGCGGGGATCGGAGAGCAGCTCGGGCTCGCCGACGAGCTCCGCGAAGCGCGCGAAGAGCGGCTGGCCGATCACCTGCGCCAGCAGCCAGCCGTCGCGCGTGCGGAACGCGTCGCTCGGGCCCGCGATCTGGCTGCGGTTGCCGCTGGCGACCCGGTCGAGCTTGCGCACGCGCTGCTCGACGAGCGGCGCGTTCGAGACGCTGAGCGCCGTGGCGAGCAGCGACGCTTCCACGTGTTGGCCGCGCCCCGTCGCGCGCCGCGCGTAGAGCGCGCCGAGCGTCGCGAAGGCCGCGAGCCCCGCGGTGCCGAAGTCGACCCACGGCACGTACGCCTTCATGGGCTCGCCGGGGTGACCCGAGAGATACATCGCGCCCGACATCGCCTGGCCGATACCGTCGAAGCCGAGCCGCTCTTCGTACGGACCGCCGCGCCCGAACGCGGAGATCGTCGTCAGCACCAGCGTCGGCCGCAGGCCCGACAGCGTGTCCCAGTCGAGGCCCATCGCGCGCAGGGTCTGCGGCGGCAGGTTCGCGACGACGACGTCCGCGGTCGCGACGAGCCGGCGCACGACCTCGCGCCCGGCGGGCGCGAGCGGGTCGAGCGTGAGCGCGCGCTTGTTGCGGTTCGTCTGCAGGAAGAGCGCGCCCTCGCCGCCGTCGCACACGGGGCCGACCCAGCGGTCCTCGCTGCCGCCGCGCTTCTCGATGCGGATCACGTCGGCGCCGAGATCGCCGAGCAGCGCGGCGCACCACGGCCCCGCGACGTAGCGGCCGAAGTCGAGCACGCGGATGCCGTCGAGGGCGCCCGCCACGGCGTCGCTCACACGCGCGCGAACGGCGCCGGCAGGCCGGCGACTTCGCTTCGCGCGAAGAAGATCGTGCCACCGCGCGCCGCGTCGGTGTCGTTGTCGGCCGTCACCACGTACAGATCGCGGCCGTCGGCGCCGCCGAAGCACAAGCTCGTGACCGCGTGCGCGGGCACCCGCACGTGTGCGCTGCGCGCGCCGTTCGGCTCGTAGCGCGCGATCGCGCCGCCCTGGTACTGCGCGACCCAGATGCCGCCCTCCACGTCGACCGCGAGTCCGTCGGGGAAGTCGACGGGGATGTGCTTCCCCGGCACGGCTCTGCCCGAGTCGTCGAGCTGGTGCACGAGCACGAGGCTGCGCGCCGAGTCGCTGTGGTAGAGGGTGCGCCCGTCGGGCGAGAAGCCGATGCCGTTCGTGAGCGACACTCCGCCGTAGAGCTGCACGGCGCGGTTCTCGCCGTCGATGCGGTAGCACTCGCCCGGCGTGCGCGGGCCCTCCGTGCTGAACGGGTTCGAGCGCATCGAGCCCGTGTACACGCGGCCCTTCGCGTCGGTGAACAGGTCGTTGAAGCCCGGCACGCCTTCGGGCGCGAACAATACGCGCGTCGCGCCGTCCTTCACGTGGCAGACGTTCTTGCCCGAGATGACGATGCCGCCGTCGGCGTGCAGCGCGATCCCGCCGACGCCGCGCCGCTTGGGCACGACCGTCTCGATCGTGCCGTCGCCGCGCCGGCGGAACACGCCGCCGTTCTGCACGTCGCTGAAGTACAGGTTCCCCGCGCCGTCGACGCGCGGGCCTTCGATCAAGCCGTAGCCGTACGCGAGCGTCTCGAACCGCATCCGCGCAGTCTACCAGCGCGCGCGGCGCGGGATCGCGTCAGTCGGCCACGGCCGCCAGCAGCCGGAACGTCGGCTGCGGCGCGTGGAAGCCCGGCAGCTCGAGCTCGCCGATGGCCTCGAACGGCAGCATGTCGAACAGCTGGCCGCGCACGGCGGCGGAGACGAGGATCTCGCCGCCCTTCGCCGCGTCGGAGAGCCGCGCGGCCAGGTTCGTCACGTTGCCGATCACGCCGTAGTCGCGCCGGCCCTCGTAGCCGATGAAGCCGCACGTGGCGTAGCCGGTGTGGATGCCCATGCCCGCGTCGATGCGGTAGCGGCGCGTGGCCCAGCCCGTGCGCAGCTGCGCGATGTCGCGGTGCATCGCGAGCGCCATCTGCGCGGCGCGGTGCACGTGGTCGTCCTGCTCGACGGGGTCGTTGAAGAAGACCATGAAGCCGTCGCCCGCGAAGCGCTCGAGCGTGCCCGCGAACTCGGTGACCCGCCGGCCCATCGCGTGGTGGTACTCGGCGAGCGTCGCCATCACCTCTTCCGGCTCGACGCTCTCGGAGAAGGACGTGAAGCCGCGCAGGTCGGCGAAGAACACGGTGACGAGCTTGCGCTGCGAACGCAGCTCGGCCGCGCCGCCGCGCGCCATGACCTGCTCGATGATCTGCGGCGGGAAGAAGCGCTTCAGCTCGGCGAACTCGAGCTCGCGCGAGCGCAGGCGCTCGGTGGCCTCGATGCGGATCAGCGCCTGGACGCCCTGCTGCGCGATGGTCTGCAGAACTTCGAGCTCGAGGCGCTCCCACGCGTCGCCGCGCTCGCGCGCGCCGAGCGCGAGCCCGCCGATCACGCGCGCGTCGCGCACGATCGGCACCAGCGCGTCGGCGCCGAGCCGCTCGAAACACGAGTGGCATTCCGCTTGGATGTTCGCGAACTGCGGCTCCACGGCGAGCTGGTCGCGGAAGATCTCCTTGCGCAGCGTGACCATGAGCTGCACGAGCGGCTCCGTGGCCAGCGGCTTGTGCGCCGAAGCGAGCGTCTTGCGCGCACCCGCGCCGCGCAGGCACTCGGCCGGGCCCGCGACGCCCTCGAACAGGAATGCCGACGACACGCCCACGTCGGCGAGCCGGGCGGGCGCGGCCGCCAGCGCGTCGAGCACGGCGTCCGCGTCCGTCGCCGCGGCGAGCTCCTCGCCGATGCGCCGCACCGTCTCGGGCAGGCGCAGGCGCTGCGGGTACAGCCACGCGTTGAGCAGCGCCTCGAACCGCGGCCACACGTAGAGCAGCGGCAGGAGCAAGAGCGCGACGAGGTACGGCGACACCGACACGAGCGCGACGGCGAGCACCGTCAGCGCGCTCACGGCCGCGCCGTACACGATCGCGCGGCGCGCGGCGACGCGCGCGTTCAGGAGCTCGTGGCGCAGCGTCGTGCGCGCGAGCGCGAGCAACAGGATCGAGATCGACCAGTACGCCACGCGGATGTCGAGCACGTGCATGCCCGTCGTCGCCTGCACGAAGCGCACGGTCGCGGGCAGCGAGCCGCCGAGCAGCACGCCGCCCAACAAGATTCGCGCGCGCTGCGCGACGAGCGGATCCGCCGTGTGCATCGACAGCGCGGCGCAGCGGCCCACGAAGTAGAGCGTCACGACGAGCAGCAGCCCCGTGTCGAAGATCCCGATGTAGCGCGTCGGCCCGGCGAACTCGGTCGCCCAGCCGGTGATCTGCGCGGCCGCGTGCAGCAAGCCGAGCCCGTAGATCCAGAACAGCACGCGCGGCGGCTTGCGCAGCAGCGCGCGGTGCACGACGGGAAACGCGAGCCCGGCGTGCAGCGGCACCGCGGCGAGCAGGCCGAGCATGGTGCGGTAGTAGATGGCGTAGGGCGCCTTCGCGGGGCCTACACCCGAGAGGATCATCGACAGGAAGCCACCGGACACGCTGCACAGCGCGAGCAGCGCCCAGCTCTCGGGCGCGTACGGCCGGAGCTGGAACGTCACCACACCCACGATGAAGAACAGGAAGCCCAGCGCGAGCACGCCGCCTTCCGCGTACACCACGTCGGACATGCGCAGGTCGCGCACGGGAATCGCCAGCTTCCCCACGCCGCCGCCCGGGTGCTGCACCACCAGCTCGTTGGCCTCGCCCGGCTCCGCGGCGAGCCGCGCCCAGACCTCTTCGCGGATCGAGCGCTCGGCGACGGGCTGGCCGTTCACCTCGACGATGCGCGCCCCGCCGCGCAGGCCGAGGTCCGCGGAGTCGCGCCGCGAAGGCGAGATCTCCAGGCCGTCCATGATGAAGCCCACGTCCGGCCGCCCGACCCGCTGCAGCTTGTCCGCTGCAGCGAGCAAGACACCCAGCGCGTAGAGCGAGACCAGCAGTGCGTAGACCGCCTTCTGCCGTCCCGTGCCCTCCCGCCAGCGCATGAGCGGAGAAAAGCACATCTCGCCGCGAGGGTCTCGTCAGGCTCGGGTCAGGTCGCGGCGGCGCTCGCCTTCTTCGTCGGCGTCTGGTTCGAGCGCATGTTGTAGGGCTGAGTGTCGACCTCTTCGAGCTCGATCGCGCCCGACAACACCTTGCGCTTCCACTCCTGGTGCTCGGCCTCGCCCGCGTGGAACTCGGGCATGACCTCGCGCGCGAAGAGCTCGAGCGACGAGCAGATGTCCTCGTGCGTGTTCTTGCCGGCCTGGTTCAACAGGATCACCTGGTCGACGTTCGAGTCGCGGAACTTGCGCAGCCGCTGCCGCAGCGTCTCCGGCGAGCCGATGAGCCCGCCGCCGCGCTGCGCTTTCTCGCCCGCGGGCGTCTGCCGCCACTGCTGATACTCGTTCCACAGATTCACCGTCGCGGGCACGACGGGTCCGTGGCTGTTGTAGAAGCCGAGCGCGAACTGGAAGAACGTCCAGCCCTCGGCCTTCGCGATCGCCTCATCGTCGGTGGGCGCGCACATGAAGCCGCACACGATCGCGATCTGCGGATTCGTCTCGTACTCGCACAACAAGTCGCGCCGCTTCACGAATGCGTTGTAGTACGCGTGCACCCACGCGTGCGCCGCTTCGGCCGACACGAACTGGAAGCCGAGCGCGCCCATGCCGCGGCGACCGGCCATCTCGATCGTGTCGAGCTGCGAGCACGCGACCCACAGCGGCGGGTGCGGCTTCTGCAGCGGCTTGGGCACCACGTTGCGCAGCGGGAAATCGAAGTACTTGCCGTGGTACTCCCAGCCCTCGCGCGTGAACATGGGCAGCACGGCGCGCACCGCGTCCTCCCACACGTCGCGCTTGTCGCGGAAGCGCCGGTCGAACGGGTGGAGCTCGGTGACGCTCGAGCCCTCGCCCAAGCCCAGCTCGACGCGCCCGCGCGACACGAGGTCGAGCGTCGCCACGCGCTCGGCGACGCGCGCCGGGTGGTTGGTCGTGAGCTGGACGATGCCGTGGCCCAGGCGGATCCGCCGGGTGCGCTGGCTCGCGGCCGCCAGGAACACCTCGGGCGCCGACGAGTGCGAGTACTCCTCGAGGAAGTGGTGCTCGACCTCCCACGCGTAGTCGTAGCCGAGCTGGTCCGCGAGCTCGATCTGGTCGAGCGAGTTCTGGATCAGGCTGTACTCGCTGTCGGCGAGCCACGGGCGCGGCAGCTGGTGCTCGTAGAAGATCCCGAACTTCATCGCCTTCCCTCCGTCGTGTGCCGCCATCTTACCGGAGCGCTCACCCCGGGGTGGCTTCGTGCCGACAAGAAGGGGGATGAAGCGCCCGCTCGCCGTTCTCGTCTTCGCGACCGCAGTTGCCTGCTTGTGGACCTCCGCGTCCGCGCGCGCGGGAACGCCCGTGCCCGTGCCGGACGGCGTCGCCAACTGTCAGTGGCTGAAGATCAGCGTGACCGCGAAGATGATCGAGGTCCTCGACGACAACATGGGCCTGGGCGCGAAGCACACGTCGAAGGCAGTCTGCTACCTGCAGCTCCAGTACACGCCGCCCGACCCGAACAATCCCGAGCTGCCCCACGGGCAGTACACCGGCCCCGTGCTGTGCCAGAACGACGGCAACGGCGACTGGGTCATGAGCGGGCCCGACGACAGCTTCGTGGCGACGGCGCTGGGCGACGGAACGGCGATCATGGTCGACGGCCAGATGACGTTCACCAACATGAGCGGCGACGTGATCTACGGCTTCGGCACGCACGTGCTGCGCATCAGCGTCGACAAGACGGGCGCGTTCCACGGCGCGACGTTCCAGACGCTCTCCAGCGACCTGGTCCCCGCTCCGGACGGCACGGCGATGTTCTTCCTGACGAACCTGCCCGTGATCGGCGGCTACACGTCGAAGGGCACCTCGGTGCCCCTGGCGAAGGTGCCCGCGGGCGCCGTCGCGCTCGTGACGCCGAACATGTGTACGGCCCCCTAGTCGCCCTCGCGGTCGAGACAGGGCTCGCAGATGACCGGACCTGCGCCGCTCGGCGAGCCGAGGCCCAGGTAGGCCGGATCGCCGCGGCGCATCTGCCTTCCGCAGCCCGAACAGCTGCGCGCCGCGTTCAGCACCACGGGCTGCCACGCCGAGACGTCGGCGAACTCCCGCGGCTCGGGGCCGCGCGGCGGCTCGGGCGCGGGCGGCGGCTCGGGGCGCGGCGGCACGTCCTGGACGCGCCCGCGCGCGGCCTCGGTGCGGCGGCGCCAGCGGCGCTCGAAGCGGCGCCCGAAGTCGTGCGCCTCCTCGACGACGTCCTCGACCAGCTCGCCTACGTTCTCGGTCACCGCCTCGACGGCGTCGAACACGTCCTCGAGCACGTTGCGCACGAGATTCGAGACCGGCACGCGCAGGCGGCGCGCGGCCTCCTGCAGGGCTTCGTCGAGCTCCTCTGAGACGCGCGTGTGCAAGACCCTCTCCTTTCTGCGGCGGCGTCGCCGTTCGCGGTCGTCCTCGGATTCCATGTGCGCCAGTGTATCACGTCGTGATACACAGCCAAGTCCCCGTTTTCGTGCCATGATCGGGCCGAATGGCGGAGCTACTGCGCCCCTTGGCGCCGGACCTCTGGGTCGCGGATCGGAGCTTCCGGAACGCGCCCCTTCGCATGACGGTGATCCGGCTGCGCGACGGCGGGCTCGTGCTGCACTCCCCCGTGCGGCTCGACCACGAGCTGCGCGCCGAGCTCGACCGGCTGGGCGAGGTGCGCGCGCTCATCTCGCCCAACCTGCACCACCACCTGTTCGCCGCCGACTACCCGGCGGGCTACCCGGACGCGCGCCTGTTCGCCGCCCCCGGCCTGCCGCTGAAGCGACCCGATCTGAAGTTCGCGGAGGAGCTCGACGACGCGGCGCCCCTGCTGTGGCGCGCGGAGCTCGAGCAGCACCTGTTCCGCGGCGTGCCCTTCCTCTCCGAGCTCGTGTTCTTCCACCCCGCGACGCGCACGCTCGTGTGCACCGACCTCGTGATGAACGTCGCGAAAGGCGACGTGCACGGCTGGACGCGGCTCTTCTTCCTGGCGGTCGGCGCGGAGGGCCGCTTCGGACCGCACCGGGGGGTGCGGTGGCTCTTCATCCGCGACCGCGCCGCTGCGCGCGGCTCCGTCGAGCGCATGTTGCAGTGGGACTTCGACCGCGTCGTGATGGCGCACGGCCACGTGTTGGAACGCGGCGGAAGAGACGCCCTCCGCTCGGCCTTCGAGTTCCTGCGCTAGAGCAGTTTCTCGACGGCCGCGACGAGCTCGGGTGCATCCGGTGCCATGCGCGGGTTGAAGCGCGCGGCGACCTTGCCCTGCTTGTCGACGAGGAACTTGCCGAAGTTCCACAGGATGTCGCCGGGACCGTCGGGCTGCGTCGGCTGCGCGGTGAGCCACGCGTAGAGAGGCGCGCGCTGCGCGCCGTTCACGTCGAGCTTCGCGAACATGGGGAAGGTCACGCCGTAGTTCCGGCTGCAGAACTCGGCGATCTCCGCCGACGAGCCGGGCTCCTGCCCCGCGAACTGGTTGCACGGGAAGCCCAGCACCGCGAAGCCGCGCGCCGCGTACTTCTCGTGCAGCTTCTGCAGGCCCTCGTACTGCGGCGTGAGCCCGCACTTCGAGGCGACGTTCACGACGAGCACGGCCTTGCCCTTGTAGTCGCCGAGGCTCTGCTCGCGGCCGTCGAGGGTGTTCTGGGTGAAATCGAACAGCGTGGTCACCGGGGTGTCTCCTTCAAGAGCCTGCGACGGTCATGCGCGCGACGCGCAAGGTGGGCGCCGCCGTGGCGCCGAACCAGATCAGATCGCTTCCGATGGCGTCGATGTCGCGCAGCATCTGCCCGAAGTTCGACGCGATGGTGATCTCTTCGACCGGAAAGGCGAGCTCGCCGTTCTCGATCCACATGCCCGTCGCGCCGCGCGAGTAGTCGCCGGTGACGGGGTTGAAGCCCTGGCCGATCAAGTCCGTGACGTAGAGCCCGCGCGGCGTCGACGCGATGATCTCCTCCGGCGTCTTCGCGCCGGGCTCGAGCCACAGATTGCCGGGCGACGCGCCGCCGCCGCGCACCGCGTTGCCGGTCGAGCGCAGGCCGAGCTTGCGCGCCGCGTACGTGTCGAGTACGTAGCTCGCCAGCCGCCCGCGGTCGACCAGCACGTTGCGGCGCGTGGGCAGGCCGTCGCCGTCGAACGGCCGGCTGCCGAGGCCGCCGCGCAGACGCGCGTCGTCGACGATCGTCACCGCCGGGCTCGCGATGGTCTGGCCGAGCCGGCCCGCGAGGAAGCTGGCGCCGCGGTAGATCGCGTAGCCGCTGGCACAGCCGGCGAGCTGGCGCAGGAGCGACGGCGCCGTGGTCGGATCGAACACGACCGGCACTTCGCACGTGGGCACGCGGCGCGCGCCGAGCCGGCGCAGCGCTCGCTCCGCGGCGCGGCGCCCGACCGAAGCGGCGGAGTCGAGCGCGCCCCAGCTGCGCGCCGAGCTGTACCAGGCGTCGCGCTGCATGGCGACGCCGTCGGACTTCGCGAGCGACTCGGCGAAGATCGTGTGGCGCGCCGACGCATACTCGCCGAAGAAGCCGGCGGAGTTCCCGTAGGCGATCTCGCCGAAGCCCGAGTGCGCCTGCGAGCCCTCGGAGTCGGAGATGCGCGGGTCGAACGCGTGCGCCGCGCCCTCCATCGCGCGCGCGGCGGCGATGCGCGAGTCGGGCTCGAACGGGCGGTCGCCCGGGGCGAACAGCTCGAGGTCGGGCGCGTCGGTCGCGAAGCCGCCGTCGGGCAGACCCGCGCACGCGTCGGGCACGGTCGCGCGCGCGAGCGCCACCGCGTCGGCGGCGGTGCGCGCCACGACGTCGCGCGACAGGTCGGAGGTGCGCGCAGCCGCGGCCGACAGGCCCCCGCGCCCGCCGACGTACACGCGCACGCCGAGCGACTGCTCGCGCGACTGCTTCACGAAGTCGATCTCGTTCGTGCGCACGCGCGCGTCGAACGCCTCGCCGCGCGAGAGCGCGACTTCGGCCTGGTACGCGCCCGCGGCACGCGCGCGCGCGAGCGCGAAGGCGACGACGTCGCGCGAGCTCTCGGCGCTAGCCACCCGTGCCGCCCACGGTGAGCCCGTCGACGCGCACGGTCGGCAGTCCCACGCCCACGGGCACGCCCTGCCCGTCCTTGCCGCACGTGCCGACGCCGGAGTCGAGCTTCAAGTCGTTGCCGACGCGCGACACGCGCTGCAGCGCGTCGGGCCCGTTCCCGATCAGCGTCGCGCCCTTCACGGGTGCGCCGAGCTTCCCGTCCTCGATGCGGTACGCCTCGTTCACCGTGAACACGAACTTGCCGCTCGTGATGTCGACCTGGCCGCCGCCGAACGACGCCGCGTACAGGCCGCTCTTCACCGAGCGCACGATGTCACCGGGATCTTCCTGACCCGCGAGCATGAACGTGTTCGTCATGCGAGGCATCGGCAGGTGCTGGTAGCTCTGGCGCCGGCCGTTGCCCGTCGCCGGCATGCCCATGAGCCGCGCGTTCAGGCGGTCCTGCATGTAGCCGACGAGCACGCCGTCCTCGATCAACACGTTGCGCGCGGTGGGCGTGCCCTCGTCGTCGACGTTGAGCGAGCCGCGGCGGCTCGCGATCGTGCCGTCGTCCACGACGGTGACGCCGGGCGCCGCGACACGCTGGCCGATGCGGTCCGAGAACGCCGAGGTCTTCTTGCGGTTGAAGTCGCCTTCCAGCCCGTGGCCGACGGCCTCGTGCAGGAGCACGCCCGACCAGCCCGGCGCGAGCACCACGTCCATCGTGCCCGCGGGACAGCTCACCGAGTCCAGGTTCACCAGCGCCATGCGCACGGCTTCGTCGACGACCTTCCGCCAGGCGGCGGGATCGGTGAGCTCCGCGAGCGCGATGCGGCCGCCCGCGCCCTGGGAGGCCGCCTCGCGCCGGCCGGCGGCCGCGGCGATCACCTCGACGCGCAGGATCACGAGCGGCTGCACGTCGGCGACCCACGTGCCGTCGCTCGCCGCGATCATGAGCTGGCGCTCTTCGCACGCGAGGCTCGCCATGACCTGCGCGATGCGCGGATCGCGGCTGCGCGCGTACGTGTCGATCTCCTGCAGCAGGCGCACCTTGCTCTCGATGGGCACGTCCGTCGGCGCGAGCGCGAGCGGGTACAAGTCGCGCGCGGGCCGCGCGGGCCCGCGCAGCGCGAGCTACTTCGACTTCGACGAGCCCTCGGCGATCGCGCGCGCCGCGCCGGCCACGAGCCGCAGGCTCTCGACCGTGATCTCGTCCGTGTGCGCGTAGCCCTGGCGCTCGCCGGCCTGTGCGCGCACGCCGACGCCCTGCTCCACCGCGCGGCTGCCGCTCTTCACGATGCCGTCCTCGAGCGAGACGGCGTCGCGCGCCGTGTACTCGAAGAACAGGTCCGCGTAGTCGACGGGCCGCGCGAGGGCGTGCGAGAAAGCGCCGTCGATCGCGCGCTCGTCGATGCCAAAGCGGCTGCGGAACACGGGCTGCGCCAGCGCGGAGCCGGTCTCGGCCATGGGCTTTCCTCCCACCGTCCTCAGGGTACCATGCCCGGTCCATGACCTCTGCCCGAGAAACGCTGCTGCGCCGCGCGCTTGCCGAGCGGATCCTCGTCATCGACGGGTCGATGGGCGTGTTGCTGCAGGGCATGGGCCTCACCGAAGCGGACTTCCGCGGCCGGCGCTTCCGCGAGCACGGCCACGACCTGAAGGGCCACGACGGCATCCTCGTGCTGTCGCGGCCGGAGCTCATCGAAGGCATCCATCGGGACTACTTGGACGCGGGCGCGGACATCATCATCACCGCCACGTTCAACGGCTCGGCGATCTCGCTGGCCGACTACGCGCTCGAAGAGGTCGCGCTCGAGCTGAACGTCGAGGCGGCGCGGCTCGCGCGGCGAGTCGCCGACGAGTGGACGGCGAAGACGCCAGCGAAGCCGCGCTTCGTGCTGGGCGACCTGGGTCCCCTGCCGAAGACGCTGTCGCTCTCGCCCGACGTGAACGACCCTGCGTTCCGCGCCGTGACGTTCGACCAGGTGCGCGACGCGTACGCCACGCAGGTGCGCGGCCTCTTGCAGGGCGGCGTCGATGGCCTGATCGTCGAGACGATCTTCGACACGCTGAACGCGAAGGCCGGGCTCGTGGCCATCGAAGAGGTGTTCGCGGAGCGCGGCGAGCGCGTGCCGATCTTCATCTCGGTGACGTTCGCGGACAAGAGCGGCCGCACGCTGTCGGGTCAGACCGTCGACGCGTTCTGGACGTCGATCCGCCACGCGAAGCCGCTCTGTGTGGGCGTGAACTGCGGGCTCGGCGCGAGCGAGACGCGGCCCTATCTCGAGGAGCTCTCGCGGCTCGCGGACACGCTGGTCTCGTGCCATCCGAACGCGGGCATGCCGAACGCGCTGGGCGGCTACGACCAGACGCCCGAGATCATGGCGGGGCTGCTGCGCGAGTTCGCAGAGGAAGGGCTCCTCAACGCGGCGGGCTCGTGCTGCGGCAGCGGCCCCGAGCACACGCGCAGGATCGCCGAAGCGCTCGCGGGCCTGCCGCCGCGACACATTCCTGTGTTGGAGCGCCGCACGCGCTACAGCGGCCTCGAGACGTTCACGTTCTCGCCCGAGATCCCGTTCGTCATGGTGGGCGAGCGCACGAACATCACGGGCAGCCGCAAGTTCGCGAAGCTCGTGCAGGCGGGCGACATCGAGGGCGCGGCGGCCGTCGCCGTCGACCAGGTGCGCGGCGGCGCGAACATCCTCGACGTCAACATGGACGAGGCCATGCTCGACGGCCCCGCCGTGATGACGCGCTTCCTGAACCAGATCGCCGGCGACGACGAGATCTCGCGCCTGCCGATCATGGTCGACAGCTCGGACTTCCGCGTCATCGAAGCGGGCCTGCGCTGCCTGCAGGGCAAGTCGATCGTGAACTCGCTGTCGCTGAAGGAGGGCGAGGCGGAGTTCCTCGCGCGCGCGGAAGTCGTGCGCCGCTTCGGCGCCGGCGTCGTCGTGATGGCGTTCGACGAGCGCGGCCAGGCCGAGACCGTGGCGCGCAAGGTCGAGATCTGCGAGCGCGCGTACAAGCTCCTGGTGGAGCGCGCGGGCTTCGAGCCCGAGGACATCGTCTTCGACCCGAACATCCTCGCGATCGCCACGGGCATCGAGGAGCACGCCCGCTTCGCGGTGAACTACCTGGAAGCCGTGAAGCAGATCAAGGCGCGCTGCCCCGGCGCGAAGATCTCGGGCGGCGTCTCGAACCTGTCGTTCTCGTTCCGCGGCAACGACCTCGTGCGCGAGGCCATCCACTCGGCGTTCCTGTACCACGCCACGCGCGCGGGCATGGACATGGGCATCGTGAACGCGGGCCAGCTCGCGGTGTACGAGGACATCCCGGCCGAGCTGCTCGAGCGCGTCGAGGACATCCTCTTCGACCGCCGGCCCGACGCGACCGAGCGCATGATCGAGTACGCCGAGCGGGTGAAGGGAGCGGGCAAGAAGCGCGAAGCCGACCTGTCGTGGCGCGACGCGCCCGTCGAGGCGCGGCTCTCGCACGCGCTGGTGCACGGCGTCGTCGACTTCATCGAAGCCGATGCCGAGGAAGCGCGCCAGAAGCTGCCGCGTCCACTCGACGTGATCGAAGGTCCGCTCATGGACGGCATGAAGGTGGTCGGCGACTTGTTCGGCGCCGGGAAGATGTTCCTGCCGCAAGTCGTGAAGAGCGCGCGCGCGATGAAGCGCGCGGTCGCCTATCTCGAGCCGTTCATGGAGAAGGAGAAGTCGGGCGCGTCGTCGGCGGGGAAGATCGTGCTCGCCACCGTGAAGGGCGACGTGCACGACATCGGGAAGAACATCGTCGGCGTGGTGCTGGGCTGCAACGGCTACGAGGTGATCGATCTCGGCGTCATGGTGCCCGCCGACCGCATCCTCGACACCGCGATCGCCGAGAAGTGCGACGCGGTGGGCCTGTCCGGGCTCATCACGCCGTCGCTCGAGGAGATGGTGAACGTCGCGAAGGAGATGCAGCGGCGCGGCTTCCGCCTGCCGCTGCTCATCGGGGGCGCCACGACGTCGACGCAGCACACCGCGGTGCGCATCGCGCCGGCGTACGAGCCGCCGACCGTGCACGTGCAGGATGCGTCGCGCGTCGTGGGCGTGATGTCGAGCGTGCTGGACGACCAGAAGCTCGTCGAGTTCGACCGCAAGAACCGCGCCTCGCAAGAGCGGCTGCGCTGGGCGCACGCGTCGCGCACGGAGCGACCGCTCATTCCGCTCGCCGACGCGCGCGCGCGGCGCGCGCGCGTCGAGTTCGGGCCGGAGACCGTCGCCGTGCCCGAATCCTTCGGCCTGCGCAGGCTCGACGCCGCGCCTCTGCGCGAGATCGAGGAGTGGATCGACTGGACGTTCTTCTTCACCGCATGGGAGCTGAAGGGCCGCTTCCCGGCGCTGCTCGACCACCCCGTACAGGGCCCCGCGGCGCGCGAGCTGTTCGAGCACGGGCGCGCGCTCCTGCGCAAGCTGGTCGACGGCGGCGAGCTGCAGGCGCGCGGGGTCTACGGCTTCTGGCCGGCGAACTCCGACGGCGACGACCTGGTGCTCTGGCGCGACGCCTCGCGCAAGAGCGAGCTCGCGCGCTTCCCCATGCTGCGCCAGCAGCGCACGAACGCCGACACCGATCCGTGTTACTGCCTCGCCGACTTCGTGGCGCCGCTCTCGAGCGGCGTCGCCGACAGCGTCGGCGCCTTCGCAGTCACGGCCGGGCTCGGCGCCGATGCGATCGCGCGGCGCTTCGAGGCCGAGCTCGACGACTACCACGCGATCATGACCAAGGCGCTCGCCGACCGGCTCGCCGAGGCGTTCGCCGAGTGGCTGCACGCGCGCGCGCGCCGGGATTGGGGCTACGGCCGCGCCGAGGAGCTCGAGCTCGAGGACCTGATCGCGGAGAAGTACCGCGGCATCCGGCCGGCGCTCGGCTACCCCGCCTGCCCCGACCACACCGAGAAGGCGACCCTGTTCGACCTGCTCGGCGCACGCGACATCGGCATGGACCTCACGTCGAGCTTCGCCATGACGCCGCCCGCGAGCGTGGCGGGGCTGTACTTCGCCCACCCGCGCGCGCGCTACTTCAGCGTCGGGAAGATCGGCCGGGACCAGGTCGCCGACTACGCGGCGCGCAAGCGGGTCGGGATCCCCGAGATCGAGCGCTGGCTGGCGCCGAATCTGGGCTACGAGCCCGAAGGGTCCTAGGGCGGGAGTCGGACTAGAGCGAGAGCGCCGTGGTCAGGATTCCGAGCAGGATGGCCACCGCCAGCAGGATCTTGTCCGGGCTCAAACGCGTCCCCTCGATTGCGTCCATTGCGCGGGGTATATCGCCTGCCGCCCCGCTGCGAGCTGTGATTTTCGTCACCAATGCGGATCGGCGCGCGCGTACGGCACTGGAAGCTCGCCGCTGCAACCCTGCGACAAGGCTGGAGAAATCAGCTCCAGGCGGCGCCCCAGCGGTCCGCGAAGGCGAGCTTGTCGTTGGGGCGGCGCGAAAGTGGCCCATGGCCCTTCCGCAGCGGCCAGCCCAGCGGAATCGCGGCGGCCGTGCCCCAGCCGGCGGGGACGTCGAGCAGCTGCTTCACCCGGGCTTCGTGCTGACACAGAAGTGTGGTGAGCACGCAGCCGAGCCCGGCCGCGCGCGCGGCGAGCAGGAAGTTCTGCACCGCGGGGTACACCGAGCCGCCGCCCACGACCGAGGGCCGGTCGAGACCCGCGTCGGTGATCGCCATCTGCTGCGGATCGAAGCAGAAGACCGCGACGACCGGCGTCTCGGCGAAGTGCGCCGCCAGGTAATCGCCGGCGGCGAGCGTGCGTTCGTGCGGTGCGCGGCGCGCCTCGGGCAGCGGCGCCAGGTTCTTGCGCACCTGCCCCGCGTACGCGGCCCACGACTTCGCGTAGAGCTCGCCCAGCCCGCGCTTCACTTCGGCGTCGCGCACGAGGACCACGCGCCACGGCTGCACGTTGCCGCCGGTCGGCGCCCAGGCCGCAGCTTGCACCAGCCGCTTCAGCACTTCGTCGGGAATCGGGTCGGGCCGCAGCCGCCGCACGGCGCGGCAGGTGCTCATCGCCTCTTCGAGGTCCACGCCGCCTCCTAGCGCGCGCGCAGGAGGCGCACGCGCACACCGCCGAGCTCGACGCTCTCCGCCGACGCCGAGACCCCACGCGTGCGCGCGCGGTGCAGCACCTCGAGCGGATCGGCGACCTCGACGTCGATGCCCGAGACGCCCTCGCCGCGGCCGTCGCGGTCGGGCACGAAGCGGAGCCGGCCGACGTCGAGCGCGATCTCGTGGTTGCCGTCCGGGCAGCTCTTCACGGGCCGCGCGAACACCTTGCTCCAGCGCGCCGCGAGCTCCGCAGGCGCCGCGCTCTGCAGCTCCGCACCGACGAGCCGGCGCGTCACACTCGTGTGTACGTGTTCGCGCCACTCGGGCCCGGCCCAGCGCCACGACTCGGGCGGCTTCATCTGGTCGAACGAGACGATCGCGGCGCCGACGTCGCGCGGATGCAGGTGGATCGTCGCGGCGTCGGGCAGCTGGACCTCCCAAACGATGCGCACGCCGAGGCCTTCGACGCGCTTGCGCTCGGCGGCGAGGTCGTCGGTCTGCACGATCACCATGTAGCCGCCGTCGCCGCGCCGCCGCTCGAGCAGCCGGCCCGCCGTGGTGCCCTCGCGCAGCGGCGACACGACTTCGAGGAAGCTCGTGCCGATCGGCATCAGTGCGTTGTGGAGCCCGAACTCTTCGACGCCGGGGTCGTGGAAGCACACCTCGAGGCCGAGCACGGCGCACAGGTCGTCGACGACTTTCTGCAGGTCCTTCGCCACCAGGGCGATCTGTCGCAAGCGCATGGCGGGAGTCTGCACCCGCGCGCGGCGCCGGGCCAGTCGAGCGCGGCTAGGGCTGCGCGGCCGGACAGACGGGCATGGGCCCGGGCGCCTTGCCGGCCAGGTAGCGGCGGAGCACGGTCAGATCGGCGATGTCGCACGCCGTGTCGCCGATGACGCTGCAGCGCGAGAGCTCGCCCGGGGTGAGCCCGTTCAGCACGGGGTCCACCAGCGCGCCGCGCAAGCGCAAGACGTCGGAGAGCGTGAGCTTCGGCCCTGCGTCCAAGTTGCCGCAGATCGCCGGCAGATAGGCGCCGCAGTCCGGGTAGAGCGATACCTGGTTCGCGGTCGAGAGCCCCACGCCGTCGGTCACGGTGAGCGTGAAGAGGTAGCGGTAGTCGTTGCCGTCGCAGCCGACGGGCGTCAGCGCGAAGCTCGACGTGCAGTTCGAATCGACGTCGCCTAGCTGGAGGTGGCCGTTGTGGTACAGGTCGACCTCCCACGCGCACTGCAGCTGGCTCGCGCTCTGCTCCGCGTCGGAAATCGCCGCGGTGAGCGGCACGTCCGTGGTCTGCAGCATCGAGTAGAGCCCCTGGGCGAGCGGGCTCGTGATCGAGACCTGGGGCGGCGTGTCGTTGACGGCCACCCTCACCTGCGCCGTCGACGACAGGTTCGCGGCGTTGGTGACCGTGAGCGTCACGGTATAGCCGACGGCCACGCCGACGGGTCCGAAGAACCTGTGGGTCGGGTTCGGCGCGGTCTGGACCGGCGTGCCGTCGCCGAAGTTCCAGCTGAACGTGAGCGCCTGGCCCTGCGGATCGCTCGAGCCCGCGCTCGAGAAGGCCACGAACAGCGGGCGATCGCCGAACAGCGGCGTCGCGCTGGCGTTCGCGACGGGCGGCAGGTTCTGCGGCGCGGTGTAGCGGATCTGGTAGACGACCTCGCCGACGTCGTCGACGCCGTACAGCCCGCCCGACACGGGGTTCGTCGCGAGCTGGGTGAGTCCACCCGCCGCGTCGTCGAACGGAGTGACTCGCGTCGGGCTGTCGTTCGCGTCGTAGGCGATGTTCGTGATCGTGGTGAAGCTGAAGTCGCAGTGGAAGAAGGTGTTCTGGTACTGCGGCGGGAAGTCGGTGCCCGTGTACCAGACGCCACCCGTGACGGTCGCGCCGCCGACGGTGGTCGTCGCCGCGACGGGCGAGCCCGGCGTGCCGACCGGGATGGAGATCGGCGTCGTGCCCGACCAGCCCGGCGTCACCCAGGGGCCGTCGTCGTTGCGACCGTAGGCGAGGCTCGGCCGGTGCTCGACGAAGTGTGGGATCGCCGCCGGCACCTGCTGGGTCGCGTCGCACGGGTTCGGCCAGCTCGGCGCCGAGAGGCTCTCCTGGAGCACGAGCTGGCTGAACAGGAAGTAGGGCTGCGTGCAGCCCGGGGTGCCGTAGAGCGGATTGGGAGCGTCCTGGTTCGCCACGGCGAAGGCCGAATACAGCGGCTGCAGATCGTCGCCCTCGAACTGCGGCCAGCCGCCGTTGTAGCCGCCGCTCTGGATGACCTCGAGCTCCTCCCACGTGTTCCAGCCGACGTTGCCCACGTAGAGCGAGCCGGGCTGGCCGTCGGCCTGCACGTGGCTGCCCGTGCCGGGCCGCACCGTGAACCGGAACGGGTTGCGCAGCCCCAGCGCCCACACGCGCGAGCGCGCGGCGCGCGGCGCGTTCGGGTCCCAGAACGGATTGCTGGGCAGACCGTCGCCCGTCTGCGGGTCGATGCGCAGGATCTTCCCGCCGAGCGAGTCCACCAGCTGCGCGCGGAACGCACCGACGTCCTCCTGCGGGCGGATGATCCCCTCGGCGAGCGCCTGTGGCACATACGAGCCATAGGTCGTGCCGCCGGTGTCGGGGCCGCCGTAACTCGCGCCCTCACCGCAGCTCGCGAGCAGTGAGTCGTCGCTGCCGAATACGAGTGACCCGACGCCGTGCGAGTCGTACACGATGGGGCAGCCGGTGCCCGGCGCTTCGCCGAGCAGGATGCGGCGCGACGCCGGATCGACGCTGTGGAAGCCGTCGGACGAGCGCGCGGTGTAGCGCGTGATGCGCCCGACGGTCGGCATGTCCGAGAAGTCCTGGTTCGGGTCGTAGCCCGCGGTGCCGGCGTACTGCAGGTAGTACGGGTCGACCGCGTACAACAGGTAGATCCAGCCGTTCGAGAGGAAGTTGGGGTGCAGCGCGAAGCCGAGCAGCCCGTGGTCGCCGAAGTGCGCGACCTCGTCGGAGATGTCGACGAGCGGCGTCGGCAGCTTGGCGCCGTTCTCGACGATCCAGACCTTCCCCTGGCGCTCCCACACGTAGATGCGCCCATTCGCGTCGAAGGTCATGCCGACGGGCCGGGTCCACGGGCCCGCGATGGGGAGCTTCGTGAAGCCGGCGGGCGGATCGGCCGAGCTCGCGCCTGCCAGGCAAAGGAAGATCAGCAGCGCAATCCAGCACCGAGCTCGGGGCGACACTCGAGTCTCCAGACGAAACGGGACGGAAGGGGAACGGGACGGAACGCCACAGCCGCAGATACGCAATCGTACACCGAACCGACCGGTCGGTGTCCGACGGGCGCGTGGGCACCCTGCCCACGCGCCTCCGCGGGCCTGTGTAAGATCCTGTTCGAACTCGAGGAGGACTCCGGTGGCCGGCATCACTCGCTACGGCAGCTATCTGCCCTACAACCGCCTGCAGCGCGCGGCGATGGGCGCCGGAAAAGGCGAACGCGCCGTCGCGAGCTACGACGAGGATTCGGTGTCGATGGCCGTCGAGGCGGCGCGCGACGCCGTGCGCGGCGCCGGCGAGCTCGGCGCCCTCGTCTTCGCCACCACCAGCCCGCCGTACGCCGAGAAGCTGAACGCCGCGACGATCGCCGCGGCGCTCGACCTGCCGCGCACCGTGCGCGCGCTCGAGCTCGGCAGCTCCACCCGGATGGGTCTGGGCGCGCTGCTCGCGGGCGCGGACGCCGCGGCCGGTGGCGCGCGCGCGCTCGTCGTCGCCGCCGACGTGGTGATCGGCGCGCCGGGCGGCGCGCGCGAGTCGGGCGGCGGCGACGGCGCGGTCGCCTTCGTGACCGGCCCGGATGCGGAGTCACTCGCGCGCTTCGTCGGCCGCGCGTCCGCGACGACCGAGATCCTCGACGTGTGGCGGCTGCCGAGCGACCCCTTCGCGAAGCAGTGGGAGGAGCGGTTCGGCGCCGAGACGCTCGGCCCGATCGCCGTCGACACGGCCACGCGCGCGCTGAAGAGCGCCGGGATCGGCCCGGCCGATCTGCGCACCGTCGTGCTCGACGGCACGAACGCGCGCGCGGTGGCGCTCGTGCCCGAGGCGCTGCGGCTGAAGCCCGAGCAGCTCGCCGACCCGCTGCTCGCGGCCGTCGGGCGCACGGGCGCCGCGCACGCGGGCCTCCTGCTGGCGCGCGCGCTCGACCGCGCGAGCGCCGGCGACAAGGTCCTCGTGCTCTGCTGTGCCGACGGCTGCGACGCCGTCGTCCTCGAGGTCACCGACCGCATCGCTTCGCAGCGGCCCGCACACGCGGTCGACCGCTGGCTCGGCTCGAAGCGCAACGACCTCGCGTACAACACGTACCTGAAATGGCGCGGCATCCTGCCCTTCGAGCCGCCGCGGCGGCCCGAGCCCGAGCGCCCGGCCGCGCCGCCGATGAAGCGCGCCGACCACTGGAAGTATGGGTTCGTCGGCTCGCGCTGCGAGAAGTGCTCGACCGGACATCTGCCGCCCCAGCGCGTGTGCGTGAAGTGCGGCGCCGTCGACCAGATGCGCGAGGAGCGCTTCGCCGACACCTCGTGCAAGGTCGCCACCTACACGCTCGACCACCTGGCCTACACGCTGCAGCCGCCCGTCGTCGCCGCGATCGTCGACTATGCGGGCGGCGGCCGGCTGTCCTGCGAGCTCACCGACGTCGACCCGAAGGAGGTCGCGATCGGCAACGAGCTCGAGATGACCTTCCGCCGTCTGTACACGGGCCAGGGCGTGCACAACTATTTCTGGAAGGCGCGCCCGAAGCGCTAGATTCTTCGGAACTCGACGCAGGGAGAACTTCATGGCTTCCAAGGGCATCAAGGACCGAGTCGCGATCGTCGGCATGGGATGCACGCCGTTCGGCGAGCATTGGGACAAGGGCGCCGACGACTTGCTCGTCGATGCCGCGACCGACGCCTACAAGTCGGCCAAGGTCGACCCCGACCAGGTCGACGCGTACTGGCTCGGGACCATGGGCAGCGGCGTGTCGGGCCTCATGCTGTCCGAAGCGCTGAAGCTCGACTACAAGCCGGTCACGCGGCTCGAGAACATGTGCGCGACGGGGTCGGAGGCGATGCGCAACGCGGCGTACGCCGTGGCCAGCGGCGCGTACGACCTCGTGATGGCGATCGGCGTCGAGAAGCTGAAGGACTCGGGCTACTCCGGCCTCACGGGCTCGCGGCCGCCGTCCGACGGCACGGACTCGTCGATGACCGCGCCCGCGACGTTCTCGCTCCTCGCGCCCGCGTATGCGAAGAAGTACGGCGTGGACGAGGCCACCTTGAAGCAGGTGCTCGCGCGCATCGCGTGGAAGAACCACAAGAACGGCGCGAAGAACCCCAAGGCGCAGTTCCGCAAGGAAGTGCCCATGGACAAGATCTGCGCGTCGCCGTCGGTCGCGGGCATGCTGGGCATCTTCGATTGTTCGGGCGTCTCGGACGGCTCGGCCGCCGCAATTCTGTGTAGGGCCGAGGACGCGCACAAGTACACCGACCACCCGATCTACCTGAAGGCGCTGTCGTTCGCCGCAGGCCCGGCCGAGGGCTACTTCAGCCAGGACTACGACTTCACCACGTTCCCCGAAGTCGTCGCCAGCTCGACCGACGCGTACAAGCAGGCTGGCGTCACGAACCCGCGCGAGCAGATCTCGATGGCCGAGGTGCACGACTGCTTCACGCCGACCGAGCTCGTGCTCATGGAAGACATGGGCTTCTCGCCGCGCGGCCAGGCCTGGAAGGACGAGCAGGAAGGCCGCTTCGACCTCGAAGGCGCCCAGCCGGTGAACCCCGACGGCGGGCTGAAATCGTTCGGCCACCCGATCGGCGCGTCCGGCCTGCGCATGATGTACGAGATGTGGCTCCAGCTCCGCGGCGAAGCGGGCCCGCGCCAGATCAAGAACCCGAAGCTCGGGCTCACGCACAACCTCGGCGGCGCCCCGGGCCGCTGCGTGAGCTTCGTCTCCATCGTCGGAAACAGCCTGGGCTAGAGCCGCCTGACCACCGAACCCGCCCAACTACCCGCGCCGCAGCCGTTCTCGGAGAAGGAATTCTATCTCGAGGAATTCCACGGGAAGACGGTCGCCATCGCGGCGCCGGCGGCGGAGCTGCGCCAGCCGGCGCGGCTCGCGGCGGTGATCGACGAGCTGGTGCGCAACGAAACGAACGTCGTGCTGCTCTCGACGGAGCGCGCGGCGCTCGAACCGCTCGTCGGCGGGCACGTGCTGTCGATGGCGACGCCGCGGCTCGAGGGCACCGTGTGGCGGCAGCTGCGCGAGTCGTTCCAGCTCGGGCTCGTGGTGGCGGGCTCGCTCGCGTTCGCGCCCGCGTGCCGCGAGGCAATCGTGCGGCTGGGCATCACGAAGCTCGTCTGGATCGACCGCGACGGCGGCATCGTGCGCGCGAGCGGCGAGCGCGTCTCGTTCGTGCACCTGGAGGAGCTGCGCGAGCTGCTCGCCGCGGGCGCACCGCGCAACGAGCGCCGTGCTGCGCTCTTGCGCGAGGTCGAGGCGATGCTCGTCGCGGGCGTCCCCGCCGTGAACGTGTGCACGCTCGAGGGCCTGTCGGACGAGCTCTTCTCGTACGCGGGCTCGGGCACGCTCTTCACCGAGCAGCGCTACGTGGTGATACGCAAGCTCGGCCTCGACGACTTCGACGCCGCGAGCGACCTCGTCGCGCGCGGCACCGCGGAGGGGTACCTCGCGCCGCGCACGCAGGAGCAACACGATGCAGTGTTGGCCAGCGGCTTCGGCGCGTTCGTCGAGAACTATCACCTGGCGGGGATCGGCGCCTTGCTCGTCGACGAGAGCGGCAGCTGCGCCGAAATCGCCTCCCTCTACACCATGACGCGGTTCATCGGCGAGGGCGTGGGCGGGCACCTGGTCGCGTACGCGCTCGCCCGCGCGCGCGAGCGCGACCTCGCGTACGTGTTCGCGTGCACGACCAGCGACGGCGTGGGCCGCTTCTTCGCGCTGCACGGCTTTCGCGCCGCGCGGCCCGACGAAGTGCCCGCCGCGAAGTGGCGCGGCTACGACCCCGACCGGCGCGCGCGGGTGCGCTGCTACCGCCTCGACTTGAAGCCGCCGGCGTCGAGCTGAAGCGGCGCCGCGTTCCCGACGGCGCCCGCTGGCAGGACGAGCGCCCGCGCGCGCAGCGCCATGGACTCGCCGGGCCGCGCGGCCGGGTCGTAGAGCGGGTCGCCGGCGATCGGATGACCGAGGTGCGCCAGGTGCACCCGCAGCTGGTGCTGCCGGCCCGAGACGGGCTCGAGCTCGAGCTCGCTCTCCTCGGCGCCCGCGCGCACGAGCCGTGCGCGCGTCTCGGCGGCAACGCCCTCGGGTGCCACCGCGAAGCGCGGCGGACGGTGGCCCACGCGCGCGATGCGCCCGCGCAGCACCAGCTCGTCCGACACTCTGAAGTGTAGGCTGACGTCGCCGCGCACGCGCGCCTGGTAGAGCCGGCGCACCTCGCGGCGCGCGAAGGCGCGCGCGAGCGCGCGCTGCACGCCGCGCCGCAGCGCCACCAGCACGAGCCCCGACGTCTCGCGGTCCAGGCGGTGCGGCAGCCACGGCCCGCCGGGCTCGGCGCCGCGCGCGTGCCCGAGCGCCAGCGCCGTGAGCAAGGTGCGCTTCACGTCGTTGCCCGCGGGATGGCACGGCACGCCGGCGGGCTTGTCGACCGCGAGCCAGCCGTCGCCCCGCGCCAGCACGGGCAGCGCCAGCAGGTCGCCGATCTCCGCCGCCGCGTCGCGCGGGCGCTTCTGGATATCGACTTCGACGCGCTGGCCCGGGACCGCCTGCGCGGCCGCGCGCGCCACCACGAGCCCGTCGACGCGGGCGCGACCCGCGCGGATCCAGCCCGCCACGCGGGTGCGCGAAGCGAACGGCAGGCGCGCGGCCAGCAGGCGGTCGAGCCGCAGCCCCGACTCGGGTGCCGCGACCACGAAGGCCACGGTCTCCTCGTCGGCGAGCAGGCGCTCGACGTCCACGGGCCTACTCGCCCGAGGCGTCCTCTTCCCCGGCCTGCCCCTCGTGCTCGGCGATGCGCCGGCGCACCTCGTCCATGTCGAGCGCCTTCACGCGCCCGATGATCTCCTCGAGCGCCGCGGCCGGCAGCGCGCCCGGCTGCGCGAACACGCAGATCTGCTCGCGGAAGATGGCCAGGGTCGGGATCGACTGGATCTCGAACATCGCCGCGAGGCTCTGCTCGACATCGGTGTTGACCTTCGCGAACAGAGCGTCCGGGTGCCGCGCGGAGGCGGCCTCGAAGACCGGCGCGAAGTTGCGACACGGGCCGCACCACGGTGCCCAGAAGTCGATCAACACGATCGCGTTGTCGTCGATCGTCTTCTCGAACGTGTGCTGCGTCAGCTCCAGCGCTGCCATCTTGCTCCTACTGCTTCGGCGCCTCGTGGGCCTTCAGGAATTCGCCGGCCACCCAGCCCTCGGGTGCCGTGCCGTCCGATTGGACGCGCTTCCACCCGTTCTTGGTTTCCATCACCCGCACTTCCTGGCCCTTCTTCAGGGTGCCGAGCACGGTGCCCTTCGTGCTGGGCAGCGAGCGCACGTTCAGGCTGTTCGCCGTGACGATCTCCATGGGCAGCATCGGCACGTCGGGCATGCCCTCGGCTGCGCCCTCCGCGGCCGGCGCCGCGGCGTCGCCGCTCGTGTGGCTACACGCCCCGGTGACGCCCAGGGCCAACAGGAGCGCTGCCAGCGAACCGATCGTCTTGCCGCGAACGAACCCGTTGCGCGCGAACCCCACGCTTGGTCCCCCCGGCCGAGCCCGGCCGGCGCCAGAATGCCCGCCCGCGCTGGCGACTTCAATACTTCCCGGACCCGTTGCGTCTCTGTGAGGCAGCGCGGGGCGGAGAGCGGGTTAGACTGACGCCACTCCCCGAGCCGAACCGGCCACTTCCCAGCGCCGGGCGTCTGCCGACAGGAAGAGTCCGAACGTTGAATATCCTAGGGATCTCGGCCTTTTATCACGACAGCGCTGCGTGTCTGGTGCGCGACGGAGAGATCGTCGCGGCCGCCCAGGAAGAGCGCTTCACGCGGAAGAAGCACGACCATCGCTTCCCCGCGCTCGCGATCGAGTACTGCCTGGCCGAGGCCGGCATCACGGCGGCCCAGCTCGACCTGGTCGCGTTCTACGACAAGCCGCTGCTCAAGTTCGACCGGCTGATCGAGACGTACGTGGCCTATGCGCCCGCCGGCTTCCGGCTGTTCCTCATGGGGCTGCCGCTCTGGCTCAAGCAGAAGCTCTACACGCCGCGCGAGCTCGACGAGGGTCTCTCGGGCCAGTACAAGGGCCGCTACGTGTTCCTCGAGCACCACGAGTCGCACGCGGCGAGCGCGTTCTTTCCCTCGCCCTTCGACGAAGCCGCGATCCTGACACTGGACGGTGTCGGCGAGTGGGCCACGGGCTCCATCGCGGTCGGCCGCGGCAACGAGATCCAGATGCTGAAGGAGCTGCGCTTCCCGCACTCGCTCGGCCTGCTCTACTCCGCGTTCACCTACTTCACCGGCTTCAAGGTGAACAGCGGCGAGTACAAGCTCATGGGGCTCGCGCCGTACGGCGAGCCCGTCTACGCGGATCTCATCCGCGACAAGCTGCTCGACGTGAAGCCCGACGGCTCGTTCCGCATGGACATGTCGTACTTCGCGTACACGCACAAGGACGTCATGACGTCCGCGAAGTTCGACCGGCTGTTCGGCGGCCCGCCGCGCAAGCCCGAGAGCCCGATCACGCAGCGCGAGATGGACCTCGCGGCGTCGATCCAGCGGGTCACCGAAGACATCATGCTCAAGATCGCGCGCTACGCGCACGAGCTCACGGGCATGGACAACCTGTGCCTGGCCGGCGGGGTGGCGCTGAACTGCGTGGGCAACGGCAAGATCCTGCGCGAGGGCCCGTTCGAGCGGGTGTGGATCCAGCCCGCGGCGGGCGACGCCGGCGGCGCGCTCGGCGCGGCGCTGTTCGTGTGGCACCAGCTGCTCGAGAACAAGCGCGAGCCGAACGGCCGCGATCTGCAGAAGGGCTCGCTGCTCGGCCCCGCGTACTCCAACGCGCGCATCCAGGCGTTCCTCGACGCGAAGGGCGCGGTCTACCGCCACTACGAGAGCGAGGACGCGCTGTGCGACGCGGTCGCGGACCTCATCGCGCAGGAGAACGTCGTCGGCCACTGCGCCGGCCGCATGGAGTTCGGCCCGCGCGCGCTGGGCGCGCGCTCGATCCTCGGCGACGCGCGGTCGCGCAAGATGCAGGCGACGATGAACGTGAAGATCAAGTTCCGCGAGTCGTTCCGCCCGTTCGCGCCCGCCGTGCTGCGCGAGGACGTCGACGAGTACTTCGAGATGCGCCCGAACGAGGACTCGCCTTACATGCTGCTCGTGGCGCCGGTGAGGGACGAGAAGCGGCTGCCGGTCGAGTCGCGGGGCGAGAAGGGCCTCGACAAGCTGAAGCAGGTCCGCTCGGTCGTGCCGGCCATCACGCACGTCGACAACTCGGCGCGCGTTCAGACCATCGACGCAGAGCGCAACCCGCGCTTCTACAAGATCGTCTCGGCCTTCAAGCGCAAGACGGGCTCGGCCGTCGTCATCAACACGAGCTTCAACGTGCGCGGCGAGCCGATCGTGAACACGCCCGAGGACTCCTACCGCTGCTTCATGCACACGAACATGGATGCGCTCGTGCTCGAGGACTTCGTGCTGCTGAAGAAGGACCAGCCCGAGGCGAAGGAGATCGACATCGACGCCTACCTCGCCGAGTTCGGGCTGGACTAGCCGAGCGCGCGCATGGCCGGCATGGTCGAGATCAATTTCCACCCCAGCGAGCGCGTGCTGCGCCAGTTCGGCTGGATCGCGCTCGCGGGCTTCGCGCTCCTCGCGGTGTGCGCGTGGAACGGCTGGGGGGTGTTCCGCCACGGCCTGGGCACAGCGCGCGAGCCCGTCGCCTTCGGACTCGCCGCGCTCGGCGTGGTGTCGGCACTCTTCTCGCTCGTCTTCCCGCGCGCGAACGCCCCGCTCTTCGTGGGCCTCTCGATCGTCGCGTTCCCGATCGGGTTCGTGCTGTCGTACGTGATCATGGCGACGCTCTTCTACGTCGTGATCGCGCCCGTGGGCTTCGTGATGCGCCTCTTCGGCATGGACCCGATGGAGCGACGCATGCTCCCGAAGGCCGCGACGTACTGGGTCGACGCGCGACCCGAGCGCGCCAAGGCCGACTACTTCAAGCAGTTCTGAGGAGACCCGACGTGCCCGACCGAGAGATCCGCCCCGCCCACGACTTCGCCAGCGAGGCCGCCAAGCCGAAGGTCGGGCTGGCCTCCGAGTTCGCGCAGTTCCTGCGCGACAACAAGAAGTGGTGGCTCGCCCCGATCGTGCTCTCGATCCTGGGGCTCGGCCTGCTCGTGCTGCTCGGCGGCACGGCCGCCGCGCCGTTCATCTACACGTTGTTCTAGGCCGGGCCGTCAGTCGACGGGCGGCCGGCCCGCGAGCACGCTCACGCAGACGTCGCCGTCCACCGCCGCGCCGGTCGTCGAGACGAAGGCGTTCACGGTGACGACGATCAGGTCCTGCGCGACGCTGGTGACGACCGCGTTCGCGACCGCGTGCTCGTCGCTGTTGGCGTCGGCCGTCGCCTGCACCACGACGTCGCTGTTGGCGAGCGTCTTCGGGAACTTGCCGTGGAAGAGCACGACCATGCCGCTGCCGCCCGAGGAGCCGGCGGTGACGAACTTCGTGCCGTGGCCGCCTGCCGTGACCACCGTGACCGTGTCGGCCGTCAAGTTCACCCGCGCGAAGCCCACGAGCACGCCCGCCGCGGCGAAGTTGCCCGCGCGCGCCGGAAGCGAGGCGAGCATGGCGCAAGCGACGAGAAAGAGACCCAGCGTCCGAAGTGAGCGCATCCGCATGTCCAACCCCCACGAATACGAGACAGTGACTCGAGTAAGTCGCTCACTCTCTCGAACTCCGCAAGTCCAGAGCCGAACGGCGCGCCGCTCGACGCCGAGAAGCGCCCGCGGGCACCCGGCGCACCTGAGCACGCACGTCCAAGCTCCCGCGCAAGCTCCGGGCCGACTCGGGTACAATTCGGGGGCTCCAAGGGAGGGAACCATGGCGATCAAGAGCTTCCCGGTCGAGGCGAGTCACATCCTCATGTTCGCCCGCGCCGTGAACGACCCGAATCCGATCTACGCGGACGCCGACTACGCCAGGAAGAGCGAGGTCGGCGGCATCATCGCGCCGCCCACGTTCACGCAGTCGAGCGCCCAGTTCGACCCCGACTACTTCCTGCGCCCGAAGATCGGCCAGCCCTGGTTCGGCTCGGGCAAGGAGCCGACGGGCGCCGTACGGCGCCCACCGTCCGCTGGCGGCTCGGCCGGGGGCGCTTCCGAGCGGCCCTCCGGCGCGGCCGCGGGCGGGCTGCACGCCGAGCAGCACTTCGAGTACCACCGCCCGCTCCTCGCGGGCGACGTGCTGACCGCCGAGACGAAGCCCGGCAAGGCGTGGGAGCGCGAGGGCCGGCGCGGCGGCAAGCTGCACTTCTCGGAGTCGGTCACCGAGTACCGGAACCAGCGGGGCGAACTCGTGGTGACCGCGCGCGGCGTCGGCGTGCGGACCGAGCGCGTCATCGAGCAGAAGTAGGAGGCGGCGATGGCGCTCTCTGCCAGCAGGCTCGAGGTCGGGGACGTGCGCGAAGAGGTCGTGATCGACAACCTGACGCGCACCCAGCTCGTCATGTACGCCGGCGCATCGGGCGACTACAACCCGGTGCACACCGACGAGGTGTTCGCGACGAAGGTCGCCGGCTACCCGACGGTCTTCGCGCACGGCATGCTGTCGATGGGCGCCACGGCGCGCATGCTCACCAACTGGGTCGGCGACGGCCGGCTCACGAAGTACGGCGTGCGCTTCGTGTCGCAGGTCTGGCCCGGCGACACGCTCACCGCGCGCGCGACCGTCGAGGCCGTGCGCGACGAAGACGGCCAGAAGCTCGTCGACCTGCGCGTCTCGACGACGAACCAGAACGGCCAGGAGGTCGTGTCGGGCTACGCGAGCGCGCGCCTGGACCCGTAGCACCATGCGCTTCGGCCGCTTCACCGGCTTCGAGATCACCGCGCCATCGCCGGGCATCGCGCTCGTGCAGTTCGACGAGCCGGCGCGCCTGAACGGCATGACGCAGCCGCTGAAGCGCGACCTCGTCGAGGCGCTGCTGCAGGCGCAGATGGACGACGCCGTGCGCGTCGTCGTATTCACCGGCTCGGGCCGCGCCTTCTCGGCGGGCGACGACATGAGCGGCCAGGCGCGCGACGGCGCGGGCCGCGAGCGGCTCACCGCGCCCATCCCGCCCGGTCACGACACGGAGATCGGCACGTACGAGGGCCTGCGCGCGCTCTCGCAGCCGCTGAACCTGGCCGTGCGGAGCCTCGACAAGCTGTCGATCGCGGCGGTGAACGGCATCGCCATCCAGACGGGCTTCTCGCTGGCGCTGGCCTGCGACTTCCGCATCGCCGCGGAGAGCGCGCGCCTCGGCAGCGCGACCCTGCGCTTCGGGCTCCTGCCCGACGAAGGCGGCCAGTACCTGCTGGTGCAGCATCTGGGGGTGGCCAGGGCGCTCGACTTCCTGATGCGCAAGCGCATCGTGCCCGCCGGCGAAGCGCTCGCGCTCGGGCTCGTGCACGAGGTCGTGCCCGACGAGCGACTGCTCGCGCGCGCGCTCGAATTCGCGCGCGAGCTCGCGGAAGGCCCGCAGGTGGCCATGCGGCTCTTGAAGCGCTCGGTGTACAACGCGGCGCAGCTCACGTTCGAGCTCGCCTGCGACGAGATCGCGGCGAAGACCGCGCTCTCCGATCACCACCCCGACGCGCGCGAAGGCGTGCGCGCGTTCCGCGAGAAGCGCGCGCCCCGCTTCAACCGCTGGCTCGAGAAGTGAGCGCGCCGCCGGGCACGCGCGCCGTGCGCGCGCCACTCACGGGCACGGTCGTGGCGCTCGAGGTCGCCGCCGGCGACGCGGTGCACGCGGGGCAGGCGCTCGCGGTGCTGGAAGCCATGAAGCTCGAGCACCTGGTGGAAGCGCCCGAAGCCGGCATCGTGCGCGGGCTCGCGGCGGCGGTGGGCGACCTGGTGAACGAGGGACACACATTGGTGTACCTGGAGCCCGCGCAGGTCGGCGGCGCGCGAGCCGTCGACGCCGGGCCGGTCGACCTGGAGCGCGTCCGGCCCGATCTCGCCGAAGCCCGGGAGCGCCACGCCATCGGGCTCGACGCCCGGCGACCCGAAGCCGTCGAGCGCCGGCGCAAGACCGGCCAGCGCACGGCGCGCGAGAACGTCGCCGACCTCGTCGACCCCGGCACGTTCGTCGAGTACGGCCCGCTCGTCATCGCCGCGCAGCGGCGCCGCCGCGCGCTCGACGACCTCATCGCGCGGACGCCCGCCGACGGTCTCGTCGCGGGCGTCGGCAGCGTGAACGGCGCCCTCGTCGGATCGGCGCGCTCGCAGTGCATCGTGATGTCGTACGACTACACGGTGCTCGCGGGCACGCAGGGCCAGCAGAACCACCGCAAGAAGGACCGCATGTTCGAGCTGGCGCACAAGCAGCGCCTGCCGATCGTGTTCCTCACCGAAGGCGGCGGCGGCCGGCCCGGCGACACCGATCAGTCGGGCGTGTCGGGGCTCGACTGCCTGGCGTTCAGCCTGTTTGCCGAGCTGTCCGGCTGGGTACCGCTCGTCGGCATCACTTCGGGGCGCTGCTTCGCGGGGAACGCCGTGCTGCTCGGCTGCTGCGACGTCATCATCGCGACCGAAGGCTCGAACATCGGCATCGGCGGGCCGGCGATGATCGAGGGCGGCGGGCTCGGCGTGGTGCGCCCGGAAGAGGTGGGCCCGCTCGACGTGCAGACACAGAACGGTGTCGTCGACCTCGCCGTGGCCGACGAAGCCGAGGCCGTGCGCGTGGCGAAGCAGTACCTGTCGTACTTCCAGGGCCCGCTCGCCGAGTGGAGCTGCCCCGACCAACGCGCGCTGCGCGGCGCGGTGCCCGAGAACCGGCTGCGCGCCTACGACGTGCGGAAGGTCGTGGAGACGCTCGCCGACACCGGCTCGCTGCTCGAGCTGCGGCGCGGCTTCGGCCACGGGATCATCACCGCGTTCCTGCGCGTGGAGGGCCGGCCGCTCGGCGTGATCGCGAACAACCCGAACCACCTGGCGGGCGCGATCGACCGCGACGGCGCCGACAAGGCCACGCGCTTCATGCAGCTGTGCGACGCGTTCGACCTGCCGATCCTGTTCCTGTGCGACTGCCCGGGCATCATGGTCGGGCCCGAGATCGAGAAGACCGCGCTCGTGCGCCACGCCTCGCGCATGTTCGTGAACGCGGCCGGGCTCACCGTGCCGTTCTTCACGATCGTGCTGCGCAAGGGCTACGGGCTGGGCGCGCAGGCGATGGCGGGCGGCAGCTTCAAGTCGCCGCTCTTCACGGTGTCGTGGCCGACGGGCGAGTTCGGCGGCATGGGCCTCGAGGGCGCCGTGAAGCTCGGCTTCTCGAAGGAGCTCGCGGCCGTCGCGGATCCCGCCGCGCGCGAGAAGCTCTTCGAAGAGATGGTCGACCGCATGTACCAGATCGGCAAAGCCGTGAACGTCGCCAGCCACTTCGAGATCGACGACGTGATCGACCCCGCCGAGTCGCGCACGTGGATCGCGAACGCGCTGCGCTCTGCCCCGCCCCCGCCGCCGCGCACCGCCAAGAAGCGGCCCTGCGTCGACGCCTGGTGAGTCACTTCTCCGGCGGCGCAGCGGGCTCGCCCGCTCCGCCGGCCGTGCCGCTCGCCGAGCCCAGCTTCGCGCGCACGAGCGCCAGCGTCGAGAAGTACTCCTCGGGGATCGCGGCCTGGTAGTCGACCTCCGCGACGCGCAGCGACACGCGCCGCTTGTCGAGCTCGTTCTCGAACTCCATGCGCACGGGCGTCGCTACGCCGTGCACCTCGCGCACCTCGGTCGTCCGCGCGACGAGCCGCTTCGCGCCGTGGCGGTACTGCTCGGTGCGGAGCGGGATGAACGACGCCGCGTCGACCCACGTGACGCGCTCCTCGAAGCGCGGGTTCTCGCGCAGCGCGCGCTCCTTCAGCCGGTACGCCGCGCGGCCGTCGAGCGTGTCAGGCGCCATGGCGACGATCTCCGTGGGCTCGGACTGCGCGACGCCGAAGCCGAGGAACTCCAGGTCGATGCCGTACACGTCGTCGTTCGCGATCGACTCGGGCAGGCGCCGCACGCGCCTCAGGTCGGGCTGGTACAGGAAGTAGTCGTTGGGCCGGCCCTGCTGCTCGAGGAACAGCACGCCCACGTTGCGCACGCTCTCGGGCTGCGTGAAGCGGACCATCACGCGCTCGGCGCCGATCGCCTCGTCGGTGCGCCACACCAGGAGCTCGCGCTCCTCGTGGATCCCGCCCAGGTCCATCGACAGGTGCACCTTCGCCGAGAAGTGCATCCCGCCCAGGCGCGAGTGCCAGCGCAGCTTCACGGCGTCGGCGCCCAGGTCCTCGAGCGCGGCCGCCGCGCCCGCGGCGCTCGCGAGCGCGAACGCCAGGAGCGCAGCGCGCGTTCGGATCGCCCGGCGTCTCATGCGGCGCATCCGGCGCGAGCAAGGCACGGGCCGGCGTGCCGCACGCATGCTGCGCGTCTCACGACCCGCTCTGGCCGACTCGGCTCGCCATTTGTGACCGATCTCCAGTGACTCGACGAGTCTAACAGAGCGATCGCTTGGCGGACCGCCGCCTGCGCCACAACACGGCGCTTCCCGCCGCGAGCCACACGAGCGCGAGCGCCTGCGACGTGCTCAAGCCACCGAGCGTGCGCGGGTTCGTGCGCAGGAACTCCACCGCGAAGCGTCCCGCGCCCTCCAGCACGAGATACTCGGCGAACACGAGCCGCCCGGGCGCGACGCGGCGCCCCAGGAACACCGCCATCGCCGCGCCCCACAGCGACTCGTAGATCTGCGTCGGGTGCACGGGCAGGTCGGTGGGCGGCAGGCCGTGCGGGAACGCGATGCCCCACGGCAGCGACGTGGGCGCGCCGTAGTCGTCGCCCACGAGCAGACAGCCCACGCGCCCGAACGCCTGAGCCAGCGCGAGCCCGGGCGCGACCGCCGAGGTGACCGCGCCCGGCTCCCGCCCGTCCCAGAGGATCTTCGCGAACACCGCCGCAGCGCCCAGCATGAGCCCGCCGTAGTACGTCGCGCCGGAGCGGCTCTCGAGCACCTGGCGCCAGCTCGGGCCGCCGGGCTCGAGGAAGGTCTCGAGCACGGCCCACCCCTTCGCGCCGAGCGTCCCCGCGAGCAGCGCCACCGGGTAGAGCTCGAGCGCGTACGACGCGGGCACGCCGACGCGCGGCAGGAGCCGGCTCGTGACGAACGCGCCGGCGAGCCAGCCGGCGAGTATCGCCGGCCCGAGCCAGCCGATCGCCACGCCAAAGACCGAGAGCCCCTGCGCGCCGAGCACGCGGCTCGAGCCGAGCAACGCGCGTGCCGCGCGCGCGCTCCCCACGCACCTCGCGGCGCACGCGAGTGAACGCGCGCTCTCGCTCTGGCGAACGCGCGGCTACGCGGCCGAGCGCACCTTCTTCTTCGCGTCGTGCGCCTGCTGCATGCGCACGAGCTCCTCCCAGCCGAGGTACGACGTGAAGCCGCTCTCGTCGAAGAACAGCACGGGGCCGTCGCAGATGAACAGGTAGTCGGTGTCCTCGAGCGCCGTGGTCGCGCCGTGGATCATGCCGTTCTGCTCATACGTGTAGTCGCCCGTGTTGAGCACGTCGCCGCGGATCTCGAGCTTGCCCTTCAGGATGAACGTGTGCGCGGCGGAGAGGTGCTTGTGCTGCGGCGCCACGTAGCCCTTGAGCCAGCGGAACAGCACGGCCCAGCGGCCGGTCTCGGCCCCCGTCCAGAGGATCTTGATGAACGCGCGCTCGGGATCCATGTCCATGGGGATCCACTCGGCGTTGGCGCGAATGATGGCGTCGACCATCGTCGGGTTGAGCGGAGCGATCTCCTGCGGAAGTGCCATGGTTGTCCTCCCTTCGCGGTACGATTGTACGCCACTCGAGGAGAACGCATGGAGCTTCGGGAAGCCATCCTTACGAACGGAACTTGCCGCTACTTCCGGCCCGATCCCGTGCCCCGCGACGTATTGCGCCGGGCACTCGAGGCCGCGCGCTTCGCGCCCAGCGGCGGCAACCGCCAGCCGCTGCGCTTCGTGGTCGTCACGGACGCAGCGCTGCGCCAGAAGCTCGCCGCGCTCTACCTGCCCCGCTGGCAGGCGTACATCGGCCAGATGACGCGCGGCCAGGTGCGCGTGGACACCCTGCCCGCGATGATCCGCAACGCCGACTACTTCGCGAACCATCTGGCCGAGGTGCCGGCGCTCGTGGTCGCGTGCGCGCGGCTCGCCGACTGCTACGCGACCGACACCGAGCTCGGCCGGCTCTCGGTCGTGGGGGGCGCGTCGATCTACCCGGCCGTGCAGAACTTCCTGCTCGGCTGCCGCGCCGAGGGCCTGGGCACGGCGCTCACGACCTTGCTCGTGGCCGAGGAGCCGAAGATCCGTGGGCTGCTCGCCCTGCCCGAGGACATCGCCACCGCCGCGTTCATCGCCGTCGGCTACCCGGCGAAGCCGTTCCCCAAACAGCTCCGCCGCCGCGAGCTCGACGAGTTCTGCTTCGCGAATCAGTACGGCACGAAGCTCTAGATCTCCAACCCGAGCTCGCGCTCGAGGTGCGCGCGCACCGCGGCTTCGAGCTCCTCCGGCCAGCGCACGCCGAGCCTCTCGGCGATCGGGCGCGCCTGCTCGAGAAAGACTCGCGCGAAGATCCGGTCCGCGTCGATCAGCGCCTCGCGCGTGGCCGCGGGCCAGGGCAGCGCCTCGAGCACCGCGTACTGCTCGGCGGTGAGCTTGTCCCGCCAATGCTTCACGCCCGTCGTGGGCAGCGGCGCATTCAGCTCGAGGAAGAGCTCGGAGAGCCGCCGGCGCATGTGACCGAAGCCTTCCTGCGCGAGGAGGAGCTCGCCGCGACCGAGCACCGCCGGGACCAGCGCGAGGTAGCGCAGCGGCTCCTCGATCGCCGTCTCGACCTTCGCACGATCGGGCCCCGCGGGCGGCGCCGGCGGGGGCACGTGCGCATGCAGGTCGTCCTTGTCGAACACGAGCTTGCGCGTGCGGAACATGCTCTGCGTCACGCGGCTCGCGCGCTCGATCACCACGTCGAGGCGCTCGCACGTCGGGGTGAGCGAGTAGAAGCTGCCGCGCAGGAACGGGATCTCGCGCGCGAGCACCGTCGGCGTGATGGCGGCGAGCCACTCGCGCCAGCCCGCGGCGAAGGCGTCGAACTCGGCGTCGGCGATCGCCGCGACGAGGTCCAGGTCGGAGTACGCGTCCGCGTCACCGCGCGCGAGCGAGCCCGACACCCAGAGCGCGCGCACGCGCGAGTCGGCCCGCGCGGCGGCCGCCACGCGGTCGAAGAGCGCGCGATAGCCCGCGGGCAGGACGTGGAGTGCGATCTCCGTCACTCGCTTCCGTATTCCCCTGCAGCGCCGAATGCAGCCGCGCTGGAGCGCGTGACGCTCAGCGTCGCAGCGTCAGCTGGAACGTGCTGAAGTGCCGGTCGGTCAGGTGGATGTTCGGGTCCAGGGCCTCGATGTAGATGGTGGTCGAGGTCTTCTCGCGCAGGTTGTACATGGTGGACTTGGTGGGCACCCAGGCGCCGTCGAAGTCCTGCACGGTGGTCGAGTCGGCGATCATCTCGCGCATGTCCACGCCCTTCAGGTCGCGGTAGATCGAGCGCAGCGGGATGTAGTGCTTCTTGTCGATCCACGTGCGCATCGTGCGGTACTCGGACGTGACGAAGGGCTTCATCGTGACCTCGAGCACGTAGCACGGGATGCCGTCGATCACGTCGTCCGGCAGCCGCTTGTAGTCGGCGTCCTCGATGTTCTTCCAGCCGATGTCGTCGAACGTGTAGTCGGTGCCCATGATGCCGATGCCGCGCAGCTGCATGCGCCGCACGCGCTGCGTGGCCGGGCTCCACACGAACTCGTCGTTCGAGCGGTCGGAGCGCACCACCATGAGGTAGCCCGTGTCCAGCATGTCCTCGGGCTCTTCGAACTTCACGAGCACCTTGGCGATCACGCCGTCCGTGGGGTTCTTGTTCTTGTCGCGGTAGTCCTTCCAGCGCACCCAGAAGCGCGTGCGCTGCTCGTTGCCGCCCGGGTCGCGCGAGACGACCGTCTGCCACTGCACGCAGGTGCGCATGCGGTTGTCGAGGAACTTGTCGAAGATCTGCCGGCCCGTGAGCGTGCCGCCCTCGGGCAGCGCGTCCTCGATGTCCTTCTGGCTGGGCAGCTGCACTTCTTCTGCGCGCGCCAGCGGGGCCGCGGCGGCGAGTCCGAGCAACACGAGGACGGCGAGCGCGCGGGTCATCGAGCGTGTATCGCCGACGAGCCGGGCCCGCGTCAAGGCGCCCGTTCACCGGCCGCGGCAGGCCGCGCGGAGCGCAGGCTCTCGAGCTTTCGGAACAGGATGCGCAGCAGGAAACCGATCGAAGCGAAGTCGAACAGGAACGCCGGCCCCAGCGCGATCCCCGTGTTGTTGAGCATGTCGACGCCGAAGCTGAGCACGAGCCGCTTCATGCCTTCCGGGTCGGCGCGAAAGCGGCCGTTCACGGTCAGCGTGTCGATGCCCCAGGCCTGGCGGAACACGAAGGCCAGGCTGTCGGAGCCCATCGCGAGGTCGTAGCCGGGATCGCGCTTCGGGATCGGCTCGAGCCCGCGCTCGAACGAGAAGCGCACGTCCCGTTCCAGGTCCCACAGGTGCACGTCGAGCGGGCGGAGGGTCGGCAGCACGGGGTTCCAGCGCAGCGCCTCGAGCAGCCAGCCGCTGTTCGCCGCGCGGATGCGGGCGCGGTAGACGTCCGCGGCTTCGACCAGCTTCTCGAACGGGACCGACACTCCGCGGTGTAGCTCGCGCGCGCCCAGCTCGGCGTAGTCGCGCCGGTAGCGCTCGGTGGCCGAGTCGTTCGAGTGGGGCGCGCCGATCTCCCACTCGTCGCCCGGGTACAGCAGCACGGGCGTCGAGCCCTGCTCCGCGATGGCGTCGAGCACCTCCCACGGGTGGTTGATCGAGTCGCTCGTGAACGAGTTCTCGACGTGCGAGAAGAAGCTCATGCTCGCGAAGGGAATCGTGAAGCGCGGCCGGAGGCCGCGCACCTGCGCGCGCACCACGTCGAGCTTGCGGCGCGCGTCGGCGCGGCGCAGCTCGACGTCCTCGCGGTTGCCGCGCCATGCCGCGTAGCTGAACTGCGTGAGCAGCACGTCGAGCGCGCCGAGCGACTCGGCCAGGCGGCGCAGCTCGGCCGGCGTCTGCACGACCGCGTCGTTCAGGTCGAGCGCGCGCTTGCCGCCCGCTTCGACGAGCAGCCACGAGTCGAAGAGCGGCACGCTCTGGCTCGTCACGCGGAACTCCGGCCCGAGCTCGACCGCTTCTCCATCCGCGAGCTCGCGCGTCTTGAAGCCGAGCTTCTTGCAGAAGCCGATCACCTTGCCGTCGCGCGTCTTGCGGTACAGCACGGTCACGGCGCCGCGCCGCTCGGCCGGCACGTCCTGCAGCACGCGCGGGCTGAAGTGGTCCGGGTGCTCGTGCGAGTACCACACGTGCGTCATCGCGCCGAGCTCGGCCGCGCCGATCGCCGACTTGCACACGAGGTCCCAGCCCTCGTTGAACGCCGTGCCGTAGAGCCACGGATCGGTGACCAGGCGCGTCGCGCCGTGCTCGAAGATCACCGAGGCGTGGTTGACGAAGCGGATCCGCATGCGCGGCGGTCAGTGTGCACTTGCGGGCGGCGTTCGGCACGTGGTGGCCGAGCGCAGGTAGGCGATGACGCGCCAGATGTCGTCGTCGCCCTGGGGCAGCGCGTCCTTCCACGCGGGCATGCGCGTGTTCGCAACGCCCTCCGAGATCGACTTGAAGATCTCCGCGTCCGTGCCGCCGTGGCGCCACTCGCAGTCGAACAGCGACGGCGCGTCGCGCTCCACGTCGTGCGTCGAGTGGCAGTAGGCGCCGCACGTGCCGATGAAGATCTGCCGGCCGCGCTCGATCGCCGCCGGGTCGCGCAGGAAGCGCTGCGCGGGCGACTCCGGCGGCGTGGGCGGGCTCGACTGCACCGCGGCCTTCGGCCCGGCACAACCGAGCACGGCCGCCGCCAGGAGCAGAGTGACTCGACTCACTTGGGGAGCGCGAAGACGAAGAGCGTGCCGCCTTCGGGAACGCGCGTGACTCCCGCCGCGAACGAGTCCATCGTCGAGAAGCTGCCGGTCGGCACCGCCACGTAGGTGCGCCCGTCGAGCTGGTACGCGATGGGCTGGCTGCGCATGCCGCCGCCCGAGCGGAAGCGCCACACGACCTTGCCCGATCTGGCGTCGAGCGCGATCACCTCGCCCTCGAGCGTGCCGCTGATGACCACGCCGCCCGCGGTCGAGAGCACGCCGCCCATCATCGGGCGATTGTCGCGGTAGCGCCACTTCACCTTCCCGGTCGCCACGTCGATCGCGGCGAGGTTCCCGTACGCCTTGCCCTTCGTCGCGTCGACCGTGTCGGGCAGGCCGCCGAGATACGGCAGGCCCTCGCGGAACGCGCCGATGCCCTTGGTGAACACCTGGCACGCTTCGGAGGACGGGATGAACGCGAGCCCGAGGTCCGGGTTCAGCGCGCCCGTGAACGAGCCGTTCATGCCGCCCAGGTTGCTCGGGCACGTGCGGAACGTGGCGTCGGTCTTCGGCAGCGCGTCCGGGTTCACCACGGGCCGGCCGTTCTTGTCGATCGTCGCCCAGTTCACCTGCTCGAGATAGGGCTCGGCGCGCACGAACTTCCCGTCCGTGCGGTCGAGCACGTAGTAGAAGCCGTTGCGGTTGGCCTGCACGATGAGCTTGCGCGGCTTGCCGTCGAGCTTGGTGTCGACGAGGAAGAGCTGCGTGTTTCCGTCGTAGTCCCAGACGTCGTGGGGCGTGAACTGGAAGTACCACTTCATGTTGCCCGTCTTGGGATCGAGCGCGAGCAGGGAATCGGAGTACAGGTTGTCGCCCACGCGGCCGTCGCCGTCCCAGTCGGGCGAGGGGTTGCCGGTGGTCCAGTAGAGCGTGTCGGTCTCGGGGTCGTAGGCGCCGTACGTCCACGCCGGCGAGCCGCCGCGCTCGTACGAGTCACCCGCCCAGCTGTCGGCGCCCGGCTCACCCTTGCCCGGCACCGTGTAGTGGCGCCACACGAGCTTGCCCGTCTTCGCGTCGTAGGCGTCGAAGAAGCCGCGCACGCCGTACTCGCCGCCCGCCACGCCGATGATCGCCATGCCGTCGGCCATGAGCGGCGCCGAAGTCAGGCTGTAGCCCGACTGGTACTTCGCGACCTCGACGTTCCAGGCGATCTCTCCCGTCTTGCGGTCGAACGCGATCAAGTGCGCGTCGAGCGTACCCATCAGCACCAGGTCGCCCCAGATGCCGACGCCGCGGTTCGGCGGACCGCAGCACAGGCGCAGGTTCTCGCCGTTCTGGTGATCGTAGCGCCAGAGCAGCTCGCCGGTCTTCGCGTCGAGCGCGAACAGCCGGTTGTACGACGAGGTCACGTACATGACGCCGCCGTACACGACGGGCGAGGCCTCGAACTGACCGGTCGTTCCCGTCGGGAAGGCCCACGCGACGGACAGCTTCTTGACGCTCTCCGGTGTCAGGTTCTTGAGCGGGGTGTGGCGGAAGTTCCGGTAGTTCCCGCCGTACTGGATCCACTTGTCCGCGGGTGCGGCGGACCCGGAGAGCATCTCGGCCGTGACCGGACCGGCGGACGTGCCGACCGGCTTCTCGGCCTTCCAGTGCGTGGGCACCGGCGGCAGCTGGATCTCCGCGGGCTGCTCCTTCGGCTTCTCGTCTTCCGCGACGCCGAGCGGCGCCGCAGCGCAGACCCCCAGCAGCGCGGTCCCGAGCAAGAACCTTCGAATCATGGCACTCCCCTCCCCGTTTGCGAACGAAGGTCCGCATCGTAACGCTCTTCGGGCATGAAGCGCCTCTTCACGGGCACGAGCGGCTTCGCGTACAAGGAGTGGAAGGGCTCGTTCTATCCGAAGGACCTGGCCGACGCGAAGCTGCTCGATTTCTACGGCGGGCAGTTCGGCGCGGTCGAGATCAACAACACCTTCTACCGCATGCCGCGCGCGTCGGTGCTCGAGGACTGGGCCGCACGCGTGCCCGCGGACTTCCGCTTCGTGCTGAAGGCGTCGCGGCAGATCACGCACCTGAAGCGGCTGAAGGAGAAGCAGCCGCTGCACTACCTGCTGGAGGCGTCGGAGGCGCTCGGCGCGAAACGCGGGCCGTTCCTGTTCCAGCTGCCGCCGAACATGAAGAAGGACGCCGAGCGGCTGCGCGAGTTCCTCGCCTGGCTGCCGCGCGAAGTGCGCGCCGCGTTCGAGTTCCGCCACGCGAGCTGGTTCGACGACGAGGTGTTCGCGGCGCTGCGCGAGCGCAACGTCGCGCTGTGCATCGCAGAGACCGAAGCAGAGGAAGGCGCGGTGCAGACGCCGTTCGTCGCGACGGCGGACTGGAGCTACCTGCGCCTGCGCAAGGTCGCGTACGGTGCCGGCGAGCTCGACGAGTGGCTGGCGCGCATCCGCGAGCCGGCGTGGGGCGACGTGTTCGTGTTCTTCAAGCACGAGGACGAGGGCACGGGGCCGAAGCTCGCGAAGCAGTTCGAGGCGCTCGCCGCGCGCGGCTAGGCGAGCGCGCGCAGCCAGCCGGCGATGGTGCGCGCCAGCTCGGCGTGGATCTCGGCGGCGCTCCGCCCCGCGGACTTCCGCACCGCGAACGAATGGTCCGCGCCTTCGAGCTCGTGCAGGGTCGCGCGCGGGCCGAGCTCGGCCGCCAGCGCACGCATGAGCCCGAGCTCCGCCAGCTCGTCGCGCGTCCCCTGCAGGAACAGGAGCGGCAGCGCGACGCCGTGCAGGTGCTGCGCGCGCGCGGTCGCGGGCGCGCCGCGCGGGTGGAGCGGGAAGCCGAGGAAGACGATGCCGCGCACGCCCGGCAGCGGCGCGCGCGCAGCCGCGTTCGAGCTCATGCGTCCGCCCAGCGACTTCCCGCCCGCGAAGAGCGGCAGGTCGGGCGCGAGTGCGCGCGCGTCCTCGCACACCGAGCGCACCACGGCTTCCAAGACCGGCTGCGGGTCGGGCCGGCGCTGACGCTTTTCAGTGTAGGGGAAGTTGAAGCGGAGAGTCGCCACGCCTTCGCGCGCGAGCGCTTCCGCCATGGACTCGAGGAAGCGGTGGCGCATGTCCGCACCCGCGCCGTGTGCCAGCGCGTAGAGCGCGAACGCGCCCGCGGGCCGCGCCAGCAGCCCGCTCACGGGCCCCGCGCTGCGCCCCTTCGCCAGCTCGAGCTCGACGACCTCCACACGCCGATCATCGCGCGTCGCGCAGCACCACGTCGAGCCACGGCGCGTGGGCGAGATCGGCTCGGAAGCGCGCGCGCTGGGCGGCCTTCACGGCGCGCTCTTCGAGCCGGGCCCAGCGCGCGTAGCCCGAGTCGGCCTGCCGGCCGAGCACGTCGCCCCGTACACCGATTCGTGTAAACCCGAACGGCTCGATCAGCCGGTCGAGCGAGGGCAGTCCGTAGCCGTGCAGGTACGGGAAGCCGAGCAGGTTGTTCCACGCGAGCGCGCGCCTCCCGGACCAGCGCCGCGCGACGAGCCGCTGGAAGCAGGCGCCGTGCGGAAAACGGAGCACGAGCAGCCCGCCGGGCCAGATCACACGGCGCACCGCGGCGAGAACCTCGCGCGGCCGCGGCAGCTGGTCGAACGTGTTCCAGATGGCGACGGCGTCGTAGAGCTCGCGCGAGCCCGTCGCGGCGCGCTCCTCGAGCGTCGTCTGCAGCACGCGCAGGCCCAGCGTCGTGCACAGGCGCGAGAGCTGGGCGCTCGGGTCGAGCCCGACGGCGTCGATGCCGACCTCGCGCGCGGCCCACAGGAAGCCGCCCACGAACGAGCCGACCTCGAGCACGCGCGGCGGTCCCTCGTCGCGGCCGCTCGCGCGGCGCAGGGGATGGAGCCGCCGGGCGAGCGCGCGCGCTTTGGGCAGGAACAGCGCGCGCTGCGAGAAGACCATCTGCGGCAGCCGCTCGCGCGCGTAGCGCTCCACCGCGTATGCGCCCAGCACCGCGCTCGGGGAGGGCCGCGGCGAGCGGTAGAGGAGCCCGCACTTCTCGCATGCGAGCAGCTCCGTGGCGTAGTCGTGCGTGAAGAGCGCGCGCTCCTCGAGCGCCGCGCGCGAGCGCCGGCGCAAGCGCACTTTGTGGAATTTGCCGGCGAGCTCGAGCTGGGCGGCCAGGTCGGCGGCGGTGCAGATCGGAGCGGCCGCGGCGGCGCCGCAGGCGTCGCAGTGGACCTCGACCTCGGGCTCGAGGAAGCGCGCGGAGTCGGCCATCCCACCGCAGGGGGAAGCATGCCGCGTGCCGGCGCGGAGGCGCCCCGGAGCCGAGACGGCTCTTCCGGCTACTTCATCGGGGCCGCGGAGCCGCCGGGTGCGGCGGCCTTCCAGACGTCGCCCTTCACGTTCATCGAGCCGCCGCTGATGACGAGCAGCGACCACTCCGTCTCGCTGATCTCGGCGTCCGTCAGATAGTCGCCGCTGTACTTGTCGAGCAGCTGGTTCGTCGCCGCGTCGATCGACGGCGCACCGCCGAGCGGCAGGATCAGGATCCAGAGCCGCCCGTCGCTCGCCGACGCCTGGGTCGCCGCGCGCTGGTGCGGCTGCCCGAAGTTGGACGACTTGGTCGAGAGGATCGTGGGCTTCGCGACCACGGTGGTGCAGCCGGCGGAGCCGAGCAGGCCCGCGCACAGCGCGAGCGACAGGACTCTCGAAGTCATGTCGGTGTCTCCTTCGCCCGCGATCTTACCCCGCGCGCAGCTTTCTCACCTCGGGAACGAGCAACACCGCCGCGGTCGGCACCACGACCGCCGCGAACAGACCGACCAGCGTGAGCGGTGCACCCCACGCGTCGATCGCGCCGCCGGCCAGCACCTCGCCCAGCGGCACCATCGCGATCGAGCCCACGGCGTCGTACGCGCCGACCCGCGAGAGCATCGCCGGCTCGACGTGCGTGTGCAGCGCGGTGAACCACAGCACGCCGAAGATCTCGCCGCCCATCCCCGCGACGAACGCAGCCGACGCGATCCACGCCACCGGCAGCGGGCCGATCAGCGCGAGCGGCAGGAGCGACATCGAGAAGCAGATCAGCGTGGCAGCGAGCAGCGGGCGCTCGAAGTGGACGCGCAGCGCCAGGAAGCCGCCCGCGATCAGCCCGAAGCCGTTCGCGCCCGCGATCGTGCCCCATGCCGCCGCGCCGCCGAGCGACCGCGCCGCGACGATCGGACCCACGACCGCGTACGTGCCGAACCAGCCGATCAGCATCACGGTGAACTGGAGCACGATCGTCCAGAGCCAGCGGTGCCGCGTGAACTCGCGCCAGCCGAGGCGCAGCTCGGCGAAGAGCGACTCGCTCTCCGCGCGCTCCTGTGCGCGCGGCCGCGTGCCGGCGATCAGCGCGGCGCTCGCGAGGAAGGTGGCCGCGTCGATCGCCAGCGCGGCGCGGGCGCCGAAGCGCGCCGCCACGACGCCGGCCACCGCCGCGCCCAGGCCCATGGCGGTGCTGTTCGCGACGGCGAGCAGCGCATTCGCCGCGTGCAGCGCGTCGCGCTTCGCGACGAGCGGCACGAGCCCGACGAAGGCGGGATGGTGGAGCGCGAACGCCGTGCCCATCACGAGCTCGAGCGCGACGAGCGCCGGCACGGACGCCGCGTGCCACCAGAGGAGCGCGGCGATCGCCCCCTGCGCCACCGCGGCGGTGAGATCGGCGGCGATCATCTGCGCGCGGCGCGAGCCGCGGTCCGCCAGCGCGCCCGCGAAGAGCATGAAGACGACCTGCGCGGCGGACGCTGCCGCGATCACGAGCCCGACGTCGCGTGCCGAGCCGTGCAGGTCGTCGAGCACCGCGAACGGCAGCGCGACGGGCGCCATCGGCGTGCCGAACGCCGAGATCAGCCGCGCCGCGAACAGCCGCGCGAAGTTCGGTTCGCGGAGCGGAGCGAAGCGCGAGCTCAGAAGCGCTCTTCCACGTACTTGTACGGGTAGTGCGGCTCCTTGTAGCCGCCGGGCTTCTGGCGCTTGGGCAGCTTCACCTTCTCGCGCGGGGCGGTCTTGTACGGGATCTGCTCGAGCAGGTGCGTGATCAAGTTGAGACGCGCGCGCTTCTTGTCGTTCGAGCGCACCACGAACCACGGCGCGTAGCCGGTGTCGGTGGCGGAGAACATCTCGTCGCGCGCGCGCGAGTAATCGTACCAGCGGCTGTACGAGTCGAGGTCCATCGGCGACAGCTTCCAGACCTTGCGGCCGTCGTCGATGCGCGACTCGAGCCGGCGCGTCTGCTCCGCCTCACTCACTTCGAGCCAGTATTTCAAGAGGATGATCCCGGACTCGACGAAGGCCTTCTCGACCAGCGGCACCTGCACGAGGAACCTCTTCACCTGCTCCTCCGTGCAGAAGCCCATCACGCGCTCGACGCCCGCGCGGTTGTACCAGCTGCGGTCGAAGATCACGATCTCGCCCGCCGCGGGCAGATGCGGCAGGTAGCGCTGCACGTACATCTGGGTCTTCTCGCGGTCGGTCGGCGCCGGCAGCGCGATCACGCGGAACACGCGCGGGCTCACCCGTTCCGTGATCGCCTTGATCGTGCCGCCCTTGCCCGCGCCGTCGCGGCCTTCGAACACGACGCAGATCTTGAGCCCTTTGTACTTCACCCACTCCTGCAGCTTCACCAGCTCCACGTGCAGCCGCTCGAGCTCCTTCTCGTACTCCCGACGCCCGAGCTTCTCCCTGGGCGCGCCGTCGCTCGCGCTCTCCTCGCGCTCCCGCTTGTGCTTCCCCTTCTCCGACTTCACGATTCAGCTCCCCTTTCGCCGTGCGGAGGCGCATTGATCCACAGGCTCACGCTCTCGAGGTACCTGTCCCCGGGCGACAGCCTGTCCGAGATCCTGTTCGGGCTGATCATGACCCTGACCTTCACCACGGGCGCCGGGCTGCTCGTGCACGAGGGCAGAGACGCGGTGCGCGAGATGCTCATCGCGACCATCGGCTGCAACGTCGCGTGGGGGATCATCGACGCCGCATTCTACGTCAGCGGGAACGTATTCGAGCGGGCGCGGCTCTCGCGCGTGGGCGAGCGGATCCGCCGCGCGGCGACCGACGAGGCCGCCGCGGGCCTGGTCGGGAGCGAGCTCGAGGAGCTGCTCGGCCGCGGCGCCGACCCGGGCGACGACGCGGAGCTCTACCGGCGCATCGCCCGACACGTCCGCGCGTCGCCGCGGCGCTCGCGCGCGGTCACGGGCGACGACCTCGCGGGCGCGTTCGCGAGCTTCTGGCTGGTCTTCTTCTCCAGCATTCCCGCGGCGGTGCCCTTCCTGTTGCTGGACGACGCCTGGCTCGCGCTGCGCATCTCGAACGGGATCCTGATCCTGCTGCTCTTCGTCACGGGCTTCCTATGGGCGCGGCACACGACGCTCCGCCCGTGGCTGGCGGGGAGCGTGTTCCTGATCGCCGGGATCGCGCTGGTCGCGGTCGCGGTGTCATTGGGCGGCTGAAGCGCCCTTCGCCGCCCAGGCCTCCACGGCCCGCTCGACGTTGAAGAACATGCGCTCGCGGCCGAGCGCCTGGCCCAGCTGCGAGCGCTCCACCACGGCGCGCGCCTGCGGGTTCAGCGCCGCGAGCCAGAGCGAGATGCCGTTCCGGCGCAGGTTGTCGTCCGCTTGGGCGAGCATCTTCAGCGCCGTGTACTCGATGTCGAACAGCGCGCTGCAGTCGAGCACGACGACCGACGCGCGGGTCTCGCGGATCAGCGCGAGGACCTTGTCGCCGATGCGCTGCGCGTTGGCGAAGAACGCGCGCCCTTCGGTCCGCACGAGCAAGAGCCCCGGCCACGTCTCGTCGTCGGCGTGCTCCGCCGAGAGCGGGCGGAACACCGTGGTGCCGCGCTTGCGGCCGAGCGCGTACACCGGCGGGTCGTACGCCTGGTACGCGAGCGACAAGAGCGAGGCGATCACCGCGACCAGGATGCCCTTCAACGTGCCGAGCAGTGCCACTCCGGCGAACGCGAGCAGCGCCCAGACGAACTCCTGCGTGCGCACGCGGCCGATCGCGCGGAACTCGTTCGTCTCGATGAGCCCGAGCGAATACGCGACGACGACCGCCGCGAGCACGGCGTTCGGCATCGGGCCGATGAGCGGCGCGAGCAGCAGCGCCGTCGCGAGCGCGGCGAGCGCAGCAACGGCGCCGGACAGCTGCGTGCGCGCGCCCGCGTTGCGGTTCACCGCGGTCTGGCTCGTGCCGCCGCCCGCCACCATGGCGCCGAGCAGCCCGCCCGCGACGTTCGCCGCGCCGAGCGCCAGGAGCTCGCGGTTCGGCTGCGGGCGCGGCTCGTCGGGCCGCGCGAACGCGCGGCCCGCGGCGATGCTCTCCGTGAAGCTCATGAGCGCGATCCCCGCAGCGCCCGGCCACAGCCCCGCCACGAGGTCGAGCCGCGGCCACACGAGCGACGGCAGCGCGCGCGGCACCTCGCCCACGATCTCGACGCCGGCGTTCGCCAGGCCGAGCAGCGACGAGAGCGCGACCGCGCCCGCGATCACGATCAGCGGCGTCGGCGCGCGCGGCGCGAAGTGCTCGAGCAGCGCGATGGCCGCGAGCGCGCCGCCCGCGACCGCCAGGGTCGGCAGCGACGTCTCCGGCAGATGCCCGGCGACCGCCGCCAGATCGCGGAAGAAGCCCGCCTTGTGGATGTGGAAGCCGAGCAGCTTCGGCAGCTGGTCGGCGACGATCACCAGCCCGATGCCCGCCTTGAAGCCGGTCAGCACCGGGTCCGAGATGAAGTTCGCCACGAAGCCGAGCCGCAAGAGCGCCGCCGCCAGCAGCATCGCGCCCACCAGCACGGCCAGGGTCGCGCTCGCCGTGGCCAGCTCGGCGGGCGAGCCGGTGCGCGCGATCGGCTCCAGGCTCGCCGCGACGAGGATGGCGATCGTGGTCGTGGTGCTCACGCTGAGCGGCCGCGAGGTGCCGAGCAGCGCATAGACGAGCATCGGCGCGAACGCGGTGTACAGCCCCACCTGCACGGGCAGGCCCGCGATCGTCGCGTAGGCCATGGCCTTCGGAATGACGACCGCCGCGGCGGTCAGCCCGGCGACGACGTCCGCCCGCACCGCGCTCGCGGGCGCGGGCTCAGGCACCGACCTCGGCCTCGTCCAGCCAGTCCTGCAGCAGCATGTAGCCCACCGCGAGCACCACGGGGCCGATGAACAGCCCGACGACGCCGAACGCGACCAGCCCGCCGATCACGCCGCCGAAGATCAGCAGCAGCGGCAGGTCCGCGCCGCGCTTGATCAGCACCGGCCGCACGAAGTTGTCGATGGTCATGCACAGGAGCGCCCAGAGCAGAAAGCCCGTGCCCCATACACTTCCATGTGTCGAGTAGACCCAGATGATGGCGCCGATCAGGATCGGTGCGGGTCCGATCTGGGCGACGGCGAGGATGAACGACAGCGCCGTGAAGATCGCCGCGAACGGTACGCCGACGACCGAGAGGCCGAGCCCCACGAGGAAGGTCTGGAGGACCGCGGTCAGCACGACGCCGAGCGCCACGGCCCGGACCGCCTGCGCCGCCAGGCGCGCCGCCTTCTGGCCCTGCTCGCCCGCGAGGCGCCTTGCGAAGCGTTCGCCCGCGTCCGCGGCCGTCTCGCCGTTCGCCCAGAAGATCGCGCAGAAGATCACGGTCAGGAGGAAGTTGAGGAGCAGCGCGCCGACGTTGCCGACCTCGTCCACGAACACGCGCGCGAGGTCGCGCGTGTACGGAGTGACTCGAGCCGCGAGCGCCTCGGGGCCCTCGGCGGCGAGGTCACGCCACTCGTCCGCGGCCTTCGCACCGACCAGCGGAATTCCGTCGAGCCACTCCGGCGGCTGCGGAATGTTCCAGGTCGAGAGGGACCGTGAGAAGCTTCCAATTTCGTCGACGTTCTCGACGATGGCGCTCACGCCGAGGTAGAGCGGCACGACCAGCACGAGCAGGAGCGCGAGCGTGAGCGCCGCGACCGCGAGCGCGCGCCTGCCGAGAAGCAGCCTCTGCGCGCGCAGCAGCACCGGAAACGTCGCGATCGCGATCATGGCCGCCCACACGCCGGCGAGCAGAAAGGGCCGCAGGATCCACACGGCGGTGAGCACGAGCCCGAAGAGCGCCGCAAGCTGCAAGGTCGTGCGCGCGAGATTTCCACGTTGTACGCGGCCCGGCTCGGTCATGAAGGGCCTCCCGAAGCCGCAGTGTACGTGCTTATATGGCGGGCAGGTCGGAAGGAGATCGCCGTGAAGTCCATCCCCTCCTGCTGGGTCGGACGAAGGTCCCGTACGGCCAGTTCTACGGCGGACGCGCGGGCTGGGAAGGGCTCGGCGCGCTGCTCCGCTTCGTGACCGACAAGCGCCACTTCATCTGGGTGCCGATCCACGCGTACCTGGCCGAGCATCCGCGCGAAGGGCTGATCCTGCTCGACACCGGCATCTGCCGGGCGCAGGCGCATCAGCACCGCGACTACTACCGGGGGATCCTGCGCTTCGTGCTCGACGACGACGAGTGCGCGCAGGAGCCGCACGAGACACTGACTCAGCAGCTCGGACGCCTGGGCCACCGCTGCGACGACGTGCGCACGGTGATCCTCAGGCAACTGCACGAGGACCACGTGGGCGGGCTGCGCGATCTGCCGAAGGCGAAGGTTCGTGCCGGCGTCCGACGGCGGCCCGGTGGGCACCGTTCGCGAGCCGGGCTGACGGCGCACGGAAGAAACCCACGACAGGAGGACCCCATGCAAATCGGCGCGCTCGTTCTCGCGGTGCTCGTGCTCGCGGCCTGCCACCCCGGCCACTTCCCGCCTCCGGTGGCCTTTGCCGCGATCTCCGTCAACTGCAACGGCAACAAGTTCGACATCACGACAGGAACCGGCGGCGGAAAGTGCTCGGTCACCTACGGCAGCGACGGGAAGGCGCTCGGCGGCAGCTGTCAGGACGGTGGGAACGTCTCGAACGTGAACTGCACGCTGAACGGAGACAAAGGCGGCTGCGGCGACACGGGCGGGCACGGCAACTGCACCGAGCGCTAGTGCGCTAGCCCGCCTTCGCGCCCAGCCGCGCGAACTTCGGCGCGCGCCGCTCGAGCAGAGCCTGCGCGCCCTCGCGCGCGTCGGCGCGGTCGACCGCGCGCCACGCCGTCGCGTCGGCGTCGGGCAGCGCCGCGGCGTAGCCCTCGCCGAGGTGCTCGTAGACCATGCGCTTGGTGTCGGCGAGCGCCGCGGGCGAGACCGTCGCCGCGAGCTCGGCCACGTAGCGGCTCGCCTCCGTGACGATCTGGTGCGGCTCGACGAGGTACTCGACGAGCCCGATGCGCGCGGCCTCCTCGGCGTCGATGAGCCGCGAGGTCCAGAGCAGATCGAGTGCGCGCCCCGAGCCGACGAGCCGCGGCACCGTCCACGTGGTGCCGTGCTCGGCGACGAGCCCGCGCTTCGTGAAGATCGACGTGAAGCTCGCCCCCTTCGACGCGAAGCGCACGTCGCACATCGAGGCCAGCACGAAGCCGCCGCCCGCGGCGACGCCGTTCACCGCAGCGATCACCGGCTTCGGCACGCGCAACAGGTACGAGAACAAGCCGGGCAGCTCGGCCTCGGCTGCCGGCGGGCGCTCGCGCGCGGCGGAGCCGCGCGTGGTGGTGGCGGCCAGCGCCTCGGCGTCGAGCCCCGCGCAGAAGCCGCGGCCGTTGCCCGTGATCACGATGCCGACCACGCGCGGATCCGCCGCGGCGGCGTCCACCGCGCGGCGGATCTCGCCGAGCATCGGGTACGTGAACGCGTTCAGCTTGTCGGGGCGGTTCAGGCGGATCAGCGCGACGGGGTCCGCGATCCCGAGCTCGACTTCCATCGCTACCTCCCGTGAGTCACTCGACCAGGTTCATGCGCAGCCCGCCGAGCACGAGCTGGTCGCCCGTGAGCGGCACGCGGCGCGCGCGCGCCGCCGCGCGAATGGCGGCGCGGTCGCGCGCGAGCAGGTCGAGCGCGCCGAGCCCCTCGCCGCGCCCGTCCTCGACGGGCACGAAGCGCAGGCCGGCGTTGTCGAGCGCGAGCGACGGGCGGCCGCGCGCGTCGGCCGCGACGGGAATCTCGACGATCTCGCTCCAGCGCGCCGCCGTCTTCGCCGGGTCGTCGCACTGGATCTCGGCGGTGGAGATTCCCGCCACGCGCTCGGTGCGCCGCGCGCGCTGCCAGTCGTGCCCCGCCGGATGCCAGGGCCCGTCGAGCTCGTGCGCGCGCGGGCCGAGCTGCTCGTCGATCTCGAGGAACGCGCCGCCCGTGTCCTTGGGATGCAGCTGCATGTCGCGGAACTCGCCCGGCACCTCGAACTCGAGCACCTTGCGGATGCCGAGCGCGTCGACGCGCCGGCGCCGCGGCGCGTGGTCGTCGCACTGCGTGATCACCATGTAGCCGCCGTCGCCGCCGCGCTTGGCCAGGTGGCGCCCGCCCGCGGTGCCTTCGCGCGTCGGCGCCACGACTTCGAGCAGCTGGTTGCCGACCGGCAGCAAGGTGTTCTCGAGCCCGAACGTGGCGACGCCCGGGTCGACGTAGCACGGCGCGATGCCGAGCACGGCCTCGAGGTCGTCGAGCACGGGCCGGAGCTCGCGCGCGACGAGGGCGATCTGGCGCAGCCGCAGCCACATGCCGCGATTCTACGCCCCGGCGTAGACTCGCCGCATGCGCGACTACGCGACGATCCGGTGCGAGGTGAGCGGGCCCGTCGCGCGCGTCACGCTCCACCGCCCCGAGCGCCTGAACGGCATGACCAATCAGATGGTCGTCGAGACGCACGAAGCGCTCTCGCGGCTGGCCGGCGACGCGCGCGTGCGCGTGCTCGTGCTGACCGGCGCGGGCCGCGGCTTCTGTCCGGGCGCGGACCTCGGCCACTTCACTTCGGGCGACGCGGCGGCGCGCGACGTGCGGCTCGCGCCCGAGCACCTGGACGTGCCGCGGCTCCTGCACGAGATGCCCGCGGTCACGCTGGCGGCGGTGAACGGCGCTTGCGCGGGCGCCGGCCTCGGCTGGGCGTGCGGCTGCGACCTGCGCGTCGCCGCGCGCTCCGCGAACTTCTCCACCGCGTTCCTGCGCGTGGCGGTCGCGGGCGACATGGCGTTGCCGTGGCTGCTGCCGCGGCTCGTCGGCGCCGCGAAGGCGCGCGAGCTGTCGTTCCTGTGCGAGAAGTTCTCCGCCGACGAAGCCGCGCGCATCGGCCTGGTCGCGCGTGTGTGGGACGACGCCGACTTCGCGCGCGAGGTCGAGTCGCTCGTCGCGCGGCTGGCGCGGAGCTCGCCCACGGCGCTGCGCGCGCTGAAGGCGCACTACGGGGCGGCGGAGACGCTGCCGCTCGACGAGTACTTGAGGCTCGAGAGCGAGGCGCACCTGCGCATCGCGAGCGGCCCCGACGCAGCCGAAGCGTTTCGCGCGTTCGTCGAGAAGCGCGAACCGAAGTTCGACTAGCGCCCTATTCCTGCTTCACGGGGCAGATCGGCGGCTTGGTGCTCGCCGGCGGTGCGCCCTCGAAGTAGAAGCGGAACATCTCGGGGCGGATCGGCTCGTCCCACTCGCGCGTGTCGTTCCACTCGGCGCGCGTCGGAGGCAGATCGCCGGCCATCAAGGTCGCGCTCACCGGGCCGACCGTGGCCCGGTGGGCGTAGCTGCGGCGGTCCGGCGCCGGGCGGCCGGGCATCGGGGGCACCTCGTTCGGGTCGTAGAGCACGGGCGGCCGCTCGGGCGGCGACTCCCAGCGGGTGCGCGCCATGGAAGGCGCGATGTGCTCACGGAACCACGCTTCCACGCCCGCGTGCTGCACGGCCTGGTTGTCCGGGTTCGGCGAGTCGTCGTCCTGATCCTGCGCGAACGCGGCCCATGGCAACGCCAACAGGCCTGCCACGATTCCCAGTGCGATCTGCGTCGAGAGGCTTCGCTTCGCCATGGCCTCACTCCTAAGACGCACCGGCAGCCTGTCCAGATACGGCGCGCTTGGCAAGCTGGACTTCGCAACCGCTGAGAGTAGTGTACTTGCACATGTTGGCCGCGCGAAAGATGGTCGAGAGCTGCGCCTGCCACCGCATTCGCATGGCCGCGCGCGCCGTGACGCGCGCCTACGACGACGCGCTGCGGCCCGCGGGGCTGCGCGCCACACAGGTTTCGCTCCTGGCTGCGGTCGCCGCAGACGGCGCGATGTCGATCGCGGCGCTCGCGCGCGCCGTCGGGATGGATCGCTCGACGCTCACGCGAAACCTGGCCCCGCTCGAGAAGGAGGGACTTCTAACCGTCGGCGCCGAGGGGTGGCGGCGCAGCCGCACGCTCGACCTCACCGCGAAGGGACGGGCGCGGCTCGAAGAGGCGCTGCCCCTGTGGGAGAAGGCGCAGCGGCGGCTCCGCCAGGAGCTCGGCAGCTCGCGCTGGCAGGGCGTGCAGGAGAGCCTGGAGCACGTGATCGGCGCCGCGCGCTGAAACCCGCCGCTCCCTTTTTTTCTCCTATGTCGTGTATATGCACTAGTCGTCCCCAGCCCAGCCGAAGGAGACCCCGATGAAGTGGTTCATCGACACGCACGACAAGGAAAAGGGCACCTTCCCGAGCGAGGTGCTCAGCGAGGCGCAGTTCACCGCGCAGTTCGACGCGCTCGAGCAGGCGGCCAGCGAGTTCGGTGTGTTCGGCCACGCCGCACACGTGAACCTGGCGCAGGGAAAGGCGTTCTGCCTGATGTCGGGCCCCGACGAGGCAGCCATCTGGAAGGCACACGCGGCCGTTCACCTGCCCTATGACTCGATCACCGAGATCCGGCGCGTGACCGGCGCCGACCTGCGAAAGCCCTGACTCCGAGAGCCCAACTCACCCGTCCCCGGGCCAGATACGCGGTCGGCCCGGGGACCGGTGAGCTCGCACCGGTCGCCAGCCAGACCGTGCCAGCCCGGCGCCGCCGTCCGGGTGCTCGCCGTCGGCGTGTGAGCTAGTCGCCCTTCGCGGCGCGCAGCTTCCAGCGAATCGGCGCGCGCTTGATGCCGCCGACGAACGACGAGCGCACGCGCTCTTCCTTCCCCGTGCGCTCGAACGCCTCGAGCCGCGCGCGGATCTGGTCGAACACCGTGCGCAGCTCCAGCCGCGCGAGGTGTGCGCCCAGGCACACGTGCTCGCCGCGGCCGAAGCCCACGTGGTCGTTCGGGTTGCGGTCGATGCGGAAGCGGTACGGCTCGTCGAAGATGTCCTCGTCGCGGTTGCCCGAGCCGTAGAAGAGACACACGGACTCGCCCTTCGCGATCTTCGTGCCGCGCACGACCATGTCGCGCGTGGTCTCGCGCGTGAACTGGATGACCGGCGTCGTCCAACGCACGATCTCCTCGACGGCGGAATCGACCAGCCCCGGGTTCGCGACGAGCCGGCGCCACTCGCCCGGGTTGTCGTTGAACGCGAGCATGCCGCCCGTCATCGCGTTGCGCGTGGTCTCGTTCCCCGCCACGACCAGCAACAGGTAGTAGCCGAGCAGCTCGAACGGCGGGATCGGCTTGGCGTCGACCTTGCCCGTCGCGACGACGGACACGATGTCGTCCTTCGGGTTCGCGCGCCGCGAGTCGGACAGCTTCGTGAAGTACTGGAAGAGCTCCATGCGCGCCGAGATGAGCGTCTCTTCCGTGGTGCGGCCCTGCTGGAACTCGGGGTCTTCGGGCGCGATGGTCTCGTTCGTCCACTTGAACAAGAGCCGCCAGTCGTCGCCCGGCACGCCGAGCATCTCGGCGATGACCGCGATCGTGATCGGCGCAGCGACGTCCTGCACGAAGTCGCACTGACCCTTCTCGCTCGCCTCGTCGAGGATCTGGCGCGTGATGCGCGAGACCTTCGGCGCCCATTGCTGCACCATGCGCGGCGTGAACTGCTTCGCCGTCACCGCGCGGTAATGGCGGTGCTCGGGCGGATCCATCGTGAGCAGGTGGCGCAGCTTCGTCTGGTCGGGCGGGATGTCGCGCGTGAAGACCGCGAGCCGCGGCTCGATGATGAAGTTCGCCGGGTCCTTCCCGATCTCGACGATGTCGGCGTGCTTCACGATCGCGTAGAACGGGTCGAAGTTCTCGCCGGTGAAGCGGTGTACCGGCGCATGCTTGCGCAGATAGGCCCACTCCGCGTGCGGGTAGCCGTTCTGCTCGTAGTGCGCGGGCGAAATGACGTCGAGCTTCTCGAGCGACAGGCCCTCGAGGTTGGGTACGCCGGGCGCGCTCATCGGGACCTCCTCCTGCGATCTGGCGCCAGTCTAGCGGAGATCTCGCTCAGGGATCGATCGAGAGCTGGAGCTCGTTCCCGCCGCCAGCGAGGCGACTTCGATGCTCGTGCCCGTGGCGGCGTCGAGGCGAAGCGCGAGCTTGTCGCCCTTGTTGTCGCCGGTGAGCGTCAAGGCGCCGGTGTTCGTGAGCGCAGCGGGGTACTTCGCGTGAGCGGGAAGCGCGAGCGACAAACTCGACACCTGAAATGCAGCAAGCCGCGTGAGCTTCGTGGCGCGCCAGCATGTCAGCTCTTCCGCGCGCCGAAGCTGCGCACGAGTTGCCGGCGCGCTGACACTCCGCGGTGTGGGTTTGCGGCATACTTGCGCCGATGCAGTCGCTCGATCCGCTCGCGCTGACGGTGCGCTTCGCCGCGGCGCTCGGCTTGGGCGTGCTGCTCGGGCTCGAACGCGAGCGCGCGAAGACGGCCGAGGGCTTCGCGGGCGTGCGCACGTTCGGGCTGTTCTCGCTCGCCGGCGGCCTGGCCGCCTTCCTCCAGGGCGCGCTCGCGGCGCCGTGGCTGGCGCTCGCGCTGTTCGTCGCGGTCGCGGCGCTCGTCGTCGTCTCGTACGCGGTGACGGCGGAGCGCGGCGCGTACGGCGTGACCACGGAAGTGTCGGCGCTGCTCGCGTTCCTGCTCGGCTTCCTGTGCGTGTCGGGGCACGTCGTCGTGGCGACGGGGCTCGCCGTGGCGAGCGGCGCCGTGCTGTCGCTCAAGGAGTGGCTGCACGGGCTCGCGCGCCACATCGAGAGCGCCGACGTCGAGGCCACCCTCAAGTTCGCGATCGTGAGCGTGATCGTGCTGCCGCTCGTGCCGAACCAGAACTTCGGCCCCGCGCCGCTCGACGTGATCAACCCCTACAAGATCTGGCTCATGGTCGTGCTGATCTCGGGGCTCAACTTCGCGAGCTACCTGCTCGTGAAGGTGGTGGGCGCCGAGCACGGCATCGGACTCACCGGGCTGCTCGGCGGGCTCGTGTCGAGCACGGCCGTCACGCTCGGCTTCTCGCAGCGCAGCAAGCAGGAGCCCGCGCGCAGCTCGTCGTTCGCGCTGGGCATCTTGGTCGCCTGGACGGTGATGTTCGCGCGCGTGGTGGTGCTGGTCTCCGCGGTGGCGCGCAGCATCGCGCCGCGCATCGGGGTGGCGATGCTCGCATTCGGCCTGCCGAGCCTCGCGGCGTGCGCGGTGCTGTGGCGGCGGCAGCGCGACGCGGAGCGCGAGGAAGTGAGCGCGGGCTCGAACCCGTTCGAGCTCGGCGAGGCGATCCGCTTCGGCCTCCTGTTCGGCGGCATCACGTTCGTCGCCAAGGCCGCGCAGGTGTATCTCGGAGACGCGGGCCTGTATCTCGCGGGCGCGATCGCGGGACTCACCGACGTCGACGCGATCTCGCTCTCGATGGCGCAGCTCGCCGTGGCCGACCCGTCGAACGCGGACATCGCGGCGCGCACGATCGCGATCGCCGTCGCCTCGAACACGGCGTTCAAGGCCGGGATGGTCGCGTTCCTCGGCGCCACCGGTCTGCGGAACGCGATCCTCGTCGCGGCCGGAGTCATGCTCGCCGCTGGAGGCATCGCCGCACTCTGGCTCTGAGAGGCGTAGGACGAGCCACACAGGCAGTGGCGCATGCGGAAGTGGCTGCTCGGCCTGGCAGTGTTCTCGTGCGCGGCGAGCTTTCTCTGCAGCCGCGGCATGACGCCGTTCAGTGTAGCCGAGCGACAAAGCCGGCGAAGCGGTCGAGCTGGGCCAGCACCACCGAGTCCTTCTCGACCGGCAGGCGCAGGATCGCGCGCTCCGCGCCGAGCTCGCGCGCCGCGAAGAGCGCCGCCTCGGTCTGGTCCTTCTCTTCCAGGAAGAGCAGCGACACCGCGAGCTTCGAGTCGTCGCGTCCGTGCGCGCGCATGCGCGCGCGCACGTCGTCGACGCTGCGCTTGGTGCGGGCCACATCGAAGGTGAGCGGCAGCCAGCCGTCGGCGTGGCGCGCGACCTGCTCGCGGCCGAACGGCGTGTCGAGCGTGCCCAGCAGCAGGGGCGGGTGCGGCCGCTGCACCGGCTTCGGGTACTGCCACATCGGGCCGAAGCGCACGAACTCGCCCGAGAAGCTCGCCCGCTCCTGCGTCCAGATCGCCTTCAGCGCCGCGACGCGCTCGAGCGCCTGCTTCCAGCGATCGGCGAACTCGACGCCGTGATCGCGCATCTCGGGCACGTTCCAGCCCGCACCCACGCCGAACACGAAGCGCCCGTCCGACAGCCCGTCGAGCGTCGCCACCTGCTTCGCGAGCGTGATCGGATGGTGCTGGTTCACGAGGCAGATGCACGTGCCGAGCACGAGCCGCGTCGTGACTGCGGCGGCCGCCGACAGGCCGGCGAACGGATCCGCCATGTGGCGGTACTCGACGGGCAGCTCGTCGCCGAGCGGCGAGCGCACCACGCCGTCGGGCGGAATCGGAATGTGCGTGTGCTCGGGCAGCCACAGCGACTCGAAGCCGCGCTCCTCGGCCGCGCGCGCGAGCCGGTCCGCGCGCAGCGTGTACTCGGCGTTGAACGACATGACGCCGAGCTTCACGCGCCGCCCTCCGCGAGCAGCGCGCGGGCGCGCTCGAGCAGCGGCACGATCGACTTGCCCGTGATCTCCCAGAGCGGATCGTGCCGCTTGCCGCGCCGGTGCAGGCCCAGGTTGAGACCCGTGATGATCGAGAACTTGTACGCGGCGAGCGCGCGGAACCACGCCACGTCGGGCAAGGACTTGCCCCACGCGCGCGTGTACAGCTCGACGAGCTCGTCGGCGGGAATCAGCACGGGCGTGGGCGCGCCCTCCTGCGACCACGCGGCGGGGTCACTGAACGTGGCGACCCAGCCGACATCGTTCAGTGTCGCGCCGATCCCGCAGAGCTCCCAGTCGATCACGGCGAGCAGCCGCCCGTCCTTCGACCAGAACGTGTTGCGCCAGTTGTAGTCGCCGTGGAACAGCCCGAGCGTCGCCGCGCGCGGCAGCTTCGCGAGCAGCTTCGCGCGCACCTCGGGCACGAGCCGCATCGACGCGGGCTCGGCCGCGCGCTCGACGAAGCGGTCCCAGCGCGTGACGTCCTCTTCGAACGGCATGGGCTCGCCCAGGTACGCGAGCTTCGCGCGCCAGTCCACGCGGTGGATGTTCGCGAGCGCGGTCATCGCCTCGGCCGCCATCTCGCGCCGCTTCGCCAGGTCGAACGGCTCGGCCCACATGCCGGGCCCGAGCTGCAGCACGTCGCCCTCGAGCCGCGGCACCACGAAGTAGGGCCGATCGAAGAACTCGAGCTCCTCGCCCGCCCACTTCACCGTGCAGTGCGGCACGGGCCCCCCGTCGAGCGCGCGCAGCGCGGCGACCTGGCGCAGCACGTCCGCCGTGCCCTGCCACTTCACGTTCGGCGGCGGCAGGCGCAGAAACCAGCTCTCCACCGCGCCGCGCGACCGCACGGTGAACCCGTACGAGAACCCCGCGTGTCCCGGCATCTTGTGCACGTCCACGACTTCGGCCGCAGCATCGGAGTATTTCGCGCGCGCGAACGGGACCAGTCGAGTCTCGAGCTCGGGAAGTTCCATCGAGAGAAGTCTACCGGAACTCCGATTCAGCGAGTCACCACCACCTCCAGGTACTCGCTCGGCACGACCATCGTCCCGTCCTTCGCTCGGTTGAAGCCGGCGACGAGCGAGAGCATGTCGTGTTGAAGGGCGGCCTGGCCGGCGGGATCCAGCGCGGCGAAGGCCTTCAAGGTCGGGCCGTAGAAGGTCTTGAAGATCTCGACGAAGTGCTCCGGCGTGCGGTAGCGGAAGGCGTAGTGGCACGGTGTGGCGGTGAGCTCGCGCGCGCGCGCGGCGAACAGCTCGTCGAGGCGCGCGCGGGTGCCCCAGAGCGCGGGCGACTTCGCACCGGGCGCCGGCGGGATGTGCTTGCCGATCGTCTTGAAGAGCTGGCCGATGAAGCCGTCGGGCGTCCAGTTGGCCAGGCCGATCTTCCCGCCCGGCTTGCACACCCGCGCCAGCTCCGCGGCGGCGCGGTCCTGGTCGGGCGTGAACATCACGCCGAAGCTCGACAGCACGGCGTCGAAGCTGGCGTCGGCGAACGGCAGGGCTTCGGCGTCGGCTTCGCGGAACTCGATCGGCAGGCGCTCGGCGTGCGCGCGCTCGCGGCCGCGCTCGAGCAGCGCGGGCACGTAGTCGCTCGAGACGACGTCGCAGAAGCGGCGTGCGGCGGCGAGCGACGCGTTGCCGTTGCCGGCGGCGACGTCGAGCACCTTCCAGCCGGCGCGCAGGTCGAGCGCCTCGCAGAGCGACTCGCCCACGATCTGCAGCGTGGTGCCGACGACCGCGTAGTCGCCGGACGACCAGGCGCCTTGCTGGCGGGCCTTCAACGCCTGCAGGTCCACGGCGGGTGCGGTTTGGCGGGTGGGAGTAGCGGGTGCGACCATGGCGGTTCCTCCGTAAGAAATGTTGTGCATCTGCGGGGAGGATCGGAGCCCGTCGTGGTGCCAGGCGTGGGAGCCGGCGTGGAAAATGAAGGGGGGCTCGAGATTCGCCTGCTGGGCCCGCTGGAGGTGCGCCGCGGGGGAGCCGAGCTCGAGCTGCCGGCCTCGCGCAAGGTGCAGGCGCTGCTGGCATACCTGGCGCTCGCGCCGCGGCCCGTCACGCGCGCGCACCTGGTCGAGCTGTTCTGGGACGTGCCCGACGATCCCAAGGGCGAGCTCCGCTGGTGCCTGTCGAAGCTGCGCCGGCTGGTCGACGCGCCGCAGCGGAAGCGGGTCGAGACGGAAGGCGAGCGGGTGCGGCTCGAGCTCTCCGCGTGCGCGGTCGACGCGCTCGAGATCCTGCACGCGACACAAGAAGGTGTAGAGACGCTCGACGCGGCGCGGCTCGCGGCGCTCGCGCAGTCGTTTGCGGGCGACTTCCTCGAAGGGCTCGAGCTCGACTGCGGGCCCGAGTTCCAGAGCTGGCTCGGCGCACAGCGGCGCCGGCTGCGCGGCTGTCACGCGGCGGTGTTGGAGGAGCTCGCGAAGCGCGCCGCGGGCGCAGACCCGTCCGCGTACCTGGAGAAGTGGCTCGAGCTCGCGCCCTTCGACCGGCGCGCGCACGCGGCGCTGCTCGCGGCGCTGGCCCGGCACGGGCGCATCGACGAAGGCGAGGAGCACCTCGCGCGTGCCGAGCGGCTGTTCGAAGCGGAAGGGCTCGACCGCGCGCCGCTGCGCGAGGCGTGGCGCGGCGCGCGCGCGGCGCAGGAGATCGTGCGCAGCGCGGAGTCCGCGCGCGCGGACGAGCGACCCGGCGCCCCCCGCCGCGCGTCGGTCGCGGTGATGCCGTTCGCGGCGCCCGGCGAGTCCGGCGCGCCCGGCGGGCCGTCGGCCGGCCTGGCGCAGGACGTGATCAGCCGGCTCGCGAAGCTGCGCAGCCTGTTCGTGATCGGCCGCGGCACCGTGTTCGCGCTACACGAGCGCGGGGTCGCGCCGGAAGAAGCGGGCCGCATGCTCGACGTCGACTACGTGGTGAGCGGCTCGCTCGCGAGGAAGGGCCGACGGCTCAGCGTGCACGTCGAGCTCGCCGAGGCGCGCAGCGCGCGCATCGTGTGGAGCGAGGTGTTCGACCGCGAGTCCGACGACGCGTTCGCGGTGATCGAGGAGATCGGCAACCGGATCGTCGCCTCGGTCGCGCACGAGATCGAGGCGGCCGAGAGCGCGCGCGCCGTGCTGCGCCCGCCGAGCTCGCTCGACGCGTGGGAAGCGCACCACCGCGGCCTCTGGCACATGTACCGCTTCAACTCCGCCGACAACGCGCAAGCGCAGCGCTTCTTCGCGCGTGCGCTCGAGCTCGATCCCACGTTCTCGCGCGCGTACGCGGGGCTCTCGTTCACGCACTTCCAGAACGCGTTCCTGGACTGGGCCGAGCGCGCGCCCGAGATCGAGCGCGCGTACGCGGCCGCGAGCCAGGGGCTGCTCGCCGACGACCGCGACCCCGCGGCGCACTGGGCCATGGGCCGCGCGCTGTGGCTGCGCGGGAGTCACCCGCAGTCACTCGTGGAGCTCGAGCGGACCGTCGACCTGTCGCCGAACTTCGCGCTGGGCCACTACACGCTGTCGTTCGTGCACTCGCAGTCGGGCGACGCGAACGCGGCCGTCGAATTCTCGGACCACTCGCGCGCGCTGAGCCCGTTCGACCCGCTGCTGTTCGCGATGCTGGGCGCGCGCGCGATGGGGCTCGCGCGGCTGGGCCGCTTCGCGGAGGCCGCCGAATCGGGCGCGCAGGCGGCCGCGCGGCCCAACGCACACGCGCACGTGGTCGCCATCGGCGCGTACACCCTGGCGCTCGCGGGCCGGCTCGGCGAGGCGCGCGCGCATCTCGCGACGATCCGGAGGTCGCGACCGGGTTATGGCATCGAGGACTTCCTCACCGCGATGCACTTCACCGAAGATGCGGATGCGCTGTTCCGCAAAGCGGCCAGAAGCACGGAGGGTTGATGCAGGTCGCCATCGCCGCCAACGGAGGGTCGTTCACCGCAGACGTCGCGGGGCCGGAGCGCGGGGAGCTCGTGCTGTTGCTGCACGGCTTTCCGCAGACGCGGCACACGTGGCGGGCGGAGCTCGCCGCGCTGGCTGCAGCGGGCCATCGCGCGGTCGCGCCGGATCAGCGCGGCTACTCGCCGGGTGCGCGGCCGGCGGGGATCGAGTCGTACCGGATCGAGTCGCTCGTCGCGGATGCGCTCGCGCTGGCAGACGCGCTCGGCGCCGAGCGCTTCCACCTGGTCGGACACGACTGGGGCGGACACCTCGCGTGGATCCTCGCGGCGCGAGAGCCGCGGCGCGTGCGCACGCTGTCGGTGCTCTCGCGCCCGCACCCCGCCGCGTTCGCGCGCGCGCTGCGCGAAGACCCCGAGCAGGCGAACCGCTCGCGCCACCACCGCGCGCACCAGAGCGCCGACGCCACGGACTGGTGGCTCGCCGACGGCGCCGCGCGCCTGCGCAGCGCGCTGCACGGCCAGGGCGTGCCCGAGTCGGACGTCGCGGTGTATCTCGCGACGCTGGGCGAGCGCGCCGCCATGGACGCCGCGCTCCACTGGTACCGCGCCGCGGGAAGCTCCGGCCTCGCCGCCGCCGACGTCCCGCCGGTCGAGGTCCCCACCCTCTACGTCTGGGGCACCAGCGACGCCACCGTCGGCCGCCCCGCCGCGGAAGCCACACGCGCCTTCGTGAAGGCGCCCTACCGGTTCGTCGAGCTCCCCGGCATCGGCCACTTCGTCACCGACCAGGCCCCGGCCGCATTCCCGCCGCTCCTCCTCGAACACGTGGCCCCGCGCGCAGCTTAGACTGGCGCGCGAGATGCTCGAGGGGAGTGGACGGCGCGCGGCGCGCCTGGCTGCGTCGCTCGTCGCCGGCGCGGCGCTCTGGCTCACGCCGCCGCCCGCAGGGCTCGCGCCCGAGCCGTGGCGGCTCTTCGCCGTCTTCGCGGCGACGATCCTCGCGATCCTGCTCGACGCGCTGCCGATCCTGACGGCCGCTCTCCTCGGCCTGGCCACCGCGGTGCTCACGCGCGTGCTCGCGCCGGCCGACGCGTACGAGGGCTTCCGCCAGGGTCCGATCCTGCTCATCGTGGCTGCGTTCCTGATCGCGCGCAGCGTGCTGAAGTCGGGGCTGGGCGCGCGGATCGGGCACTGGGTCGTGGCGCGCTTCGGCAGCACCACGCTCGGCCTCGGCTACAGCCTGTTCCTGATCGACGCGCTCATCGCGCCCGCGTTCCCCAGCAACACCGCGCGGTCCGGCGCGCTCTACCCGCTGGCGCTCTCGCTGGCGGCGAACGGCGACTCGCGCCCCGACGATGGAACCGCGAATCGCATGGGCTCGTACTTCATGCTGTGCGGAATCACGAGTATCTCGGTCTCGTCGGGTCTCTGGCTCACTGCGATGGTGGCGAACCCCGTCGGCGCCGAGCTCGCGCGCGCACGCGGCGTCGACGTCACCTTCGCGAGCTGGCTCGCGACTTCGATCGTGCCGTCGCTGGTCGCGCTGGCGCTCTTGCCGTGGTTCGTCTACCGGCTGAAGCCGCCCGAGGTGACTCGCACGCCCGAAGCGCCGCGGCGCGCGCGCGAAGCGCTCGCCGCAATGGGCGCGCCGTCGCGCGAAGAGCGCTGGGTCGCGGCGATCTTCGGAGGGATCGTGGTCGCGTGGGCCGGGTCCTCGGTGCTCGGCCTCGACAACACCGCGATCGCGTTCCTGGGGCTCGGGCTGCTCCTGGCTTCCGGCGTCTTCAGCGCCGAAGACCTGCGCGGCGAGGGCGAGGCGCTGGGCACGTTCATCTGGTTCGCCGCCCTGTACGGACTCGCCACGGGGCTGGAGAAGACCGGCTTCACGGCGTACGCCAGCGCGCACCTCTCGCACGCGTTGCTCGGGCTGCCGTGGCCGACCGCGTACGCGCTGCTGATCCTCTTGTACGTCGCGCTGCACTACTTGTTCGTGAGTCAGACCGCGCAGCTCATGGCACTCGCGCCTCTGTTCCTGGGCGTCGGCGCGGAGCTCGGCGTGCCGGCGCCGCTCATCGCGTTCGGGCTGCTCTTCGCCAGCAACTATTTCTCGGCGCTGACGCCGCAGGCCTCGGGCGCGAACGTGCTCTTCGCAGCGAGCGGGTATCTCGAGCCGCGCGACATCTACCGCGTCGGGGGACTCTCGACGGCGCTGCTCGTCGCGATCCTGTTCCTCGTCGGCACGCCCTGGATCCTGTTCGTGTGGGGCGCGAAATAGCGGCTACGCCAGGGGCAGCGCGGCGAAGCTCGCGGTCGGCTGGCCCACGCGCAGCGGCACGCAGTCGTCGGGGAAGTCGTGCACGACGTCGACCCCGCGCGCGGACAACGCGTCGAGGAAGACCGGCAGGCGCTCCATGGCGCCGGTGGGCAGGTCGTGCAGCACGACCACCGACCACGGCCGCGCGGCGATCTGCTCCAGGCACACGTCGGGCCAGCCCGCCGGGTTCTCCCAGTCGCGCGGCACCGAGCTCCACAGCACACATGTGTACGCGCCGCGCACCAGTCGTTCGAGCGCGTGGCGGCCGAGCAGGTTGCGGTCGATCACGCCGCCGCCGCCGAACGGCCGGAAGCAGCGCTCGCCGCTAACGAGGTCGCCGAGCAAGGCCTGCATGCCGTCGATCTCGCGCTCGGCTTCGGCCGGATCGTCGTTGACACCGAGCGGTGTAGCGTGGGTCAGGCTGTGGTTGCCGATGCGGTGGCCGTCTCGGGCGGCGCGTTCTGCCAGCGCCCGCGCGCCCGGACGCTCGAGACGCTCACCGACCAGGAAGAAGCTCGCGCGCAGTCCGCGCTCGGCCAGCACGTCGAGCACCCGAGCGGTGACTCGCGTCGGGCCGTTGTCGAAGGTGAGCGTCACGCGCGGGCGCATGCGCAGAGCGTAGCACCGCGCGTGAAGCTAGTGCGCCGCGGCGCCGCCGTTCGCCCTCGCCTTCCGCAGCAGCAGGAACGCCGGCACGAACACCACCGCGATTCCGGCGAGCATGCGGTAGATGTCGTTGTACGCCATCAGCGCGGCCTGCTGCTGGATGGAGTGGTACACCATGCCGAAGCCCTGCAGCTGGTGCTTCGCGAGCCCCTCGGCGAGGTCCCAGTGCGGCGCGCCGGCCATGCCGGTCGCCGGGTGCGACAGCTTCCACGCGTCGTAGTCCGTGAAGTGCTGCACGAGGTACGCCTGGTGCACCTGCGAGCGGCTCACCAGCAGGTTGCTCACCACCGAGATCCCGATCGCCGAGCCGGTGTTGCGCATCATGTTGTACAGGCTCGCGGCGTAGCCCATGCGCTCGCGCTCCACGCACGCGAGCGTGCTCGCCGACATCGTCGGGAAGATGAGCCCGCCCGCGAAGCCCGACACGAAGATGGGCAGCATCACCTCGCGCGAGCTCACGCCGAGCGTCCACTCGCTCATGGCCCAGAGCGCCGCCGAGAACAGCGCGAAGCCCACGCCGACGAGCCAGCGCGTGTCGAAGTGGAAGCGCGCGAGCTGGCCGATCGCCAGCATCGCGATGAGCGTGCCGAAGCCGCGCGGCACGAGCGCGAGCCCCGCGCGCCACGCGGAATAGCCGAGCAGGTCCTGGAAGAACAGCGGGTTCAAGAGATTCGCGCCGTACACCACGAGCACCATCACGGTGATGATCGCGACCGAGATGTTGAAGGTGGGGATCTTGAGGATGCTCAGGTCGAGGATCGGCTCCGAGAAGCGCAGCTCGTGCACGACCAGGACGACGAGCGCCACGACGGAGATCGCCGTGAACGCGCACACCCACGGCGCCGCGAACCACTCCGCGCGCTGGCCGCGGTCGAGCACGATCTGCAGCAGCCCGAGTCCGATCACGAGACACGCGATGCCGAGCACGTCGACACGCCGCTTGCCGCGGGCGCTGCGCAGGTAGTCGGGATCCTCGACGAACATCATCACCATCACCGCGGCGAGCGCGCCCATCGGCAAGTTGATGTAGAAGTTCCAGCGCCAGCTCCAGTTGTCGGTGATCCAGCCGCCGAGCGTGGGCCCGAGCATGGGCGCGACCATGAGCCCCACGCCCCACATCGCCATCGCGAGACCCTGCTCTTCCGCCGGGAACGTCTCCATCAGGATCGCCTGCGACGACGGGATCATCGCCGCGCCCGCGACTCCCTGCAGCACGCGGAACGCGACGATCTGGCCGAGGGACTGCGCGGCGCCGCACAGCGCGGACGCGAGCACGAACACCACGACCGAAACCAGGAAGTAGCGCTTGCGCCCGAAGCGCGCGGAGATCCAGCCCGTCAGCGGGATCATGATGCCGTTCGCCACGATGTAGCTCGTGAGCACCCAGGTGATCTCGTCGGTGCTCGCCGAGAAGCTGCCCTGCAGGTGCGGCAGCGCGACGTTCACGATCGAGGTATCGAGCACCTCGAGCGTCGCGCCCAGCATGACGGCGACCGTGATCAGCCACTTCCGGCTGGCGCCCAGCTCGTGCCGGGGGGCGGCGCTGGCTGCGACCTGCATGGCTTGAAAATAACTGACTGGTTAGTTATAAACAACGCCATGCCGAGAGTCGCAGCCGACAAGCGCGAGGAGTATGCGGAGGCCCGCCGGGAGCAGATCCTGGAGGCCGCACTGCGGGTGTTCGCGAGCGGCGGCTTCGCCGAGACCACCATGGACGCCGTGGCAGCGGCAGTCGGGGTCTCCAAAGCCTCGCTCTACAACTACTTTCCGACCAAGGACGCCCTGCTCCAGGAGCTGGTCCAGCGCTACAGCCTGATGCCGGAGCTCGCGGAGCTGATCGACGGCATCCGGGCGCTCCCCCCCGAGCGCGCCATCCCGACCCTGGTCGGCCAGATCTGGCCGCGCCTGCGCGAGCGCCGCGAGCTCGCCCGGGTGCTGGTCCGCGAGGTGCAGAGCTTCCCGGACCGCGCGCGCGTCTACGCCGAGCGCATTCGCATGCCCGCCTACCGCGCGCTCGCCCAGTACCTGGAGGCGCGCATGGCGCGCGGCGAGCTCGCGCTGCGCGACCCGCTGGCCACGGCGCAGTGCCTGTTCGGGATGCTCTGGTCGTTCCTCCTGTCGCAGGAATTGATGGGCGAGCGGGAGCTGCACCCGATCTCGGACGAGCAGGTGGTGACCGTGATCTCGCAGCTGTTCCTGCGCGGCGCGCTCGCCCAGGGCGCACCCGAGGTGCGGGCATGAGCAAGCTCCAGTCACTCCGCGAGTCAGTGTTCCGCGCTTCGCGGCGGACGCTCGTGCTGGCCAGCGTGGCGGTGCTCTTTGCGCCCGCAGCGCTCGCCTACGGCTGGAGCTACGTGCGTTTCCTGCGCGCGCACGTGTCGACCGACGACGCGTACGTCGACGGCGGCACGGCCACCGTCACGCCGCGGGTGTCGGGCACGGTGATTTCCGTCGGCGTGGGCAGCAACTGGTCGGTCGAGCCCGGGCAGCTGCTGGTGCAGCTCGACCCGCGCGACTTCCAGGTGAAGCTCGACGAGGCGCAGGCGCGGCTCGAGCGCGCGCGCCAGACGGTCGATCAGCTGCACGCGGAGTACGGCGCCGCCGTGTCTTCGCTCGCGCTGTCGAAGGAGAAGCTCCACCAGGCCGAGCTCGACTTCGACCGCGCCAAGAAGCTCGCGGCCGCGGGCGTGAACTCGCGCGACAGCTTCGACCACGCCGACACCGCGCTGCGCGTCGCGCGCGCGGACCGGGACCTCTCCGAGCACCGCGTGCAGCAGGCGGCCGCAGCGCTCGGCGGCCCGCCCGACGCGCCGAACCCGTACGACACGCCGCTCGTGCACGAGGCCGAGGCGGCCGTCGCTGCCGCGAAGCTCGACCTGGGCTACACCGAGGTGCGTGCGCCGCTCTCGGGCACGGTCGTCAACAAGCACGTCGAGGTCGGCGACCGCGTGCAGCCCGGCCAGCCGCTAATGAACCTGGTGCCGCCGTCGGCGGAGCTCTACGTCACCGCGAACTTCAAGGAGACGCAGCTCGAGGACCTGCGCGTGGGCCAGGCCGCCGAGATCCGCGCCGACGTCTACCCCGATACCGTCTTCCACGCGCACGTCGACTCGCTCAGCATGGGCACCGGCGCGGCGTTCGCGCTGCTGCCGCCCGAGAACGCCACGGGCAACTGGGTGAAGGTCGTGCAGCGCGTGCCCGTGAAGCTGGTGCTCGACGATCCGCGCCCCGCCGACAAGCCGCTGCGCATGGGACTGTCGGTCGAAGCCGTGATCGACGTGCGCAACACCAACGGGCCCCTGCTCGCCTCGCGCGCGCAGGAGCTCGGGCGGACCACAGAGACGCGCTAGCTCCCGCCGAGAGCTGCCGCCAATACCGCGACGGAATCGCGCGGTGCAGCCGAGACCGCGACGGGAAGAGTCGGCTACGTCCCACGAGCGCGAGCGCACCCTGGCCTGCGAACAAGGTGACTGCACCACGAGATCCTTGCGGTACGTTCGCGAGCTCTTGAACGTCGTCGAGAGGCACTACAGGACGCGGAGCGAATGCGCGCAGCGCTGATTGCAACGAGTGCAACGTGTCCCGCGTTGCGCGGCGGCTCCAGATGCCGCGTGGGACCGTGCGACACCGACTGCAAAATGCTGGTCACGGTTGTGCGGCGGCGCACACCTGCGCGGCCGCCGCCGAGGTGACGGGCGGCAGCGCGGGCGAGGCCAGGCCGCGCCGCAGCACCGACACCTGCACGACGTTGCACGAGCTGCCGCTCCCCAGCACCACGCAGCGCGCCTGCGCATCGGCCGAGAGCGGCGCGCCCGCGGGGTTGGCGAGGGACTGGCGATACGCGGCCACGTCACTCGCATCGACGGCCCCCGAGTCCGACACATTGCCGCACTGGCACGCGTCGCCGATGCCGTCGGGCGTCGCGGTGCCGAAGCCGCCGGTGTCCGGACTGGCTCAAGTACGCGGCAGGAACTCGTAGTCGCCCGGATTCGGCGTTCGCGTCTGGCTCCAGAACTCGACCAGCGTGAACGGCCAGTTCTGAGTGACTCGTCCCTTGTCGTTCTTGTACCAGGTGGGGACGTTCGCCGCGCCCCAGGCCATGCGCAGGTTGCCGGCGTCGATGCGGCGATTGTACGCGTCGTGCACCGCGCGCTTGCAGTCGAGCGCCGCGGCGCCGCGCTCGAGCAACAGCTGGATGCTGCCGAGGATGTACCGCACCTCGCACTCCGAGAAGAAGATGATGCTGCCGTTCACGACGATGTTCGTGTTCGGGCCGTAGCAGCAGAACAGGTTGGGGAAGCCGGGGATCGTGATCCCCATGTACGCGCGCGGATCGCCCGCCCAGTGCTGCTGCAGGTCGACGCCGTCGCGGCCCACCACCTTCATGGGCCACAGGAAGCGGCTCGCCTGGAAGCCGGTGCCGTAGACCAGCACGTCGGCGTCGAAGCGCGCCCCGTCCGTGGTCACGACGCCGGTCTCGGTGATCTCGCGGATCGGCTCGGTCACGAGCTCCACGTTGGGGCGCATGAGCGCGCGCAGGTAGTTGCCGTTGTCGAGCAGGATGCGCTTCCCCGCGACCGGGTATCTCGGCAGGATCTTCTCGACGAGCGGCGAGTCCTTGCCGACGATCTCGACCATCGACTGCGTGAGCATGTCGCGCAGCACGTCGTTCGCGGCGGACACCGCGCGGTCCGGGTGCTCCCACGCGTCGTCCTTCTCGACCGACGAGAGGATCCCCTCCGCCGCGCGCCAGAACATGTTGAAGCGGAACCACTTCGCGTAGAAGGGGATGTGGTTCAAGAGCCAGTGCTTCCCGGCGGGCACGTCGTCGTGGTACTCGGGCGTCGGCAGGATCCACGGCGGCGTGCGCTGGAACACGGTCACGCGCGCGGCGGTCTTCGCGATTTCGGGAATGAACTGGAACGCGCTCGCGCCCGTGCCGATCACGAGCACGCGCTTGCCCGCGAGGTCGTGCTGGTGCTCCCACTGGGTGGAGTGGAACGACACCCCCTTGAAGCGGTCGCGCCCGGGGATCTCCGGCCACTTCGGCCGGTTGAGCTGCCCCACCGCGCTGATCACCGCATTCGCCACGAGCGTCTCCGCGCGCCCGTCCTTGCCCGCGACCTGGACGCGCCACGTCGACGTCGCGTCGTCGAACGCCGTCTCACGCACTTCGGTGTCGAAGCGGATGTGCGCGCGCAGGCCGTACTTGTCCGCGCAGTGTGCGAAGTAGCCCTGCAGCACGCGCTGCGGCGAGAAGTGCTGCGGCCAGTCCGCGGGCTCGAAGCTGTACGAGTAGATGTGGTTCGGGCTGTCGACGCGGCAACCCGGGTACGTGTTCTGCCACCAGGTGCCGCCGACGTCGGAGTGCCGCTCCACGATCGTGAACGGGATGCCCGCCTGCTTCAGGCGAATGCCGGCGAGCAGCCCCGACATGCCCGCGCCCACGATCACCACGCGAAAGCCCGCGCGCGCCTGCGCGGGAATGCGCTGCAGGCCCGGCACGGCGTACGGATCGTCGTCCTCGAGCGCGAGCTCCGACATCAGGAACTCCGCATAACCGCGCGGCACGGGCTGGCCGATCATGAAGCTCACGATCTCGCCCACGAGCTCGCGATCCGGCGCGGGCGGCAGCTTCTGCCCGGAGTCGCGGAAGCGCCGCAGCGCCTCGAACGCGAGCGCGCGCACCTGCGCGAGCTGCGCCTCCGTCAGCCCGCCCTGCGCATCCGCCAGAAAGTCGTTCTTCGGCCGGATCTCGCCGCGGATGAGCGACGCGTCGCCGGTGACGTGCACCAGCGCCGCCATCAGCGACGGTACGTGCGCATCGAGGAGCGCCTTGCGCAGCGTTTCGTCGTCCTTCGGAATGGGCGCGAGCTCGGGCATTCGGGGGCCTCCGTTCTGGACCAGCCATTCTAGTGCGGTTCGCGCCCGGGTTCCCGGGGGCCCCGGCAGAAGGGCGCAACGGGCGTGCAGGCGTTCCGGCTGGCGCAGCGGCAGCGCAACTTGTCTTCAGTCAGTCCGTCTCACTCCGCATCTTGGCGGCATCTTGGGATCTCGCTTTCGAACGCCGAATCGTCGTCCCAATGCAGAAGCACGCTCGTAGCATGGAGCCGGGGAAGGATCCATCGAGGAGGAGTGCCACCATGCCGACGGTCCGATTCGGAAAACACCCCGCGAAGCACGACTACCGCACGCTGCGGCTGAAGGACTATTTCACCGCGGCGCTGGCCGCACCGCCTGCGACGTTCGACGTGCTGCCACGCGTGTATCAGAACCTGCAGGTGCCGCTGAGCAACGCCGCCCAGACGCTGTTCCCCATCGACGGCAACGACCGGCTGAGCGACTGCACGATCGCGGCCGTGGCCCATGCGACGACCGTCTTCTGCGGGCTCGTGAGCGCGCTGAAGATTCCGTCGGACCCCGCCGTCGAGAAGCGCTACTTCCACCTGACCGGCGGCACCGACTCGGGTCTGGCCTCGCTGGACGTGCTGAACGACTGGCACGACCACGGCTTCTCGGGCGAGAAGATCCTCGCCTTCGCGGAGATCGACCGGAAGAACCACGCGCACGTGAAGCAGGCGATCCACCTGTTCGGCGGCGTATTCCTCGGCTTCCAAGTGCAAGAGGCGTGCGAGTCCGACTTCGCCAACCAGAAGCCGTGGACCCCGGGCCCGCTCACGAAGGACGGTCACGCCGTGTTCGCGACCGGCTACGACGCGCACGCCCTCACGGTGCTCACCTGGGGCAGCACACAGAAGGCCACCTGGGGCTGGTGGGACGAGTGCGTCGACGAGGCGTACGCGATCCTGCCCAGCCAAGCCCGCAACGCCCAGTTCCAGCCCGGCTTCTCGCTCGCCCAGCTCTTGCAGGATCTCGATCAGGTCGCGGGGAGCTGAATCAGAGCTCCGTCCGCGGGACCCGCCACACCCAAGGGCGGGCTTCGCGGTCGGCGCTCTGCCACGCGGCGATTTCAGCGGCGTACTTCAGCGTGAGGCCGATCTCGTCGAGGCCTTCGAGCAGCGCTTCGCGCTGAAGGCCGTCGACCTCGAAAGGCACGGCGACACCGGAAGGGGTCAGGACGCGCTTCGCTTCGAGGTCGACCGTGAAGTCGCCGGCCCTGGCCTCCCCCGCGAGACGCTCGACCGCGCGGAGGGGCAGCTCGATCGGCAGCATGCCGTTGCGGAAGCAGTTGGCGTGGAAGATGTCGCCGAAGCTCGGGGCGATCACGCAGCGTATGCCGAGCGCTTGCAGCGCGGTGACCGCGACTTCGCGCGAAGAGCCGCAGCCGAAGTTCGGGCCCGCGAGCAGGATCGGAGCAGCGGCGAAGCGCGGCTCGTTCAGCACACAGCTCGGGTTCGGCGCGCCGTCGGGCAGGAAGCGCAGCGCGGCGAGGGCAAAGCGCGCGAGGTCGCCACCGCCGAGCAGCGAGTCCATGCGGATGATCACGTCGGTGTCGACGTTCGGCAGGAGCAGCGGAGCCGCCGCGCCGGTCACGTGCGTGAAGGGCTGCATGCTAGAGCTCCCTCGCGTCGCGCAACTCGCCGGCGACTGCCGCGGCGACCGCGGTCGCGGGGCTCGCCAGGTGCGTGCGCGCGCCCGGACCCTGGCGGCCGACGAAGTTGCGGTTCGACGTCGACACCGCGCGCGCGCCGGGCGGCACGCGCTCGCCGTTCGCCGCCACGCACAGGCTGCAGCCCGGCTCGCGCCACTCGAAGCCCGCGGCGCGGAAGATCTCAGCCAGGCCTTCGCGCTCCGCGTCGCGCTTCACCTGCTCCGAGCCCGGCACCACCCACGCCGTGACGCCGCGCGCGACTCGCTTGCCGCGCGCGAGCGCCGCGGCCTCGCGCAAGTCGGACAAGCGGGAGTTCGCGCACGAGCCGATGAACACCCAGTCGACCTTCGTGCCCGCGAGGCGCCGGCCCGGCTCGAGGCCCATGTACGCGAGTGCGGCGGCAGCGGCGTCGTTGGCGGGCGCCGGCACCGCCGCGTCGATCGGCACGGCGTGCTCCGGGCTCGTGCCCCAGGTGATCATCGGCGCGACCGCGCTCGCGTCGATGCGCTCGTCGCGGTCGAAGCGCGCATCGGCGTCGCTCTTCAGCGCGCGCCAGTGCGCGCACGCGCGCGCGAAGTCCTCTCCCGCGGGCGCGAACGGCCGACCGCGCAGGTACTCGAACGTGACTTCGTCGGGCGCGACCATACCGACCTTCGCGCCGAGCTCGACCGCCAGGTTGCACAACGTGAGCCGGCCCTCGATCGGAAGTGACTCGACCGCCGGCCCCGTGTATTCGATCGCATGCCCCGCGCCCGCGGCTGCGCCGAGCGCCGCGATCGTGTGCAGGATCAAGTCCTTCGCAGCGACGCCGCGCGCGAGGGCGCCGTCGAAGCGAACGCGCAGCTGCTTCAAGCGCTTCTGCCGCAGCGTCTGGGTCGCGAGCGCGTGGGCGCTCTCGGACGTGCCGACGCCGAACGCCAGCGCGCCGAGCGCGCCGTTCGTGCAGGTGTGGCTGTCGCCACAGATCAAGGTCAGGCCGGGCAGCACCAGTCCGAGCTCCGGCCCCATCACGTGCACGATCCCCTGCCCGCGCTGGCCCAGGTCGAAGAAGCGGATCCCGCTCGCCGCGGTGCGGCTCTTGAGCGCGCCGTGCAGGCGCGCGCCGAGCTCGCCAGGCGACGCGTTGCGGCCGGGAGCGCTCGAGATCGCGTGGTCCGACGTGGCGAACGTGAGCTCGGGATTCCGCACCGCGAGCTTGCGGCGGTGCAGCTCGCCCAGCGCAGGCGGGCCCGACAGGTCGTGCAAGAGGTGCCGGTCGACGTGCAGCAGGTCCCAGCCGTCGCCGAGCTCGCGCACCACGTGCGCTTCCCACAGCTTCTCGCACAGCGTGCGGGCCACTCACTTCCCTTCGTCGGCGAAACGCCTGCGCAGCGCGTTCCACTCGTCGGCGCCGAAGCGCCGGAACAGCTCGAGCGGGGCTGAGCCCGGCGCGGCGGCGGCCGGCGGCGCGCCCGTCTCGCGCAACGCGCGCAAGGCGCGGTCGCCCGCAGCCATCACGGTGCCGAGCAGGAGCCCCGGCAGGATCGCGATGCGATAGCCGAGTGACTGCGCGTCGGCGAGACTCACGGGCGGCGTCTTTCCGCCCGGCACCACGTTCAAGAGACACGGGCCCGACACGCGCTTTGGCACCTGCGCGAGCTCCTCGGTCGTCTCGACCGCTTCCACGAAGGCCACGTCGGCGCCCGCCGCGAGCGCCGCGTTCGCGCGTGCGACCGCCTCGTCGAAGCCCGCGACCGCGCGCGAGTCCGTGCGCGCGATGACCACGAAATCGGGATCGCGCCGCGCCGCGACTGCGGCGCGGATCTTCGCCACGTACTCGGACGCCGCGATGATCTCCTTGCCGTCGAGGTGACCGCAACGCTTGGGCGACTGCTGGTCCTCGATGTGGATCCCCGCCACGCCACGCGCCTCGAACTCGCGCACGGTCCGCGTCACGTTGAGCTCGTTGCCGTAGCCCGTGTCGGCGTCCGAGAGGAGCGGCACGCCGATGGAGCGCGCCAGCACGGCCGCGTTCTCGACCATCTCGCTCATTCCGAGCAGCCCGAAGTCGGGAAAGCCGCGCGCCAGCGAGGTGCCGGCGCCCGTCATGTACACCGCCGGGAAGCCGGCCTGCTCGACCAAGCGCGCCGTGAGGGCGTCCCATGCGCCCGGCGCCACCACCAGCTCGGGCTGGGCCAGCAACTCGCGCAGCCGCCGCGCCGCCGTCTTCATTTCCGCCTCGCTTCGTCCAGCGCGGCGAGGAACGCTTCGGCCAGCCAGGCGAAGCTCTCGTCGCGGCTCACGGGGTGCTTCAGCGCGCCCGACGTCTCGAGTGACACGAATCCGTGCAGCAGGCTGCGCAGCCCGCGCAGCGCGTGGATCGCCTCGTGCCCGCGCAGCCCGTAGCCCTGCAGCGCGACGAGCAGGGTCTTCATCAGCCGGTCGAGCGCCGCGCTCCATTCGCGGTCCGAACGCGGCGGCGTCGGCACCGTGGCCGCGTACAGGCCGGGGTTCTCGCGCGCGAAGGCGCGACACGCGTCGAGCACCGCGCGCACGGCATCGGCCCCCGACTTCCCCATCGTGGCGCGCGCCGCGCGCTCCTCCAGCTCGGCCAGTCCATGCAGCGCCAGCTGGCGCTTCACGTCGGCGATGCCGGCCACGTGCGAGTACAGCGACGGTGTGCGCACGTTCAGCGCCTGCGACAGCTCGTTCATCGACAAGCCGTCGAGGCCGCGCCGATTCGCCAGCGAGGCGGCGTGCGTGCGGATGCGGGCCAGGCTCACGCGACTAGGCACATTCGGATCGTACCTAATCGAATTAGGCGTGGCCAGGCTTTTTCCGGACTGTGCTCAGCTCGTGGCGACCAGCGGCGAATGCGGCGCGCACACGCCCGCGAGCAGCTCGCTCACGTCGCTCGCGCTCACGTCGGACCTGCGCGAGCCCTTCTGGCGGCCGAACTCGTGGGCCAGGTCGGCGAGCGAAAGCATGCCGAGCAGACACCCGTCGGTGTCGACCACGGGCAGGCGCCGCACCTGCGCGCTCGCCATGAGAGCCTTCACATCCGAGAGCGCGTCGTTCGTGCTGCACGTCTTCACGCGCGGCGACATCACGTCGCCCACGCGGAGCTCGGCCAGCGGCCTCCCCCGCGTGTACACGGCCATGAGCGCGTCGCGGTCGGTCACGATTCCGACCACGCGGCGCGACTCCTTGTCCGCCACCACCGGCACGCAGCCGCAGTCGCGGTCCCACATGATGCGCGCGGCCTCGGTGAGCGGATCCGTCGTGAGACAAGTCTCCACATCTTTGTACATGAGATCTCGTACGAGCACGTCCAGACCTCCTCCGCTGCGGTTTGGCGCTCGATCTCGCAAGAGCGGTGCCGACTCGGCTTGGTGCGAGTCCTGCAAGATCCTGCGCGCATGAATCAGGAAGCGCGTACCGAATCCCGCCGCCGCGGCGTGTCGCTCGGAAGAATCGCCGGGATCGAGATCCACATCGATCCGTCGTGGCTCGTGATCTTCGGGCTCGTGCTCTGGAGCATGTCGGCGGTCTACCTGCCGTCCCAGGTGCCAGGCGCAGCGGTGCCCGCCACGTGGCTCGCGGGGCTGTGCGCGACGGCGCTCTTCTTCGCGTCGCTCGTCGTGCACGAGCTCGCGCACGCGGTCGTCGCGCGGCACGAAGGCATTCCCGTGGGCGACATCACGCTGTTCCTGTTCGGCGGCGTCTCGCGCATCGAGCAGGAGCCCGCGAACCCGCGGGTCGAGCTCCAAGTGGCGGTCGTCGGCCCGCTCACGAGCTTCGCGCTGGCCGCGCTGTTCGGGCTGGCGGCGCGCGCGCTCCGCACCGATTCGCCGACCCTTCGGGTGGCCGTGCTCTCGTACCTGGGCTGGATCAACGCGGCGCTCGCGGTGTTCAACCTGATCCCGGGCCTGCCGCTCGACGGCGGGCGCGTGCTGCGCGCCATCGCGTGGTGGCGCACCGGCTCGCTGCGCCGCGCCACGAAGCTGGCCGCGAATCTGGGCCGCGGCTTCGCGTTGGGACTCATGGGCTTGGGCGTGCTCCAGATCTTCGCGGGCTCGCTCGTCGGCGGCCTCTGGCTCGTCTTCATCGGCCTGTTCCTGCGCAGCGTGGCCGGTGCGGGGTACCAGGAGCTGCTGCTGCGCAGCGCGCTCGAAGGAGTCGACGTCGACGAAGTCATGGTGCGCGCGGCCGTCTGCGTGGCCCCCGACCTGTCGCTGCGCGAGCTCGTCGATGAGCACCTGTTGCGCGACGGCATGCGCAGCTACCCGGTGTGCGACGGCGACGACGTGCTCGGCGTGGTCTCGCTCTCGCAGCTCGCCGCGGTGCCGCACGCCGAGCTCGAGAAGCAGCGCGTGCGCGACGTCATGACGCCGGTCGCGCCCGAGCTGTGCGTCGAGCCGACCGACTCGTTCTTGTCGGCGCTGCGCAAGCTGGCCGTCGGACCGCACCGCCTCTTGCTCGTGATGCGCGACGGCCACCTCGCGGGAATCCTGACGCGCGGCTCGGTGCAGCGCGTGCTCGAGGTGCGCCGCGCGCTCGGCTACGGCGACGAGGCGAGCGCCGATTCCGTCGCGGGATCGCCCGCGATCCGCGTGTGATGCATCACGCGCGCTTCGGACCAATCCCAAGGGCGCGCGCGGTGCAGCACGCAGCGGTTGTCCCAGATCACCACGTCGCCCGAGCTCCACGCGTGGCGTAAGGTGCGCGGCGGGCGGCACGCGTCCTCGACCAGCGCGTCGAGAAGCCGCTCCGACTCCGCGGCTGCGAGGCCCGGAATGCCGTACGCGTGGCGCCCGATGAAGAGCGACGGTCGCCCGGTGACCGGATGCCGCTTCACGAGCGGGCGCAGCGGCGCCTCGTCGACCGAGAAGCCGTAGCCCGCGTCGTCGCCCGACGCGTGACCCGCGCGCGCCTGCGAGTAGCGCAGCGAGTGATACGCCGCGAGCGCGCCGACGCGTTCGCGCAGCGAAGGCTCGAGTGACTCGTACGCCGCGCGCATGTCGGCCCACTCCGTCTCGCCGCCGCGCGACGGCACGATCTGGGCCGACAGCACCGACGCCTTCGCGGCGAGCGGCATGTACGAGCTGTCGGTGTGCCAGCCCTCGTTGCCGCGCAGGATCGGCATGGGACCCTCGCCTTCGGCCCACAGCGAGCCGTCCTTCTTGCGGTTCGAGATGGGCACGGTGTCGACGCCGGGCACGATGTGCTCGATCTCGCCGAAGCGGCGCGCGAACGCGACCTGCTCGTCGGCGCGCAGATGCTGGCCCGGGAAGATCAGCACCGCGTGGGCGTGGAAGGCGGCTTCGACCTCGCGCCACTCCGCGGGCTCGAGCGCGGCCAGGCGCACGCCGCGCACGAACGCGCCGAGCGTCGCCTGCGTGGGCTCGATCGAGACGGACATCGCCCACCCGCGTACCAGAGCCCCTGCGCGCGGTCAAGCTGCCGCAGCCGGGGCGGAATGCCGCAGCGGGCGGCCCGCAGGCGCGCAGTCGCGACGCGCCGCGGGGCACATCGCTTGCACCGCGACCCCGCGAGACACAGAGGAGTGTTGGAATGTCCGCGCCCGCGCCCGCAACGACCGAGAGCTTCGACGTGCTGATCGTCGGCGCCGGCATCTCCGGCATCGGCGGCGCCTATCACCTGAAGCAGCAGTGCCCGTGGGCGCGCTTCGTGGTGTTGGACGCGCTCGAGAGCTTCGGCGGCACGTGGTGGACGCACCGCTATCCGGGCATCCGCTCGGACAGCGACTTGTACACGTTCGGCTATCGCTTCAAGCCGTGGATCGGGCCGCCGGTCGCCACGGCGGAGGAGATCCGCAAGTACATGGGCGAGGTCATCCAGGAGAACGGCCTCGCGAAGCACATCCGCTACCGACACCAGATCGTGTCGGCCGCCTGGTCGAGCGCCGAGAACCTGTGGACCGTGGACGCCGTGCGCACCGATACGGGCGAACGGCTGCGGTTCACCACGCGCTTCCTCTGGATGTGCCAGGGCTACTACCGCCACTCGAAAGGCTACACGCCGAAGTGGAAGGACATGGACAAGTTCCGCGGCGTGATCGTGCACCCGCAGACCTGGCCCAAGGATCTGGACTACCACGACAAGCGCGTGCTGGTGATCGGCTCCGGCGCGACCACGGCCACGGTGGTGCCGGCCATCGCCGCACAGACGAAACACACCACGGTGTTGCAGCGCTCGCCCACGTACTTCTACCCCGCGCCCAACAAGAACGAGCTCGCCGACACGCTGCGCGAGCTCGACGTGGACGAGAGCTGGGTGCACGAGATCGTGAGGCGGAAGATCCTGCACGACCAGGAGCTGCTCACCAAGCTGTGCCTCGAACACGACGAGCTGGCGAGAGAGCAGCTCCTCGCCGGCGTGCGCGCCTACCTGCCCGACGAGATGGTGAAGGAGCACTTCACGCCGAAGTACCGGCCGTGGCAGCAGCGCCTGGCCTACGTGCCCGACGGCGACCTGTTCAAGGGCATCCTCTCGGGCAAGGCCTCGATGGTCACCGACGAGATCGAGTGCTTCACCGAGCACGGCGTGCGGCTGAAATCGGGCCGCGAGCTCGAGGCCGACATCGTGGTCACCGCGACGGGCTTCGACATCAGCATCCTCGGCGACATCGCGTTCGAGCTCGACGGCAAGCCGCTCGACCTGCACGAGACGGTCACGTACCGCGGCATGATGTTCACCGGCGTGCCGAACCTGCTCTGGGTGTTCGGCTACTTCCGCGCGAGCTGGACCCTGCGCGCGGATCTGCTGGCCGACTTCGTGTGCCGGCTGCTCGAACACATGCGCGAGAAGGGCGCGAAGCGCGTCGACGTGCGGCTCCGCCCCGAGGACCGCGACATGCCGCTCCTCGACTGGATCGACCCGAACAACTTCAACCCGGGCTATCTCATGCGCTCGATGCACCTGTTGCCGCGGCGGGGCGACAAGCCGGAGTGGCAGCACACGCAGGACTACTGGCGCGAGTGCAAGGACATTCCCGCGATCGACCTCGACGCGGCGGAGTTCGAGTACCACTAGTCCGAGTCCGGCCGCGTACACTGGGCGCATGCAGAAAGCCCCGTACGTCTACCACGGCGCCGACGTGTCGTACTTCTCGGGCAAGGTGCGGCCCGCGTTCCCGCAGAAGAGCCTGTGGGTGCGCGAGGTGCTGCCCGACATGCGCGAGATCACGGCGCGCACCGGGCTCGCGTTCATTCCCGTGCTCCTGACACCGGACGGTGACGCCTGGCAGGACACCAGCGAGATCCTCGACCGGCTCGAGGCGCTGCATCCGGACCCGCCCCTCTACCCGAAGACGCCGGTGCAGCGCGTGGTCGCGTACCTGATCGAGCTGTACGCCGACGAGATCGGGCTGCTCTACGCCATGCACTACCGCTGGAGCTTCCCCGAGAGCGAAGCGAAGGCGCGCGTCGACTTCGCCATGGGCACGGGCAACCGCACGGCGTCGAACGCCTTCGCCGACCGCATGAAGACCGCCAAGGGGATGCTCGGCGTGAACGACGCGACGGCGCCCGCGATCGAGTCCCACCTGCGCGACCTGCTCGCCGCGCTGTGCGCGCACTTCGAGGCGCAGCGCTTCCTGCTCGGCGACTCGATGTCGCTCGCCGACTGCGCGCTCATGGGCCCGTTCTACGGGCACCTGTTCCGCGACGCGGTGCCGGCGCGGCTGCTGCGCGAGACCGCGTTCGCGGTGTGCTGCTGGATCGAGCGCATGAACCGGCCGCCGCTCGCGCAGGGCGGCTGGCTCGCGAACGACGCGTTGCCCGAGTCACTGCTCGCGGTGCTGCGCGTCATGGCCGAGGGCGTGCCGCAGCTGCTCGCCGCGGTGCGCGCGATCGACGCGTGGGCCGACGCGAACGCCGCGGCCGCCCCGCCGCGCGCAATCGGCACGTTCGAGGCGCCGTTCCGCGACGCGAAGCTCGCGGCCATGTGCCGGCCCTACACGCTGTGGATGGTGCAGCGCCCGCTCGACGCGTACGCGGCGCTCTCGTCCGCGGAGCGCGCGCGCGTCGACGCGGCGCTCGCGCGCAGCGGCTGGGAGCCGCTCCTCGCCTGTCGGCCCGCGCACCGCCTGGGCAAGCGCGCGAACCAGCTCGCGCTCGAGCGCTGACTCGCTTCAGCGCCTCGTCATGTCGATGCGCATGACGGGCAGGCTCGCCTTCACGTTGCTCTGGGTGAGCGCTTCGAGCGCGTCGAGCAAGTCCGCCTCGGAGCCGCCTTCGACCGTGGCGCTGCCGGGCCGGCTCGTGGTGGGAACCATCTCGTCGCCCTTGCCGCCCTTCGCGGCGCTCGCGGGGTAGCGGATGATCTCGACGGGGATGGTGTACTTCGTCCCGCGCCCCGCGGACTCGGCCTGCACCTTCATGCGGATCGAGTAGCCCTTTCCCGGCGTGTCGGTCTGGAAGTCGGGCACCTTGGAGAGCGCGTCGACCACGGCCTGCTTCATCCGCTTCTCCGCGGCGGCCGCCGATTTCCCCACCTTCATCGCGTTGTAGAGCTTGTTCGCCGCATTCGAGTTGTCGGTGTTCACGTAGATCTGCGTCATGCGCGCAGACTACACCCGGGAAGCGAACGCGCTCAAAGCGTCTTCAGGTACTCGATGATCGCGAGCCGCTCCTGGTCGGTGAGCACCGACGTGAAGGCGTGGCCGCCGTTCCCCTGCCCGTACATGTAGGCGTTGTAGATCTTGCGGCGCTCGATGTCCGTGTTCGTGATCGTGGGCGGGAACAGCACGTTCCAGGCCAGGATCACGTTGCCGTACAGGCCCGTGATCAGGGCGTTGTACCAGGCGCCGATCGCCGTATCGTTCGGGTTGCAGGCGAGGTACGGCGACGGGAACGGGTTCAACAGCGTGGAGTGCTGACACGTGATGGTGTCGTACTTCCAGCCGAGCTTCGTCGCGTCGTACGCCGTCATGCTCGTGTCCCAGCCCATGATCACGCGGCCCGTCTCGTCGATGCGCGGCGACTTCGAGTAGCGGCGCCAGAGTGGCTTGCGGTCGGAGGGCTTCAGCACCTCCCACACGTTGGGCACCGAGCCGTTGTGCAGATACGGCGCGGACGCCCACACCCCATAGAGTGGCGGCGCCAGGTAGCCGAGCTCGCGGCTGCCGCGCAGGTCGTCGCGGTTCTGCGGGCCGCAGTCGTTCGCCGTGCCCGCGGTCTGCGGATAGCCGAAGAAGTTGTCGGCGCCCGCGACCTGCACCGCCTGCGTGTTGGTGTTCACGCGCACCGGGTCGGTCTGGATGATCCGGTTCGGCGTGATGTACGCCGCCATGCCTTCGAGCGTGGGCGTCACGAGGAAGTTCGGGTCGTCCGTGTAGCGCGGCGCGTACGCGCCGTGACAGCTCGCGCACGAGCCGTTGCCGCCCGTCGGCTTCGCGACCGGGTTGTTGCGGCTCGGCGCCCACAGGTCGAGCGTGTGGAACAGCACGGCGCCCTGCTCGGCGAGCGCGGTGTTGACCGTGCCCGGGTACGCCGGCGCCTTCAGCGTCTCGATCCACGTGTTCGCGTCGGGGCCGTGCAGGCGCATCCAATCCTGCCCGCCTTGCGAGAGCGGCCCGCCCAGGTTGCCGAACAGGCCGAAGAACGGCGTGTAGAACACCATGTCGACGCGCGGCGCGTCCATGGGGAACACGCCGTCGACGAACTTCACGGGCCGGTGGCCCATGTTCCACCACGCGGGCGTGTCCATCGACGCCGTCGAGCCGGAAGACAGCACGCCGAGCACGGTGTCGAGCGGCAGCGTGCCCGACTCGGGGAACAGGAACGCCAGGTTGATGTCGCTGGCGTTGTTCGTGCCGCGGGTGCGCGTCAGGTTCGCGAGCGTCGCGAGCGACGGCACATAGCCGAGCGGCAGCCCGTCGCGCAGCAACAGGTGCAGATCCTGCAGGCTGCTGCCGCCGCCGTAGGCCACGGTCGAGTTCGCCGCGCCCGAGTGACACGCGTGGCAAGTCACTCCGATGCGGCCGCTCCACGAGCCGTCGGGAAGGCGCAGCTGCGTGAACATCTCGGGCAGCCGGCCGGTGCCGCCGTTCGTCTTGTTCGGGTCTTCTCCCGGCTTCGGGTAGGGATTGGGGTGCGAGCCGAACACCGAGCCGTAGCGCTCGGCGACCAGGTCGTCGAAGTTGTCGGGGCGCAGGAGGAAGCCGCCCCAGGAGATCCACAGCGCGTTGTACTGCGCCGCGGTCAGGGTCGACGTACCGAACAGCGAGTCCGCCGTGGTCGGGTCGTTGCCCGTGAAGAGCGCGCCCACGCCGTTCGAGCCGGTCTGCATGAGCGACTGGCCGCGGTAGAAGCTCGCGCGCAGCTGGCCGCACGTGGTGGGATGGCCCGCCTCCTGCACCGCGTTCGGATCGACGTGGCAGTCCTTCCAATACGCGTTGAAGAGCACGTTGCGGCCGTCGCTCACGCCCGGCTGCACGAGCGTGCGGGGATCGACGGGCAGCACGGTAGAATCGGGCTGTCCGTTGCAGAAGCTCCAGAGCGGCGAGCCGCCGTGGCTCGAGTGGATCAGGTCGGTGGCGGCGCCGGCCGCCTGGGGAATCGCCATGGAGATCGAGAGCGTGAACGCGAGCGCACCGAGGCCGCGGATCCTGCCGTTCGACACGGTGTTGCCTCCCTCTCGTCCGGGCCGACGAGCCCGGACGCGCGCATCGTGCCGCAGGTACTAGTAGTAACGCAATAGTTTTTTTATTACTCAGGTCCGAGAAGCGAGGAGCTCCCGCCATGCCGCGCCGTCTGCCCAAGCCGTCCCCCCGAACCCGCACGCCCGCGCCCCGCTCGCTCGATCCGGAGACCGCACACGTGCGCGAGCGCATCCTCGCGGCGTTCTCGGCCAAGGCGAAGCGCTCGGGCATCCGCGCCGTGGTCATGGGCGAGCTCGCGACCGAGCTCCGCATGAGCGCGATGACGCTCTACAAGCACTTCGCGTCGAAGGACGAGCTCGTCTCGGCCGTCGTCGACGCGTGGGCGCTCGAGCTCGCCGCGATCGACGCTCTGGACCTGGGCCACATCGACGACTGCGACGTCGCGCTCGCGCGGCTGCTCGAGTGGGCCGACGCGTGGACCGCCAGCCTGGCGCACGTCTCGCCCGCGTTCTTCCAGGACCTGCACCGCGACCACCCCGCCGCGTGGAAGCGCTTCAACGACGAGATCGAAGCCCGCAAGCGCGCCGCCGCGCCGCTGCTCGGGCCGTTGCTGCGCGAGGAGCTGAACCCCGGCGTCGCCCTCTACATGCTCGACCGCTTGGTGACCGAAGCGGCCGACCCGCGCTTCGCCGAGCGCCTCGGCGTGTCGCGCAAGGAAGCCGTACACACCGCGGTGTCGGTGTGGGGCAGCGGCGCCCTCCTGCCCGGGCCGAAGCGTCCCGGGAAGGAGTGAGTGGGATCACAGGTCCTACCAGTGGTCGACCGATTTCTCTCGTTCCTGCGCACTGACTCGTCTAGAATCCGTCGATGATTCGAGTCATTGCCGCCCTCGTCCTCGTCGTCGTCCTGGCCTCGCCGGCAGGCGCAGAGCTGCTCGACACCACGCAAGAGATCGACATCCACTTCAGCGAGGTCGGTGCACCGGCCCCCGGAGTCGATGTGGTGTTGTTCGAGCTGTACTCGGCCGACCTCGCCTTCCCGCTCGACGCTCACTTCACGATGTCGCTCTACGACGGCGAGCGCCTGCTCGGCACCACCACGCCCACGGAAGTGCCGTTCAGCCCGGAATCCCACCGGACGTTCTACTTCTCGTCGCTGACCAGTCCGTTCGGCTTCAGCGACGCGGCACACATCGACTTCCAGTCGATCTACGACTCGACGATCGACGGCACGGGGCGGATCACGTTCGACCAGCCCATCGACTTCGTCCCGAACGCCAACGGACTGGACCGCAACTTCGTCTTCTCGTTCGTCCGCTCGACGTCACCCACCGATGGAGTGATCGACGACAGCACGGGCTACCTGATCGTCGACTCGTTCAGCATCGTGCCGCGGCCGGTGCCCGAGCCAGCGCTGTTTGCGTGCCTGCTCGCGGGCGCAGGGCTCGCCTGCGCCGCGCGCCCCGGACGTCGAACGGACGCCTAGAACCCCGGCGTTCCGGGCGACGAGCCCGCGGGCGGCACGAACGGACAGCCCGGGTCCGTCGCGCTCGCGCCGGGCGCCGACGGGACCGGCGCGTCGAGCGACGGCGAGCTCGAGAAGTTGAACATGTCCTCCAGCGTGTCGGCGCTGCCGTCGCGCGCGGTGAGATGCTGGACGTGCGACTGGCCGCTGCCCTGGTTGCTGCTCATGAAGCGCTTCTCGATCAGCGCGAGCAGCGACGTGTGGCCAGCGCCTTCGTGCGCGTCAAGAACTCAGAAGCGCAGGTCGAGCCCGACCGTGCTGCGCAGCGAGCTCTGGCCGCCGGTCACGCCGGCACCGACTCCGACGCGGACGCGCGCGCCCGGCGCGAGGTCCTGGCACAGGCCGAGCTGCGCCTGATCCTCGCGCGGCAGCGCCGAGCGGCCCGACGGGCGCACGGTGAAGAGGTCGAGCGTCGCGCTCGTGCTCGGCCGCAGCTGCAGGCGCGCACCGACCGCGGTGCGATAGGAACGCGCGAGCGGGCGGCCGTCGGTGCGGAGCTCGGTCTCCGCGTGCACGTCGCCGAAGAAGAGCTTCTTCTCGGCGGTGGCCTTCACGCCCGGCCGCACCTCTCGCGAGCCGGGCGCGGTGGGCAGCGCCAGCTCGGCCAGGAGCGAGACCTTCGGCACGATCTCACCCTCGGCCACGAGCGGATAGCTCGCCGCGAGCTGCGTATCCCCGATCGCCGGCCGATCGCTGAAGGTGGCGGGCATGCGCACCGTGAGCTGCGTCTCACCGGGGAGCGTCGCACCGACGCTGCCGACACCCGCGAGCGCGGTGGTGCCGGGCGCTGCGGGGGCGGCGGACGAGGCGTCGAAGCGGAAGTTCATCTGGCTGCCGGCGACGTCCACCGCGACGTTCGCGTTGGGCGGGTCCGCGGCGGCGACCGACGCTGCCGCGAACAAGAGGATGGGCGCGAGGCCGCCCGCAATCCGCCCGAACTTCCCCAACCGCGCTCCTGCACTCGAGCTGCGCATCGGCCGCGCAGTCGACCCCTACCCTGATATCCGCGTTCGGCTCTCGAGTGGTTCGACTTGAGTCGAGAAGAGGCGCATTCAGCGACGAGCGCGCGAGGCGGACGTCGAGGTGAGGGCGATCACGTTACTACTGCGCGCGGTTGCGACGGAGGGCGCTTCCGGATTCAATGCGGGCCAGTGGCAGGCCGCATCCCCACACCCGAGACGATCGACGCACACTGGCTGACGGACTTGGTGCGCGCGCAAGGCCATCCGCGCGCGACGGTCGCCCGTGTGACGCAGGAGCGGATCGGTACCGGCCAGATCGGGAAGTGCATCCGCTTCGCGCTGGAGTACGCGGGCGATCCCGGCGGCGCGCCGCGCACGCTGGTGGGGAAGTTCGCGTCGGACGATCCGCTCTCGCGCGAGACGGGCATCGCGCTCGGCAACTACCACCGCGAGATCATGTTCTACCGCGAGCTGGCCGAGCGGATCCCGATCCGCAAGCCGCGCTGCTGGTACGCCGACATCGAAGGCCGCGGCGCCGACTTCGCACTCTTGCTCGAGGACCTGGCGCCGGCGGTGCAGGGCAACCAGATGGCGGGCTGCGCGGTCCCAGTCGCGCGCGCGGCCGTCGCCGAGCTGGTGAAGCTGCACGCGTCGACCTGGCAGGACGAGTCGCTGCGCGGCAAGGACTGGCTCGAGGAGCGCACGCCGGACAAGGGCGCGCAGTGGCGCGAGATGTACCGCGCGAGCCTCGCCCCCTTTCTCGCGCGCTTCGCGCCGGTGCTGGCCCCCGACGAGCGCGAGATCATCGAGCGCGTCGCGGAGTCGAAGGGCCCGCCGTTCGTCTACCCGGCGGAGCCGTGGGCGATGGTGCACATCGACTTCCGGCTCGACAACCTGATGATCGACGAAGCCGTGACACCGCCGCGTGTCGCGGTGGTCGACTGGCAGGCCATGGTGCTGCAGTCGCCGCTCTCGGACCTCGCCTACTTCCTGGGCGCGTCGCTCCTGCCCGAGGTGCGCCGGCCGGTCGAGCGCGAGCTGGTGCGCGGCTACCACGACGGGCTGGTCGCCGCCGGCGTGCGCGGCTACGACTTCGCGCACTGCTGGGACGACTACCGGCGCGGCGCGTTCGCGGGCTTCGCGGTCACGGTGATCGCGTCGGTGATCGTGCAGGAGACCGCACGCGGGAACGAGATGTTCACCGCCATGGCGCGCCGCCACGCGCGCCACGCGCTCGACCTGGGCGCGGCGGACTTTCTGTGAGAAGGAGAGGAGCGAGATGGCGCAGGCGCAGATGAACGAGCTCGGCTTCTACACGCTGGCGGGCCAGCCGCGCTCGCCGCGCGAGCTGCTCGACGAGGTGCGCGAGGCCGAGGCGCTCGGAATCGGCGCGTGCTTCATCTCGGAGCGCTTCAACATCAAAGAAGCCTTCACGCTGTCGGGCGCGGTCGGCGCGGTGTCGAAGACGATCGGCATCGCGACCGCCGCGACGAATCACAACACGCGACACCCGATGGTGACGGCGTCCCACGCCATGACCATGCACCGGCTCACCGAGGGCCGCTTCTCGCTCGGGCTCGGCCGCGGCATCGCGCCGATGTTCAAGATGTACGGCCTGCCGAAGATCACGACCGCCCAGGTCGAGGACTTCGTCGGCCTGTTGCGCCGCTTGTGGCGCGGCGAGGCCGTCATGGGTCACGACGGCCCCGCCGGCAAGTACGGCCTGCTCCTGCTCGGCCCCGACTACGCGGGCGACATCCCGCTCACGTGGACCGCATTCGGCCCGAACTCGCTCGCGCTCGGCGGCCGCGCGATGGACGCGGTCGTGCTCCACACCTTCTTCAGCGACGAGACCACCGCGCGTTGCGTCCATGCCGTGAAGGAAGCCGCCGCAAAGGCCGGCCGCGACCCCGCGCAGGTGCGCGTGTGGTCCTGCTTCGCGACGATCGGCGACCACCTGCCCGAAGCGCTGCGGCTGAAGAAGACCGTCGGCCGGATGGCCACCTACCTGCAGGCGTACGGCGACTTGCTCGTCGCGACCAACCGCTGGGACCCGAAGCCCCTCGAGCGCTTCCGCGCGGATCCCCTCGTGGCAAAGTTCCCCGGCGCCATCGACGCGCGCGCGACGACGGAGCAGCTGGAGCAGATCGCGAAGCTGATTCCGGAAGAGTGGCTGGCTCCGGCGGCGACGGGGTCACCGGCGCAGTGCGTGGCGAAGGTACGCGCGCAGCTCGACCTGGGGTGCGACGGGGTGATCTTGCACGGGGCGAGCCCGGCGGAGCTGGAGCCGATCGTGACGGAGTACCGGAAGAGTCGACCGGTGGGACGGTTCGAGCGGCTCCAGGCGAATCCGGCCGCTCCATAGCGGCTCCCCTATCTCTCGACGGCGTGCCGTGTGCGGCAGCGGTACTCTCGAGTGAGTGACCTCGGCGAAGCGCAGGCGGTGGCTGCTCGGTGCCATCGTGGCGCTCGGCGCGCTGGCCGTCGCCGCGATCGTCGCGTTCGGGGCGGCGGTCGCGATGCTGAAGGACCGGGTCGCGCAGGCGCTCCCGACGAGCGAGATGGCCGCGCTCCGGATCGGTTGGTCCGGGGTCGTCATCGAAGGGCTGCGCGTTCCCGGGCCGCCGGGCTGGCCGACGAGGGACGCTCTGCGCGCCGAGCGCGTGACGGTCGTTCCGAGGCTGCTGAGCCTGGTCTCGCGCAAGACCTACTACATCGCGTCGGTGACCATCTCTCGGCCGTATCTGTCCGCACTGCGGAGCGGAGGGAAGCTCGTCGCGCTGCCCGGTCTGCGCGGCGACGCGACGGCGAAGGATGCCGCGCCGAGCGCGTCGCCGGCGGTGAATTTCCGCGAGATCTCGCTCGATGAGGGCGTGGTGGAGATCTTCGACGCCACGCTCGGGACGCCGCCGCTGAAGATCCGCCTCGAGCAGATCGCGGCGAGCGTGCGCGAGGTGAACCTGCCGGGTCTGCGAGGTCGCAGCCGCTTCGAGCTCGACGGCATCGTCCGCGGCGAGAAGCAGGACGGGCATGCGCACCTCGACGGCTGGGCCGAGATCGGCACGCGTGACTCATCCATTGCCACGCAGCTCCGCTCGCTCGATCTCGTGCCCTTCCAGCGCTACCTGATCCAGCCGGGCGAGGCGGGCGTCCGCAGCGGCCGGCTCGATCTCGACCTGCAGTCCGAGGTGACCCACGGCCGCCTGCACGCGCCCGGCAGGATCACCCTCACCGGCTTGCAGCTCGAGTCGGAAGGCGGAGCGGGCACGTTCATGGGCATGTCGCGCCGCGCGGTGCTCGCGGGTCTCGCCGAGAAGAACGGCGAGATCAGCGCCGACTTCGTGATCGAGGGCGACATCGACGAGCCCGACTTCTCGTTGAACGAAGCGCTCAGCACTCGACTCGCGTACTCACTCGCGAAGACACTCGGCGTCGACCTCGGTGGTCTGGTAAAGGGCGCGGGAACGCTCGGGCTGAAGGGCACCCAGGGCGCCGGAGATGCGGCCAAGGCCCTGGGCGGCGCGGTGCGGGAGCTGTTCGAGGGCAACCCCAAGCGGTAGAGCCGGCCTCGTTCACGACGAATCGCGGAAGCGAAGAAACGCCAGATACTTCAGCAGCTCTTCTTCTTCCTCGGCGGTCAGATCGTCGATCGCGAAGGCGGCCAACCTCCTGCGCCGGCCTCCCTTGTCCTCGGCCGGCAACAGGTAGCCGGCCTTCTCCATCAACGTCTCGTAAGGCACCGCGTAGACCGCCGCCAGGCTGTGCAGCACGTGTGGCGAGGGCTTCTGGATCCTCCCCTTCTCCAGCGCGCTCAGGTAGGCGTTCGAGACCGCCTTGTCCGTGCTCTCCTCGACCTGCCGGAGCGACAGCCTCTTCGCAACACGGAGATGGGCCAGGAGCTCGCCGAGATCGACCTGGGAGTGCTCTCGGTGGATGCGGGGTCGGCTCTTGCGATCGGCCACCGCCGAGAGCTTGCCACGGCTGCGTGCTTTATCAAGCGTTTCGTTCCCCTGCTTGATGAATTTGAAACGCTTTGTATACTTAGCATCGCGCGTGACCTTCGATCGCGCCCCCAAGGAGACCCGCCATGAAGATGAGACCCTTGCACGACCGACTCCTCGTGAAGCGCATCGAGGGCGAAGAGAGAACCCCGGGGGGACTCGTCATCCCCGATACCGCCAAGGAGAAGCCCATGGAGGGCAAGGTCATCGCTGCCGGCAAGGGGAAAGTCGAGGACAACGGCAAGCTCCGCCCGCTCGACGTGCACAAGGGGGACCGGGTGCTCTTCAGCAAGTACTCCGGCACCGAAATTCAGCTCGAGGGTGACGAACACCTGATCATTCGCGAGGACGACGTCCTCGCGGTGCTCGAGTAGGAGAGACGATCATGTCCGCAAGGCAGATTCACTATGGGCAGGACGCGCGAGCGCGTCTCCTCTGCGGCGTCGACCAGCTCGCGCGCGCGGTGCGAGTCACTCTGGGGCCCAGGGGCCGCAACGTCATGCTGGAGAAGAGCTGGGGGGCGCCCACGATCACCAAGGACGGCGTCACGGTGGCCAAGGAGGTCGAGCTCGAGGATCCGTTCGAGAACCTCGGCGCGCAGATGGTCCGCGAGGTGGCGAGCAAGACTTCCGACGTCGCGGGCGACGGCACCACCACGGCCACGGTGCTCGCCCACGCGATCTTCCGCGAGGGCATCAAGATGGTCGCGGCCGGCGCCAATCCGATGGACCTCAAGCGCGGGATCGACAAGGCGGTCGCCGTGATCGTCGAGGCCCTCGGCAAGCAGTCGAGGAAGACCCGCACGGGCGAGGAGATCGCCCAGGTCGGAACGATCTCCGCCAACGGGGACGAGACGATCGGGAAGATCCTCGCCGAGGCGATGGAGAAGGTCGGCAAGGAGGGCGTCGTCACCATCGAGGAGGGCAAAGTCATGGAGACGACCCTCGACGTCGTCGAAGGCATGCAGTTCGACCGGGGCTATCTCTCGCCCTACTTCGTGACGGATGCCGAGAGGATGGAGGTCGTCCTCGAGGATGCGCTGGTCCTCCTGCACGAGAAGAAGATCAGCAACATGAAGGATCTCCTGCCGCTGCTCGAGAAGGTCTCCCAACAGAGCAAGCCCATCCTGATCGTGGCCGAGGATCTCGAGGGAGAGGCGCTGGCGACCCTCGTCGTGAACAAGCTCCGCGGCACGCTGCACTGTGCGGCCGTGAAGGCGCCCGGCTTTGGCGATCGCCGCAAGGCGCTGCTCCAAGACATGGCCATCGTGGCGGGCGGCCAGCTCGTCGCCGAGGAGCTCGGCCAGAAGCTCGAGAACGTGACGCTCGCAGACCTGGGTCGCGTGAAGAAGGTCGTCATCCGCAAGGACGACACGACTCTCATCGAAGGTGCGGGTTCGCGGAAGGACATCCAGAGTCGCTGCGACGAGATCCGCAAGCAGATCGAAGCGACCACCTCCGACTACGATCGCGAGAAGCTCCAGGAGCGGCTCGCGAAGCTCGCCGGTGGCGTCGCGGTGCTCAAGGTGGGCGCGGCCACCGAGACCGAGATGAAGGAGAAGAAGGCCCGCGTGGAGGACGCCCTGCACGCGACGCGGGCGGCGATCGAGGAGGGCATCGTGCCCGGGGGCGGCGTGGCGCTGCTCCGCGCACAGAGCGCCCTGGACGGGCTCGAGGAAGGTCTCTCCGAAGATCAGCGGGCCGGCGTCCGGATCGTGCACCGCGCGATCGAGGAGCCGCTGCGCTGGATCGCCGCGAACGCAGGGATCGAGGGATCGATCGTGGTGGCGAAGGTGAAGCGCGGTCGCGGAGCGTTCGGCTTCAACGCGGCGACCGAGGTGTACGAAGATCTCGTCGAGAGCGGAGTCATCGACCCCACCAAGGTCGTACGCGCGGCGCTCCAGAATGCCGCCAGCGTGGCGTCCCTGCTCCTGACCAGCGAGGCACTCATCGCGGGCAAGCCGGAGAAGCGGGCGGGCGCCGGCACGGGGCCCGACATGCCCGACATGGGAATGTAGATGCTCCGTCACGGCCGAGCAGCGCGCGTGTGGGAAGGTCTGCGTCGGATCCTGGCGAGTCTCCAGCGGCGCTACCAGAGCAGTGCCGAGGCGCGGCGCACCGAAAAGAAGCGAGCGCGCTTCTGGGCCGAGGTGCGCGCGGGACGGCGCGAAGCGAAGCGGAAGACAGCTCGCGCGTAGCTTGGGCCTGGCTTCGCCGGGCTTCCCGTAGAATGCATCATCCTCCATCGGGGCGGGTGAATGGAGTCGTCGCGCCAAGACCAGAGTGAGTGCGCCCGAGCGGCGGATCGACCTCTGGCGGAGCTCTTCGAGCGGCTGGGAAGCTCGCCCGAAGGCATGACGGCCGCGGCCGCCGCAGCGCGCTTGCGGGAGCGGGGCAGGAACGAGGTCGCGGCGCGCGGACTCGGCTGGAGAACGCTCGAGCTGCTGCGCTCGGCCGTGACTCCCTTGGTCGCCATCTTGCTGGTCGCGGCTACGGCGTCGGCGCTGCTCGGCGACGTCGCGGACGCCTCCATCATCATCGGCATCGTGTTTCTCAGCGCCGCAATCAACTTCGGGCAGACCTTCCGCTCGGGCCGAGCCGTGAAGGCGCTCCAGCAGCAGGTCTCCCCCACCGCCACGGTCCGCCGGGAGGGCTCCTGGCTGGAGCTGCCCCGCCATCAGCTGGTCGTGGGCGACGTGATCCGACTGGGCGCAGGCGACCTGGTCCCGGCGGACGCGCGTCTCATCGACGCCCTGGACCTCCACGTCGACCAGGCGGCGCTGACGGGCGAGTCGTTCCCCGCGGACAAGGGGGCGACGGCCGCCGCACTGACCGCGACGGGCCCGGAGTCATTGGCCCTGGTGTTCCTCGGCACGTCGGTCGTCAGCGGGACGGCGACCGCGCTCGTCTACGCGGCGGGCCGGGACACTGCCTTCGGGGACATCGTGGAGCGCCTCGCGGCTCGACCCGACGAGACCGAGTTCGAGCGCGGCATGCGGCGCTTCGGAGTGCTCATCCTGGAGACGGTGGTCTTTCTCGTCCTGTTCATCCTGGTGGTGAACATCAGCCTGGGCCGCAACGCGCTCGAGTCACTCTTGTTCTCGGTCGCGCTCGCGGTCGGTCTAACGCCGGAGTTCCTGCCGATGATCACCACCGTGACCCTCGGCGAGGGCGCGATCCAGATGGCGCGCGAGAAGGTCATCGTGAAGCACCTGTCCGCGATACAGAACCTCGGCAGCATCGACGTCCTGTGCAGTGACAAGACCGGCACGCTGACGGCCGGGGTCATGTCACTCGCCTCGTCGCTCGATCCGCTGGGCCGGCCCTCGGAGCGGGCGCTCTCTCTCGGCCACCTGAACAGCTTCTTCGACACGGGCATCAAGAGCCCGCTCGACGCCGCCATTCTGGCGCGACCGATCGCGGACACCGAGGGTTTCCGCAAGACCGACGAGATTCCCTTCGATTTCGAACGCCGCCGACTCTCGGTCGTGGCCGAGAAGGACGGCGTCCACCTGCTGGTCTGCAAGGGCGCGCCCGAGAGCGTGCTGTCGGTCTGCTCGAGCTACGAATCGGAGACCGGCGTTCACCCGCTCGACGAATCGGCGCGCGAACGCTGCGCTGCGACCTTCCGCGGCGCGTGCGCGCAGGGCCTTCGGACGCTGGCCGTGGCGCAGCGCCAGGTCCCCGCCCCCGCCGGCTACGCGGTCGCAGACGAGAAGGAGCTCGTGCTGGCCGGCTTCTTGACCTTCTCCGATCCGCCCCTCGACGGCGTCCGCGAATCACTCGCCGAGCTCCGCAAGGACGGCGTCACCGTGAAGATCATCAGCGGCGACAACGAGCTCGTGACCGCGCACGTCTGCGGCCAGGTGGGCCTGCCCGGAGCGAGGCTGGTGCTCGGCAGCGACATCGAGCGGCTGAGCGAGGGGGCGCTGGCGGCGATCGCGGAGCAGACCGACGTCTTCGCCCGCGTCGCGCCGGCCCAGAAGCTCCGCATCCTGCGCGCGCTCAAGTCGCGCGGACACGTCGTGGGCTATCTCGGCGACGGCATCAACGACGCACCGTCGCTGCATGCGGCCGACGTCGGGATCTCGGTCGCGGGCGCCGTCGACGTGGCGCGCGAGGCCTCCGACATCATCCTGCTCGAGCGCCGGCTGGACGTGCTGCACGCCGGCATCCTCGCCGGCCGCAAGGCGTTCGCGAACGTGCTCAAGTATCTGCTGATGGGCACCAGCTCGAACTTCGGGAACATGTTCAGCATGGCCGGCGCTGCGCTGTTTCTCCCGTTCCTGCCGATGCTGCCGACGCAGATCCTGCTCAACAACTTTCTGTACGACCTCGCGCAGATCGCGATCCCCACCGACAACGTCGACCCGCTCTACCTGCACCGTCCACAGCGCTGGAACATCCGCCTGATCCGGAACTTCATGCTGACGATGGGACCCCTGAGCTCGATCTTCGACTTTCTGACCTTCTTCGCACTGCTGCGCTTCTTCCATTTCGGCGAGACACTCTTCCACACCGGCTGGTTCGTGGAGTCCCTGGTCACACAGTCGCTGGTCCTGTTCGTGATTCGCACCGCCGCCCGGCCCTGGGCGAGCCGCCCGAGCGGCCCCTTGGTGGCGACGACTCTGACCGTCGTCGCGCTCGGGTCCGCTCTCCCTTACACCCCCGTCGCCCGGATCCTCGGTCTCGCCCCGCTGCCGCTCGCATACTTCGCGCTCCTCGCGGCTGCGGTCGGCGCCTATCTGGTGCTCGTCGAAGTTGTGAAGGAGCGGCTGATGCGGGGCATGCTTCAGGAGGCCCAGTCGGCCTAGCGGCGCCGCGGCGGATCGCGAACGCCGAGTTCGCCACTTGGCTCCGCGATCGTGCGGCGCGTACGATGGCTCGTCATCGCTCCGGGCTCATCGACTCGACCCGGCTGCGGTTCGTCTTCCTGGACGGGTGGTGAACGGCCTCGGCGGTATCTCGCTCACGCTCGACCCGGACTGAGGTTGGCGTAGCAGACGAGAGCGGCCGGGATCCCCGGCACCCCACCCCTCGAGCCTCGGGGTCCCGGCCGCGAATCTGCCCCTAACCGAGATCACTCGCCGAGTGTCGCTCGGGAACGCGCTCCGCCTCGGGCCCCCACGCCTTGTTGACGCGCTGGCCGCGTCGCACCGCGGGGCGCTGCTCGATCTCTTGGGCCCAGCGCACGACGTTCCCGTACGACTTCGCGTCGAGGAAGACCTCGGCGTCGTACAGGTTGTGCAGCACCACGCCGCCGTACCACGGGAAGACCGCGATGTCCGCGATCGTGTACTCGTCGCCGATCAGGTAGCGCCGCTCGGCGAGATTGCGGTCCAGGACGTCGAGCTGGCGCTTCACCTCCATGGTGAAGCGGTTGATCGGGTACTCGTACTTCGCGGGCGCGTAGGCGTAGAAGTGGCCGAAGCCGCCGCCGAGATACGGAGCGCTGCCCATCTGCCAGAACAGCCACGACAGACACTCGGCGCGCGGCGAAGGAGCCTTCGGCAGGAAGGCGCCGAACTTCTCGGCCAGGTAGACGAGGATCGCGCCCGACTCGAAGACGCGCGTCGGCGGCGACGTGCTTCGATCGAGCAGCGCCGGGATCTTCGAGTTCGGATTGACGGCGACGAAGCCGCTGCCGAACTGCTCCCCGCTGCCGATGTTGATGAGCCAGGCGTCGTACTCGGCCTCCTTCTTGCCGAGTGCGAGCAGCTCCTCGAGCAGCACGGTGACCTTGACACCGTTCGGTGTCGCGAGCGAGTAGAGCTGCAGCGCGTGCTTGCCTACCGGCAGCTCCTTCTCGCTCGTCGCTCCCGCGATCGGACGATTGATGTTGGCGAAGCGCCCGCCGCTCGGCGCGTCCCACTTCCAGACCCTGGGCGGCGTGTACGCCGGTGAGTCGCTCATGGCATGCGGTGCAGCGCGCAGATCTTGTTGCCCGCCGGATCGCGGAGATAGGCGAGGTAGAGCTTGCCCATGCCGCCTGCGCGCACGCCCGGCGGGTCCTCGACGCTGCGGCCGCCGTTCGCCAGCCCGGCGGCGTGCCAGGCGTTGGCTTTCTCGGGCGAGTCGACCGCGAAGCCGATCGTGCCGCCGTTTGCGGAAGTCGCGGGCGCACCGTCGATCGGCTTGGTGATCGCGAAGACCCCGGTCTTGGTGACGTAGAAGACCCGACCCTTCTCGTCTCGGCCTCCGGGGCCGATTCCGATTGCGCCGAAGATCGCGTCGTAGAACTTCTTCGAGGCCTCGATGTCGTTCGCCCCGACCATGATGTGGCTGAACACCGGCTGCTTCTCCTTGTGAAGGTGCAGGCGATTAGAACACGCCGGGCGGCTCGGCGCAGAGCCAGGCTCCGGGCTCTGCGCCAGCGCAGGGGGTATGCTCGCGGCCATGGCGAAGTCTCGACGACCGCAAGAGAAGATGCTGGAGCTCGTCACGGGGTATTGGATCTCGCAGATGCTGTTCGCCGTGGCGAGGCTCGGCGTGCCCGACGTCGTCGCCAGCCGCGCGCTGCCGCCCGGCGAGATCGCGGCCAAGGTCGGCGCCCACCCCGGGTACCTGCGCCGCGTGCTGCGCGCGCTCGCGACGGTGGGCGTGTTCGCCGAGGACGCGCGCGGGCGCTTCCGCGCCACGCCGCTCGGCCGCACGCTGCGCGCGGACGTGCCCGGCTCTCTGCGCGACTTCACGCTGATGATGGTCGACGGCCACAACTGCCGCGCCTGGGAGTCGCTCCTCGACGCGGTGAAGAGTGGCAAGACGGCGTTCGATCTGGCGCACGGTCAGGCCTTCTTCGAGTACCTGCAGCAGCACCCGGAGCAGGACCGCGAGTTCTCGGCCTCGATGGCGAGCGTCTCGGCGACCGAGAACGACGCCGTCGCTCGAGCGTGGCCGTTCGGCAAGCTGCGCCAGCTGGTCGACCTGGGCGGTGCACACGGACATCTGCTCGCGGCCGTGCTGCGCCGGCACAAGAAGCTGCGCGGTGTGCTCTACGACCAGCCGCAGGTCGTGGCCCACGCGCCCGCCAGCGGCTTCGTCACGGCGCCGGCCGTACGCGACCGCATCGCGATCCAAGGCGGAAGCTTCTTCGACTCCGTCCCGAAGGGCGCCGACGGCTACCTGATGAAGTACATCATCCACGACTGGGACGACGAGAAGGCCGGGCGCATCCTGGGGCTGTGCCGCGAGGCGATGGCGCCGGGCGGTCGCGTGCTGGTGGTCGACCGCGTGATCAAGCCCGGCAACCACCCGGACTGGAGCAAGTGGCTCGACGTGAACATGCTCGTCATCGCGGGCGGCAAGGAGCGGACGCGCGCCGACTTCGAAGCGCTGTTCGCGAAGGCGGGCCTCGCGCTGGTGAAGATCCACCCGACCCGAAGCCCCGTCTCGATCGTGGAGGCGCGCGCGGGGTAGCCGCTCACTCTGGCGTCACTTCGCCGGAGCAGGCTTCTCGTCGACGACGGGGACCGCAGCCGCCAGCTCGTAGCGGATCACTGCGTCCATCTTGTTCTCGATCTGGTAGAAACGGGCGACCGTTCGGCCGGGCAGGATCTTCGTGAACTCGGGGAGATACCGGCTCCGCAGCGTGACGCGGTCGGCCTCGGCGGTGAGGTAGTCGTTCATGAGCTTCACCGCCTTGTCGTCGGCGAGATCGCCGTAGCTCTTCGAGTAGTCGTCCACGATGGCGATCATGCGGTCGCCGATGGCGTTCAGCTCCGTCTGGTACTTGTCGTAGAGCGGCCAGAACTTGGCGGCTTGCTCGTCGCTGAGCCCGAGATTGACGGCGACGAAGGCCTTGCGGTTGGCCCGGATCGTGTCGAGCAGGATGCTCTGGTCGCTCTGCGGCGCAGCAGCAGCCTTGTCGGCGGCGTGCGCGACGCCGGTCGACACGACGACGGCCAGGATGGCGGCCAGCAACAGACGTGTGCTCGTCATGGCGGCTCCTACTTCTCGATCTTGGAGATCTTCGTGCCCTGCAGACCGAGGCCGCCCATCAGCCCGCTCTGGCTGAAGATGAAGGCGTACACGTCCTGCGTGGCGGTCGTGGAGGTCATCGACTTGCCCTTGCCCTCGTCGACGAGGACGAAGCTCGGTCCCATGCCGACCTCGAAGCCTTGACTCGAGTCGAGGTATTCAACGGACTTCTCGTTCATGAAGAACAGCGCGTAGCCGAACTTCTGCGCGCCGGCTTGCAGGCCGTACGAAGCGCCGACGGAGTTGTAGTACCCCGACGGCTTGCCGCCTCTCAGCAGCACCCCTTCGCCGATCTGTCCGCCGAACATGAAGCCCGCCTTGACCATGTCGGGAAAGACCAGGACGGCGACGGCCTTTCCGTTCAGCATCTTCGCCGCTTTGACCTTCGAGACCAGAGTATGCAGCGCTTTCTTCCCGTCGCGGTCGAGCTCCTTCTTCGTGGCAGCTCCCGCATCGACCGCCAGGATCGGAAGCAGCAGCAGAGCGATTGCGAGCTTTCTCTTGGGTGTCATGGGGCGACCCTATCACGCCACGCGTGGAGAAGTCGCGAGAGAGGATGAGGCACCTCTGTGTGATTTCCGCCGCGCGAGCCGCCGCGCGGATTCGGGCATGATGGTCGGAGCAAGGAGGGGCAACGGACATGAGGAAGTACGCTGCGGAGTTCGTGGGGACGTTCTGGCTCGTGCTCGGCGGCTGCGGCAGCGCCGTGATCTCCGCGGCGTTTCCGAACGTCGGCATCGGCCTGCTCGGCGTGGCGCTGGCATTCGGGCTCACGGTGCTCACCATGGCCTTCGCCATCGGACACATCTCGGGCTGTCACCTGAACCCGGCGGTTTCGATCGGACTCTGGGCGGGCGGGCGCTTCGAAGCGAAGGACTTACTCCCGTACATCATCGCGCAGGTGCTGGGCGGGATCGCGGCGGGCGCCGTTCTGTATCTCATCGCCTCGGGGAAACCAGGCTTCGAGCTGTCCGCGGGCTTCGCGTCGAACGGCTACGGCGGGCACTCACCGGGCGGCTACGGCTTGATGTCATGCCTCATCAGCGAAGTGGTCATGACCATGATGTTCCTCTTGGTGATTCTCGGCGCCACGGACCGACGGGCGCCGCCGGGGCTGGCTCCGATCGCGATCGGCCTGTGCCTGACCCTCATCCACCTGATCAGCATTCCGGTGACGAACACCTCGGTGAATCCCGCACGCAGCACGGGAGTGGCCGTATTCGTGGGCGGCTGGGCGATCGCCCAGCTCTGGCTGTTCTGGGTGGCGCCGCCCATCGGCGCCGTCATCGGCGCCGCGATCTATCGCTTCGTCGGCGCAGAGGAGAGCTAGCTCAGCCTTCCGGCTTCTTCATCGCCGCCACCAGCTCCTTCGAGCCCGATCCCCAGCGAGAGATGGACCTGATCGCTTGTGCGAACGGAACGTCGAGCGGATGGACCCGGTCGCGACCGAGGACATAGACGGCTCCGGCCAAGGGCGTGGGCACCGATGGGACGAACACGGTGAAGCGGCCGTCTTCGAGCTCCTCGATGATGAAAGCCGGGACGAGAGCCTCCTCGATCTCCACGAGTGCCGGCTTCCAGACGTTCTCTCGGCCTTCCCCCATGAGTTGCTGCGTGAGGCTCCGCAAGAGCGAATATCCCGGCAGTCTCTCGAGGACCGAGGTCTCGATCCGTTCGCGCAGCACTCCGCCCAGACGCGTGCGGACCGCCGCCCCGATCAGGAAGCACACCGTCACGACAAGCAGGAGAGACAGGGCCCTCTCGGCGGGTAGCCAGTCCGGAAGCAGCATCGTGAAGGGCCGAATCAGCTTGGCCGCGGACTGTGCGCCCTTCAGCAGGAGCAACACCGCCAGGTAGATCGGCAACACGACGAGCACGCCGCCGATCAGCGCATCGGCCAGGAACCGGCGCACGATCCTCATCCGTCGCTCCCTTCGTGGAAGAAAGGGTCGGGGTCAGCGTACACCCGGTCGGGCTGAAGCCAGGAAAGAGACAGCAACTGGTCGCGACCGAAATCAGCGGACCGCAAAGATCCGCCACTCACCGGGCACGCCCTTGAGCTCGTGCGCTCCGCGGCCCTCGAACTCGAGCCGCGAGCCGGCAAGAAGGTCCTTCACCGTGCCCGATACCAGCACTTCGCCCGCCGCGGCTCGGGCAGCGATGCGCGCGCCGATGACTACCGCGAGCCCGCCGAGCTTGCCTTCGATGCGCTGACACTCGCCGGTGTGGAGGCCCGCGCGCATCTCGAGGCCCAGCGGGCGCACGCTCTCGCAGATCGCCCGGGCGCAGCGGATCGCGCGCGCCGGAGCATCAAAGCTGGCGAAGAACCCGTCGCCCGACGTGTCGAGCTCGACCCCGCCGAACTGGCCGAGCTGACGGCGCACGATCGCATGATGCCGCGCGACCAGGTCGCCCACGCGCGATCGCCGAGCTCCGCCGCCTTGCGCGTCGAGTCGACGATGTCCGTGAACAGCACCGTCGCCACGACGCCGTCCGGCTCGACGTCGGCGTCGAGAGCGGCGACGAAGCGCTCGATCTCACCATAGACGATCTCGCCCAGCGCCCAGACGATGAAGGCCGGCCCGGGCGCCCCGATCAAACGCGCACCGGAGATCCGCTCGGCGACGAATCGTGACTCGTCGCGCCGGTCGGGCGACCCGATGACCAACGTGGGCGTTCGGATCGTCGGCAGCACGTCGAGCAGGTCGATCTCCATCCCATGCGCCGGATCGCGCGGATTCCGGCCGGGCTCGCGCCCAGCCTCATCTTGCGCAGCGTGAGGCGCTTGAACTCGTCGTCGCCGATCCGCGCCGGCCACAACGTTCGGACGAACTCTTCCACGTATTCGGGTGTCCCCCAGCGGTCGCCCTCATCGGCGATGAAGCGGAGCCACTCCGCGGCCGTCCTCGCCCACGGGTACTCGGGCGACCACGTTCCCTTCGCGACCGGGTTGTAGAGCACGAGGCCGCTCGTCCGCTCGGGATAGGTCGCCGCGAAGAGCATGCACATCGACGCAGCCTCGAAGGTCCGGAACAGCGCGGCGCGCTTCGAGCCGACGGCGTCGACCACCGCGCGAACGTCGTCCATGCGCGTCTCGAGCGACGGAATGTCGCGAACCCGGTCCGACATTCCCGTGCCGCGTCGATCGAAGCGGATCAGACGCGCGAACGACGACACGCGTTCGTTGAATGCCAGCACCCATGGCTCTTCGAGCTCCGCCTCCAGATTGCCGGCGAATCCGTGCACCAAGACGAGATCGCGCGGCTGCTCGCCCAGGACGTAGTACGCGATGCTCGTGTCACCGCTCCGCGCATAGCGGATCTCCGGGATCCGCTTGGCTCCAGAGTCAGTGACTCCGTTCGGGGTCATGCGTGCCGCGCGACCGAGGACGGGCCTTCGCTCTCCGACCAGCCGTCGACCATGAGCACCTCCTCTCGCGGGTCGCTACGGCGCCGGCCCCATGGGATCATGGGATTATAGGAGCCCCGCCGCTCTTCGGGATCGAACCGGGGACCGATGGAATTGAGGCCTGCCGACCCAGCCGCGCTGGTACACTGTTCTGCGTCGGGGGTGCGGTTGAGGCGATCATGAAGGTCTGCTTCAGCGTCCCGGTCGTGCTGTGCATGGTTCTCGCCGGTCTCGCTCGGGCGGATCTAACTTTCCACATGGACGGCCAGGTGACCGAGATCATGGGCTCGGCGCAGTCGAACCTCGCCGGGCTGGGCGTGCACATGAACGCGCCCGTCTCGATCGACTGGAGCGTCGACCCGAACGCGCCGTTCACGGACGACCCGCCCGCGTTCTCGCGGGTGTACGACTCCGGGGTCATCACGAGCTTCACCGTCAAGATCGGGAGCTGGACCGCGACGGGGAGCGATGCGCGGGCCATGGTCAACCGGGTGCAGGTCGGCCACGGGCAGGGCGCCGACACGATCGACAACTTCTACCTGACCCGCAGCGCCGTCGACGACCCGAACGACTTCCTGACCGGCAACGAGCCCAACGGCCAGATCACCTTGAACTTCGACGATTTCCACGGCAAGGGGAACACCGGCCTCGGGCTCGACCAGCAGACCCCGAGCCAGTTCGCTTCGATGGTCGGCGCGGTCTCGGGGGTGAACGGGATGGTCCAGTTTGGTGCGGTTCCCCCGGGCGGCGATCATACGGCGAAGTGCCGGGCCGCGCGGCTCGCGGCGGCCGGCACCTTCTGCAAGGCCACGTTCGTCTGCCTGGCGAAGAACGCGAAGAGCCCGCTCGCGGATCCGAACCAGTTGAAGCTCGACGGGTGTCGCGTGACCGCGGAGGAGAGGTTCACCACCGCCTACGACGCCGCGGGCGTAGCGGCCGCGCGCAAGAACCTCTCGTGCGGCAACAACCTGTCGGCGACGGAGATGCTCACGGTCTTCGACACGGCCGTCGAC
>DATJZN010000014.1:0-128119 GCA_035499075.1 Myxococcota bacterium | reverse complement strand
GTAGCTGCGCCGCGTGGTCTCCAGCGACTTCACGCTGCCGCCGCCGCCCGTGCCGTCCACGAGCCGCACGATCGGCAGGCGCAGCTCCAGCGCCATGCGCTCGGCGTAGCCCGCCTTGTAGCCCACCGTGCCGTCCGCGGCCCCGCCGCGCACGGTGAAGTCGTCGCCGCCCAGCACCACGCGCCGGCCGTCCAGCCGCGCGGTGCCGGCCACGAAGTTCGAGGGCCGGATGTCGACCAGCCGGTCGCCTTCGTACACGGGCACGCCCGTGAGCGCGCCCGTCTCGTGGAAGCTGTCGCGGTCGGCGAGCTGCTCGATTCGCTCGCGCACGGTGAGGCGCCCCGCCTCGCGCTGGCGCGCCACGCGCTCCTCGCCGCCCATGCGCTTGGCCAGCGCCTCGCGCCGGTGGAGCTCGTCGACCTCGGGCTTCCAGCTCATGGCGTGCAGTATAAAGCTCGGGGATGAGCGATCGCGGCCACGGGCTCCTGGACGCGCAGGACCTGTATCTGTTCAACGAGGGCAGTCACCTGCGCCTGTGGGAGAAGCTCGGCGCGCATCCCCACCGGCAGGACGGCGTGGACGGCGTGTTCTTCGCGGTCTGGGCACCGAACGCCGAGCGCGTGTCGGCGATCGGCGACTGGAACGGCTGGGATCCCGCTGCGCATCCGCTGCGCCCGGTCGGCGGATCGGGCATCTGGGCCGGCTTCGTGCCCGGGATCTCGCGCGGCGCGCGCTACAAGTACCGCGTCGAGGCGCACGGCGGCGCCTTCCGCGTCGACAAGACCGACCCGTTCGCGTTCCACTGCGAAGTGTCGCCCCGCACGGCCTCGCTCGTGTGGACGCTCGAGTACGAGTGGGGCGACCAGGCGTGGCTGGAGTCGCGCGCGGGGCGCAACTCCCTGCACGCGCCCATGACCACGTACGAGCTGCACGTGGGCTCGTGGCGGCGCGTGCCCGAACAGGGCCATCGCAGCTTGAGCTATCGCGAGCTGGCCGAGCGCCTGCCCGAGTACGCGGTGGAGATGGGCTTCACGCACGTCGAGCTCCTGCCCGTCATGGAGCACCCGTTCTACGGCTCGTGGGGCTACCAGACGACGGGCTATTTCGCGCCGACCAGCCGCTACGGCACGCCGCAGGACCTGATGTTCCTCGTCGACCGGCTGCACCAGGCGGGCGTCGGCGTGATCTTCGACTGGGTGCCGTCGCACTTCCCGACCGACGAGCATGGGCTCGGCTACTTCGACGGCACCCACTTGTACGAGCACGGCGATCCGCGCCAGGGCATTCATCCCGACTGGCACAGCTTCGTGTTCAACTACGGGCGCCACGAGGTGCGGAGCTTCCTGCTGTCGAGCGCGATGTACTGGCTGTCGCAGTATCACGCCGACGGACTGCGCGTCGATGCAGTGGCGTCGATGCTGTATCTCGATTACTCGCGCCGGCCCGGCGAGTGGGTGCCCAACGCGTTCGGCGGGCGCGAGAACCTGGAGGCGCTCGAGTTCGTGCGCCGGCTCAACGCCGACGCGTACGCGCTCGAGCCCGCGGTGCAGACGATCGCCGAGGAGTCGACCGCGTGGCCGATGGTCTCGCGGCCCACGAGCGCCGGCGGACTGGGCTTCGGGCTCAAGTGGGACATGGGCTGGATGCACGACGCGCTCGAGTACTTCGCGCACGACCCCGTGCACCGCCGCTTCCACCACGGGAACCTGACGTTCCGCATGCTGTACGCGTTCACGGAGAACTTCGTCCTGCCGCTGTCGCACGACGAGGTGGTGCACGGCAAGCGCGCGCTCCTCGCGAAGCTGCCGGGCGACGAGTGGCAGCGCTTCGCGAACCTGCGCGCGCTGTACGGCTACATGTTCACGCAGCCGGGTAAGAAGCTGCTCTTCATGGGCGATGAGATCGGCGACACGCGCGAGTGGGACCACGAGTCGAGCGTCGACTGGGGGCTGCTCGAGCGCGAGCGCCACCGCGGCCTGCAGCGTTTCGTGCGCGACCTGAACACGCTGTACCGCGGCGAGCCGGCGCTGCACGCGCGCGACTGCGAGGCAGCGGGCTTCGAGTGGGTCGACTGCAACGACGCCGAGCAGAGCACGCTCGCCTACCTGCGCCACGGCGGCACGCCGCGGCGCACGGTGCTCGTCGTGTGCAACTTCACGCCCGTATTGCGCGAGGGCTTCCGCGTCGGCGTGCCCGTGGCCGGCTTCTGGCGCGAGCTCCTGAACGGCGACGCGACACTGTACGGTGGCAGCGGCGCCGGGAACCTGGGCGGCGTGCGCACGGAGCCGGTGCCGTGGCACGGCCGCCTGCAGTCGCTGCGCATCCGGCTGCCGCCGCTGGCAGTGGCGGTCTTCCGGCCCGAAGGCGACTAGTCCGGCTTCTTGCGCAACACGCTGTGCGCCAGCACCGGGCGGTGGAAGCCCTTCAGCGCGAGCTCGCCGATCGGCGCGGTCTCGACGAGCGCCTCGACGAGCGCGCGCAGGCGCTCCGAGACCAGGATCTGCCCGCCTTCGGCCGCCTCGCACAGGCGCGCGGCCTGGTTCGTCACGGTGCCGATCGCGGCGTAGTCCTGGCGCTCCTCGAAGCCGATCGCGCCGAGCGTCGCGTAGCCCTGCGTGATGCCGACGCCCAGCTGGAGCGCGTGGCCGCGCCGGCGCCAGCCTTCGCCGAGCCGCGCTACGGCTTCGCGCATCTCGAGCGCCATGAACACGGCCCGCCGCTCCGGATCGTCGACCTCGAGCGGGTCGTTGAAGAACACCATCAGCCCATCGCCGGTGAACCGCTCGAGCGTGCCGTCGTAGCCGACCACGAGCCGGCCCATCTCGGCGTGGTACTCGCCCAGGAGCTCCATCACTTCCTCCGGCTCCGCCGCTTCGGCGAAGCGCGTGAAGCCGCGCAGGTCGATGAACACGACGGTGACGCTGCGCCGGTGCGGGCGCAGGATCTCGTTGCGGCCGGCGGCGATCGAGCGCGCGATCTGCGGCGACAGGAAGCGCTTCAGGTGCGCGAGCCGGCCGAGCTGCTCGACCTGGTCGCGCACGCGGCCTTCGAGCTCGCGGTTCCACGCGGCGAGCTGAGCCGCCTGCTCGCGTACGGTCTCGTGCAGCGTGCGGATGCGCAGGAGCGAGCGCACGCGCCCGAGCAGCTCGGCCAGGTTCACGGGCTTGGTCAGGAAGTCGTCCGCGCCGGCCTCGAGCCCGCGCAGGCGCTCCTCCTCCGGGTCGAGCGCCGTCACGAGCACGACGGGTAGATAGCCGCCGGTGCTCTCGGCGCGGCGGATCTCGCGGCACACCTCGTAGCCGCTCATGCCCGGCATGACCACGTCGAGCAGCACCAGGTCGAACGGCTCCTTGCGCAGCGCCTCGAGCGCTTCGGGCCCGGACGCGGCCGTCGCCACCGCGAAGCCCTGCGCCGCCAACAGGTCTGCCAGCAGCTTCGAGTTCCGCGGGGTGTCGTCGACGACGAGGATGCGCGCTGTGCCGGCCAAGGCGGCTAGCCCTCGACCGACACGAATCTGCGTACCTCGGCGAGCAGCTCCTTCACCGAGATCGGCTTCGCCTGGTAGCCGTCGAAGCCCGCGCGCAGGATCGACTCGCGCTCGAGCGGCATCGCCGACGCGGTCACCGCGATGACCGGGATCTTCGCCGTCCGCGCGTCGCGCTTCAGCTCGCCGACGGCGGCGACGCCGTCCATGCCCGGCAGCTGGATGTCCATCAGCACGAGCGCCGGCAGGCGCTCGCGCGCGATCGCGAGCCCGCGCTCGGCGTCCTCGGCCTCCACGACTTCGTAGCCGCTCGCGACGAGCACGTCGCGGAGCAGCTTCGCGTTCATCGGGCGGTCCTCGACGACGAGCACGAGCTTGTTCGCCACGGCTAGGCCTCCCCCTGCGCAGCGGGCAGCTCGCGCGGGATCGTGAAGCCGAACGTGCTGCCCTGGCCCACCGCACTCCGCACCCACGTGCGCCCGCCGTGCAGCGCGACGAGCCGCTTCACGAGTGCCAGGCCGAGGCCCGTGCCCTCCTGCTTGCGCGCCGCCGGATCGAGCACCTGGCGGAACTCGTCGAAGATCACCTCGTGATGTTCGGGCGCGATGCCGATGCCCGTGTCCTCCACCTCCACGCGCACGCCGCCGTCGCCGGGCGCCGCGCGCACGGTGACCTTGCCGCCCGCCTCGGTGAACTTGACCGCGTTCGCGAGCAGGTTGATCAGCACCTGCTTCAGCTTGCGCTCGTCGGCCTCGATCTCGTCGAGCGCGGGGTCGAGCTCGGCGAGGAGCTCCACGCCGCGGTGCGCCGCGCGCTCCTGCACGAGCACGAGCGCGTTCTGGATGACCGTCGGCAGGTGCACGCGCGAGGCGCGCAGCTCGAGCTTGCCGGCCTCGATCTTCGACAAGTCGAGGATGTCGTTGATGAGCGCGAGCAGGTGCTGGCCCGACGCGTGGATGTCCTGCAGGTACTCGGTCTGCTTCGGGCTCATGTCGCCGAAGAGCTTCGCGAGCAGCGCCTCGGAGAAGCCGATGATCGCGTTCAGCGGGGTGCGCAGCTCGTGAGACATGTTCGCGAGGAACGCAGATTTGTGTTGGTTGGCGAGCAGCGCTTCGTCGCGCGCCGAGGCGAGCGCGCGCTGCGACGCCTCGAGCTGGGCCGTGCGCTCGTGCACCTTGCGCTCGAGCGAGCGCTCCGACTCCGTGAGCGCCGCGTTCGCGGTCTCGAGGTGCTCGAGGGCTTCGGTCAGCGTGATCCGCGCGTGCCAGAGCCAGAACGCCGCCGTCGCGGTGAGCGATGGGACTCCCACGGCGAGCACGGCCATGCGCAGCTCATCGGGAAGCTCCACGCGCCAATCGGGCACGCCGAGCATGAGCGAGACGCCCACCGCAGCCATGACCGCGACGGCGACGGACCCGAGGGTCACGAGCGCGCGGAGCGTCACGTACGGCACGGCGTGCACGATGGCGAGGAAGCCGAGCATGGCCGTGAACGTGAAGTAGGACGGGCCGGCCAACCCCACCAAGAGGGCGATCGCGAGCATGCCGCCAGCCTGCACGGCGATGGCGTTGCGCAGGTTCCCGCGCCCCGCCTGCCGGTATGCGAACGCCGCGCCCAGCGCGTTCGCCGACACGATGCACGCGAGCGCCAGGACGAGCGGGTTGCGCACGTACGCATACAGCGCGAACAGCCCGGCCGCGAAGGCGACGCCCGGCGGCGCCGCCCAGCGAATGTACTGCTGGAGACGCGCCTCGAGCGGATTGTCCGGGGGTCGGACGGTCGCCATGCGGGGCTCCGAATGTCCGACTCACCCTAACACACGGGAATGTCGGCCTGAATCACTCCGGGCCGACGAAGCGGGCCCGCGGGCGCAGCACGAGCTCGGACTCGTACTGCTCGAGCACGTGGGCGATCCAGCCCGCCGTGCGGCCGATCGCGAACATCGCCGGGCCCATGCCGGTCGGCAGGTCGAGCGCCGCGGCGGCGGCGGCGAGCGCGGTGTCGACGTTCGGCTTCGGCCGGCCGGCTTCGTCCATGGCCGCGACGATCGCACCGATGGTGCGCACGCGCGGCGCACGCGGGGCGAGCGCAAGGGCGGCCTCGAGAAGAGGCGCGGCGCGCGGGTCGCCGGCCGGGTAGAGCGGGTGGCCGAAGCCCGGCAGGTGCTCGCCGCGGCGCATGCGGTCGCGCACCGCGGCGGCGGCGCCGGTGGGGCCGCCCGCCTCGCGGGCGAGCACCTCGACCTGCTCGCTCGCGCCGCCGTGGCGCGGCCCGCTGAAGGCGGCCACCGCCGCCGACAGGCACGCGTGCAGGTCCGCGCCCGTCGACGCGGCGACGCGCGCCGCGAACGTCGACGCGTTGAGCTCGTGGTCGGCGCACAGGACGAGCGCCTTCTCGAGCAGTGCGAGCGCGCCGCGGCGCAGAGGCACGCCGAGCGCAAGCGCGAGTGCGCGCACGGGCTCGGCCGCGGCGCTCGCGGCCGCGAAACGCGCGGGCTCGAGCGCGAGCGCGAAGGACGCCGCGAGCTTGGGCACGAGCCGGCGCGCGCGCGCGCGCAGCGCCTCGGGCTGCGCGTCGAAGCGCAACGGGTCTGCGGCCGCGAGCGCGGGCAGCGCGAGCGCCAGGGCCGCGAGCGGCGAGCTGCCGCGCGGCAGCAGCTTCGCGAGCTCCCGCGCAGGGAGCTCGGGGCCGTCGCCCGGCCAGCGCGGCGCGCGGTCGGGCAGAGCGCCCGTCCACAGGAGCTCGGCCACTGCGCTGAACGGCGCGCCCGCGCGCGCCAGCTCGACAGCGTTCCGCCCGCGGTACTCCGGCCCGGCGGGCGTCATGCGCGTGAGCTGGGTGTCGAGCACCGGATCGCCGAAACGCAGCGCGCTCGCGGCCGGGCCGGCGCTGCGCGCCCGCAGGCCTTCCAGGTCCGCGCGCGTGTAGCGGCGGCCGCGTCCGCCGGGCCCGCGCCGGCCCTGCACGAGGCCGCGGCTCGCGTACGCGTAGAGCGTCTCGAGCTTGATGCCGAGGAATGCCGCCGCTTCGCGCGAGGACAGCAGCTCCGAGGTGCGCTTCACGCCCCATATCTTGATCCATCGATCAACGTTGATCAAGGTTGAGGCAAACGCCAAGATCTGCCGCAGAGGAGAAGACGAGATGACGGCGATGGATGGACTGGAAGGCGTGGTGGTGGCCGACACGCAGCTCTCGGACGTCGACGGCGAGCGCGGGCGGCTGGTGATCCGCGGGCACGATGTCGAGGCCCTGGCGCTCTCGGTGGACTTCGAGTCGGCGTGCGCGCTGCTCTGGACGGGCGCGCTGCCCGACGCGCGGGCACACGAGGCGCTGCGCGCGCAGCTGGGCCGCGCGCGCGTGCGCGCGTTCGAGCGCCTGCCCCTGCTGGGCGACGCGCTCGACGCGGCCGACGGCATGGAGGCGCTGCGCGCCGGGCTCGCGCACTTTCGCGCGAGCGAGCTCGAAGCTCACGACCTGCACGCCGCGCTCACGGGCGCGGTCGCGGTCGTCGCGGCGGCGTGGGCGCGCCGGCGCCGCGGTGCGCCGCCGCTCGCGCCCGATCCCGGGCTCGGCCACGCGGCCGACACCCTGCGCATGGCGAGCCTGCACGGCAGCGATCCGGCGCGCGCGCGCGCGCTGGACACGTACCTCGTCACGGTCGCCGACCACGGCATGAACGCGTCCACGTTCACGGCGCGCGTGGTCGCGTCGACGGCGTCGGACCCCGTGTCGGCGGTCGTCGCGGCGCTCGGGGCGCTGAAGGGCCCGCTGCACGGCGGCGCGCCGGGGCCGGTGCTCGCCATGCTCGACGCGATCGGCTCGCCCGAGCGCGCCGCGAGCTGGATCGCCGCGGAGCTCGACGCCGGCCGGCGCATCTACGGCATGGGCCACCGCGTGTACCGGGTGCGCGACCCGCGCGCGGCCGTGCTCGAGCGCGCGGTCGAGCGCCTGCGCGCGGCGGGACTGCGCAGCGACCGGCTCGACCTGGCGCGCGCCGTCGAGGCCGTCGCCGTGGCGTCGCTCGGCGAGCGCCGCCCCGACCGCCGGCTCGCCGTGAACGTGGAGTTCTACACCGCGGTGATCCTCGACGCGATCGGCCTGCCGCTCGAGCTGTTCTCGCCCACGTTCGCGGTGGCCCGCGTGGCGGGCTGGCTCGCGCACGTCGACGAGCAGACGCGCGGCGGGCGGCTCATCCGGCCGTCGTCGCGCTACGTCGGCCCGATGCCAGAGACACCCGCGGCCGCGTGACTCGCCCGGGCTGATAGACTCGGGCGATGCCCGGGACGACGAGCCCGTTCGCGCTCGCGGCCGCCGCGCGCACGCGCGTCTTGCGCGGGCCGCGCGAGCACCCGTGGGAGCTGTGGCGGCGCATGCCGCTGCCGGTCATGCGCGGGCTCGTCGCGGGGCTGTGGGCCGGTCGCTCGGTGCAGCCGGGCGCGCGCCACCGGCTCTTGCCGAACGGCGAGCTCTGGCTCATGGTGCACCTCGGCCCGGGGCAGCGCATGGTCGAGTGCGACGGCGCGCCGCGCGACGAAGGCCTGCGCACCGGCTTCGTCGGCGGGCTCCAGGAGCGGCCGTACACCATGCTGGCGCACGAGCCCGACACGCGCGTGGTGACGGCGCGCCTGCTGCCGCGCGGCGCGGCGCTCTTGCTCGGCGGGCTGCCGCTGGGGCACCTGGCGGGGCGCGTCGTCGATCCCGGCGACGTGTTCGAAGGCGCGGAGCGCTTCGCGTCGCTGCGCCAGCGGATGCAGGACGCGCCCGACCTCGGCGGCGCGCTCGACGCGCTCGAGCGCTTCCTGCTCGAGCGCCTGCGCGGTGCGCCCGAGCTGCACGCCGCGGCCAGCGCCGCGAGCGAGCGGCTCTTCGCCACCGCGGGGCGCGCGCGCGTGGCTGCGCTCGCGCGCGACACCGGACTCTCCACGCGCCGGCTCCACGAGCTGTTCCGCGTGCAGGTCGGCGTCGCGCCGAAGCGCTACGCGCGGATCCTGCGCTTCCGCCACGCGCTCGACGAGCTGTCGCGCGCGCCGGAGCTCGAGCTCACGGCGGTCGCGCACGACTGCGGCTACTTCGACCAGGCGCACCTGTGCCGCGACTTCCGCGAGCTCGCGCAGCTCTCGCCGGCCGAGTACCGCGGCCTCGCCGACCCCGACGGCGACGGCCCCGACGTCGTGCCCGGCTGACCCGCCGATTCGTCCAAGCCGCGCCGCTCGCCACCGGCCTACGCTCCGCGCAGACGAAGACAGGAGACCGCGATGACCCAGCCCGCCGTTCCGCCGCGCTTCCAGCTCACCCGCATGATCTCGAGCGTCTGGATTCCGCAGGCGCTCTACGCCGCCGCGAAGCTCGGCGTGCCCGACGCGCTCGCCGCCGGGCCGCAGCCGAGCGAGAAGGTCGCGCACGCCGTCGGCGCGCACGCCGGCGCCACGCACCGGCTGCTGCGCGCGCTCGCCGCGCTCGGCCTGGTCGTGCACCGCGAGGACGGCGCGTTCGAGCTCACGCCGCTCGGCCGCCCGCTCACGGCCGACGCGCCCGACTCCGTGCGCTCGTGGGCGCTGCTCTGGGGCGGGCCGATGATGTGGGAGCCGTGGGGCAGGCTCGCGGACTGCGTGCGCACGGGCGAGCTGGCGCCGAAGCTGCTGGCCGGCTTCGACACGTCCTTCGAGCTGATGCAGGCGCATCCCGAGGACGCCGCGCACTTCAACCGCTCGATGCTCGAGCTGACGCGCGGTCTCGCGCCCGTGCTGCCCGCGGCGTACGACTTCGCCGGCGCGCGCACGGTGGTCGACGTCGGCGGCGGCTTCGGCGCGCTCTTGCCGCCCGTCTTGCGCGCGCACCCGACACTGCGCGGTGTCGTCTACGACCTGCCGCGCTGCGCCGAGGGCTCGCGCGAGCTGATGGCGCGCGAGGGGCTGGCCGATCGCTGCGAGTTCCGGGCGGGCGACTTCTTCGCGTCGGTGCCGGGCGGTGGCGACGTGTACCTGCTGAAGAGCGTGATCCACGACTGGGACGACGCGCGCTCGCTCGAGATCCTGCGCCGCTGCCGCGACGCGCTCTCGGGCGCGGCGAAGCTGCTCGTGCTCGAGTGGCCCGTGCCGGAGCGCGTGGGCCCGAACGACGTGGGCATCGTCGGCACCGACCTCAACATGCTGGTCATGGTCGGCGGCATCGAGCGCACGCTGGCCGAGTACCGCGCGCTGCTCCAGGACGCCGGCCTGAGCGTGACTCGCGTGATCCCGACGCCCGCGGGCATGCACGTGATCGAGGCCGCGCGCGCCTAGCCAGGGGGACGTCCGGCCGTGCCGTAGGCCGCCAGCCGGAACAGTTCACGCTGGATGTGCGTCGCTAGGTTGTCGATCCACTCGGGAACCTTCTTGTGGATGCGCCCGTCCTCCTGCAAGAGGTTCTTGCTCTCGACGATCTCGATGCGCAGGACTCCGGGGTCCATGTGGATCGCGACGCGTAGATAGTGATCGCGTGTGTCGACGTATGCGTAGCGCACGTTGCCGTCGCGCTCGGCTGGAAACCAGCTCCGACCGCGCTCGCTCGAGATGTACTCATGGGCCAGCATGGTGTCGAAGTCTCGCTGTGAGAGCGTCTGCGTCGGATCGTATGACTTCTTCACGGGCACGTTCAGTATTCCCGCGACGACCGCCACCTCGACCGCCTGCGACGAGAGACCGTGTGGTACGGAGATCTCCCTGGGCGGAGGCATCGGCACCGTCCGACACGCTGTCAACAGAAGAGCGCTGGACACTCCGGCGACGACTCTTCGATACATGGCGGCAGTCTACGTGCCAGAATGCGGCGGTGTCGATCCGGGCAGACGTCGTCGGCAGCTTGTTGCGGCCCGAGTCACTCAAGCGCGCGTGGGACGCGCGCGAGGCGGGCGAGCTCGGCCCCGCCGAATACAAGGCGGTCGAGGACCGCGCGGTGGACGCCGCGGTCGCGCTGCAGCAGGAGTGCGGGCTCGACGCGGTCACCGACGGCGAGCTGCGCCGCTTCGCTTTCTACGGGCACCTGATCGACTCCGTCGGGGGCTTCGAGCGCGCAGGCGGCTGGGCGATCGCGTTCCGCGACGACGCCGGCGGCGAGACGCGGCTCGAGCGGCCCGTCGTCGTGTCGCGCCTGCGCCGCCGCCGCCACCTGTGCGCCGAGGAGTTCGCGTATCTGCGCGCGCGCACGGACCGCGTCGGGAAGGTCACCTTGCCGAGCGCGCAGCAGGCCGCCGCGTACTGGGACCCCGAGAAGTCCGCCGGCGCCTACCCGAGCATCGACGCCTATCTGGCGGACGTGGTCGACCTGCTGCGCGACGAGGTCGCCGAGCTGGTGCGCCTGGGCTGCCGCTACGTGCAGGTCGACGCGCCGCAGTACGCCGGGTTGCTCGATCCGGCGATCCGCGCCGGCTACGTGCAGCGCGGCAGCGACCCGGACCGCCTGCTCGCGCGCTGCATCGAGCTCGACAACGCGGTGATCGGCCGCCACGCGGGCGTCGACTTCGGCCTGCACCTGTGCCGCGGCAACAACGACTCCAAGTGGTACGCGAGCGGCGGCTACGACCCGATCGCCGAGCGCGTGTTTCGCGGCACGAACTTCTCGCGCTTCCTGCTCGAGTTCGACGACGCGCGCTCGGGCGGCTTCGAGCCGCTGCGCTTCGTGCCAGACGACCGCAGCGTGGTGCTCGGCCTCGTCACCACGAAGCAGCCCGAGCTCGAGAGCGCCGACACACTTCTGCGTCGCGTTCGCGAGGCGAGCGGCTTCGTGCCGCTCGAGCGCCTCGCGCTCTCGCCGCAGTGCGGCTTCGCCTCCACGATGCAGGGCAACCGTCTGACCGAAGCCGACCAGGCCGCGAAGCTGCGCCGCGTCGCACAGGTGGCGCGGGAGCTCTGGGCCTAGCCGGGCCTCAGCGCGCCAGCTCCGCGCGGCCGCGGAAGTGTTCGAGCGCTTCGGGATTCGCGAGCGCTTCGAGGTTCTTCGGCGTGCGGCCGTGCACGACGTCGCGCACCGCCAGCTCGACGATCTTGCCGCTCTTGGTGCGCGGGATGTCGGCGACCTGCACGACGCGCGCAGGCACGTGGCGCGGCGTGGCGTGCATGCGCACGGCGCTCTTGATGCGCGTTTCGAGCTCGGGCGAGAGCACGGCGCCGTCGCGCAGGCGCACGAACAGCACCACGCGCACGTCGCCGTCCCAGTCCTGGCCGATCGCGAGCGCTTCGACGACCTCGTCGAGCTGCTCGACGGGCCGGTAGATCTCGGCCGTGCCGATGCGTACGCCGCCCGGGTTGAGCACCGCGTCCGAGCGGCCATACAGGGTCATGCCGCCGTGCTCGGTCCGCTCGACCCAGTCGCCGTGGTGCCACACTCCGGTGTAGCGCTCGAAGTACGCGGCGCGGTAGCGCGCGCCGTCGGGGTCGTTCCAGAAGCCGACCGGCAGCGACGGGAACGCGGCGGTGCACACGAGCTCACCCTTCTCGCCCGGCGGTAGCGAGCGGCCGCTCTCGTCGAAGACTTCGACCTTCATGCCGAGCGCGAGACACTGCGCCTCGCCGCGCCAGACGGGCAGGGTGGGGCTGCCCGCGGCGAAACAGCCCGCGATGTCGGTCCCGCCCGAGATCGACGAGAGCAGCACGTCGTCCTTGATGCCCGAGTACACGAAGTCGAAGCTCTCCGGCGCGAGCACCGAGCCCGTCGACAGCACCGTCTCGAGTGAAGACAGGTCGTGCGTGCGCTTCGGCTCGAGCCCGGACTTCCGGAGGGCGTCCAGGTACTTCGCCGAGGTGCCGAACACGGTCACGCGCTCGCGCTCGGCGAGGTCCCACAGCACGCGCTCGCTCGGGTGGAACGGCGAGCCGTCGTACAGCACCAGCGCCGCGCCCGAAGCGAGCCCGGTCGCGAGCCAGTTCCACATCATCCAGCCGCACGTGGTGAAGTAGAACAGCCGGTCGTCCTGACACAGATCGGTGTGGAGCTGGTGCTCGACACCGATCTTCATGAGCACGCCGCCCGCGCAGTGCACGATGCCCTTCGGAATGCCCGTGGTGCCCGACGAGAACAGGATGAAGAGCGGGTGCGCGAACGGCAGGCGCGCGAACTGCGGCTCGCACGGCTCGGCGACCAGCGCCTCGAAGCGCTCGCTGCCGGGCAGCGGCTGCGCGCCGAGGAACGGGATCGACACCACGCGCTCCAGCGTGGGCAGGCCCGCGCGGATCTCGCGCACGCGCTCGCCGAGCGCGTGCTCCTTGCCGGCGTAGCGGTAGCCGTCGGCGGCGAACAGCACCTTCGGCTCGATCTGGCCGAAGCGGTCGAGCACGCCGCGCACGCCGAAGTCCGGCGAGCACGACGACCACACCGCGCCGAGCGAGCTCGCCGCGAGCATGGCGACGATCGCCTCGGGGCAGTTCGGCACGATGCCCGCCACGCGGTCGCCCGCGCGCACGCCCGCGCCGCGCAGCCAAGCGGCGAGCGCGCCGACCGCGCCGCGCAGCTCGGCGAACGAGAGCTCGCGGCGCGCGCCGTCCTCGCCCGTGAACACCAGCGCGGGCGCGGCGTCGCGGCGGTGGAGCAGGTTCTCGGCATAGTTCAGCTCGGCGCCGGGGAAGAAGCGCGCGCCGGGCATGCGGTCGTCGACGACGAACGGCGCCCAGCCGGGCTCGCCGAGCACGCCGAGGAACTCCCAGGCCGCGCGCCAGAACGCCGCGCGCTCCTCGACCGACCACCGCCACAGATCTGTGTAGGTGTCGAGCCTGCGCCCGGTGCTCGCCTCGATGCGACGCCGGAACGCCGTGAGCGCCGCGCGCTCCACGCGTTCGGCGGGCGGCGTCCAGAGCGGCGCGCTCAAGGGCGGGGCCTCGGGCTCAGCGCAGCCCGCGCCGCATGAGCTCCTCGGCGATCTGCACGGCGTTCGTCGCGGCGCCCTTGCGCAGGTTGTCGCCCACCGCCCACAGCCAGAGGCGGTCGCTCGTCAAATCGCGGCGGATGCGCCCGACCAGGACGTCGTCGCTGCCCGCGCCGTCGGCCGGCGTCGGGAACACGTTGTGCTTCGGGTCGTCCATGACGCGCACGCCCGGGAACGCCGCGAGCGCCGCGCGCGCCGCTTCCGGCGTGATCGCCGGCTCGGACTCGAGCAGCACCGTCGACGAGTGACCGACCGGCACCGGCACACGCACGCACGTCATCGCGACCTCGAGGTTCGGGTCCTCGAGGATCTTCCGCGTCTCGAACAGGAGCTTCACCTCTTCGGTCGAGTACGCGTCGTCGCGGAACGTCTCGCAGAGCGGTACCACGTTGTTGGCGATCTGGCGCGCGAACTGTTTCGGCGGCGGCACCGGCTGGCCCGCGGCGATCGCCTGGATCTGCGCGTCGAGCTCCTCGAGGCCCGGCGTGCCCGCGCCCGTGACCGACTGGAACGTGGTGATGACCGCGCGCCGCAGCTTCGCCAGCTTGCGCAGCGGCGCGAGCGCCATCGCCACCGGCGTGGTGGTGCAGTTCGGGCTCGCGATGATGCCCTGGTGCTTCTCGAGCGCGGCGCCGTTGATTTCGGGAATCACGAGCGGCACCTGCGGGTCCATGCGCCACGTGCTCGACTTGTCGATCGCGATGCCGCCGCGCCGGACGACTTCGGGCGCGAGCTCCTTCGCGAGCGCGCCCGTCGCGGCGAAGAACGCGAAGTCGACGCCCTCGAACGCCTCGGGTCGCGCCACGCCGACCGGCAGCTGCGTGCCGCGGAAGCGAACCTTCGTGCCCGCCGAGCGCTCGCTCGCGAGCGCACGCAGCTCGCTCACCGGGAACGCGCGCTCTTCGAGCACGCGCAACAGCACTTCACCGACGGCGCCCGTTGCGCCGACGATGGCGACCTTGCGGCCGCGCTTCGGGTCGAGGGGTGGGTTCGCCATGGGCCCGGGATCCTATCGCCCGCTCCGGTTTCGTGCCAAGCTCCGCGCCGTGCCGGAGCCCGGAGAGCCCCTGCAGCACGTTCACGAGACGGTCTGGATCGCGCCGGGCGTGCAGATCTACGGCCGCGTCACGATCGCTCGGCACGCGTCCTTGTGGCCGCACGCGGTCATCCGTGCCGAGGCGCAAGAGGTGCGCATCGGGCGCATGACCAACGTGCAGGACTTCGCGATGCTGCACGTCGGCTACGACGCGCCCACCGTGATCGGCGAGTTCTGCTCGATCACGCACCGCGCGACCATCCACGGCGCGACGATCGAGGACCACTGCCTGATCGGGATCGGCGCCACGATCATGGATGGCGCGGTGATCGGGAAGGGCTCGATCGTGGGCGGTGGCGCGCTCGTGCCCGAGGGCAAGCTCTTCCCGCCGGGCTCCATCCTGGTCGGCGTGCCCGCGAAGCTGATCGCCACGCGCGACAGCTCGCGCGAGAACCGGCTGAACGCGTGGCAGTACCAGCGCAACGCCAGCTTCTACAGACGCGGGCTCCAGCGCGCGTGGGACGGGCCCGAGTACGCCGCGTGGAGGCTCGCGAAGGCGAGCGAGATCGCCGCCGACCGCGATCTGGAAGTCGAGCCGTGAGCGCGGAAGCGATCTACGTGGTGCGCCACGGCGAGACGGAGTGGAACCGCGCGGGCCGCCGCCAGGGCCGCTCCGACTCGCCCCTCACCTTCCGCGGTCGCTCGCAGGCGGTCGCGGTGGCGAAGCTCCTGCGCCCGCTGCTCGAGGACGCCGAGCGCGTCACCATCGAGTGTAGCCCGCTCGGCCGCACGAGCGTGACCGCGCGCATCCTGTGCCGCGAGCTGCGCCTGCCAGAACACGTGCTCGTGCGCGCGCCGCTGCTCGCCGAGCTCGACCACGGCGAGTGGGAGGGGCTGACGGCAGGCGAGATCGAGACGCGCTTCCCCGGCGCGCTCGCGGAGCGCGAGCGCGACAAGTGGAGCTACGTCATGCCGGGCGGCGAGAGCTACGCGTCGGCGCACGAGCGCGCGCGCCGCTGGCTCGCCGCGCGCAAGCCCGGCGAGACGGTCGTGGCCGTCACGCACGAGATGCTGTCGCGCACGCTGCGCGGCGCGTACGCGGGCTCGGCGCCGCAGGAGATGCTCGCGCTCGCGCACCCGCACGACCGTGTGTTCCGCCTGCGCGGAGGCGCGAGCGAGGAGCTCGGATGAGCCGCATTGCGGTCGTCGGCCTGGGCGCGATCGGCGGCGCGCTCGCTGCGCCGCTCGTCGAGTCGGGCCAACACGACGTGGTGTTGTGCGTGCGCGAGCCGTTCGAGCGGCTCGTGGTCGAGTCGCCCGCGCGCACGGTCGAAGTGCACGCGCGCTGCGAGACCGACCCCGCACGTGTCGGGCCGGCCGACTGGGTGCTCTTGGCGACGAAGGCGCAGGACGTGCCCGGCGCCGCGAAGTGGCTCGCCGCGCTCGCGCGCGCCGGCACGGTGATCGCGGTGCTGCAGAACGGCGTCGAGCAGCGCGAGCGGCTGGCGCCTTTCGCGGGCGCTGCCGAGGTGCTGCCCGTCGTCGTGGAGCTGCCGGCGCGGCGCACGGCGCCGGGCCGCGTGCGCATGCGGGGCGGCGCGCGCCTCACCGCGCCGGCGGGCCGCGCGGGCGCGGCCTTCGCTGCGCTCTTCGCGTCGGGCGGCGTCGCCGTCGAGCTCGCCGCCGATTTCACGACCGCGGCGTGGCACAAGCTCTGCCTCAACTCCGCGAGCGGCGCGCTCACGGCGCTCACGTCGCGGCCGATCGGGGTGCTGCACGAGCCGGGCATGGCCGAGCTCGCGCTGGGCATCATGCGCGAGTGCCTCGCGGTCGGCCGCGCCGAGGGCGCCGCGCTCGACGACTCCGTCGCCGACGCGATCCTCGCGCGGCTGCTCGCGCTGCCGCCCGATTCGGGCAACTCGATGCTCTACGACCGGCTCGCGGGCCGTCCGCTCGAGCTCGACGCGCGCAACGGCGCGATCGTCCGCTTCGGCGCGCGCCATGGAATCGCGACACCTCTGAACAGCGCCGCCACCGCGCTGCTCGCCGCCCAGACGCCGCTATAGTCCCCGGCGGGGGGAGCGATGGCCGGTTCGTCCGAGCTCGGCGCCGCGCGCGAGCTCAGCCCGCTGCGCAAGACGACGACCGCAGAGAGCGTCGACGCGCTCGTGCGCGAGCAGCTCCAGCACTTCTCGCTCGACCCCGCGAGCCCGCTCGGGCGCGAGCTCGCGGAAGTCGCGGCGCACGTGTACCGCGCCAACCAGGCGATGCACGGGCTGTGGGACGCGACGATCGCGCGCATCGCGTCGCTCGACCGGCGCGACCGCATCGCGTTCTGGAACGCGAAGCGCTTCCTCTGCTTCCAGCTCGCGAAGCTGCTCGACACGCTGCAGAACCCGCTGCGGAAGAGCTGGCAGTCGCTCGTCGTGGACCAGGGCGCCAGCGCGCAGCGCGGGCCGTACGCCATGTTCGACAACGTGACCGCGATCTTCAGCTCGACGCCGGTCATCGCGCGCACGGCCACCTATCTGTACGCGTGCACCGAGTGGATCGACGACGCGTTCCAGGGCAAGGAGCTCCTGCACGAGATCTACTCGCGGCTGATGAACCCGACGTCGGTGTGTCTGGCGAACTACATCGTCGACGTCGAAGCCGGTCCGCTCGCGGGCGAGTACTTCGCGTGGAACTTCAACTCGGGCATGGCGGCGATCGACGCCGTGCTCGCGCACCTGGTGGGCTATCGCGACGTGGTGCTGTCGAGCCGCAACGTGTACGGCGGCGCACACCAGCTGCTGCACGACTGGTACGGCAAGCGCAGCAACCTGGACGTGGCGGTGGAGACGTTCGACGGCTTCGGGGCGCGCGACTTCGAGCTCGCCCTGGCGCAGCTCCGCGTCGTGCACGCGGACCGAATTGCGCAGGGCCGGCGCATCTACGTGTACCTGGAGTCGCCGTGCAACCCGCACGGCTACGTGCTCGACGTGGCGGGCATCTGCCGGGCCGCGCACGCGCAGGGCCTCGAGGTGATCTGCGACTCCACGGTGGGCACACCATTTCTTCACCCAGTCTTGCGGCGCGCCGACCCCGCCGAGCGGCCCGACTTCGTGGTGCATTCGTACACGAAGGACCTGGTGGGCAGCGGCACCACGACTGCGGGCGTCGCGATCGCGCGCAACGAGCGCATGTTCCTGCCGAAGGGCTCGCGCGCGCGGCTGCCGGAATCGGCGGGCGCGCGCGAGATCGACTGGAGCGAGACGCTCTTCTGGAACGTGTACTACGTGAAGGGCGCGTTCCTCGACGCGGACAAGGCGTTCGAGGTGATCAACGGCATGCGCACGCTCGAGCTGCGCATGCTGCAGAAGTGCATTTCGACCGAGACGCTCGCGCGCGCGCTCGCGCGCCACCCCGAGATCCGCGTGAACTGCAACGCGGTGCCGGGCAACGAGAACGCGCCACTGCGCGAGCGCGCACTGTTCCTCGGCCTGCCTGCGCCGCTCTTCACGATCGCCTTCGAGCGCGAAGCGGGCGGACCCTCCGCGATTCCCATCGCCGCGTTCAAGCGCTTCTTCGACTGCCTCGAGCCCGCGTTCGGGCTGCAGGTGAGCCTGGGCCAGGTCAACACCGTCGTGCTCTGCCCGGCGCAAACCAGCCATTCGGAGCTTCCGCCCGAGGCCCTGCGCGAAGCCGACATCTCGCCGACGACGATCCGCATCGCCGTCGGCGACGAAGACCCCCGCGCCCTCCTCGCCCACTTCATCCGCGCCGCCGAGCTGGCCCTGGACCCCGTGTCGCCCGGCTTCTCGCAGAGCTTCCCCGCAGCCGCCGAGATCGATGCCCTCTACCGCGACATCTACCTGACGACGCACCAGCGCTACGTGCAGTCGCGCCCGACCATGTCCGAGCTCCTGCGCTGACACATTTCTGTTTCGACCGGCGGAGCGCAACGAAAAAAAGAACAGGCGGGGCCGGTGTTCCGGTCCCCGCCTGTCCATTCAGAGCAACCTCGAATGACGCGTCGCTGCGCCGGCCGCTCGGGTGCGAGAGGGAAGGGATCTTGTTCTCACACCTTCGCACAGAGTGCGCTCTTCTCGTTCTCTCCGTAATGCAAGATTCCTTGCAGGGCAGACGGCCGGTTTTTTTGGCGTCCGTGGTACTTTGCTCCTGGAGGGAAGGCCCATGGATCCGGCACCCGAGCGCGTGCTGATCGTCGAGGACCACAAACCGCTCCGCACGGCAATCGCCCGCGCGGCGAGGGGTTGGGGCTCGGAGGTGCTCGAGGCCGGCACCATGCGCGAAGGGCTCGATTTGCTCGGTCAGCTGCCGGATCTCGTCATCGTCGACGTCGCGCTGCCCGACGGACACGCCCAGCCCATCGTGGAGCAGGCCGTGCGCATGCGCCCGGCGCCCGCCGTCGTCGCCATGAGCGGCCAGGCCTCGGCCGACGAGTCCTTCCAGCTCGCCCGCGCCGGCGCGCGCCGCTACCTGCCGAAGCCGATCTCGCTCGAGGAGCTCACCCGCTCGGTCGAAGGCGCGCTGCGCGACCCGCCGAAGCTCGACCCGTTCGTGACCGCGCACGTGGGCAACACGCCGCTTCGCGAAGTCCAGAGCGAGGTTCGCCGCGTGATGATCGAGCAGGCGCTCGCCAAGGCGAACAACAGCCGCAGCGGCGCAGCGCGGCTGCTCGACCTGACGCGCCAGGCCGTCCAGCAGATCGTGCGCGAGCTCGATGCGGGCGAGCGCCGGCGCAACGAGCGCGAGCCCGGCGAGCCGGAATAGGCCCGAAAGCGCCGCGTTGCTGCTGCGCGCCATCGCGCTCGTGACGCTGGGAGTGCTGCTGGGCGCGATCCCGGCCGTCGCTGCTGCCGCGCGCATCGCGGTGCTCGCGGGACAGCGGCGCCGGCGCGAAGAGACGCTGCGCTTCGCCCTCGAGGCGCGGCTCTGGGCGGACCGCGTCGCCGGCGCCGAAACACCCGACCTCGAGGCGGAGGCGCTGCGCGGACGCCGCCACGAGGCCAACAACGCGCTGTCGACGGCGCTGCTCTCGGCGCAGTTCCTCGCCGACGCGTCGCGCGACGAGAGCGGGCGCTCGAAGCCGCTGCTCGACCAGCACGTGGCGGCCGAGGAGCTGGTCGATGCGCTGCAGCGCATGAAGGGCCTCTTCGAGCCGCCTCGCGCGGCGACGACGACCCAGCCGCAGGCGAGCCTCGTGGCGCCCGCGCCCCTGTACGCGTGCGCGCAGGCGAGCGCGGCGCGGCTGCGCGCGCTCCATCCGCGCACGCACCTCGCGGTCGAGCTCGCCAGCCGCGCGCTCGACTCGGCGAGCGTGGCGGTGTGCGGCGGCGAGGCCGGGCTCGCGCGCGTGCTCGACGCGCTGCTCGCGAACGCCTGTGAAGGCGACGGCGAGCGGCGCGCGACGCGCGTGGTGGTCACGCTCGGGGGGGAAGGCGAGATCGACGTGGTGCGCGTCGAGGTCGCCGACGACGGGCCGGGCTTTGCGGGCACGCAGCTCGAGGGCCGCCCCGAGCCGTTCGCCAGCCGCAAGCCGGGCCACGCCGGGCTCGGTCTCTACACCGCCGAGCACATCCTCGCCGCGAGCGGCGGCTCGCTGCGCCGCGAGAACGCGGCGGGCGGGGGCGCGAAGGTCACGGCCTTCCTGCTCGCGAGCGCGGAGCGCCCCCGCTAGTAGACGATTCCGGCGATCGCCGCGCTGAGGAAGCTCGCGAGCGAGCCCGACAGCAGCGCGCGCAGCGCGTCTCGCGCGACGTCGCTGCGCCGCTCGGGCGCGATGCCGCCGAGCCCGCCGATCTGGATCGCGAGCGAGCCGAAGTTCGCGAAGCCGCAGCACGCGTAGCTCGCGATCACGATCGAGCGCGGCTCGAGCGCGCCGCGCGCTTCCGCCAGCATGCCGAACGCGATGAACTCGTTCAGCACGGTCTTCACGCCGAGCACCTCGCCGATCTTCGCGGCGTCGTGCCACGGCACGCCGAGCAGCCAGGCGAGCGGCGCCAGCGCGCCGCCGAGCAGCGCCTCGAGCGACACGCCCGGCCGGCCGAACGCGCCACCCGCCCAGCCGAGCAGCGCGTCCGTCATGTGCACGAGCGCGACGAACGCGATCAGCATGCCGCCGATGTTGAGCGCGAGCCGCACGCCGTCGATCGCGCCCGACGCGGCCGCGTCGATCGCGTTCACCGTGGTGCGCGGCAGCTCGATCCTCGTGTCGCCGAGCGTCCGCGGCACGCCTTCCTCGGGCACCATGAGCTTCGCCATGGCGATCGCCGCGGGTGCCGCCATGAAGCTCGCGGCCACGAGGTGCCCCGCGTAGCTCGGCCCCAGCATGCCCATGTACGCGACGAGCACCGAGCCCGCGACGGTCGCCAGCCCCGCGGTCATCACGCAGAACATCTCGCTGCGCGTGAGCGTCGCGACCCAGTCGCGGATCACGAGCGGTGCCTCGGCCATGCCGAGGAAGATCTCGGCGATCACGGCGAGCGACTCGGCGCCGCTGGTGTGCAGGCCGCGGCGCAGGCCGCGCGCCAGGATCTCGACCACCCACTGCAACACACCAAAGTGTTGGAGCACCGCGAAGACGCTGCTCATGAACACGATGATGGGCAGCACCTGGATCGCGAACACGTAGGGCAGGCGCACGGGCTGGCCGTCGGCGCCGAGCACCTGCTCGGGCCAGCGCCCGAACACGAATTCGATGCCCGCCCCGGCGGCGGCGACGAACGCCTCGGCGGCGTCGTTGGCGCGCCCGAACAGCCACGCGCCCCACGGCGTGCGCAGGACGACCAGCGCGATCGCGAGCTGCAGCCCGAGCGCGATGCCCACGGTGCTCCAGCGCACGGCGCGCCGGTTCGTCGACACCGCGTACGCCACGCCCAGGAGCAACACGGCTCCCAGCGCACTGATCGCGCGTTCCAAGCGCTAGCGACTCCCGGGGGGCGGCTCGAAGAAGCGGCGCGAAAGGTAACGCGTCGCGGTCGCGGGATCCGGCGCGTCGGCGACCGCCGAGATCACGGCGGCGGCGGCGGCGCCGGCGGCGCGCACCGAGGCGGCGTTCTCGGCCGAGATGCCGCCGATCGCGACCAGCGGGCGGCCGGCCGCGCGCGCCGCGGCGGCCAGCGCCCCGAGCCCGCGGGCCGCGTACTCCGACGCCTTCGAGGCCGTGCCGAACACGGGCCCGAACGCGACGTAGTCGACCGGCCGGGCGCGGCTCGCCGCCAGCTGCTCGGGCGTGTGCGTCGACAGGCCGACCCAGAGCCGCGCGCGCGCGTCGCGGGGCAGCGACTCGGGCGGAAGGTCGTCCTCGCCCAGGTGCACTCCGTCGGCGCCGGCGAGGAGCGCCAGGTCGAAGCGGTCGTTCACGAACAGGAGCGCGCCGGCGTCGCGCGCGCGGGCCGCCGCCCAGCGCGCCAGCTCGAGCGCGGCGCCGTCGGGCGTGTGCTTGAGCCGGAGCTGCACGACCGTCGACCCGCCCGCCAGCGCGCCCTCGAGCTGCGCGCGGACGCCGTGCTTCCAGCGCGGGTCGTCGTCCGCCAGCACGTACAGCCCGCGCAGGCGCTCGAGCCCGGCGCGCGTCACTTTTCGGTGTCGTCGGCGTCCGCGGGGCCCAGACCGAGCTCCGCGATCTTCTTGCGCAGCGTGTTCCGGTTGATGCCGAGGAGCCGCGCGGCCTGGATCTGGTTCCCGCGCGAGCGCGCGAGACCCTCGCGGATGACCGCGCGCTCGAGCCGCGACACGAAGCTCCAGTACGGCCCGCTGCCTTCTTCGCCGTCGCTCTCGCCGCCGCGCTCGAGGTGCTCGGCCAGCTCGCGCCGCGCCAGCTCGGCCCAGTCGCCGCCCGCGGCCGGCGCGGCGCTCGTGGCGTTCTCGATGTCGTCGATCGTGATCACGTCGCCCGCCGCGAGCACGAGCGCGCGCTTCACGGCGTTCTCGAGCTCGCGCACGTTGCCGGGCCAGGCGTGCCGCGACAGCTCCTCGAGCGCGGACTCGGTGGGCCAGCGCCGGCGCACGCCGAGCTCCTGCGAGAAGCGCTCGATGAAGTGCGACACGAGAACGGGAATGTCGGCGCGCCGCTCGCGCAGCGGCGCGATGCGCACGGGCACGACGGCGAGCCGGAAGTAGAGGTCCTCGCGGAACTTCTTCTCGGCGACGAGCGCCGGCAGGTCGCGGTGCGTCGACGCCAGGATGCGCACGTCGATCGGCACGGGCTGGCGGCCACCGAGCGGCACGACGATCCGCTCCTGCAGCACGCGCAACAGCTTCGCCTGCAGCGAGAGCGGCAGGTCGCCGATCTCGTCGAGCAGGAGCGTCCCGCCGTCGGCTTCGCGGAAGCGCCCCATGCGCGCTTCGTTCGCGCCCGTGAACGCGCCGCGCTCGTGGCCGAAGAGCTCGGCTTCGATCAGCTCCGACGGCAGCGCGGTCATGTTCACCGCCACGAATGGACCCTCGCGGCGGCGGCTGTGGTAGTGGATCGCGCGCGCGACGAGCTCCTTGCCCGTGCCGCTCTCGCCGAGGATCAGCACCGCGGCGTCGCTCGCGGCGACCCGGCCGATCGTCTTGAACAGCTCGAGCATCGCGGGCGTGCGGCCGACGAGCGCCTCGCCGGCGCGGAACACCTCGCCGACCTGCCGGCGGAGCTCGGCCACCTCGCCGCGCAGCTCGCGCAGCACGCGCGCCTTCTCGACGAGGGCGTGCACCTGCGGCAGGTCGAACGGCTTCGTGAGGTAGTCGAACGCGCCGCGCTTCATGGCCTCGACGGCGTTCTCGAAGGTGTTCTGCGCCGTGAGGATCACGACCATCGGCGCGTCCGGGCCGCGCGCGGTCAGCTCGTCGAGCAGCTCGAGCCCCGACGGGCCCGGCATGCGGATGTCGAGCAGCGCCAGGTCGAAGCGCTGCGACGACAGGTGCTCGCGCGCCTGGATGCCGTCTGCGGCCGACACGACCTCGTGGCCGGCCTCGGAGAGCGACTCCTGCAGCACGAAGCGGATCGACGCCTCGTCGTCGGCGACCAGCACGCGCGTCACGCGGGCCTCACGATGGGCAGCTCTACACGCATTCGTGTACCCATGCCTACGCGGCTCGTCACCTGGATGCGGCCGCCCTGGCGGACCGTCCAGTGCTGCGCGACGGCGAGCCCGAGCCCCGTGCCGTTGGTGCGCCGCGTGAAGAACGGCGTGAACAAGAGCGGCAGGTCTTCTTCGGGAATGCCGGGCCCGTCGTCTTCGACGTCGATGCGCACCATGCGCGCGCTCTCCGGGCCCACGCGCTCCAGGTGGTAGCCCGACTCGACGCGCGTGCGCAGCACGAGCGAGCCCTTGCCGGCGAGCGCCTGCACCGCGTTGCGCACCAGGTTGAGCAGCACCTGCGTGGTGCGGTCGGGGTCGAATTCGAACTCGGGGATGCTCGGGTCGTACTCGCGCACCACGCGCACGCCGCGCCAGCTCTCCGAGCGGCTGTGCAGCTCGACCAGGTCGTCGATCACGCGGTGCAGGTTCGCGCGGCGCGGCCGCACGTCGGCGCCGCGGGTGAGCTGGGCCAGGTCGTCGAGCAGGAGCCGCATGCGCTCGGTCTCGGCGCGGATCAGCTCGGCACAGCGCGCCAGGTTGTCGTCTTCGAGCTTGCCGAGCAGGAGCTCCGCGGCGCCGCGGATGCCGCCGAGCGGGTTGCGCAGCTCGTGCGCGATTCCGGCCGCGAGGCGCGCGAACAGCTCCGAGCGCTCGCGCTGGCCGAGCAGGTCCTCGAGCTCGCGGCCGATCGTGCGGTCCGAGAGCGACAGCACGGCGCCGTGCGTCTCGCGAGCGACACCGACCGGTGACGCCGTCAGGTCGACGATCAGCGGCCGCCCGCCCAGGCGGTCGCGCAAGCTGCACGCGTGCTGGGCCACCTCGCGCCGGTCGCGCAGGGCCGCCTCGAGCACCGCCACGGCCGGGTGCTGCGGGCCCAGGGTCTCGGCGAGCGGCCGGCCCAGGGTCGAGACTCCCGACAGGCCGAGGATCCGGCTCGCCTCGGGGTTCTGCAGCTCGACCCGGCCGTCCTCGTCCACGGCCAGGATGCCCACCCGCAGCGAGCCCAGAATAGCGTCGAGGCGCTCGGAGCTTTCGCTCATGGCGCCGTCCTGTCCCGACCTTGGGGGGATTTGCGACGTTGGGGGGATTTTCGCTGCATCATGGGGGGGTCTTGTGGGTCCGGCGAGCTGCCTAGGTTTTGGGCAGACTACCCTGAGGAGGTGAAATGCGCGAGGTCACGGTCGAGGCGGAGCGAACGGCGCTGTCCGTGGCGGAGGCTCGGCGCATCATCCTGGAGGCCGTCCCCGCGCTGGGCGTCGAGACCGTGGGCCTGGCCGAAGCCGCCGGCCGCGTGCTGGCCGAGGAGATCCGCGCGGGCGTGCGGATCCCGCCCGCCGACAACTCGGCGATGGACGGCTACGCCGTGCGCGCAGCCGACACCGCCGGGGCGCCCGTCGTGCTGCGCATGGGCGAGGACCTGCCCGCCGGCAAGCGCAGCGAGCGCAAGCTCGTCCCGGGCGAAGCCGCGCGGATCATGACGGGCGCGGCGATTCCCGAGGGCGCCGACGCCATCGTCATGGTCGAGGACACGGAGACGGACGGCGCGCGCGTGACGATCCGCCGCGCGGCCCGGCCGGGCGACCACGTGCGGCGAGCCGGCGAGGACGTGCGGCCCGGCGCGCTCGTCGCCGAAGCCGGCGCACTCCTGCGTCCGCCGCTCGTCGGCATGCTCGCGGCGCTGGGCCGCAGCGTCGTGTCGGTGCGCGCGCGCGCGCGCGTCGCCGTGCTGGCCACGGGCGACGAGCTCGTCGAGCCCGACCGGCTGCGCGACGACGGGCGCATCGCGAGCTCGAACTCGTACGCGCTCGTGGCCGCGCTGCGCGAGATCGGCGCCGAGCCCGTCTACCTGGGCATCGCGCCCGACGACCCCGACGAGATCGCGGCGCGCTTCCGCGCGGCGCTCCGCTGCGACGCCGTGATCTCGAGCGGCGGCGTGTCCGTGGGCGACCGCGACTGGATCAAGCAGGTGCTCGTCGGCCTGGGCGGGAAGATGCGCCTGTGGCGCATCGCCATGAAGCCGGGCGCGCCGCTCGCGTTCGTGTCGGTGGGCGAGCGGCCGGTGTTCGGGCTGCCCGGCAACCCCGTGTCGACGTACGTCACGTTCGAGCAGTTCGTGCGGCCGTCGCTGCTGCGCATGATGGGACACAAAAATGTGTTCCGTCCGGTCGAGACGGCGCGCATGGCCGACGCCTACAAGAAGCCGCCGGGCCGGGCTCACTTCGTGCGCGTGAAGCTCGAGCGGAGCAACGGCGAGCTGTGGGCGCGGATCAGCGGCCCGCAGGTGTCGAACATCCTGCTCGGCCTGGTGAACGCGGACGCGCTCGCGTTCGTGACCGCCGAAGCGGCGGGCGTGGCCGCAGGCGAGCCCGTGCAGGTGCAGCGGATCCACAGCGACGAGCTCTCGGCCGAGCCCGGCTTTTGAAGCTCTCGCACGTCGAGGGCGCGGTGCTGTGCGGCGGCGCCTCGACGCGCATGGGCCGCGACAAGGCGACGCTGCCGTTCGAAGGCGTGCCGCTCGCGCTGCGCGTGGCGGGCGCGCTCGGCGAGTGCCTGGTCCGCGTGCGGCTCGTCGGCAAGGGCGCGGAGCTCGCGGCGCTCGGGCTCGAGGTCGTGCCCGACCGCCACCCGGCGCGCGCGCCGCTCGTCGGCGTGGTGGCAGCGCTCGCGGCGTGCGAAGCGTCCGCCGCATTCGTCGCTGCATGCGACCTCGTGCACCTCGACCCGCGCGTGGTGCTCGCGCTGTGCGCGCTCGTGCCGGCCGACGGCGGCGCCGACGTCGTGGCCCCGCTCGGCCCGCGCGGGCCCGAGCCGCTGTGCGCCGTGTGGCGGCCGCGCGTCTTGCCCGTGCTCGAGCGCCGCATCGCGCAGGAGGACTTCCGCCTGCAGACGCTGCTCGCAGAGCTGGATACGCTGTTCGTGCCCGAGGCCGACCTGCGCGCGCTCGACCCCGAGCTCCGCTCGCTCAGCAACGCGAACTTCCCGGGCGATCTGCGGTAGGCTCGCCGCATGGCGAACGACACGACCTGGCTGGACGCAGTGGCGCAGGCGGAGCTCGTCGCGAAGGGCGACGCGTCGCCGCGCGAGCTCACGGATCTGGCGATCGCGCGCATCGAAAAGGTGAACCCGGCGCTCAACGCCGTGGTGACGCCGCTCTTCGAGAAGGCGCGCGCGCAGGCGGCGGGCCCGCTGCCGAACGGCCCCTTCCGGGGCGTGCCGTTCCTGCTGAAGGACCTGATCTGCGCGACGGCGGGCGATCCTCTCTACAGCGGCAACCGGCTCATGAAGTCGCTGGGGCTCACGTCGCCGATCGACACGAACCTGGGCCGCCGCTATCGCGAAGCGGGGCTCGTGTTCCTGGGCAAGACGGCGACGCCGGAGTTCGGACTCACGGCGACGAGCGAGGCGCTCGCGTACGGGCCGACCAAGAACCCCTGGGACCTCGGGCGCTCGCCGGGCGGCTCGAGCGGCGGCTCGGCGGCGGCGGTCGCCTCGGGCATGGTGCCCGCGGCGCACGCGAACGACGGCGGCGGCTCGATCCGCATCCCCGCGAGCGCGTGCGGCATCGTCGGGCTGAAGACGTCGCGCGGGCGTATCTCGCTCGGCCCGCTCGCCGGCGAAGGCTGGAACGGTCTGGCGGGCGAGCACGTCGTGTCGCGCACCGTGCGCGACTCCGCGGCGCTGCTCGACGCGACCGAGGGCTACATGGCCGGCGATCCGTACGCCGCGCCGAAGCCCGAGCGCCCGTTCCGCGACGAGGTCGGCCGCGCGCCGGGCCGGCTGCGCGTCGGCTTCATGGAGCGCTCGCCGAAGTTCGCGAAGACGCCGTTGCACCCCGACTGCGCGGCCGCGGTGCGCGACGCCGCGAAGCTGCTCGAGTCACTCGGTCACTCGCTCGAAGCGAAGCACCCGGTGGCCGTCGACGACGCGGGAGTGCCGAAGACGCTCTACCAGATCATCATCGCGCAGACCGCCGCGCTCTTGGCGATGGTCGAAACGACGATCGGGCGCCCCGTGAAGGAGGACGAGCTCGAAGTCTGGACCTGGGCGCTCTACCAGGAAGGCAAGCGCAGCGGCATGCTCGACTTCCTGTCCGCCGTCGAGTGGCGCAACGTGCTGTCGCGCTCGTTCGGCGAGTTCTGGTCGTCGGGCTTCGATCTCTTGCTCACGCCCACGCTGGGCGCGCCGCCGCTCCCGCTCGGCACGCTCACGGCAAAGCGCGAGGCGCCGCTCCGCACGTGGGACACGCTCGTCGACTTCATCCCCTTCACGCCGATCCAGAACATGACCGGCGAGCCGGCCATCAGCGTGCCCCTACACTGGAATGCGTCGGGGCTGCCGATCGGCGTGCAGCTCGTCGCGCCGTGGGGCCGCGAGGACCTGTTGCTCCGCGTCGCCGCGCAGCTCGAGTCGGCGCGGCCCTGGGCCGGGCGCCGTCCGCCCGTGCACGCGTGAGGCGGCGATGAAGTTCGGCGCGATGGTCGCGACGAAGATCGACGACTGGAAGCTCCTCGTCGAATGCGAGTCGCTCGGCTACGACCACGGCTGGGTGCCCGACTCGCAGATGATCTGGTCGGATTGCTACGCCACCCTGGCGCTCGCCGCGGAGCACACGTCGCGCATCGAGCTCGGCACGGGCGTCGCCATCGCGCCCACGCGCCTCGCGCCCGTGACCGCGCATTCGATCGCCTCGATCGCGCGCCTGGCGCCCGGCCGCGTGTTCCTCGGCATCGGCACCGGCCACACGGCGATGCGCGTGATGGGCATGCGCCCGATGGTGCCGCGCGAGTTCCGCGAGTACCTGCGCGTCGTGCGCGGCCTGCTCGCCGGCGAAGAGGTCGAGTACGCGCACGGCGCCGAGAAGCGCGCGATCCGCTTCCTCAACCTGGACCGCAAGTTCATCGAGCTCGAGAAGCCGATCCCGATCTGGGTCGCCGCGAACGGGCCCGGCGCGTTGCGCGCGGCGGGCGCGTACGGCGACGGCCGCATCTCGGCGCTGCACGAGCCGCCCGAGATGACGAAGCGCAGCCTGGCCGCGATCGAGGCGGGCGCGAAGGAGCTCGGCCGCGCGCTGCCGTCCGACTTCCACACCGCTGCGCTCACGACCGCGGTCGTGCTGCGCCCCGGCGAGTCACTCGCGAGCGAGCGAGTCATCGACGCGTGCGGCTCGCAGGTCGCCGCAGCGTGGCACTACGCTTGGGAGGGCTGGCGCATGAACCCCGGCGACGGCCCGCCCGTGCCGCCCTCGCTCTACGGGCTCTTCGAGGAGTACTGCGCGTACGTCGACAAGATGGCGACGCCGCCCGACAAGCGGTACCTGCAGGTGCACGAGGGCCACTGCGCGTTCCTCGTGCCGGCGGAGCGGCGCTTCGTCACTCCCGAGGCGATCCGCACCTGGATCCTCGCGGGCACGCCCGACGAGATCGTCGACTCGCTCAAGCGCGCCGAGCGCGCCGGCCTGCGCGAGATCACGCTGCTCCCGCCGATCGACTTTGCGCGCGAGCAGTTCCGCGACTTCGCCGAGCACGTGATCGCGCGCTACTGACGCCTACAGGCCGAGGTAGGCGCGCGTGCGCTCGAGCAGGGCGCCATCGTCCGCGCTGCGGCCCGCGAAGCGCGCGCGCTCGAGCGCCTCGAGCAGCTCGACCGCTTCGCGCTCCGCGCCGCGCGCCGCGAGCTCGGCGGGCGTGAGCGCCTGCGCGTCGAAGCGGTGCTTCGCCTCGACGCCGGCGCGCACCGCGCGCGCGAGGAGCGCGTGGAAGCCGGCGCCGCCGCGCGCCGCGCTGGCCGCGTCGAACGCCGAGCGCACCGCGGCTCCGCCGGGCGCGACGAGCTGCGCGAAGCCGCCGCGGCGCAGGCGCGCGAAGAGCACCGCGCCCGCGAGCGCCGCCAGACCGGCCGCGCCGAAGAGCCAGCCGAGCGGCAGCGGCTCGTCGGCGGGCCGCGCGGGCCGCCTCGCGAACGCGTGCGCGTCCTCGCCCACGGGACCCTCGAACACGTCGAACGCGAGCGCGTCGCCGCGCGCCGTCTCCAGCTTGCCGCTCGCGGGGTCGAAATACGGCACCTCGAGCGCCGCCATGCGCATCACGCCGGTGTGGGACGGCACGAGCGCGTAGCGGAACGTGCGCCGCGCGACCGCGCGCCCCGAGCTCTCGGCGATCGACTCGCGCGGCGGCTCGGGGAACACGTCGACGTCGGGCGAGAGGAGTGACTCGAGGTTCGGGGCGGGCGCGTCCCACACGTTCGCGTCGCCCGCGAGCTCGATCGCTACGACGATGGACTTGCCGAGCCGCACGCGCTCGTCGGCGGCCGACACGTGGATGTCGAGGTGGCCGACGAGCGCGTCGGGCGGCACGTTCGCGGGCAGTGCGCGCACCTGCACGCGCGCGCCCGGCACGGACACGTCGTGCGGGGGGCCGTTCTCCCCCACGACCTCGAGCTTCGACGGCGCGACGACGAGCTCGCCCGTGCGCGTGGGGAAGAGCGCGCGTCGGAACTCGGTGCGGTGCAGGCCGCTGGGGTCGTCGGGCAGCGCGCGCGTGCTCAGGCGCTCGGCCCAGAAGCCGTCGAACGCCGGCGCTTCCCAGCTCGCGCGCGCGCCGGCTGGATGCATCACTTCGATCGAGAGCAAGAGCTGCTGGTGCAGCACGACCGAGTCGCGGTCGAGCTTCACCGACACGCGGAGCTCGGGCTCCGCTCCGGCCGCCGAGCGCGCGAGCGCCGCGGCGAGCGCGAGCGCCGCGGCGAAGCGCCGCTTCACCAGGTCTTGCCGCCGGGCCGTGCGCGCGCGCGGCCGCCCGAAGCGTTCGTGATCTGCTGGCGCAGCGCGTCGCCGACGGGCTCGTCGAGCGAGTCGAGCCAGTGCTCGGCCTCGCGCTCGTCGAGCGTGCCTTTCTCGGGCTGCGCGTCGCTGGGGCGCGGCTGCTGCTCTCGGGTGTCGCTCTTGCCCTGGCCCTTGTTGTCGCGCTTCGGCGCGGTGTTCGGCTGTGGTGGCGGCGGCACGGGCGGCACGTCGACGACGTGCGAGGCGGCCCACTCGTAGTTGAACTTCGCCTCCAGGCTGTCGGGCCGCGCGAGCAGGGCCGCCCAGAACGCGTCGCGCGCCTCTTCGAAGTGCTGCTTCGCGACGAACGCGTCGCCCAGGTTGAAGCTCGCGGCGAAGCGCGTGTCGGCGTCGCCCGGCTCGACGGTGCGCAGCGCCTCGAGGTACGCGCTCGCCGCCTGGTCCAGGCGCTGCAACCGGTAGAGCGCGTTCCCGATGCGCACCTGCAGGCGCGCGTCGCTCGGGTTCGACGTCTCGGCCTCGCGGTAGTACGAGAGCGCGTCCGCGGGCTTGTCGTCGGCGAGCGCGGCGTCGCCGCGGCTCACCGCCGACGCCGGTCCGAAGCCGCCGAGCGCGAGAGCGGCGAGGGCGAGCGCGGGCCTCGCGAGGCGCCGCCGCGCGAGCCGGACGCGCGCACACGAGAGCCAGAGCTCGGCGGCGAGCGCGAGCGCCGCCAGCGCGAGCACCGGCCCGAGCTCCGTCCTCTCGGGGGCTTGCTCGGCGCGCGCAGCGCTCGCTTGCGCGGGCAGGAGCGCGGTCGGCTGCGGGTGATCCTCCATGTCGCGATAGAAGACGCCGTCGGTCTCGTCTGCGATGTGGCGCAGGAGGCCATCGTTGCGCTGCGAGATCGCGGTCTCGCCCATGCGCACCGACTCGGCCTGCGCGGCCTGGCCGGGCACGGGGCCACCCTCCTCGGTGCCGAAGCCGACCGCGACGACGCGCACGCCGAGCGCGCGCAGCTCGGCGACCTGCGGCTCGGGCGCGGGGCCGAAGTCCTCGCCGTCGGTGAGCAAGAGCACGCTGCGCGGCCGGCTCGAGCGCGGATCGAACGCGCGGCCCGCCTCGGCGAGCGCGCGTCCGAGCTCGCTGCCGCGCACCGAGATCGTGCCGGAGTCGAGCGAGCGGATGTACGTCAGCATCGCGTCGCGGTCCTGCGTGAGCGGCAGCGCGATGTAGGCGTCGCCCGAGAACACGACGAGCGCGAGGCGCTCCCCGCGCGCGGCCTGCACCACGCGCTCGGCCGTGCGCTGTGCGCGGCGCAGGCGCGATGGCGCGACGTCGGGCACGTCCATGCTCTCCGACACGTCGATCGCGATCACCACGTCGGAGCCCGCGCCGCTGAGTGACTCGGGCGTGCCGAGCGCGAGGCGCAGCGCCAGCGCGACGAGCGCGGCGGCGAGCGCGAGCGCGAGGGCGCGTGCGAAGCGGCGCCAGCCCGCCGGGTCGCGGCCGAGCCACGCGCGCAGCTCCCGGCGCGAACGCAGCGCAGCCTGCGCCGCGAAGAGCGCCGCGGCGAACGCGAGCAGCTCGGCGAGAAGCGGCGCACTCACGGCAGCCTCCGCAGCGCGCCGTGCGCGAGCGCGGCCTCGCCCACGAGACAGAGGAGCGCAAGCGCGAGCGTGAACGGCGCGAGCGACGCATGGCGGTAGTGCTGGTCCAGCGCGCTCGGCCGCGCCTCCATGCGGTCGATCGCCTCCGCGACCTCGCGCAGGTCCTCGGGCTTGCGCGCGTGGAAGAACTTCCCGTCCGTGGCGTCCGCCACGACCTGCAGCGTCTCCTGGTCCAGGTCGACGCGCTCGAAGTGCATCGGGGTCTCGGCGCCGGGCTGAGCGAACGGCACCAGCCCCTCGGTGCCGATGCCGACCGCGTGAATGCGGATGTTCGCCAGGTGCGCGAGGCTCGCGGCCGTCTTCGGCGCCAGCTTTCCGGAGTTGTGGCGGCCGTCGGTCACCAGCACGAGTACGCGGCGCGTGTCCGGGCCCGCGGCCTGAGCGCTGAGCCGCCGCGTCGCCAGGCCGATCGCCTCGCCCAGCGCCGTCGCATCGCCGGCGACGCCGACCTCGACGCGGTCGATCGCCTCCAACACCAGACGGTGATCCACGGTGAGCGGGCACTGCGTGAACGCGTGCTCGCCGAACACCACGAGCCCGATGCGGTCGCCGCCGCGCGCGCGCACGAAGTCGGCCACGACGCGCTTTGCGAGCTCGATGCGAGTCACTTGCCTCCCGTCGAGCTCGGCGTCGAGCGCCATCATGCTCCCCGACGCGTCGAGCGCGATCGCGATGTCGACGCCCGAGCCCGCGGCCGGGTTCTCGGCGACCAACCCGACGGGACGCGCCAGCGTGAGCGCCACGAGCGCGAACGCCGCCACGCGCAGCGCGAGCGAGACGAGCCAGCTCGCGTCGGGCGACAGACGCCGGGCCGAAACGCCGCCTACGTTCGCCACCGAGAGCCGCCGCGGCCCCGCAAGGAGCCCGAAGAGCGCGAGCGCCGCGGCGCACGCGAGCCCGAGCCACAGCCACAGCGGGGCTTCGAGCGCGAACGCTCGCGCCGACAGCGCGCTAAGCGCGAAGCTCTGCCACATGGCGCACGCGCTCCCGCGCGCGTTCGGCCAGGCCCGCGATCGCTCCCGCGACGGGCGCCGCGCCGAAGCGCGCCGCGTCGAGACCCGCCAGGATGCGCACGATCTCGCCGTCGACGTCGGCCGGCAGCTCGGCCGGCGTCGCCGCGTGCGTCTCGATGCGCCAGCGGCCCGCGACGAAGCCCAGCAGCGCCGCGCGCACCCGCGCGGCGCGCTTGCGCGCGTCGGGCTCGCGCTCCACGCCGTCGAGCGCGTCGAGCGCCGCGCGCCCCGCCGCCGCGAGCTGCGCCGCGCGGAGCTCCACCGCCCGCGCCCGGGCGCGCACCGCCCGCGCGCCGGCCCAGCCGAGCGCCAGCAGCGCCGCGCCCGCGAGCCACACCCACAGCGGCAGCGGCTTCTGCGGCGGCGCCATCCGGATGTCGAACACGGCCGCGCGCTCCGGCAGCTCGGCCTTCACCGAGCGCACCTCCAGCGGAACGCCGCCGACGTGCAGCGGCTGCACGCTCCCGTCGGGGCGCACGAGCGGCACGTCGAGCCACGGCAGCGCCTGGTCGCCGACTTCGCGTGCGCGCACGATCCACAGCACGTGGTGGCGCAGCCCGCCCGGCACCTCGATCGGCGGCACGAGCTGCAGAGACTCCGACGCGAAAGGCCCGCCCGCCGGGGGCGGGGGCGCCTGCACCGAGTAACCCGGCGGCGTCTCGATCTCGACGGTGACTCCGACGGGATCGCCGACGCGTGTCTCACTCCGGTCCAGAGTGACTCGCGCGCCGATCCCGAGCGAAGGCGGCTCGCCGCGCCCGCACGCGAGCACGAGGACGGCGGCCAGCGCGAGGCTCCGCGTCAATTCCGTCTCCGGGCGCGCTGCTCGAAGAAGCGCAGCAGGCTCGGCATGAGCCGCGCACCGCTCCACAGCTCGCCGTAGTCCGCGCCGAGCGCGCGCAGCGTCGACTCGGGTACCGGCGCGAGCAGAGCCCGTTCCGCCTGCGCTGCGCGGCGCCACAGGCGCGTCCGCCCGTCCTCGGCGCCGCGCACGCGCACGGGCGGCAGCCACGCGGGCGGCGCGTCCGAGGGGGCGCGCACGCGCAGCGCGACCAGGTCGTGCTTGCTGGCGCAGCGGCGCAGCGGCGCCCCGGGATCGGGGAACAGGAAATCGGAGATCAGCACCACGACCGAGTGGCGCGGCAGCTTCTCGGCGGCCCAGTCGAGCGCGGGTCCCGCGTCGGTGCGCGCGCCGTCGGCGTCGGCCTCGAGCGCGTGCAGCACGCGCTCGCGCTGCAGCGGCCCGGTGCCGGGCGCGAGCACGCGGCGCAGCTTCTCGGCGAACAGCGCGAGAGCGACGCGGTCCTGCGACGCGATCGCCGCGGCGGACAGCGCCGCCGCCGCGCGCTGCACGGCGTCGCGCTTGCCGCCGTCGCCGGTCTCGTCGGCGAGCGACGGCGACACGTCGACGAGCAGCGCGAGCACCAGGTCTCGCTCCTCGCGCATCCGCTTCGCGATCGGCCGGCCCAGCCGCGCGGTCGCGTTCCACTCGATCCAGCGCACGTCGTCGCCGGGCGCGTAGTCGCGCAGCTCCTCGAACGTGAGCCCCTGGCCGCGGAACGCGCTGCGGTACGCGCCGGTGAGCGAAGTCGTGACGTCGCGGCGCGCCCGCACGCGCAGACTTCGCGCGAGCGGGGCAATCTCGCCGTTCACGGCGTGGGCACGGCGCCGAGCAGCTCGCGCACGATCGCGTCGGCGGTCTGTCCCTCGGCGGCGGCTTCGTAAGTCAGGAGCAGGCGGTGGCGCAGCACGGGCGGCGCTACGCGCTTCACGTCCTCGGGCAGCACGTAGTCGCGCTGCTCCAGGTACGCGCGCGCGCGTGCCGCCTCGATCAGATAGATCGACGCGCGCGGCGAGCCGCCGAGCTCCACGGCAGACAGCGAGCGGCTGCGCGCTACGAGCGCGACCGCGTAGTCCAGCAGCGCCGGCTCGACGTGCACGCGGCGCACCGTCTCCCGCACCGACAGCACGTCGCTCGCCGACAGCGCGGGCGCGGGCTCCTCGATCACGCCCGGTGCGGTGCGGCTGCGCACGATCTCGACCTCTTCCTCGCGCGTCGGGTAGTCGACGCGCAGCTTCAGCATGAAGCGGTCGACCTGCGCCTCGGGCAGCGGGTATACGCCCTCCTGCTCGACCGGGTTCTGCGTCGCCATGACCAGGAACGGCTCGGGCAGCTTGAGTGTCTCGCCCGCGAGCGTGACCTGGCGCTCCTCCATCGCTTCGAGCAGCGCGCTCTGCACCTTCGCGGGCGCACGGTTGATCTCGTCCGCGAGGATCACCTGGTGGAAGAGCGGACCGCGGTGCAGCCGGAACGTCGACTGCGCCGGCTCGTACACCTGCGTGCCGAGCAGGTCGGCGGGCAAGAGGTCGGGCGTGAACTGGATGCGCCGGAACGACAGGTCGAGCACGCGCGCGAACGTGCGCACGGCGGTCGTCTTCGCCAGGCCGGGCACCCCTTCGACGAGCACGTGGCCCTGACACAGGAGCGCGATGAGCAGCCCGTCCACGAGTTCGCGCTGGCCGACGAGGACGCGCGACATCTCCTTCCGAATTCGTTCGACCGCATCGCTCATCGCGCACGGAGTCTAACTCAAGGGTTCTCTCCGCTGGGAGCCGCTTCGGGCTTCGGCGCGCTGCGCCCGGGGATGAGCTGGCCCAGCTTCCGGACGCCGTTCACGACGGCCTTCGAGGCGAAGCCGACCACGTTCTGCACGGTCGTCGGCGGCAGGAGAGTCACCTTGGGGTCCGCGCGCGGCCCCTGCACGCGCAGATACACGGCGATCAGGTTCTGGTCGTCGCCGAGCATGACGTTCCGCACGAGCGGCACCTGTTCCAGCACGCGGTCGAGCGTTTGAAGGAACAGCAAAGCGACCACGATGTCGGTCGGCTTGTCCGGCGAGGCGAAGCTCATCTCGCCGCTGGCCAGGATGCGCAGCTGCGGGCCGAGCAGCTTGCCGTCGGCGAACGCCAGCCGGCCGTCGGCGAGCGACAGGTCGACCTCGACGGTCTTGTACGGCAGCGGCTTGCCGAGCAGGCTCGTCACGCCCGAGAGCGACGGCAGCCGCGCGATCGCGACCAGCGCGGGCAGCCGGTCCACCGTGCCGTCGCGCAGGACGAGCTTCGTGTCGAGCTGGCCTTCCTTCGCGAAGTCGCCGCCCGGCCGCAGCGCACCCGACATACGCACTTTTGCGTAGCCGCGGCCGCTCACGCTCTCGGCCGGCAGACCGAAGGTCGCGCACAGCTGCTTCGGGTCGAAGTCCGATACCGACAGCTCGAACTTGAACGGCGCGCGGTCGGGCACGCCCAGCTCGAGCGTGCCGGTTCCGGTCAGGCTCCCGGCGGCGAGCGCGCCCTCGAGGGAGTCGAACGTGACCAGCGCGCGGGTAGCCTCCAGCGACGCGCGCAGCCCCGCGAGCGGCCAGTCGGGCAGCGACAGCTGCTCGAAGTCGACGTCGCCGCGCAGCCAGACCGGGCCGGTGGTGGGCTCGCCGGGCGCGGCGCCCTCGCGGTAGTGCACGTCGACGTCGACGCGGTCGACCGCGGGGTCCCACTTCACGCGCAGGTCGGCGGGCGCGCCGCCGAGGATGCCCGTCACCGGATCGGCGAGCACGCCGCCGCCGGGAAAGCGCAGGCTGCCCGAGGCGCCGCGGAGCGGCAGCATGAACGCGGGCATGCGCATGTCCAGGTTGTCGAAGTGCAACACGGTGGGCACGCTCGCGGCCGCGTCGCCGGCGCGCAGCGCCGCCGCCAGCGGCGGCAGGCCCACGAGCTCGACGCCCGGGCCGCCCGTCATGTGGTCCTCGGCGTCGGGCAGGTGCACCAGCCGGTGCATGCCGTCGAGGTGCACGTTCACCTCGGGCAGCGACTCGCCCTTGTGAGTCATCTTGATGTGCCGCACGTCCATGACGTTGCCGCGGATGTCGAGCTCGCCCGACAGGTTCTCGAGCGGCGGCTCGTTCGGGTGCGTGCGGTAGGTGCCGTCGTGCGCGCGCAGCTGCAGCGAGAACGCGGTCTGGGGCATGGGCGTGTCGAACGACAGGCTCTCGGCCGCGGTCGCGCGCGGCACGTCGATGGCGAGATGGATGTCGTCGACGACTCCGGCCTCGATGCGCTGTTGCACGCGCGCCCAGCTCGAGAAGCGGAGCGCCAGAAACGTCAGGCCCGACACGCGGTCCTTGTGCCCGGGCTCGAACGGCGTGAGCCGCAGGTCGAGGGCGAAGCGGCCGTTCGGGCCGGTGCCGACCTTCACGGTGCCGCTCGCGCCCAGGTCGTCGAGCGTGAGCGGGTGCAGCGCGAGCTCGAGTGAGTCGCCGCGCCAGTCGACGTCCGCCGACGCGCGCGCCACGGCCGGCGCAACCGGCCCGGAGAGCTTCGGCACGCGCAGCACGAAGTGCGCGACGTCGATGCGCACGCTGCCGTGCAGGCCGCCGTCGTGCAGCACCAGGTCGAAGTCGCCCTCGGCCCGGCCGTGCGGCGAGATCGACCCGCGCGGCAGCGCCGCCAGGTCGAGGCCCGCCCACGTGCCGCGCAGCTCCTGCTGCTCGCGGCGCAGCCCGAAGTGCAGCGACAGCTCCGAGATGGGGGCGTCGCCGCGGAACACGCGCCCGCTGGCGTCGCCCTCGACGCGCGTGCCGAAAGCGCTCCGGTGCGCCTCGAGGGCGAGGCTCCGCACCGACCACGAGTCGGTCGCGGTGTCGAGCTCGACCGCCCCGTCGCTGACGTGCAAGCCCAGGCGCGGCAGGCCGGCCAGGCTGGGCGGCGCGACGGCAGTCCCGCCCGCGGAGCGGATCCGCAGCACCGGGCTCTCGAGCGTCCAGTCCAGCGGCAGGTACTGCCCCGCCAGGAGGCGCGGCCATGCCTGCACCCCGACTGCGTGCGCGATCTCGAGCGCCGGCGGCCCCGCCGGCCGCGCCGGGTCCTCGATGCGCACGGCCTCGAGCTCGACCTCGAGCCGGCGGCCGAAGTGGAAGGCGACGTGGCCGATCTCCACGCGCCTGCCCAGGAGCGACGAGAGGGCGCCCGCCACGAACGACGAGTCCGCGCTGTAGAGCACCGCCAAGAGCAGACCGAACGAGGCCAGCGCGACGAGGACCGCGGCCGCGACGAGCCGCCGCGCGATCTGCGCGCCGCGGCTTCTGTCGGGGGCGGGCGGCGCGGGCGGTGCTTCGTCGGCCAGGCCAGAGCTCCTTCAGATGGGCTCTCGCGCCGGCATGCGGCGCGCAGAGTCACGCGCAACACCTTTGCAAATCACCCGCGCGTGGGCCCGTCTCCGGCGCGCGCCGACCCCGCGACGCGCGCTCCCAAGTGTCGGCCCCCGCTAAAGAACTGGATTCACGGTCCCGATCGAATGGGGCGACCAAGCACGGGGGAGCCTCTGTGAGGGGGGCTCCCGGACTGACCTGGAGGAGCTCCACGGCATGGAGCACACGAGCTTCGAAGAGCACATGGACGAGAGCAAGCCCCGGAAGAAGAACCGGGTGCGCGAGCTGCGCGAGAACAAGCTCATGACGCAGGCGCAGCTGGCCAAGAAGGCCAAGGTTGCGCTCCGCACCATCCATTCGGTGGAGAAGGGCATGAACTGCCGGATGGACACCAAGCGCAAGATTCTCCTGGCCCTCGGGATGCGCTTCGAAGACAAGGATCAGGTCTTTCTGGACTGACCCTCGGTCCGATGGCAGCGGCTTGCCGCTGACTCGCGGGAGCTTCGCCCGGGCGCTGACTCGCTAGACTGCGGGCATGCCGCGGCCGTCGGCGAACTTGTTGCGCGATCTCGGGCGGCTGCTGACGCGCAGCCACGATCTGCACGAGACGCTCGAGAACGTGGTGCGGCTGGTCGCGCGGTGGATGCGCGCGTCGGCGTGCTCGATCTATCTGCTCGAGGACGACGGCGAGACGCTCGTCTTGCGCGCGACGCGCGGGCTCAACCCCCAGTCGGTCGGGCGCATGCGCATCCGCGTGGGGCAGGGCATCGCGGGGCGGGCGCTGGCCGAGCGCGCCGCGATCGCCGTGCCCGACGTGCGGCTCGACCCGCGCGTCCACGCGTTCCCGTACTCGGGCGAGCAGAAGTTCCGCTCGCTCGTGGCCGTGCCGCTGCTCGTGCGCGGCGAGCGCGTCGGCGTGCTCACGGCGCGCACGGCGCGCGTGCGCGTATTCACGCCCGACCAGCTCGAGCTGCTCGAGATGATCGCGGCGCAGGTCGGCTCGATCGTGCTCTCGGCGCGGCTGCTCGATCGCGCGCTGCGCGGCGGCGGGCGGGTGCGGCCGGCGCGCGAGCCCGAGGCGCTGCGCGCGGGCGAGGTGCTCCGGGGCATCGGCACGTCGCCGGGCATCGCGCGGGGCCCGGTGCACCTGCTCGCCGCGCCGCTCGACCTGGGCAGCGTCGACTACCGGCCCGCGCGCACGAAGGGCGCCGAGTGGCGCGCGCTGCAGCGCGCGCTGCGCGAGACCGTGCGCCAGCTGAACGAGCTGCGCGAGCACGTCGGCGAGCGCTTCGGCGAGAAGCTGGCGGACGTCTTCACCACGCACATCATGATCCTCGAGGACCAGGGCTTCCGCGCGCGGCTGCGCCGCCAGCTCGACGTCCACGGCAACGGCGCGCGCGCACTCGTCGAGACGCTCGAGAGCTACGCGTCCATTCTCGCCGCCGCCGCCGACCCGACCCTGCGCGAGCGCGCGGCGGACCTGGAGGACGTGCTGCAGCGCGCGTTGGGCGCGCTGGCCGGCGTCGGCGTGCGCGACACGCCGCTCGCCAAGGGCGCCATCGTCGTCGCCGAGCGGATCACGCCGAGCGAGTTCGTGCTGCTCGACCTCGAGAAGGTCGCCGGCATCGTGACCGAGCACGGCGGGCCGACGAGTCACGCGGCCATCTTCGCGCGCTCGCTCGAGATCCCCGCGGTGTCGGGCCTGCCGCGCGTGTCGTCGAGCCTGCGCGCCGACGACGAGATCATCGTCGACGGCGTGTCGGGCACGGTGATCGCGAAGCCGCGGCGCGAGCAGCGCGCGCAGTATGCGGAGCTCGCCGCGCGGCACGGCAAGCTGCGCGGCCGCCTCGATGAGCTGCGCGACTTGCCGAGCGAGACGCGCGACGGCCGGCGCATCCGCCTGTCGGCGAACATCGGCGGCCTCTTCGACCTGGATCTCGTGAAGCGCTACGGCGCCGAGGGCGTGGGCCTCTTGCGCACCGAGATCCTGGCGCTGTCGTCGCGCGGCCTGCCCGACGAAGAGGAGCAGCTGCGCGGCTACGCGCGCGTGGCGGAGTCGGTCGCGCCGGACCCCGTCACCGTCCGCTGCTTCGACCTGGGCGGCGAGAAGGCGCTGCCGAACGAGGCGATCGCCGAAGCCAACCCGCAGCTCGGCTGGCGCGCGATCCGCATCCTGCTCGACCGGCCCGAGCTGTTCCGTACGCAGCTGCGCGCGATCGTGCGCGCGAACACGCAGGGCAACGTGCGCGTGCTCCTGCCGATGATCGCGTCGCTCGACGAGCTGCTCGCCTCGCGCGCGCTGCTCGACGACGTGTGCCTCGAGCTCGGCGTGCCCGCGCCGCCGCTCGGCGTGATGATCGAGACGCCGGCGGCGGTGGCGATCGCGGCGCATCTCGCGAAGCACAGCGACTTCTTCTCGATCGGCACGAACGACCTCATGCAGTACACGCTCGCGACCGACCGCGAGAACGAGCGCGTCGCCGCGTCGTACGATCCGTTCCACCCGGCCGTGCTCGCGGGCATCGCGCACGCGGCCGCGAGCGCGCGCCTGGCAGGCATCCCCTGCGCCGTGTGCGGCGAGCTGGGCGGCAACCCCGCCGTCGCGCCGCTCCTCGTCGGCATGGGCATCTCGGAGCTCTCCATGGCGCCGTTCTCGGTGCTCGTCATGCGGCAGGTGGTGCGCAGGCTCGACGCCTCGGCGCTCGAGCTGTGCGCGCGCGAGGTCGCGCTCGCGGCGCGCGCCTCCGAGGTGCGCGAGAGACTCCTCGAGACCTACGTCGCGCTCGGCATCGCCGATGACCCCGAGATCGATGCCGCGCTGCGCCCCGTCGTGGCGCCACGCGTTGACAGCCCGGCGGGCCGCGGATAGCGTGACTCGCCCCATGGCCGCGAGCGGAGAATCCGATCGGCGCATGCACAAGCTCCTGTCGGAGCACCTGGCTCGGCACGGGCTCAAGCAGACGCGCCAGCGCGAGGCGATCTTCGAGGCCTTCGTGAGCGCCAAGGGCCACGTGACGAGCGAGGAGCTCTACGAGGTCGTGCGCGCGCACCACCCCGAGGTCGGCGCCGCGACGGTCTACCGCGCGCTCAAGCTGTTCTGCGACGCCGGCATCGCGCGCGCACACCACTTCCGCGACGGCGTCACGCTGTACGAGCGCGAAGGCCACCACCACGACCATTTGATCTGCACGAGCTGCGGCGCCATCGTCGAGTTCGAGCGCGCGCTCATCGAGGAAGAGCAGGAGAAGGTCGCCGTGGAGCACGGCTACCGACTCACTCAGCACCGGCACATCCTCTACGGCGTGTGCCCGAAGTGCCAGAAGAAGGCCTCAGGCGCCGCGCGGCCGGTTCGGTAGCTCGTTCCGATCGTCGGGCTGGCGCGGGAAGTGCGCGGCCAGGTGCTCGCCGCACGAGCGGATCGCCTCGACGAGCCCCTCGTCGGCCCGGCCAGCCCGGATGCCCTCGAGCACCTTCGCGACCACGTCGTCCCAGGTGCCGTCGGGCACGCGCTCGTGAATGCCGCGGTCGGCCAGCACCACGACCTGGCGCTCGAGCAGCGATACGAAGAGCAGGATGCCCGTGCGGTGGCGCGTCTCGACCAGGCCCTGCTCGTGGAAGGCGAGCGCCGCCGCGCGGTGCACGCGCGCCGCGAGCAGCGGGTCGGGCGCGAGCAGGCGCAAGAGCGGCGCCCAGTGCAGCCCCCACGCCACCGCCGCAAATACACAGATCTGTGTAGGAATCGTCCAGGCCGACAGCTCGGGCAGCAGCGCCAGCCAGAGCGCGCCCGCCGCCAGCGCCACGAGCGCCGCGATCACGCCGCGCACGTCCAGGTACGAGTCGCTGCGCTCGACGAGCATGGGCACGATCTCGCCCGAGGTCACGCGCTCGGCGCGGCCGACGGCGGCCTCCACGGCGTCGCGCGCGCTCGGCGCGAGCAGCTCCTCGATCCGCATCACCAGCGCCCCGAAGCGCCGCCGCCGCCGAAGCCGCCGCCCCCGCCCGAGAAGCCGCCGCCGCCGAAGCCTCCCCCGCCGAAGCCGCCGCCGCCCCAGCTCGAGCCGCCGTAGGAGGGCCCGCCCCAGCCGCGCCGGCCCGCGCCGAGCGCGCGCGCGCCGAACAGCCACCAGAGCAGCGGGCTCCGGCCGAGCACGACGAACAGGATGAACACGATCCAGACCAGCTGGAGCCAGTTCACCCCCCCGGGCGCGCCGCGGTGCTGCGGCAGGGGCAGCTTCTCGCCCGTCGCGAACGACTGGATCGCGCGCACCCCGGCGGTGATCGCGCCGTCGGCGTCGCCGCTGCGCAGCCGCGGCACGATCACGTCGTCGATGATGCGGCGGCAGATCGCGTCGGGCAGCACGCCTTCCAGCCCGTAGCCGGGCTCGATGCGGAGCTCGCGCTCGGTGGGCGCGATCGTCAGGATCACGCCGTTGTCGAGGCCCTTCTGGCCGATCTTCCAGGCCTCGGCCACGCGCAGCGAGTAGTCCTCGATCGCCAGGCCTTCGAGCGACGGCGTGGTGTGGACGACGATCTGGTGGCCCGTCTCGGCCTCGAAGCGCGCGAGTGACTGCTCGAGTGACTGGCGCGCGCCGGGCGACATCATGCCCGCGCGGTCGACGACGCGTCCCGTGAGCGTCGGCACCTCGAACGCGCGCGCGGGGGCGGCGAACGCGAGGCAGAGAAAGGCGAGCGCCGCGAGCGCGCGGCGTCCGCTCAGAACTTCACCTCGGGCGGCTTGTCGGCGCCGGCCGAGGCCTCGAAAGTGGGCCGCACTTCGGCGTGCAAGAGGTAGCGGGCGGTGAGGTTGGTGGGGAACTGCCGCACCAGCCGGTTGTAGTCGGCCACGCTGTCGACGTAGCGCTTGCGCGCGACGGCGATGCGGTTCTCCGTCCCCTCGAGCTGCGCCTGCAGGTCGCGGTAGCCGGCGGTGGCCGTGAGCTCGGGGTAGCGCTCGGACACGACCAGCAGCTTGCCGAGCGCCGTGGTGAGCTGGCCCTGCGCCTCCTGGAGCTTCTTGAAGGCGTTCGGGTCGTCGAGCACGCTCGGGTCCATCTTCACGCTGGTGGCGCTGGCGCGCGCCTGGATGACGGCTTCGAGCGTCTCCTTCTCGAAGTTCGCCGCGCCCTTCACCGTGTTCACCAAGTTCGGGATCAGGTCCATGCGCCGCTGGTACTGGTTCTGCACCTCGGCCCAGGCTGCCTTCACGGCCTCGTCGGACGACTGGATCGTGTTGTAGCCGCAGGCCGAGAGCGCGAGCAGCAGGCCCACGGCGCAAGCGCGCGTCCACTTTCCGCTTTTCATTCGGCCAGCGTAGCCGAACGGCCGCCGTTCGGGCACGGCTTTCCCAGGGTGCAATTGAAAGTCATTCTCAATTGAGCTATCGTGCTGCCGCTTCGAGAGGGAAGGCTCTTGATCGTCTGCAGCTGCCACGGGATCACCGACCGCGACATCCGGCGCCTCGTCCGCGAGGGTGCCACCAGCCCGCGCCAGGTGGCCGAAGCCTGTGGCGCCGGCATGGGCTGCGGCGGCTGCCGGCCCTGCGTGCGCGCTCTGGTGGCCGAGGCGGCCGCCCCCAGCGAGAAGGCGCCGCTCCTGGCGCTCGCCCGTAGCCCCGAGCCGGCCTAGCCGCGCGCCGCTAAGCTGCAAAGCCCGATGCGCCTCACGCGCGCAGCGCTGCGCCAGCACCTCGTCTGCGAGCTCGTGCCGCTCTGGGAGCGCCACGGCCTGGACCGCGCTCAGGGCGGCTACTGGAGCCAGCTGCGCGCGGACCGCTCGCCTGAGCCGGACGGCGCGAAGCGCCTGCTCGTGCACGCGCGGCAGCTCTACGCGTTCTCCCGCGCGAGCGAGCTCGGCGCCGGGCCGTGGGCGCGTGGCGCTGCCGCGCACGGCCTCGACTTCCTGGTGTCCCGCTTCTGGGACCGCCGCCACGGCGGCTGGTTCGCGCGCCTGACCGCGGCCGGCGAGCCGCTCGACCCGCGCAAGGACCTGTACGACCACGCGTTCGCGATCTTCGCGCTGGCCGAGCACCACCGGATCACCGGCGAGGCCGAGCCGCTGCGCCTGGCCCGCGAAACGCTCGGGCTGGTGCGCGCGCGCCTGCGCGAGCCGAAGTCGGGCGGCTTCGCCGAGGTCGCGAGCGACGCCTGGCGCCCGGTCGAAGGCCCACGCCGGCAGAACCCGCACATGCACTTGGTGGAGGCGCTCCTGGCGCTGCACCCGGTCGCGCCCGGCGACGGCGCGCTTGCCGAGGCCGCGGCGTTGGTCGAGCTCCTCGGCTCGCGCTGGAGCGACGCCTCGGGCGCGCTGGGCGAGCACTTCCTGCCCGACTGGCGGCCGGCGCCAGGCGCCGCGGGCGAGCGCGTCGAGCCCGGCCACGGCTTCGAGTGGTTCGCGCTGCTCCACCGCTTCGCCGAGCTGGGCGGCGACCGCCGCGCGCTCGAGCGGGCGGAGCGGCTGTTCGAGTTCGCGGAGCTGCACGGCGTCGACGCGGACGGCGGCGTGCTCGACGCCGTCGACCGCGCGGGCAGACCCGTCGAAACGCACAAGCGCCTGTGGCCGCAGACCGAGCGCGTGAAGGCTCTCGCAGTGCGCGCGCGTCTGGGGCTCGAGAGCCCCGCACGCCTCGACCGCGCGCTCGCCTACTGCGCCGAGCGCCACCTCGACCCGGAAGGGGGCTGGCACGAGCACCTGTCGCGCGACGGCCGCGTCGTGTCCTCGGCGCAGAACGCCACGAGCGTCTACCACGTCGTGACCGCGCTCTCGGAAGCGCTACGGGTCGGCGGGGGAGCGAGCTAGCTCGAGTGGCCGACGTCGCGGGAGCGGAAGTTCCCGACCAGGGTCACGCGCCCGCTCTCGATCAGATCGTGCACGACGGCGACGACCTCTTCTTCGCTGCTCGAGGCGTCCGCGACCGCCGCCACCAGGTCCAGCAACGTCAGCGTCTCCGGATGCGCGGCCTCGAGACTGCGGAGCTGCGCCAACCTGTGTGTGACCTGGGTCATTCGCATGGGCCCGTTCCAAAGCATCGCGCGTGCCAAAGCGCGGGACGGGCAACAGCGGCGGGAAATCCGCGAACTTGCGCGAAGCGTCGCGAGCTCGAGCCGTCTTCGTGCGGGGTTCGCGGACGGTTCGCGTCAGTCAGGTGACGCTATTCGTCAACTCTCCGGCACAGGCTCAGCGGATCAAGCTCGACCAGATTTTGTCGCCGAGCCGGAGGATCAGGATCTTGTGCGGCAGGATCAGCGTCACCGACGAGTCGCCGAACGACGCGCTCTCGACCACCTCCTGCGGCGACAGCAGCACTTCGACGAACCCCGACGACCGCGCCGAGAAGCCGATGGCGCGCCGCGGCGTCACCAGCACGCCGAGGTTCACGTCGACCTGGGCCTGGCGCGGGTACTCGTTGGGCCCGAGGCCGATTTCGACGAAGCGGTTCAGCTGTGGCGCGAAGCCGACCAGCCGCGTGTGCAGCTCGACCATGGCGATGCGCTCGCCCACGTGCACGCCGGCCGGGTCGACCGGCTTCTCGGCCAGCCGGTAGCGCAGCTCGGTGAAGAAGGTCGCGCGCGAATGGATCCCGAGCAGCCGGTGGTTGGTCGCGATGATGCCGACCACGCCGTGGCTCTCCATGGCGATGACGTACTCGCCGAGCTCGAGGTCGGTCTCGACGGCTGCGAACCCCACGCCCACGACCGCGATCAGGTGGCGGTCGACCTCGAGCAGGTTCACCTGGTCCTCGGGAACGAAGAGGTCGTCGCGCGCGTGCGCGCTTGCGGTCGCGGCGCAGAGAACCAGGAGCAGCAGCGCTCTCGTGAACGGACGGCTTCGGGTCAGAATCGGTCCTTGAGCGCACGCACGGCGCCGAGGATCCCGACGGGATCGGTCGGCGCGTCGGGCATGCGCGCGCGCACGCTCGCGACGAGCTCCGCGGAATGCGCGCGCATGAACGGGTTCGTGGCGCGCTCCTCCGCCAGGGTCGACGGCACGGTCATCTCCGCCTCGCGCGCCTGGTGCCAGTCGCGGGCCGGCGCGGCGCGCGCCGCGCGCACGCGCGACATGCGCTCCTGCAGCGCCTCGTTCGAGGGCTCGAGCGTGAGCGCGAAGCGCAGGTTGTTCTCGGTGTACTCGTGGCCGCAGAAGACCCGCGTCGAGTCGGGCAGCCGCGCGAGCTTCACGTTGAGCGCCTCGTGCATCAGCGCGGGCGTGCCCTCGAACAGGCGGCCGCAGCCGCCCGCGAAGAGCGTGTCGCCGCAGAACACGGCGTCGGCCAGCACGTACGCGATGTGGCCGCGCGTGTGCGCGGGGATGAACAGCACGTCGGCCGACAAGCGCCCGATCGCCACGCGGTCGCCTTCTTCGAGCCCCTTGGTGAAGCCGGGCAGCCGGCCCGAGTCCGACGCATGGCCGTACACCGGCGCGCCGAAGTGCGCGGCGAGCTCGGGGTTCGCGGCGCTGTGGTCGGGGTGGTGGTGCGTCGAGAGCACCTTGGTGACGCGCACGCCGAGCGCTTGAACGCGCGCAATCACGGGCGCCGCCTCCGGCGCGTCGACCACCGCGGCCTCGGAGCTCTCGGGATCGATGATCAGGTACGTGTAGTTGTCGCGCAGCGTCGGGATGCGCTCGACGCGCAGAGCCGGGGCGGGCATGCGCGAAGTCTACCCGATCAGGCGAACACCACCTCGAGCTCCGCGCACACCAGCTTGCGCAGCCGCTCCGCGACGAGCGTGTGCAGCTCGGCTTCCGGCGCGCCGGCGGCGTGCAGCTCGACGCGCAGGCCGTCGACCGAGACGAGCTCCACCTGCGCGCCCGCAGGCAGCCGCGCGGCGATGCTGCCGAACAGCGCGCTCTCCACGCGCCGCTGCGTCTCGCTGGCGTTGCGCGCGCGGTTCGCGCGGCGCACCGATTCGAGCACGGGCGCGCCCGCGACGTCGGCCAGGATCTCGAGCAGCTCGGGCCGGCAGGTGCCGCAGCCGCCGCCGGCGCCGCAGGCCTCGGCCAGCGCCTCGACGTCGCCGATGCCGCGCTCGCGCGCGAGCGCGGCGATGCGGCGGCTCGACAGCCCCATGCAGCGACAGACCAGCCGCGCCATGCGCCCTTATCGGCGCACGGGGTTCAGGCCGGGAGCAGGACGAGCTGCTCGCCGCCTGCCGGCGGCGGGGGCGGCAGCGGCTGCGCTGCGCCGCGCGGCCGCGCCACGGCGCGCGCTTCCTCGGTCGCGTCGGGGCACAGGTCGGCGTAGTCGCACCAGCGGCAGAGCGGGCCCGGCTTCGTCGGGAACTCGCGCTCGGACTCGATCACGTCGATGAGCCGGATGATGTCGCGGCGCAGGCCGTCGAGCGCCTCGGGCGTGCGGCTCGAACGAAGCGTGCGGTTGAACACCAGGTAGTGCCACACGAGCTCGACCTCGCGCGCCTCGGGGTACGTCTGCTCGAGGCCGATCTGGTAGAGCGCGAGCTGGCGGTCCTCGTCGACGCGCCGCTGCGGCGGCAGGTAGCCGGCGCACTTGTAGTCGTGGATCTCGAACACGCCGTCGCCGCGGCGCACGATGCGGTCGACCACGCCCACCGCGCGGTAGCGCCCCTCGGGGTCGAGCTCGAGCTGGATGCGCTTCTCGATGCCCAGCGTCTCGCCGTTCGTGAACGGGTAGTTCGCGCGGTAGAAGTTCTCGAGGCAGCGCGCCCCGCGGTCCTGGTAGAACTCGGGCGGGTTCTCCGAGCGCACGATCGTGACCTTGTCGTGCCACGCGTGGGCCCAATCCGTCCGGAAGCGGTCGAGCACCTGCGTGAGGCTGGGCGGGCGGCCGAAACGGGCCACGTGGTGGTACAGCCGCTCGAGGATCTCGTGGACGCGCTTGCCCATGAAGGCTTCCACGCCCTCGCCGTCGACCTTGATGTCGTCGATGTAGCGGAAGCGGAACTTGCGCGGACAGTCCTCGAAAGTCGCAAGCCGCGAGTGACTGTAGTCGGTCACCTTCCCCCCGGACGGCGATGCGCAGTATGGGGAGCCCTTGCGCCGTGCGTCAACGGTGGGCCCGATCGACCTCGCTCGAGACCGGAGCGGGGACAACGGGGCCCGGCGGGCGTAACCTTCTGGGGCCGTGGGGGATCGAAGCCGAGAACGGAAGGGAGTCGACGTGGCGAGCCTCACCGAGACGATCGCCCAGCACCTGACCGCGAAGCGCGACCAGAACGACCCCGTGAGCGAGGCGCGCCGCCAGGCGTGCCCCGACACCGGCCGCGTCGTGGATGCGCTCGAGAACCTGCGCTCGATCGTGTTCGAGCGCACGCCCGTCGAGCGGCTGAACTCGGACCTCGAAGTCGTGCACGGCTTGCTGTCGGGCCTCACGAGCTCGGACGTGGCCTCCCGCTTCATCGAGCGGCTGCCCGAGGTGCGCCACTGCATCGGCATGGACGTCGAGGCGGCCTTCCGGGCCGACCCCGCCGCGAAGTCGTACGCCGAGGTGATCGCGGCCTATCCGTCCGCGTACGCCGTGTCGACGTACCGCATCGCGCACGTGCTCTACGAGCTGGGCGCGCCGATCGCGGCGCGCATCATGTCGGAGCACGCGAAGAGCAAGACCGGCATCGACATCCACCCGGGCGCGTCGATCGGCTGCCACTTCTTCATCGACCACGGCACGGGCGTCGTGATCGGCGAGACCGCGACCATCGGCAACCGCGTGAAGATGTACCAGGGCGTGGGCCTGGTGGCGTTCTCGAACAAGCTCGGCCGCAGCGACATCGGCAAGAAGCGCCACCCGACCGTCGAGGACGACGTCACGATCTACGCGAACGCCACGATCCTGGGCGGCACCACGGTGATCGGCGAAGGCTCGGTGATCGGCGGCAACGTGTGGCTACACCAATCGGTGCCGCCGTACTCGCGCATCCAGATCGAGCCGCCGCGCCTGCACGTGAGCCAGAAGGACCACGAGTCCGGCTCCGTCGACCCCGACTACCAGATCTAGCGCCGCGCAAGGACCGCGTGCCCCCAGGCCGCGAGGTGCGCCGCCGCGGGCGGGAAGCCGGGGAAGACGAGCTCGCGATAGCCCGCCGCGCGCAGCGCCGCTTCGAGCTCCGCCCGCGAGTACAGGTTCGACGCCCACCACGCACCGACCAGGAGCCGCATCGCGGCGTTCCGCTTGGTCATGAACAGCACGAGGCGTCCGCCGTCGCAGAGGCGCTCGGGGTCGGCGGCCGCGCTCACTAGGCCGCCGCCAGAGACTCGAGCCCGTAGACCAGCGCGAGCGAGCGCCACGGCCGCCAGCGCTCCGCGAAGGCGCGCATCTCGCGCTCTTCGGCGGGCGCGTCGCGGCCGAGCCAACCCCGCGCCAGGCGCTTCACCACGGCGAGGTCGCCCGCCGGGAACACGTCGAGCCGGCCCAGCCCGCGCAAGAGCGCGATTTCGGCGGTCCAGCGGCCCACGCCCTTCCAGCGCACGAGCTCGGCGATCGCCGCCTCGTCGTCGAGCTCGGCGAGCTTCGCCTCGGCGAGCTCGCCTGCTGCGAACGCGCGCGCGAGCCGCGCGAGCGTGCCCGCCTTCGCGCGCGTCATGCGGAACTCGCGCAGCTTCTCTTCGCCCGCCTGCGCCAGCCGCTCGGGCGCGGGGAACGCGAGCCACTCGCGGCCGGCGAAGCGCGCGCGCTCGCCGAACGCGAGGACGAGCGCCGCGCGGATGGAGAACGCGAACGCCAGGTTCACCTGCTGCGTGAGCACCGCGCCGACCAGCGCCTCGAAGAGCGACAGGCTGCCGGCGATGCGCAGCCCGCGGTGCGCGCGCAGAAGCCCCCCGAGCAGCGGGTCGCCGCGCAGCGCGCGCTCGAAGGGCCGCAGGTCGGCGGCCGCGCCGAGGACGCGCGCGAGCACTCGTTCGGCCGCGGCTTCGGCTGCGGCACCGCGCGCGCCGAGCACGCGCACGGCGAGCTTCGGCCGCGCCACCGTGCCGATCTCCTCGACGCGCACCAGCGCGAGCGCGCCGCCGGCGTGCACCAGGCGCGCGAAGCCGCCCGCGTGCGCCACGTTCACCGTGTCGCCGTGCCGGGCGAAGCGCGCGGACGTGCGCGCCAGCGAGAACGGGCCGCGCGGCGCGAACTCGAGCTCGAACGCCGCGCGCGGCATCTACGCCCGCAGCACGAGCTCGACGGGGCAGTGGTCCGAGCCGCGCACCTCGGTCTGGTGGCGCACGCGCGCGATGCGCGGCGCGAGCTCGGGGTTGGCGGCGAAGTAGTCGATGCGCCAGCCGACGTTCCGTTCGCGCACGCCGGGCCGGTAGCTCCACCACGTGTAGTGCCCCGGGGCTTCGCCGTTCCGACACCGAAATGTGTCGACCCAGCCATGCGGGCCGAAGAAGCGGTCGAGCCAGGCGCGCTCCTCCGGCAGGAAGCCGGCGTTGTCGCGATTCGAACGCGGGTTGGCCAGGTCGATCGCCCGGTGCGCGATGTTGTAGTCGCCGCACAGGAGCACGTGCTTGCCGGCCCGCTTGTAGCGGTTCACCAGCCGCAGCATCGCCGCGCAGAAGCGGAGCTTGTAGCCGAGCCGCGCGTGGTCGCGCTGGCTGTTCGGGAAGTACGCGTTCACGAGCACGAAGTCGCGGAACTCCAGGCGGAGCACGCGGCCTTCGCGGTCGAACTCCGGCGCGCCGATGCCGGCGACCGCGTTCTCGGGCTCCGCGCGCGTGAACGTCGCCACGCCGCTGTAGCCGGGCCGCTCCGCGGGCGCGAAGTACGCGTGGTAGCGCTTCGGATTGCGGAGCTGCGCGGGCAGGTCCTCGGGGCGCACCTTGATCTCCTGCACGCACGCCGCGAACGGCCGCTCGTCGGCGAGCCAGTCGCCGAAGCCCGCGCGCGCGGCCGCGCGCAGGCCGTTCGTGTTCCACGAGAGGAGCTTCACGCTCGCGATATTGAGTTTGGGGCCACGGAGGTGCAACTCGCGCTACTTCCCGAGCGCGCATCCGCCGATAGGAGACGCATGTGGAAGGTCGTGTTGTTCCTGCTCGCGATCTTCATCCTCGGGCCGCTCGCCGTGCGCTACGTGCTCAAGAATCCGCTCGGACCCGTGGTGGCCGGCAACGAAGTCGTGGTCGAGTCGCAGTCCTACGAGGTCCACTTCGCGCGCAGCGGCCCGCTCTCGGGCACGTATCTCGTCGCCGGCGCCGAGAGCGAGGACTGGTCCGATCAGCCCGTGAACGCGCAGCTCTTGGTCGTGCCGCTGCAGGCCGCGAGCGACTACCTGCGCGCGTACCCCGATTTCCACCTCTACGGCTCGCAGTCGAACACGCAGATCGCGGCGCTCGCGTCGGGGCTGTCGGTCGTGGCGGCGAGCCGCACCAGCTACAGCGCGCTGCGCGCGCTCGTCGACCAGCACCAGTCGCGCAACGCCGGCCACGGCGAGCGGCTGTGCGTGACGGTCTCCGGTGAATCGCTCGCGCTGACGTCCGTGCGCGGGGTCGAGGACGACGCCGACCACATGGCCAGCGTGCAGCGCGTGGCGGGCTCGACGATCGTCTTCGCGGACTCCCTCGCGGTCTCCGACTGCGCGAAGCTGCTCGCCGCCGACCGGCGCTAGCCGCGCCTCGCGACCGAGCGCAGCGCCGCGACGCTCGAGCTGGTCGACACCGCGTAGGGCACGAACACGGTGAGCACCATGCGGAACACCCGCACGCCGTCGACGTCGCCCGCGAGCAGCGCCGAGCCGTGGTTGATCGCGATGAGCACCGAGCCCACGAACGCCGCCGTGCGCAGCGCGCGCTTCACCACCGCGCGGTCGCGCGCCAGGCGGAGCCACTCCCCCATGCGCGCAATGCTATCAGCTGCCCTCGCGCAGCGCGCGCAGCCTCGCCTCGCACAACGGCAGCACGCGCTCGGCGCGCTGCTCCTTCAACGCCTCGAAGCCGCGGATCTCGCCGGCCAGCGAGGCGATCGCGATCGCCTCGGCCTTGTTCTCGGCCGTGACCGCCGCGCACAGCTCGCCGAGCAGCGCGTCGTACCAGCGCGCGAGCTCGCGCTCGAGCTTGCGCGCGCGCGTACGCCCGAACGGATCGAGCGGCGTGCCGCGCAAGCGGCGCAACGACACCAGGAAGCGTAGGCCCAGCTCGAAGTCCGGGCCGAACGACAGCTTGCGGCGCAGACCCAGCGCGCGCAGCAGCGGCGGGTGCAGGAAGTAGCGGAGCTTCGGCTCGCCCGCGCTCCGCCGCCGCAGCCAGCGCCGGTGCGGTCCGCGCAGCAGCAGGCGCGCGACTTCGTACTCGTCCTTGTACGCGAGCATGCGGTAGAGCTCGCGCGCCGCCACTTCGGTGAGCGCGGGCGATTCGGCGTCGGCGGACGCCTCGGCGTCCGCCACCTGCGCCACGCGCGCGCAGTAGCGCTCCGCGAGCCGCGCCGACTGGTAGTCCGCCAGGTCGGCGGCGAAGCCGGCCGTGCGCGCGAGCAGGCGGCTCGAGTCCTTCGCCGAATGGAAGCGGCCGAGCGCCTCGGCGAGCCGCGCGAACGCGGGGCCGCACAGCCGCTCGGCGCGCTCGCGCGCGTCCTCGTCGCCGATCCCCGGCGGCGCGGCGTCGGCCACGAGCTCGGCTGCGAGCTCCGGCTCCGCCGCGGCCACACGGCCCAGGTTGAACGCGCGCAGGTTCGTCTCGACGGCGACCCCGTTCTCGCGGATCGCGCGCTCGAGCGCCCGCGCCGACAGCGGCACCAGTCCGCGTTGCCACGCGTAGCCGAGCAGCACCAGATTCGCGGCGAGCGGCTGGCCCAGCGCCGCGTCGGCGAGCAGCTCCGCGGGCAGGAGCGCGAGCGAGCGCGTCGCCGCGCGCAGCGGCTCGACCAACACGTCGACCGAGGGCGGGCGGAAGCGCGGGCTCGTGACGTCGGCGCCCGTGGGCACGTAGAGCGAGTGCGCGACCGCGTGCGTGCGGGACGGGTCGAGCGCGCGCAGCGCCTCGCGGTCGGCCGAGCCGAGGGGATCGAACGCGAGCAGCACGTCGGCGCGGCCCGGCTCGACGCGCGCGCCGCCCTGGATCGGCTCCGACGACAGCACGCAGTGCGACATCACCTTGCCGCCGCGCTGCGCGAGGCCGGTCTGGTCGAGGTGTGCGGCGAACAGGCCGTCGTGCTCCGCGGCGCGCACGAGCAGCGCGTCGATCGTCACCACGCCGGTGCTGCCGATTCCCACGAGCAGGAGCTCGAGGCGGCCGCCGTCCCAGTCGAGCGGCGGCGGCTCGGGCAGCGGCGCGCGCAGGTGGGCCTCGAAGGGCTCGATCGCCCGGCGCGGCGTCTCGACGGCGACGAATGCAGGGCAGTCGCCCTCGAGGCAAGCGCGGTCGTCGCTGCACGAGCTCTCGTGCAGCCGCGTCTTCCGGCCGAGCGCCGTCTCGACCGGGCGCAGCGACACGCATGCCGATTTCGCGCCGCAGTCGCCGCAGCCCTCGCACACGTCTTCGTTGATGACGAGCCGCTCCGTGGGGCGTGCGCGCAGGCCGCGGCGCTCGAGGCGCTGCTTCTCGTTCGCGCACAGCTCGTCCCAGATCATCGCGGTCGCACCGGGCAGCTCGCGCAGCCGGCGCATCTCGGCGTCCCAGTCCGGGCGCGACACCACGCGCACACGCGGCTCGCGCACCGCGAGCTCGGCGACGTCGGCGTCCGCAGTCATCGCGACGACTTCGCGCACGCCGTCGGAGAGCAGGTCGCGCACGAGCGCGGCGAGCGACTTCGAGCCGATCGCGCGCTGGCCGCCCGTCATCGCGACGACGCCGTTCCACAACAGCTTGAACGTGATCGGCACGTCCGCCGCGGCGCACGCGCGCACGGCGAGCCGGCCCGAGTGGAAGTACGTGCCGTCGCCCAGGTTCTGGAACAGGTGACGCACGGAAGTGTAGGGGGCGAGCCCGAGCCAGTGCGCGCCCTCGCAGCCCATGGCGCCGATGAAGCGCACTTCGCGCTCGGGCATCATGAGCGCCATCGTGTGGCAGCCGATGCCGCCGCCCGCGTACGAGCCGTCGGGCACGCGCGTGGAGGCCGAGTGCGGGCAGCCGCTGCAGAAGTGCGGCGTGCGCGTCGGTGCGGGTGCGCGCACCGCCCGAGCGAGCGCGGCGTCGAGCGGAGCGAGCCGCGCGGCGATGCCGGGCGCGCGCAGCCGTGCGGCGAGGTACGGGCCGAGGTCCGCCGCGAGCGTCGCGCCCGACAGCTCCGAGCTGCGCGCCAGCCAGAATGCGCCGTCGGGGTCGCGCTGGCCGTACACCGCAGGGCGCCAGTTCGCGCCGTAGAGCGCCGAGCGCACCTGCTCCTCGAGGTAGCCGCGGCGCGAGTCGACCACCACGATCTCCGCGAGCCCGTCCGCGAACTCGCGCACGCGCGCGCCCGACACGGGCCACACGAGCTCGAGCTTCAAGAGGCGCAGGCCCACGCGCGCGCGCGCCGGCTCATCGAGGCCCAACAAGTCGAGCGCGCGCTCGAGCTCGCGCCACAGCGAGCCCGCAGCCACGATGCCGACGCGGTCGCCCTGGTGCCGCGAGCGGATCGGGTCGAGCGGGTTCGTCTCCGCGAAGCGGCGCACGGCCTCCATGCGCCCGAACACGAGCTCCTGCTCGATGCGCAGCACGTTCGGCGGCAGGAGCTCGGTGTCGAAGCGCGGCGAGAAGCGCGCGCCGTCGACCTCGAACTCGGGACGTTCGAACGCCGGAGCGTCGGCGAGCTCGAAGATCTGCCCGGCGTCCGCGACGTCGGCCACGAGCCGCATGCCGGTCCACACGCCCGCGTAGCGCGACAGCTCGAGCGCGGCGTGGCCGAGTCGCAGCACGTCCGCGGGATCGGCGGGCGAGAACAGCGGCACCCAAGCGTGCGCGAACGCGTGCTCGCTGTGGCTGGGCAGGGACGAGCTCTTGCAGAACGGGTCGTCGCCCACCACGGCGAGCGCGCCGCCCAGGCGCGCGCTGCCCACGAAGTTCGCGTGGCGGATCGCGTCGAGCGCGCGGTCGAGCCCGGGCGCCTTCGCGAAGAAGATGCCGATCGCGCCGTCGAAGCCCGCGCGCGGGAACACCTCGGCGAGCTGCGTGCCCGCAACCGCGGTCGCCGCGAGCTCCTCGTTCAAGCCCGGGACGAGCCGCACGTTCGAGCGCTCGAGCAGGGGCCGAAGGCTGCGCAAGAGCTGGTCGAAGCCCGCCAACGGCGAGCCGGGATAGCCCGAGAACAGCGTCCCCGTCTTCCGCCCTGCGCGCTCGTCGCGCCGCACCTGGTCGAGCGCGAGCCGCACGAGCGCCTGCAAGCCGGTCAGGTGCACGCGGCCGCGACCGCGCGTGTACCGCTCGAGGAGGGGCGGCTCCGGCGCGGGCGAGGCGCTCATGTCGGGGAAGTGATCGGAGCCGCTCCGCCCCGTCTTGAGGCGGCCGCGGCGCGGCTGTCGCGCGAGTTACTTCCCGGCGAGAGGCGCGACGATCTTCTCGGCGAAGTTCTCGACGACGGCCGGGTCGCGGCCCTGGATCACGATGTAGGAGAAGCCGAAGCGCTCGCGCCGCTTCTCCAGCCCGTCGCGGATCTCCGCGGGCGAGCCGGTGAGGAACATCGGGCAATCGGCGACCTGCTCCGGTGTCATGCCCGTGTTCGCGCCGAGCGCCGCGCGCAGGCCCTTCGCGTCGTCGGTGATGGCGACGACGAAGGTGAGCGAGTTGATCTCCAGGTCCCCAAAGCGCCGGCCGGCGGCCTCGGCGCCTTCCCGCACCCAGCGCAGCTTCTCGTCGAGCTTCCCGGGCGCCAGGTCCGCCGCCGTGCGCGACGTGACCTTGCCTTCGACGAGCGCGGGGTTGATGCCCACGATGTCGGCGTGCCGGCCCGCCAGGCGCAGCACCTTCGGCCCGCCGCCGCCGACGAGGAGCTTCGGGCTCTTGAAGTCGGGCTCCGCCGCGCGCGCGATGTTCGTCACTTTGTAGTGTCGCCCCGAGAAGCTGGTGCGCTCGTTCTGCCACATGCTCTTGATGATGGTGAGCGCTTCCTCGAGGCGCGCGATGCGCGTGCCCGGCGAGTCGTAGGTCATGCCGGCTTCGTCGTAGTCCGTCTGCATCCAGCCCGCGCCCAGCCCGAACTCGTGCCGGCCGCCCGACAAGAGCTGGATCGTCGCGGCGCCCTTGGCGTGGATGACCGGGTGGCGGTAGTCGACGTCGTACACGAGCGAGCCGACGCGCAGCTTGGTGGTCACCGCCGCGGCCGCGGCCAGGAGCGCCGTCGGATCCCACTGCGGCCCGAAGTGATCGGGCACGAAGACCGTCGAGAAGCCCATGCGCTCGAGCGCGCGCACGCGGTCGGCCCACGAGTCGGGCGGCAGCGAGTGGATCTGCACGGCGAAGCGGAAGGGGTTCGGCATGCGCGGGATCTTACGCGAACCCGGTCCGCGCCGGGGATCGGTCTCGCGCGAGCGGCGGCCCCGCTACGATCCACGCATGATCGACACGATGCACGCCGTGCAGACGCCCGAGGGCGTCGACCTCGCGCTGCCGGTGGCGGGCCCGGCGCCGCGCGGCCTGGCGTACGCGCTCGATCTGGCGGTGCAGTCGCTCGGGCTGTCGGCCGTGCAGACCGTGTTCTACTCGGCCGGGCGGACGGGCTTCGCGGTGGCGCTGTCGCTCATCGCGGCGTTTCTCATCAACTGGTTCTATCCGGTGTTGTTCGAGGTGCTCGGGCGCGGCCAGACGCCGGGCAAGCGCGTCGTGGGCCTGCGCGTGGTGCACGAGAACGGCACGCCGATCGGCTGGTCGGCGTCGCTCGTGCGCAACTTCCTCATGGTCGCGGACTTCCTGCCGCTCCTGTATCTCGCCGGGGTGACCTCGATGTGTCTCGACTCGAGCTTCCGCAGGCTGGGCGACCTGGCCGCGGGCTCGCTCGTGGTGCACGCGCCGCGGCCGCGGCGCACGCGGCGCCCCGCACCGGCGCCGGCCGACGCGGGCCCCGCGGTCGCGCCGCCGCTCCTGCTCACGCTCGAGGAGCAGCGCGCGGTGATCGCGTTCGCCGAGCGCGCGGCGCTGCTCTCGCCCGAGCGCGCCGACGAGCTCGCGGCGATTCCCGCCGCGCTCACCGCGGGCGAGCCGCCGCGCGCGCGGCTGGTCGCGATGGCCGCGTTCCTGCTCGGGCGCAGCGCATGAAGCTGGCCGCGTTCGAGGCGCAGGGCCGCGCCCGCTGGGACAAGCTCGCCGCCCAGCTCGACCTGCTCGAGCGCGGCAAGGGCGAGGCCAACGGCGTCGACGTCGCGGGCTGGCCCGCGCTCTACCGGCAGGTGTGCAACGACCTCGCGCTGGCGCGCGACCGCGAGCTGTCCAGCGCGCTCGTCGCCGAGCTGAATCAGCTCGCGCTGCGCGGCCACCAGCTGCTCTACCAGGCGCGCTCGGGCGACTGGCGCAGCCTGGGCAAGCTCGTGCTCCGCGAGTTTCCACGCGCGGTGCGCCGTGAGTGGAAGCTCGTACTCGCGTGTCACCTGCTGTTCTACTCGCTGGCAGTCGGCCTCGGGTCACTCGCGTACGAGAGTCCCACCGCGATCTACGTCTTCATGAACGAAGCGAGCGTCCACGATTTCGAGAACATGTACGACCCCGAGTCGGGCAGCGTCGGCAAGCCGCGCCCGGCGGACCAGGACACGCAGATGTTCGGCTTCTACATCTGGAACAACGTGTCGATCGCGTTCCGCACGTTCGCCAGCGGACTGGTGTTCGGCGCGGGCACGGTGCTGTCGCTCGCGTGGAACGCGCTCTCGCTGGGGCTCGTCGCGGGCCACCTCGCGCGCGAGGGCTCGGCGGCGCCGTTCTTCCGCTTCGTCGTCGCCCACAGCGCGTTCGAGCTGACGGCGATGCTGCTCGCAGGCGCAGCAGGCATGCGGCTCGGGCTGTCGATCGTCGCGCCGGGGCCGCACACACGGCTCGGGGCGCTGCGCGCGGCGGCGCGCGCGAGCCTGCCCATCGTCGCGGGCTCAGCGGCCATGCTGGTGATCGCCGCCGCGATCGAGGCGTTCTGGTCGCCGAGGCTGTTTCCGGCGGCGGTCAAGTACGCGGCGGGGGGAGTCACTTGGCTCCTCGTGGGGCTGTGGCTCTGGCTCGGCGGTCGCGATGGAGACTGAGGAGATGGCGGTCGTGGTGCGCCCGCGCGCGAGCCTCGAGGCCGCCGACCTGGGTTTCGCGCTCGCGCGCGCGTACTGGCGGCCGCTCTTCGGTGCGCACTCGCTCGTGGTGCTCCCGCTCGCAGCGGCGCTCGCGCTCGGGCTGCGCAGCGTCGGCTGGACCGCGCTCGTACTCTGGTGGCTGAAGCCGCTCTACGACCGCGTGTCGCTGCACGTGTTGTCGATCGCGCTGCTCGGCCGCGCCCCGAAGCTCGGCGAGACTTTCGCGGCGCTGCCGCGACTCGTGTTCCGCACGGGCTTGCTCCAGTCACTGACCTGGCTCCGACTCACTCCCACGCGGAGCTTCTTCGCGCCCGTGCTGCAGCTCGAGGGTCTACGGGGTCGTGCGCGCGCGCGGCGCGTGCGCGTGCTGGCCGAACGAGAGTCTGCGGCGGCGGCGGGGCTCATGTTCGTGTGCAGCACCATCGAGCTCGCCGTGATCTTCGCCGGCTTGCAGGTGGCGTCGACGTTCTGGAACGGCAGCGGCGCCGAGTTCTGGAAGTCGGCGGGCGGCCTGGGGCGCGCCAGTCCGGAGCTGGAGTGGCTGGAGCTCGCGCTCTACGTCGTGGCGCTGTGCACCGTCGAGCCGTTCTACGTCGCGGGCGGCTTCGCGCTGTACATCAACCGGCGCGTGTGGCTCGAGGGCTGGGACGTGGAGCTCGCGTTCCGCCGGCTCGAGCGGCGCTTGCGCGCGGCCGCGGCGCTCGCCGCGTTCGCGCTGTTGGTCGCGCCGCCGCTGCACGCGCGCGCCGCCGACGAGCCGCCGTGCAAGGCCGACACGCCCGAGGACGCCGGCGATTGCATCGACCAGGTGCTGAAGTCGCCGGACTTCGCGCGCACGAGGAAGGTCGAGCAGTGGCGACTGCGCGCGTTCGACTGGAAGCTCCCCGGTTCGTCGGGCTTCTGGGATCGGGTGGGCAACGTGTTGTCGGCGACGTGGCGGGTGGTCGCATGGCTCACGCTGCCCATCGTGCTCGCGATCCTGGCCGTCGCCATCGCGCGCGGGATGCAGGGTGTCCGGCCCGATCCTCGCGGCCCGCCGGACGACGGCGGCGAAGTGCGGCGCGCGTTCGACCTGCGGCCCGAGTCACTGCCGGCCGACGTCGTTTCGGCGGCGCGCGCGCGCTTCGCGGCGGGCGATCCCGCGGGCGCGCTGTCCCTCCTGTACCGCGGCGCCCTCGTCGAGCTCGGCCGGCGCTTCGGCGTGCGCCTGCCGGCGAGCGCGACCGAGGGCGAGTGCGAGCGCATCGCGAGCTCCGCGCTCGAGGGCGCGCTCGCGCAGGACTTCGCTCGGCTTGCGCGCGCGTGGCTGTACTGCGCCTACGCGCGGCGCCCGCCGTCGGGCGAGGAGTTCGAGCGGTTGTGCTCGAGCTGGTCCGCGGGCTGGGGGAGCCGCGCGTGAGCGAGCGCTCGCAGGGCACGCGCGTCGCGATCGCGCTGTCGCTCGTCGCGGCGGCGGTCGCGCTCTTCTTCGCCACGTGCCAGCGCACCGAGGTCATCGTCCCGCACGACTACGAAGGCGAGGCGCGGCGGAATCCGTACCTCGCCGCCGAGCGGATGCTCACGCGCATGGGCATGCCCGCGAAGAGCTTCGACGACGTGGGGGTTCTCGAGTCACTCCCGCCCGAGAGCGCGACCATCATCATCCCGACCGAGCGCCAGTCGCTCGAGGCGCACACCACGAACGCGCTGCTGAACTGGGTCGACGCAGGCGGCAACCTGGTGGTGGTGAGCTGGCAGCTCTGGGACGACAAGAAGCGCAGCGGCGATCCGATCCTGGATCCGATCGGCGTGCACCAGTTCATGAACAAGGACGACGACTCCGACGAGGGCACGGACGAGAAGATCTCGTTCGTGCCCGCCGCGGACGACGAGGACGACGATTCGGACGAGCCGCCGCTCGCCGACGCCGAGTTCCCCGACCGCGATCCGGCGCTCGAGCTGCGCTTCGACCAGCGCTTCCGGCTCGAGCTGACGGACGACGCCGAGAAGGAGCTCATCGTCGAGGCCGGCGACGACGCGGGCTCGCACCTGGTGACGCTCCGCCACGGCAAGGGTCTGATCACCGCGCTTTCCGACGACTACTTCATGACTCAGCCGCAGATCGGCGACTACGACCACGCCGAGATGATGTACCGACTCACTCGGCTCGGCGGTCACCGCGGCCCCGTGTGGTTCGTGTACGGCGACCGCTTCCCGTCGCCGTGGAGCTGGCTCCTGCGCAACGGCTGGATGGTCGCGGCGAGCGCGGGCGTGTTGCTGTTCGTGTGGCTGTGGTCGGCCGTGCGCCGCCAGGGCCCGATCCTGCCCGATCCGCCGGCCGCGCAGCGCGAGCTCATGGAGCACGTGCGGGCGGCGGGCCGCCTCGAGTGGCGCCGCGGCGCCGCGCACGCGCTGCTCTCCGCGGTGCGCGCCGCGCTCTTCGCGCGCATGCGCGAGCGGCACCCGAGCTTCCACGCGGCGGCGCCGAGCGAGCAGGTGGCCCAGCTCGAGTCGCTCTCGGGCGTGCCGCGCGCGCGCATCGAAGAAGCGCTCGCGTTCCGCGACGATCGCGACCCGAGCCGCTTCGTGACCAAAGTCGCCGTTCTCGAGAAACTCAGGAGATCGCTATGACCGACCCCGCACCCGCCCCGCTCCGCGCCGATCTGGCGCGCGCCGCAGCAACCGCCAAGGCCCTGCGCGACGAGATCGGCAAGGTGCTCGTGGGCCAGGACGAGGTCGTCGAGCAGGTGCTCGTGACCCTCTTCTCGGGCGGGCACGCGCTGGTCGAGGGCGTGCCCGGGCTCGGCAAGACGCTGCTCGTGCGCGCCCTGGCGCGCGCGATCGGCGGCGCCAGCGCGCGCATCCAGTTCACGCCCGACCTCATGCCCGCGGACGTCGTGGGCCACGTGCTCTACGAAGCGCGCACCGGCGAGATGCGGCTGCGCCGCGGGCCCGTGTTCACGAACATCCTGCTCGCCGACGAGATCAACCGTGCGCCCGCCAAGACGCAAGCCGCCCTGCTCGAAGTCATGCAGGAGCATCAAGTGACTCTGGAAGGCGAGTCACTCCCCGTGCCTGCGCCATTCATGACGCTGGCCACGCAGAATCCGATCGAGCTCGAGGGCACGTATCCGCTGCCCGAGGCGCAAGTCGACCGCTTCCTGTTGAAGGTGCAGATCGACTACCCGAGCGAAACCGAAGAATTCGAGCTCGTGCGCCGCATCACCGAGGGACGCGTGGGCGATTCGCTCGACGTCTCGGCGGTGTCGCCCGTGACCGACGCCGCGGGCGTGCTCGAGCTGCAGGCCGCCGCGGCGCAGGTGTTCGTCGACGCGCGCGTGGGCGAGTACGCCGTGCGGCTCGCGCGCGCCACGCGCAGCTGGCCGGGGGTGGCCATGGGCGCCGGCCCGCGCGGCGGCCTCGCGCTCGTGCGAGCCGGCCGCGCGCGCGCGCTGCTGTCGGGCCGCAGCTTCGTGACGCCCGACGACGTGAAGTCGATTGCGCCCGCTGCGCTGCGCCACCGCATCCACCTGTCGCCCGAGATCGAGCTGGAAGGCCAGCAGGCCGACGCGCTGCTCGCCGGCATGCTCGCCCAGGTCGAGGCGCCGCGCACTTGAGCGCCGGCACTCGGCTCGTCGCGCTCTGCGGCGCGTGGCTCGCGCTCGCGATCGGCGCAGCGCTCGAACCCGAGCTGCTGCCGGCCTGGGCGCTCGCGGGCGCCGCGCTCGCGCTGCTGGCGCTCGCCGACGCGTTCGCGCTCTTGCGGCTCGGCCCGTTCGAGGTGACGCGCGACGTCCCGCGCGCGCTCGCAGCCGGCGTCGACCACGAGCTGGCCCTCTCCATCGCGAACCGCGGCGGCCGGCCGGCCGAGCTGCGTGTGTTCGACCACCACCCGCCCGACGCAGACGTGCGCGGCCTGCCGCGCGACCTCGCGCTGCGACCTCTCGAGCGCGCCAGCTTCCGCTACCGGCTGCGCCCGCTCGCGCGCGGTCGGCGGAGCTTCGGGCGCGCCGAGCTCGCGATCCGCTCACAGCTCGGCCTGTGGCGCCGCAACGTGCGGAGCGGGCCCGAGCAGGAGCTGCGCGTCTTCCCGAACTTCCGCGCCGTGGCGCGCTACGAGCTGCTGGCCGCGGCGAACCGCGCCGGCACGCTCGGCATCCGGCGCCGGCCGCGCCGCGGCGAAGGACTCGCGTTCCACCAGCTGCGCGAGTACCGCGCGGGCGACACGCTGCGCCAGATCGACTGGAAGGCGACGGCGCGTCTACGCCGTGCGGTGTCGCGCGAGTACGAGGAAGAGCGCGACCAGCAGATCGTCTTCCTGCTCGACTGCGGCCGCAAGATGCACTCGCGCGACGAGGCGCTGTCGCACTTCGACCGCGCGCTCGACGCCGTGCTGCTGCTCACGCACGTGGCGCTGCGCCAGGGCGACGCCGTCGGCCTGGCCACGTTCAGCGGCGAGCGCCGCTTCCTCGCGCCGCGCAAGGGCACGCAGCAGCTCACGCGCGTCATGAACGCGGTGTACGACCTCGAGAGCAGCACGCTCGCGTCCGACTACCTGGCCGCGGCCGAGAGCCTCGCGAAGCGCCTGCACAAGCGCGCTCTCGTGGTGGTCGTCTCGAACCTGCGCGACGAGGACCACGAGGACCTGCTCGCCGCCGCGCACCTGCTCGGCCGCCGCCACCTGGTGCTCGTGGCCAGCATGAAGGAGCGCGCACTCGCGCAGGCGCTGGCCGCGCCCGTCCGCGACCTCGACTCCGCGCTCACCACCGCCGCCACGCACCAATACCTGGAAGCCCGCCGCCGCGCCCACGAGCGCCTCCGCCAGGCCGGCGTCCTCGCACTGGACGCCGAGCCCCAGCAGCTCGCGATCGCCCTGGTCAACGGGTACCTGGACGTGAAGCGGAGCGGGGTGCTCTGAGCGGGCCTCTGCGCCTCGCGCTACGCCCCGAGCGCGAGCGAGGTCAGTCAGTCGACGATGGAGATCGCCTGCCGCGGGCAGAGGCGGACGGCGTTCTCGACTTTGCGGCGCAGGGATTCCGGCGGGGTCTCGAGCAGGATCTGCAGGTAGTCGTTCTCGTCGACCTTGAACACCTCGGGTGCCTGGTCCACGCACACGGCATTGGCTTCGCAGAGATCGAAATCGACGACCACCTTCATGGCGCTCTCCCGGGAAGTTGCGGCCCGAGTAGCGTACCACGGCGCACGCAGCTCCTGCGCCTAAAGCCCCCCGCGCGGCCCGACGAAGAGGAACCGAGGAGAACGCGTGTGTCCGCTCATGCGCGCCGCTGGCTCGCCTGTCTGTGCCTGGTCGGCTCGGCGGCGCTCGGGCCCGCGCGCAGCCTTCCGGCCGCCGACCGACTCTACGAGTGGAAGGCCGCCGACGGCAGCCTACACATCACGGAGTCGGCGCCGCCGCCCGACGCGGTGCTGGTGCGGGAATACGACGCGGTCGCCACACCCGCTGCCCAGCCCGCCGCGCCCGCGGTCCCGCCGCCTCCGGTGCGCGCAGCGGCGCCGTCCGACGACGACTCGTGCGACGCGCACGCCAAGCTCGTCAAGGCGTGGCTCGACGCCGCGCTCGAGCGCCAGCACTGGGAGCACGAGATCACTCGGCTCGAGAACGACCCGGTCCTGGCCTCGGAAAGCAGCTGCACGCTCTCTGCGCTGCACTGCGGACCGTCCTACTTCAACCGCGACGTGGCGCTCGACCGGGCGCGCGAGCGGCGCAGCCAGGCCGAGTTCCGCCAGTCCGCGGCCGAGGACGCCGCGCGCCGCGCGGGCGTGCCCGACCGCTGCCTCGTGGAGCCCGACGGCTAAAACCGCTATTCGATTCGCCGGTGGACGAGCGCGCGAAGCGGATCGTGGCCACGGCGGTGGCGCTCGCGGAGGAGGGCGGCTTCGAGGCCGTGCGCCTGCGCGACGTGGCCGCGCACTCGGGCGTGGCGCTCGGCACGTTGTACCGCTTGTTCCGCGGCAAGGACGACCTGCTCGTGGCCGCGCTCGCGAGCGAAGCCGAGGGCCTGGCCGCGCGCATGGCCAAGGTGCCCGCGGCGGGTGACACGCCGCTCGAGCGCGTCACCGACTACTTCTCGGCCGCGACGCGCACGCTGTGCCGCAAGCCGAAGCTGGCGCGCGCGATCCTGCGCGCGGCGAGCTCCGACGACCCCGAGCTCGCCGGGAAGATCCGCGGCTTCCACGTCGTCGCGAGCGACCTCCTCATGCGCGCGCTGCGCACCGACGCCGCAAACGGCCTCGCCGACGCCACGCCCCAGGAGGCTCGCATCTGCAACGTGCTGCAGATGGTCTGGTTCGCCGCGATGCTCGGCTGGAGGAGCGGCCAGTACAAGCAGAACGAGGTCGTGGAGCAGGTCCGGAACGCCGCGGAGCTGGTGCTGCGCTAGCTAGCGCCCGAGCGCACGCGCCATGCGCTCGAGGATCTCGCGCAGGATCGCGCGCGACGTCGCGTAGTTGAGCCGCACGAACGTCTCGCCGCCCTTGCCGAAGTTGCGCCCGTCCGACAGGGCCACGCGCGCGCGCTCCAGGAAGAAATCGTACGGCGGCGCGCCGCCGAGCTCGAGGTCCGCGCAGTCGAGCCAGGCGAGATACAGTGACTCGCCCATGTGATGGGTCATCCCGGGAATGCGCGTCTTCACGAACTCGGCCACGAAGCGGCGGTTGCCGTCGAGATACGCCATCACGTCGTCGAGCCACGGCTGGCACGACGTCCACGCGATCTCGGTCGCCGCCAGGCCGAACGTGCCGAGGCCGCCGCGCACGTGCGAGGGCACCGCTTTGAAGCGGGCCAGGAGCGCGTCGCTGCCGAACGCCGCCACGGCGCAGCGCAGCCCCGCGATGTTGAAGCCCTTCGTGGCCGAAGTGAGCGTGATCGTGCGCGCCTCGATTTCGGGCCCGAGCGACGCGAACGGCACGTGGCGGTGACCCGCGTACACGAGGTCGCACTGGATCTCGTCGGAGATCACCAGCAGGTCGCGTTCCTCCGCGATCTGCGCCAGACCGTAGAGCTCCGCGCGCGTGAACACGCGGCCCGTCGGGTTCTGCGGGTTGCACAAGAGCAGCGCGCGCGTGCCCGCGTCGCAGCTGCGGCGCAAGCCGTCCAGGTCGAGGCCGTAGCCGCCCACGGTGCGCACGAGCGGGTTCAGCACCGTGCGCCGGTGCGTCTCGCGCACGGCGTGGAAGAACGGCGGGTAGACGGGCGGCTGCAACACGACGCCCGCGCCGCGCTCCGTGAGCGTCTCGAGCGCGATGTAGATGCCCTGCACCACGTCCGACAGCACGAGCACGCGCTTGGGCTCGACGTGCCAGCCGAAGCGCTCCTGCGCGCGCTTCGCGAACACGGTCGGCAGTGCCGACGGCGTCGGGTTCACCGGGTAGCCCACGTCGTGAATGCGCACCGCCTCGGCCAGGTGGCGTGCGATCGGCTCTGCGACGCGGAAATCCATGTCCGCGACCCACGCGGGCAACACGTCGGGCGGGTACTCCGCCCACTTCTCGCCGCGCCGCCGGCGCAGCTCTTCCACGTCCAGGTCGTCGAAGCTCACGCCGCGATTCTAGCCGAGCCGCTCGCGTTGGCCGGTGCGCAGCCAGACGAGCTCGAGCTCGGGCTTGGGCTCGCCGGGAAAGAGCTTCGCCACGCCGCGCGCGTACACCTCGAGCTGCGCGCGGTAGCGCGCGCGCGAGTCGGCGTCGGGCTTCTTGTCGCTCTTGTAGTCCGCGACGACGAGCGCCCGCGTGACGGGATCGCGGTACAACACGTCGATCGTGCCGCTCCAGCCGCGGCCCTCGTCGTCGCGGAAGACGAGCGGCAGCTCGCGGCCGAGGATCTCGGCGGAAGCGAGCGCCTTCGGCAAGCCGCCGGCGAGGAGTGACTCGAGCGCAGCGCCTGCTTCCGCTCCGACCTCGGCTTCGTCCGCGCCCGCGCGCCGCGCGGCCCGCACGACGGCGCCGGCAAGCAGCGCGCGCGCGCGCTCCCGGCTCCTGAAGTCCCAGCGCTCGAGCAGCTCGTGCAGCGCCGTGCCTACCGCCTGCGCCACGGGCCGGCGCGCCGCGCGGCGCTCGGACTCGAAGTCGTCGGAGTCGCTCGCGTGCTGCGCGTGCTCGTCGTCGGCGCCGGTCACCGCGGAGGGCCGCAGCAGCGCGGTCGAGCGAGTGGCGCGCGCGCGCGCCGCCGCCGCTTCGGCGCGTTCGAGCGCTTCCAGCGCGCGCGGCCGCACGGGCCGTCGGGGCACGGAGGCGACCTCGAACGGGCCGTCCAGCTTCTCGGCCGCCACCGGCCAATCGCGCAGCAGGCGCCCGAACGTATCGCGCCCCACCCCCTGCTTGCGGCGCGCGTCCGCGACCACCAGCCGCTCACGCGCACGCGTCGCCGCCACGTAGAAGAGCCGCCGCAGCTCCGCGCTCTCGTGCTCCTCTTCGATCCGCTCGCGCTCGATCCACGTGGACGACGAGGCCGCGCGCGTGCGCACTGCGAGCGCGTTCTGCTCGCGCGAGAAACGCAGCGCGTCCTCCCAGTCGCGCGGGTTCGCGCGCGCGAGATCGGCGAGGATCACCACGTCGAACTCGAGACCTTTGGCGCCGTGGATCGAGAGCACGCGAACCGCGTCGGTGTCGGGCAGCGGCTCCTCGGCCGAGCGGCGGCGCTCTTCGCGCTCGAGCGCGTCGACCCAGTAGCGGAGCGGGCGCTCGGGCGCGGCGCTCGCGCGCGCGACCAGCCGGTCGAGCATGGCCGACAGGTCGACCACGCGGCGCGCGCCGTCGGTCGCCGACGCGTGGAGCGCGAGAAGCGGCGTCTCGTCACGCAGCGCGGCGAGGGTTCGCGCGAGCGGTTCGCGCTGCATGCGCGCGTGCCAGCCCGCGAGCGTCTCGAACGCGCGCGCGAGGTTGGGGACGCGGGCGGAATCGACGGGCGCGGTCGTGTACAGCCAGCGCCCGCGCGCGCGCGTCGCGTGCCGTGCGAGCTCGGCGTCGGGCACGCCGCCGAGCGGCGAGCGCAGGAAGCCGACGACCGCGGGCGCGTCGGCCGGGTTCGCGAGCGCGCGGAGCAGTGCGTCGAGCTGCTGCAGCGCCGGGTCGCGCTCGGACTCGAGGCTGCGTCCGACCCAGATCGGCACGTCGAGCGCGTGGAACGCGCGCACGTACTGGTGCACGTCCGTGAGCGCGCGCAACAGGAGCGCGACGTCGCCGAAGCGGAAGCGCCCGGCCCCGACCTCGCGCGCGACCCAGCTCGCGATCACGCGCGCCTCGAGCTCGCGCGCCGCGTCGGCGCTCTGCGCCGCGCCGATGTCCCAGCGCAAGACGCGCGGCTCGCGGGCGGGAGCTCGGTGCGCTTCGAGCCCGTCGTAGCGCACCCATGCGCGCAGTGACTCGTCGGAATGACTCGGTGGCGCAAACACGTCCTGGAACAGCGCGTCGAGTGGAACGACCAGCTCGGGTACCGCGCGAAAGTTCCGCGTCAGCACGAGCTGCTCCGCGCCCGGCGAGCCGAGGATGCGCTCGACGGCGGCCTCGTACGCGGCGATGTCGGCGCCGCGGAAGCGGTAGATCGCCTGCTTGGGGTCGCCCACGATGAACAGGCTGCCGGGCCGCGCCGCGGCGCCGGCGGGCTCGGCGATCAGGAACACGATCTCGTACTGCAGCGGGTCCGTATCCTGGAACTCGTCCAGGAAGAGCACGCGACACCGCTCGGCGACGGCTCGCCGAACCTCCGGGTGACTCGCGAGCAGGTCGCGCGCCAGCACGAGCAGCGCATCGAATGGGAGCACGCCGCGGCGGCGCGCCTCGGCGCGCGCGTCGCGCGCGAAGGGGGCGACCAGCGCGAGCGCTTCGCGCAGGAGCTCGTCGTCGATCTTGCGCAGCTTGCGCAGGAGCTTCTGGACCTCGCCGACGAGCTGCGTCGCTTCGGGCAGCTTCTTTGCGGTCGGGGTGCTTTCGAGGAGGCCGCGAATGCCCTGCGTGCTGGCGAACGTCGCGATCTCGAGCTCGGCTCGAAAAGCGTCGATGCCGCGTTCTCGCAGAGTCACCAGCAGCGGGCGGGCGGCGAGCAGGTAGCTCTCGGGGCCCTGCGCGGGAGGTGGCGCGATCCCGAGCGCGTCGATCTCACCGATGACGTTCGCGAGCAGAGGCCCCAGCGCCGCGCGCACGTCGGGAAGCGGCTGCGCGAGTGACTCGTCCGCGACCGCGAAGCCCGCCGCCGCGCGTGCGAGCGTCTCGAGCTCGCGCAGCGCCAGCAGGTCCAGCACCCGCGCAAAGCGCGCGCTGCGGGGGCCTTCGAGGCCGTCCGGCCCGGCGAGGAAGCGCTCCCAGAGCTCATCGAGGAGCTCCTCCCAGGCGCCGCGCGTGTCGACCGCGAAGTCCGGATCGACGCCGGCCTCGAGCGGATGGCGCCGCAGCAACCGGGCGCAGAAGCCGTGGATCGTGGTGACCTCGGTCTCGGCGAGCGCGCGCAGCCGAGCGGTCGCGCGCTCCGCGATGAGTGGGAGCGCGAGCGACTGCCGGCCGCGCAGCCAAGCGAACGCGCGGTCGGCTTCCTCGCCTTCGTCGTGCGCCTCCGTGAGCTTGCCCGCCGCACGTGCGGCCAGCCGCGCCAGCGCGGCCTCGAGCCGCTTGCGCATCTCGGCGGCCGCCTTCTCGGTGAACGTGATCGCGGCGAAGGCGTCGGGCGCGAGGTCGCGTTCGACCAGCTGGCAGAGCAGCCGTTCCACGAGAAGGCTCGTCTTGCCGCTGCCGGCGCCGGCGACGACGACCAGGTTCCGGTCGAAGCAGTGCGCCGCCCGCTCGCGCGCAGCGCCGTCGCTCACGCGCTCTCCCCCGAGAGCTCGAAGTAGCCGGCGGCCGGCTCGTACGCGCGAATCCGCGCCTTGCTCTGCGGGTGCTGCATCCGACACGATACGGTGTAGGGACAGCTGCGGCAGGGCTGCTCGTTCCTGCTGTTCGAAATCGGAAAGAGCCCGGCACGCAGAAGTCCCGCGAGCTCCGCCAGCGGCCGCGCCGAGAGCCGCTCCAGCTCCGGCGCGAACTGCCAGCGCTCCTCGTCGCGCTCGCGATCGCGGTCCCGCTCGGGCCGCAGCGGCACGGTCAGCGTCTCGCCGCGCACCAGCGCGCCCGGCTCGCGCGCGGCGACCACGAGAGCGTACACGGGGATCTGCAATGCGGTGCCGCGCGCGATGCCCTGGCGGTTCAGGGGTCGATCGAACTGCCGGCTCGTCTTGTAGTCGCCGACGCGCACCTCGCCGTTGGCGAGCCGCGCGATGCGGTCGATGGTGCCGCCGACGGCGAGCTCGCCCGCGCCCGCGCGAAGGCGCGCGTCGAGGCCGCGCTCTGCCTCGAGCTTCACCACGCCGTGCTCGAGCAGCGAACGGAGATCGCGTGCGACGAAATCGAGGATCGCGCGCTTGATCGTGTCGCGGAACGCGCGCCATGCGGTCGGATGCCGTTCGCGGACGCGCACGCGGCGCGCGGCCTCGACACGGTCGAGCACCGGATCGAGGAGGGCGCGCGCTCGGTCGAGCGCGACACCATGTGGTGTCGACGCGCGAAGGGCGCCCTCTGCGAAGAGCGACTGGTAGAGCTGCTCGAGCGCGTCGTGGACGAGCTCGCCGGCTTCGTTCGCTTCGAGCTCGTCGGGCGAGCGCGGCTCGAGCGGCTCGGCGCGCAACAGACGCGCGAAGAACGCGCGCAACGGGCACTGGCCGAGCAGCTCCAGGTGGCTCGGCGAGAGCTGCTGGGGCGGGGCGAGCGCGTCGCCCACCTCGCCGTCGTAGGGCAAACCGGTCTCCGCCTGGAGCGCATCGGTCCCGCGCACGAGCGCGCGCCCCTCGCGCAGCATCGCGGCGCCGGGCGCGGGCAGGCGCGCGGCCACGGACGCGAGCTCTGCCTCGTCGCCGGCCGCGGCGCAGAGCGCATCTGCGACACGCAGGAGTGTAGGTTCGCGCTCCTCCCACGCGAGCGATTCGCCGCCGAGCACGTCGGTGCCCGGCGCCACGAACGGCAACGAGTGCAGCAGCCCCGAGGGGCTCTGCGCACGCCCGGACGCGTCGCTCTCGGCCCACGACAGGACCACGCGTTCGCGCGCCTGCGACAGCAAGAGACCGAGCAGGAAGCGGTCCTCCTCGGCGACCGAGCCGCGCAGCGGCACCGGACGGCGCAACCGCGCGCGGAGACCGGCGCGCACCACGTCGGGCAGGAAGGGGTCCTCCGCCAGCGCGCGGGGCCACGCACCGTGCACCATGCCCAGCAGGAACAGGTGGCGGCACGGCACTGCGCGGGCTTGGACGGCGTCGAGCACGCGCACGCCGCCGGCGTCGTCGCCAAACGGCGTCGACGCGGGCTCGCGGAGGGCGGCGTCGAACGCGCGGGCGAGGTCGTCGCGGGTCGGCGCATTCGCTTCGCCGGCCGCGGCACGCACGCGGTCGAGCCGCGCGACCGCGCCCAGCGCTTCGGCGACGCCGGCCGCGCTCGCTTCGCCGAACAGCTCCGCGCCCAGCCCGCACAGGGTGCGGGCTGCGTCGGAGAAGCTCGGCGGTCGCACGAGCGCGTCGACCGCGGCCCCGAGCCGCGCGAGCGCCCGTTCGAGCGCCTCGCGCTCGGGCCCGGGCACTGCATCGGCGAGCGCGACCTGCCAATCTCTCGCCCCGCGCACCACGGCGCGCTCGCGCGCGATGCGTTCGGCCAGAGCCGCGACGGCGGGCGCGAGCCGCTCACCCGTGAAGGATTCGAGTGACTCGGCCACGCGCACGACCGCATCGCGTTCGAGATCGCGAGTCACCGCGCGCGCGAGGTCGAGCCATACGCGGCGCGCGGGGTCGGCCAGGTCGGGCACGCGCAGCGACGACGTGAAGGGAATGCCGTAGCCGCCGAAGATGGGCTCGAGCCAGGGCGCGTACGGCTCGAGCGAACGCGCGACGATCTGGATGTCGCCGAGGGGAACGCCTGCGGCGCAGAGCTCGAGCGCTGCGCGCGCGGCGCCCTCGAGCTCTGCGCGCGGCGAGCGTGCGCGACGGACCGTGAGCACGCCCGCGGGGATCTCGCCGTCCCGCGCGAGCGCGGGACGGTCGACGCTCTCGGTCCGCTCGGGCACGAACGCCGCCCAAGGCCACTTCTCGTCGAGCGCGTCGACGAACCCGCTCGCGAAGTCGGGCTGGAAGAAGCGCAGCTCGACCGACTCGACCTCCGCCGCCGCCGCGAGCAGATCGCCCACCGACCCGACGAGCTCCGTCGCGCCGTGCACCGCCACGCGCGTGAAGCCGCGCCGCTCCAGGTACGCGCGCGCACCGCGCTGCGCCAGGCGGAACAGCCCGACACGATCGAACACGCCGTCCCGCTCGAGCCGCGCGAGCACCCGTTCCATTTCGGTGTAGGTCGCCGCGAGATCCGCGAGCGCGCGCGGCAGCTCGCGCGGCGCCACGCCTGCGTCGCGCAGGTCGCGCAGGCTCGCCGCCAGCGCGCCGGCGAGGCCAGGCCGTTCGGCGAGCTGCTCGCCCAGCGCGCCGCGCCCACGCGCGCACAGCGCCACCAGCTCGCCGAGCGCCGGCCCGTCGAGCAGCGCACGTACCGGCACGTCGGTCTCCGCCGCGCAGCGCTCGGCGAAGCCGCGGAACGTGACGAACTCGCGGCCGAGCAATGCGCCGCGCGGCTCGTCGTCGAGCGCGCGCGCACGCCGTTCGCGCAGCACGCGCGTCGACGCCGCGATCTCGAGGACGCGCTCCAAGCCGCTAGCGCACGAGCCGGAAGAACGCGCGGATGTCGCCGACGAGCGCCTCGGGCTCCTCCAGCGCGGCGAAGTGGCCGCCCGATTCGAACACGCTCCAATGGCGCAGGTCGAACGCGGCCTCGGCCCACTTGCGCGGGGCCTTGTAGATCTCCTTGGCGAAGATGGCGCCGCCGGTGGGCACGTTGATCTTCTCGCCCGCGGCGCCGAAGCGGCCCGCGCGCATGGTCTCGCAGTAGAGCCGCGTCGACGACGTGATCGACTGTGTCGTCCAGTAGATCATCACGTTGGTCAGCAGCTCGTCCTTCGAGAAGCGCGACTCGACGTCGCCCTTGCAGTCGCTCCAGGTGCGGAACTTCTCGACGATCCACGCCGCGAGGCCCGCGGGCGAGTCGTTCAGCCCGTAGCCGAGCGACTGCGGCTTCGTGCCCTGGATCTGCTGGTAGCCCGTCTCGTTCTTCTGGAAGCTCCCCACCTCGCCCATCCAGGCGATCTCCTGCTGCGTCACTCCCTCCATGGGGTTCGCCACGCCGGCGGGCGGCCCCGCGACCAACATGTTCATGTGTATGCCCGCCACGTGCGCGGGATCGATGCGGCCCAGGTGCGCGGTGGCGATGGCGCCCCAGTCGCCGCCCTGCGCGCCGTAGCGCGCGTAGCCGAGCTGGGCCATCAGCGCCGCGTTCGTGGCCGACACTTCGGCGATGTCGAAGCCCGGCTTCTTCGGCGCCTCGCTCCAGCCGTAGCCCGGCATCGACGGACACACGACGTGGAAGGCGTCCTCGCGCTTGCCGCCGTGCGCCACGGGATCCGTGAGCGGGCCGAGGATCTTGTGGAACTCGAACACCGAGCCGGGCCAGCCGTGCGTGATGACGAGCGGGAACGCGTTCGGCTCGCGCGAGCGCTGGTGGATGAAGTGCAGGGAGAGGTCGCGCACGCGCGTCTTCCAGTGCTCGAAGCGATTCAGCGCCGCTTCGTGCTTGCGCCAGTCGTACTTGTCGCGCCAGTACGCGACGAGCTCGCGCAGGTACGAGAGCTCGGTGCCGTAGTTCCAGTCGGCGCCGTCGAGCTGATCGGGGAAACGCGTGCGCGCGAGTCGGTCGCGCAAATCTTCGAGCACGGAATCGGGCACGCGGATCTGGAAGCGCTCCATCGTCGTTCTCCTGTCGGGGTTCGCGTCGCGGCGACGCGACATTCCACCATATTGACAGTGTGCGTGCGCAGGCGTAGCAATGGAGTCGTCGGTCGAGGGCCGAGCCAGGAGGCAAGAGGGGCTCGCCCCGAGCGGTCGATCGAGGACTCGGCCCCGCCGCAGGGCGCAAAGTCGACCGACGCATGAGCCGTTCGGGCGAGCGCGCGGGTGCTCCGGCGACGAGCCGGGGACGTCAATCACAGCCGGGAGGACCGGAGACGGTTTTCCGACGAGGCGGTGCACACAGAGCGGCGCGACATCCACCGCGGCACCGCGATGCTCCTCGGCGGAGTTCTCCGGTCGGAGCCATTGCGAGGCTCACTCCTCGCGCAGGAAAGTCCCGAGGCAGAAAAGTCGCCGTCACCTGCGAACCCTCGTGCGCGCTAGAACGAGGGCGTCGCTGGCACTAGATTTGCCGCCCACGGGGGTGGGTGATGCAGACGAGCACGACGTTCGAGATTCCGGGCCAACCGATCGTTCGGTCGCTGGGGCTGGTGCGAGGCATCACGGTGCGCACGCGGTCGCTGCCGGTGAGCATCGTGGGCAGCCTGCGGACGATCTTCGGCGGGCGCGCGGGAATCTTCGCGAACCTGTGCGAAGCGGCGCGCAAGGAGTCGTACGAGCTGATGGTCGCGCACGCGCGCGAGCTGGGCGCGAACGCGGTCGTCGGCGTGCGCTACGACACCGGCCCGATGGTCGGCGCGGCCGAGGTGCTCTGCTACGGCACCGCCGTGGTCGTCGAGAACGGCGCGCATGCCGGACACGGCTGAGCGACTGCGAAAGGCGCTCTCGCGATTGGCGCTCGCGTTGCTGGCAGGTTGCGCGAGTCACTCTGCGGTCAGCGACGCGAGCCGCAAGTGCGAAGAGGCACCCGAGCTCAGCTGGCCGGACGTCGCACGCGCCGCCGCCATGGACCCGGATGCGGAGGTCCAGCAGGCGATCGCGCGCCACGACCTCCGAGTCCTCGGCGTGAACGGCTCGTCGTCGCTCGAAGTCCCCGGGGTCGCCGATCCGGGTGACTCACTCTGCTGGCTCGGCTCCGTGGGGATACGGCCGATCGAAGGCACGACGCCGTCCGTTTCGTGCCAGGCACAAGCGGCGCTCCAGAGCCGCGCGATCTCTGCGGCGGCGATCTACAACCGGCACCTCGTCGACTACCTTCACTCCACGGGTGCAGCGCCTGCGTGTGCGGACACCACGCCACCGCAGGGCATCGGGAGGTAGCGGACATGGCTTCGAAGGCCGACGGGTCGAAGACGTTCTCGCTCCACTGGGGCAGCGGCGTCATCGAGGAAGAAGTCCAGATCGAGACGCAGTACACGCGCCCGACGATCCAGCTCCTGAAGTTCACCGACGGCGAAGCGAAGGGCTCGTACGCTTCTGCGCGTACGACCACTCGGGCCGCTTCCAGCGCATGCCGCTGATCGTCGACGAGCGCGAGCTCGGACCGCTGCGCGACGCGCTGAAGAAGTCGCCCAAGCTGCGCAAGCTGCTGAAGCAGCTGCTGGGGTGACCGCGATGCTCCACGGCTCGATCAACCACGTCTCCATCACGGTGAGCGACCTGCCCGACGCGATGGCGTTCTTCGGCCCGCTGCTCCGTTTCCTGGGCTACACGGTGGGCCCGATCTTCCATGACTCGCGCACGAACCACGACCTGACGGTGAACATCAACGAGGGGAACGGCACCGCGTTCAACGTGTGGCAGGCGGAGCCGGCGCACGCGTCGCATCCGTTCGAGGTCTACGAGCCGGGGCTGCACCACATGGCGTGGAACGTCGAGCGGCACGAGCAGGTGGACGGAGTCCTGCAGCTCGTCCGCGAGCTCGGCGGCGAGATCCTCGACGGCCCCGGCGAGTTCCCGTTCGGGCCCGGCGGCTACTACGCGGTGTACTTCCGCGGTCCGGACCGGCTGAAGTTCGAAGTGGTGCACATGCCGATCGCGGAGCGGCGGGCGCGAGCGCTCGGGCAGCTGCGCTGAGCGACACGTTCGCGCGCGGCGGCCTGGGCCGTGCATGGAGTGCCTCGCAAAGGAGGCGTGCCACGGCGCGAGCTCGAACGATGAAGGCGGCGGTGTTCGCGGGGCGCGGGCGCATCGTCCTGCAGGAGAAGCCGGTGCCGAAGGTGGGGCCGCGCGACGCACTGCTGCGTGTGACGACTACGACCATCTGTGGGACGGATGTGCACATCCTGAAGGGCGAGTACCCGGTGGCGACGGGCCTCACCGTCGGCCATGAGCCCGTCGGGGTGATCGAAGAGCTGGGCGAAGCCGTCACCGGCTACCAGCTGGGCCAGCGCGTCATCGCGGGCGCGATCACGCCGTGCGGGCAGTGTGACTCGTGCCTCGACGGGCGGCGCTCGCAGTGCGGCGGCAAGCCGATGGGCGGCTGGCGCATGGGCAACTCCATCGACGGTTGCCAGGCCGAGTACGTCCTCATTCCCGACGCCGCGGCCAATCTCGCGCCCATTCCCGACGCTCTGACCGACGAGCAGGTGCTTATGTGCCCCGATATCATGAGCACCGGCTTCGGCGGCGCCGAGAGCGGGCGCATTCGCATCGGCGACACCGTGGCGGTCTTCGCGCAGGGGCCGATCGGCCTGTGTGCGACGGTGGGCGCGAAGCTCATGGGCGCGACGCGGATCTTCGGAGTCGAGTCACTGCCCGAGAGACTGGGCATGTCGCTCAAGCTCGGCGCCGACGTCGCCATCAACTACAAGGAGCGCGACCCCGTCGAGGCGATCCTGCGCGAGACGGGCGGCCGCGGTGTCGACGTGGCGATCGAAGCGCTCGGCACGCAGCAGACCTTCGAGAGCTGCCTGCGCGTACTGCGGCCGGGCGGCACGCTGTCGAGCCTGGGCGTGTACTCGGGCAAGCTGACCCTGCCGCTCGACGCCTTCGCGGCCGGCCTCGGCGATCACTCCGTCGTCACCACGCTGTGCCCCGGTGGCAAGGAGCGCATGCGCCGGCTCATGAACGTCGTCGCCTCGGCGCGCGCCGATCTCCGCCCGCTCGTGACTCACCGCTTCCCGCTCGACAAGATCGAAGAGGCGTACGATCTGTTCGCGAATCAACGCGACGGCGTGGTCAAGGTCGCGATCACGCCGTGAGTTAACCCCCCGCTTGGGAGAGCTCATGCAGTCGTACGTGGCCGCCCGGAAGCAACTCGAGACGCGCAGGCTGGCCGCTCATCACGTGCAGATCGAGGTCGTGCGCTTCGTGCCGCACGATTCCCCGGAAGCCGCGCCCGACGATGCGTTTCGCTGGCGCTCCGTCGTCACCGGACGTGTTCGAGCGATCTTCCGGTCGAGAGCGGACTCGGGAAGGCGGCCGATCTTGCTGGGCGACGAGCTGACCATCTCTGTGTTGTGCACGAGCCGAACTCCTCTCACCCCCCGCGATATGCTTCGACTGCTCTGTAACCTCCCCGTAAATCTCGCTCGCGTCGAAAGGGCGCGGTTTCTCGAGGTCTATCTCGACGACCATCTCCAGTGCCCAAACGCTCAGATCGCGCCGGTCCCACGGATCTCGGAAGAGCCGCGCCTGCCCGTCCACGACGCTTCCTTGGAGCAGCAGGCCGTGAAGGGTCCGGGGCGGTCTCTTTGGGAGCTGGCACGCGAGGCGGCGCGCAGTCGCAGGTCTGGAGTTCCCTAGCGCCCGTCCGATCCATCTGGAGGAGGAGCCGTGCCGCGAAGTGTCCTCGTGCGGCGCTCAGTCGTGAAGGCCGTGACCTACCGAGCGCTGATCATGTGCCTCGACTTCGCGACGATCTGGTGGTTCACGGGCCAGCCGCGCATCGCCGTCGGCTTCATGATCGCGAGCAACGTCTACACGACGATCGCGTATCTCGGCCACGAGCGTCTCTGGTCGCGCATTTCCTGGGGCGTGGAGGACGCGCGCTAGCGTTCGCTTGGGCTACCCTGCGCGCCGTCGCCTGGCTCGCGACCAGGTACCTGGTCACGGCGGCGCTCGTCGTCGCTGTGGGCTCGAAGGCGCCGTGGTTCGAGATCACGGACGGTCTGCCGCAGCACCACGAGTTCCCGTAGCGCCGGCTAGTCCGACCGCGCGCTCCGGCACTCGTAGCAGCGGTCCGCGAGCTCGACCCACGTGCCCGCGGTCGCGCGCTGCTCCCACACCATGCGGCCGGTCTCGCCGGTCGGCATGCGATAGGCGACCCACAGCTCCTTCTTCTGGTCGCCGTCGAGGTCGGTCTCGCAGAGCACGCGCACTCCGTTCGCGCGCTCGTCGTCCGCGAGGAAGCGCAGCAAGCTCTGCACCAGCTCGGGGCTCGGCGCCGACGCGCGGCGCGGCTTCGCGCCGCGGTTCACTTCGAAGAACGCGTCATCGTACGAACGGCCGGGCGCCAGGCCGTACTTCACGGGCTCGCCCGCGGCGTCTGCGTACTCGCGTTCGGCTTGGATGGGGAACTCGGCACCGCCGTCCGCGAACGCGTCGCGCAGCACGCCGCCGGTGAGCGACATCCGCTGCGAGTCGAAAGGGCCGAACTGCGCCGACTCCAGCACGAGCAGCGGGTGGAAGCGGCCCTGCTCCACGTAGCCGATCACGCCGGGCTGCGCGCCATCGGGCAGTGTCGCCCCCGCGAGCAGCAGCGCCAAGATGAGTGCGCCGAAACGCATGAGCGCTTGTCGGCAGACCGCGATTCGGGCTAGATAGCCGCATGGGCGCGCGCGTCGCTTGGGCGCTGCTTGCCGCGTCGCTTCTGGGCGCGTGGCTGCCGGGATCGGCGGCGCGCGCAGAGCTCGGCGCCGAACCCGTGGGGCGCGTCGCCACCCTGCCGCAGCGGCCGGGACCACACTGGTTCTGGCTGTCCGACGTGCTGCTGCACCGCACCGCCCTCTTCGATGCGGACACCGGCGACATGCTCGGGCTCCTGTCGGGCGGCACGGCGAACGTCGGCTTCGTGGTCGACCCGCTCTTCTCGCCCGACCACCGCGAGATCTATCTGCCCGAGAGCTTCTACTCGCGCGGCGTGCGCGGCGATCGCACCGACGTGGTGACCGTGTACGATGGCCAGACGCTGCAGCCGGTGCAGGAGATCCCGATTCCCCCGAAGCGCGCGGAGTACTACCCCGGCAACGCGGCGAACGCGCTGTCGGACGACGGGCAGTTCCTGGCGGTCTTCAACTTGACGCCCGCACAGTCGCTCACGCTGGTCGACGTGCGCGCGCGGCGCTTCGTGAAGGAGGTCGACACTCCGGGGTGTGGGCTCGTCTTCGCGGCGGGACCGCGGCGCTTCTTCATGGTGTGCGGCGACGGCTCGTTGCTCGTCGTGTCGCTCGGCGCCGACGGCGCGCCCGCGCTCGCGCGCACGAAGCCGTTCTTCGACCCGAACCAGGACCCGCTCACCGAGAAGGCGGTGCGCGCCAAGGACGCCTGGGAGTTCGTCTCGTACGAGGGGATGATCCACTCCGTCGACGTGTCGGGCACCGAGATCCGCTTCTCCGAGCCGTGGTCGCTGTTCGACGACGCGGACCGCAAGGCGTCGTGGCGCATCGGCGGGAACCAGCACCTGGCGGTGCACGCCGCGTCGGGCCGCCTCTTCGCGCTGGTGCACCAGGGCCCGGCCGACACGCACAAGAAGAGCGGGCGCGCGGTCTGGGTGTACGACATCGCGTCGCACAAGCGCGTGCAGCAGATCTCGCTCGGGAATCCGTTCGCCGCGTTCGTGCGCGAACAGATGGGCTTCGCGCGCGGCGGGGCGGGGGAGTGGATGCTCGGCGCGGTGCTGCCGAACCCGGGCGCCGACATCATCCTGGTGACTCAGGACGAGTCACCGGTGCTGATCACGACGGGCTTCGGGCCGATGCCTGCGCTGGTGCACGACGCGCGGACGGGAAAGGTGATCGGCGAGGTCCACGAGGCGGGGCTCGCCCCCACGTTGCTGTTCGGGCCGTGAGCGAAGGGATGGCGACGTCGGGCGTCGATCCAGTCGTACTCGCGAGCTTGCGCGCCGGGCTCGCGCTCTTGTTCGCGGCAGCGGCGGTGCACAAGCTGCGCGACCTGGCGTGGTTCGGCGCGGTGCTTGCGGAGTACCGCGTGCTGCCGGCGTCGGTCCTACACTTCTCGGTGTTCGCCGTCCCGGTGCTCGAGGCGGGGGTGGCGGTCGCGCTCGCCCTGCCGGGGCCGCGCGGACCTGCTGCAGCCGCCTTGCTCATGACGTCCTACGGCGGCGCGATCGCGTGGAACCTCTCGCGCGGCCGGCGCTCGCTCGACTGCGGCTGCTTCGGCCCGGGCCGCGGCGAGCCGATCTCGTGGGCGCTCGTCGCGCGGAACGCGGTGCTCGCCGCGGGCGCGCTCGTATGCGTGCTGCCGGCGTCGCCGCGCGCGCTCGTGTGGCTCGACTTCGCGACGATCGCCGGCGCAACGGCGTGCCTCGCGCTCGTCTGGCTCGGCGCGCACCGCGCGCTGGCGCTGCGCCCGCGCATGGCCGAGCTGCGGAGCGACGCGTGATCGAGGCGCTCGTCGTCTCGAACCTGCTGCTGTGGGTCGCGGTGCTCGCGCTCGCGGCGCTGGTCGTGGCGCTGATGCGCCAGCTCGGCGTGCTGTACGAGCGCGTCGCGCCCGCGGGCGCGCTCGTGGCCGGCGCGGCGCCGCGCGTGGGCGAGCGCGCGCCGGTCGTCGCAGTGGTCGATCTGGCAGGCACTCCCGTCTCGCTCGGCGCGCCGAGCGCGGACGGCCGTCGCAGCTTGCTGTTCTTCCTGTCGCCGACGTGTCCCGTGTGCAAGACGCTGTTGCCCGTGGTGCGCCAGATTGGACGCGCGGAAGTGCGCACGCTGCGCGTCGTGCTCGCCAGCGACGGCCCGCGCGACGAGCACGTCGCGTTCGCGCGCGAGCACGCGCTCGACGAGCGCGAGTACGTGCTGGGCGCGGCGCTCGGCCTGGCGTACCGCGTGGCGAAGCTGCCGTACGCGGTGCTGGTCGACGCCGCGGGCATCGTGCGCGCCGAAGGGCTCGTCAATACGCGCGAGCACCTCGAGAGTCTCTTCGAGGCGATGGAGCGCGGCGTCGCGTCGCTCGACGAGTATCTCGCGCAGAAGAGACAGGAGGTCGCGTAGCGCATGGCGAACGATCGGCTCGACCGCTGGCTCGAGCGCCGCGCGCGCAAGCTCGCGCGCGGCACGTCGCGGCGCAGCTTCCTGGCGCGGCTCGGCACGATCGCCGTGGGCGCGGCCGGCCTGCCGCTGCTGCCGGTGCTGCGCGCGTCGGCGGGCGAGCGCGCGCCCGCGCCCGACGAGGTCGCGCTCGCGGGCAGGCCCGAGGGCGACCCGAAGCGCTGCGAGTACTGGCGCCACTGCGCGATCGACGGCTTCCTCTGCGCGTGCTGCGGCGGCAGCCAGAACACGTGCCCGCCGGGCACGGAGATGTCGTCGATCACGTGGATCGGCACGTGCAAGAACCCGGCGGACGGCAAGGACTACATCATCTCGTACAACGACTGCTGCGGTCAGAGCATCTGTGGCCGCTGCAACTGCCAGCGCACCGAGCGCGAGAAGCCCGTCTACATCACGCCGAAGAACAACGACGCGCTGTGGTGCTTCGGCACGAAGAGCCGCGCGGTGCAGTGCTCGGTGGCGGTGGTGCTGGGCGTCGCGACGGAGTCGTGAGCGCCACCGTTCTGGCCGCCGCGCTGCTCGCTGCCGCACCCGCCGAGCCGTCGCACACGCCGGCCGTCGACTACGCGCTGCACTGCCAGGGCTGTCACCTGGTCGATGGCCGGGCTACACCGGGGAGTGTACCTGCGCTCTCGGGCACCGTCGCTCGCCTTGCCCGCACGCCCGGCGGGCGCGAGTACATGGCGCGCGTGCCCGGCGTCGCGCAGGCGCCGCTCGGCGACGCGGAGCTCGCGGCGCTGCTCAACTGGGTCGTGCAGCGTTTCGGGCCGGTCGCCGACTTCGCGCCGTACGGCGCGGACGAAGTGGGACGGCTGCGCGCGCAGCCGCTGGTCGACGTGGCCGCGGCTCGGCGGGCGCTCCTCGGAGGCGACGCGCACTGAGCGCGTGGCAAGATGACCGTCCCGTGCGTCGCTCGGGAGAGGAGATCGGGATGCGTATCGGCAGGCTCGCGGCCGCGTGGTCTGGCGGATTGCTCGTGCTGTTCGGCGTTCTCTATGTCGTGGCGTCTCGGCGCATGCTCGCGCTGGCGCAGCTCGAGCAGCTGACTCCCACCGCGCTCACCGACCTGCGCGTCATGTACGGCGCGCTCGAGATCGGGCCGGGCCTGTTCTGCCTGGCGGCACTGTGGCGCAGGAGTTGGCTCGAGCCAGCGCTCGCGCTCGCGGCGCTCACGTTCGGGTGCATCGCGGCGGTGCGCCTGCTCGGCATCTCGCTCGAGGGAACCGCGAATCAGTATCACCTGACGGCGATCGCGATCGAGATCGCCACCTGCGCGTTCGCCGCGGTCGCGTGGCGCCGAGTGGCGAGCGCTCCGTGAGGCAGCTCTGGGCGCGCAGCTGGAGCATCGTGCTCCCGATCGCGGCGTGCGCGGTGCTCGCTGCGATTTGGGGCCGGCCGCTCGGCGGGCTGTCGGTCTCGCTGGCCACCGCGGGGCTCGTCGCGGCGGTGATCGTCGGCGTGCACCACGCCGAGGTCGTCGCGCACCGCGTCGGCGAGCCATTCGGCACTTTGGTGCTCGCGCTGTGCATCACGGTGATCGAGCTCGGACTCATCGGCTCGATCATGCTGTCCAAGGCCGAAGGCGCCAGCACGCTCGCGCGCGACACGCTCTTCGCCACGGTCATGGTCGTGTGCAACGGCGTCGTCGGCGCGTGTCTCGTGGCGGGATCGATCCGGCATCGCGTGCTCGAGTTCCGCGTCGAAGGAGCGGGTCATGCGCTCGCGGCGCTCGCGCCGCTCGTCACGCTCACCTTGATCCTGCCCGCGTTCACGACCACCACGCCGGGCCCGACCTACGCGCGCCCGCAGCTCGCGTTCGTGGGCGCGTGCTCGCTCGTGCTCTACGGCGTGTTCGTGTTCGCGCAGACGATCTGGCATCGCGACTACTTCCTGCCCGTGCAGGACGCGGAGGAGCAGCACGCTCTGCCCCCGTCGACGCGGGCCGCGCTCGCGAGCTCGGGCCTGCTGGTGGTGGCCCTGGTCGGCGTGGTCGGCCTGGCGAAGCTGCTCGCGCCTGCGATCGAAGAAGGCGTGCGCGCGGTTTCCGCGCCGCTGCACGTCGTGGGGCTGATCATCGCGCTCGTCGTGCTCGCGCCCGAGTCCGCGTCCGCCCTGCGCGCGGCCGTGCGGAACCGCATGCAGACGAGCCTGAACTTGGCGCTCGGCTCCGCGCTCGCCACCATCGGGCTCACGATTCCCGCGGTCGCGGCGATCTCCGTCGCGCTGGACCTGCCGCTCGAGCTCGGCCTGGCGCCGACTCAGATCGTGTTGCTCGTCCTGACTCTGCTCCTCTCCACGATCACCTTGGCGAGCGGCCGCGCGACCGTCCTGCACGGCGCCGTACACCTGGCGGTGTTCGCGGCCTTCTTGGTGCTGGCCTTCGTGCCGTGAGCGAAGTGATATCGTGGCGGCCATGCGTCATCACAATTCGCCCGAGCTCGCGAAGCCGAACGGCTACACCCACGCAGTCGAGGCCAGCGGCGGCCGCACGGTCTACGTCTCGGGACAAGTCAGTCTCGACGCCGCGGGCAAGCTCGTCGGCGCGGGCGACTTCGAGGCTCAGGCTCGGCGAGTCTTCGAGAACCTCAAGGCGGCGCTCGCGGCGGCGGGTGCTTCGCTCGCCCACGTCGTGAAGATCACCGTCTTCGTGACGGATCTCTCGGGCCTGGCCTCGTTTCGCAAGCTGCGCAACGAGTACTTCCCGACGAACCCTCCCGCGAGCAGCCTGGTCCAGGTCGCGGGGCTGGTGTTGCCGGAGCTCCTGATCGAGATCGAAGCCGTCGCGGTCTTGTGAGCAGGAGATGCGGATCCTGTGCTCGGCCGTGGTTCTCGCCGCCTTCTTGGCGCAGACGAGTCACGCGTTGGAAGCGCCCACCTGCAAAGGCTGGGCAGCTCTCAAACGCGACGATCGGCTGGTCGTCGTCGGCACCGTGCTCGAAAACAAGGTCGGAAGGCCCGAGAAGTCGAAGCTCGCCGAGTGCCTCTGGGGCATCTACGACCAGATCGCCGACCACACGACCGAGCTCTGCGCGCAAGGAGGCAGCGAGTACGATCAGGCACTCGGCGCCGCGCTCAAATCGGCCATCGGCTTCTGCAAGGCGCCGTAGCCATCGTCACCGGAAATCGTGCGAGGGCGGCAGTGACTCGCTGAGCGCTCCCACGTCGAGCCGCTCGAACTTTCGAGCGCGCACGTGGATGACGCCTTCCTGATTCTGCACGGGGCCTTCCACGAGCAGGAGCCCCGACGACTGCACGATCGCGCGGTGCCGCTGGAACATCTTCGGCACGACGATCGCGTTCGACGTGCCCGTCTCGTCTTCCAGGGTGAGGAACAGGAAGCCCTTCGCCGTGCCCGGGCGCTGGCGCACGATGACGGCGCCCGCGATCCGCACCCAGCTGCCGTTCTTCGCGCTACGCAGCTCCGCCGCCGACAGCACGCCGCGCGCGCGCAGTGACTCGCGAAAATGACTCATGAGATGCGCGCCGGTAGTGATGCCCGTGCCGCGATAGTCGGCGACCGTGCGCTCGAACGGGCTCATCTCGTCGAGCGGAGAAGGCGTGGTCGAAGTCGCGCCCGCGAGCAGTCCGCCCGAGAGCGCCGCCACTTGCCAGAGCGCCTCGCGGCGGTCGAGGCCCAGGCTCGCGCACGCGCCGATCGACGCCAGGCGGTCGAGCTCGTTGCGGTGGAGCCCCGTGCGCGCGGCCAGGTCGGCGAGCGATTCGTACGGCGACTCGGCCGCGACGCGCAGGCCCGCGTCTTCGCGCAGGCCGTCGGCGTAACGCAGGCCGAGCCGCACGGAGCCTTCGTCGGTCACTTGACAGAGCCAGTCGCTCTCCTGCACGTCGATCGGCAGCACGCGCACGCCGTGGCGCGCCGCGTCCTGCACCAGGGTGGCAGGGCTGTAGAAGCCGAGCGGGTAGTGATTCAGCATGGCCACGAGGAAGCACGCGGGGTGGTGCGCGCGGATGTAGGCCGACGCGTACGCGAGCAGCGCGAAGCTGGCGGCATGGCTCTCGGGGAAGCCGTAGCGCGCGAACGAGCCGATCTGCTTCACGATCTCGTCCTGCGCCGCGGCGCTGACACCATTCTGTGTCATTCCGGCGCGAAGCTTGCGCACGATCTCTTCCATGCGTTCGACCGAGCGCTTGAAGCCCATGGCGCGGCGCAGCTCCTCGGCCTCGCCGCCCGAGAAGCCCGCGATCGTCATCGCCATGCGCAGGAGCTGCTCCTGGAACAGCGGCACGCCGAGCGTGCGCCGCAGGATCGGCTCGAGCTCGGGGTGCGCGTATGTCACGGCCTCGCGGCCCGCGCGGCGTTTGAGATAGGGCTGCACCATGTCGCCGGTGATCGGCCCGGGCCGGATGATCGCGACCTCGACGACCAGGTCGTAGAACGAGGTCGGCTTCATGCGCGGCAGGGTCGCCATCTGCGCGCGGCTCTCGACCTGGAACACGCCGGTCGTGTCGGCGGCCTGCAGCATGGCGTACGTCTTCGGGTCGTCGGCGGGAATCTTGTCGAGGGACACGTCGGCGGCGTCGTGCGTGCGCACGAGCGGGATCGCGTCTTCCAGCACGGCCATCATGCCGAGCCCGAGCAGGTCGATCTTGATGATGCCCAGGTCCGCGCAGTCGTCCTTGTCCCACTGGATGACCGTGCGGCCCGGCATGCGCGCGGGCTCGAGGGGCACGACTTCGTCGAGCCGGCCCTTCGCGATCACCATGCCGCCCGAGTGCTGGCCCAGGTGGCGCGGCAGGTTCTGCGCCTCGTGCACCAGGCGCACCAGGTGCCGCACGCGCGGCGCGTCGGGGTGCACGCCCGCGTCGCGCAGCTGCCGCTCGAGCGCGTCGTTCTCGTCGGTGAACTCGTGGCGCGAGAGCAGCTTCGCGAGCCGGTCGATCTGCTCGTTCGCGAGGCCGAGCACCTTGCCCATCTCGCGCACCGCGCTCTTCGAGCGGTACGTGATCACGTTGGCGGTCATTGCCGCGCCGCTCGCGCCGTAGCGCTGGTAGACGTACTGCAGGATCTCCTCGCGGTGGTCGCCCGACGGCAGATCGACGTCGATGTCGGGCCACTCGCCGCGCTCTTCCGAGAGGAAGCGCTCGAACAGGAGCTCGTAGCGCACGGGATCGATCGCCGTGATGCCGAGCGCGTAACACACGATGGAGTTGGCCGCCGAGCCGCGCCCCTGACACAGGATCCCGCGCGCGCGGCACTCGCGCACCACGTCCCACACGATGAGGAAGTAGCCCTCGAGCTCGAGCCGCCCGATCAGCCCGAGCTCGTGCTCGAGCTGCGTCACGGCCTTGGCCGGGATCTTCGCGCCGTAGCGCTCGCGCGCGCCTTCGAACGACAGCCGGCGGAGCAGGGCGGGCAGTGACTCGCCGTTGGGGGTCGGGAAGTCGGGGAACTCGTAGCCCAGGTCTTCGAGCCGGAACGCGCAGCGCTCCGCGACTTCGAGCGTGTTTGCGAGCGCGAGCGGCAGGTCGGCGAAGCGCTTCGCGGTTTCCGCAGGAGCTTGGACGTGGCGCTCCGCGTTGGGCAGGAGCTTGCGGCCTGCTTGCTCGAACTTCACGCCGTGCGCGATGCACGTGAACGCGTCGAGCAGCCGCTTGCCCGACACTGAAGCGTGTCGCACGTCGCCGGTCGCGAGCGGCGCGATGCCGGTCGCGAGCAGCTTCCGGTTCGCGCGCTCCTCGTCCGGGTCGCGGTGCCGCCACAGCTCGCCAAACGCATCGCCGCCGAAGATCTTCCCGACCGGCGCCGCGAGCGCGGGCTCGCGCACCACCGCGACGAGCCCGTCCGCGTGCTCGCGCAGCTCGTCCCAGGTGACGCGAGAGTGCGGCTTCTCGACGCGCGCGTGGCCCTTCGTGAGCAGCCTACACAGATTCTTGTAGCCTGCGCGATCCTTCACCAATAGCGTCACGCGACCGCCGTCCGGCGGCGGATCGGATTTGCGGCGCCGCTTCAATTCCGAAGCCAGATGCACGCGTGCGCCGCAGATCGCCTCGAGCCCGGCCGCGCGCGCCGCGCGGTGGAAGCGCGGTAGCCCGTATGCCCCGTGCGAATCCGCGAGTGCGAGCGCCCCGTGCCCGAGCTCCGCCGCCCGCGCCACGAGGTCTTCGGGCGCAGAGCTCCCCTCCAGAAAACTGAAGGCGCTGCGCGCGCTTAGCTCGACGAAGGGGGGTGAGGTCATGGCGGAAGCTCGATGCTCCTGCGAATTTTCGCCAGAGTTTCGCCCCGGGGTCAAGCGCTCCGGTCAAGCGGGATCGAGCGGACTCCGCACCCCAGGTCCGCCGCGGCGCGAACTCGAGAGCCTCGGTGATCCTGATCTCCAGATCGTCGACGCAACCGACAAGTCGCAAGGCTCACAACGCCGCCGCGCTGAGCCGCAAGGCTGTTAGGCTGCTTGGAATGCGAGACCCCGCGCGCATCGACAATCTCCTCGCCGTCCTGCGGCGCGTTTGGGAGCGCGATCCAGATCTACGTCTCGGCCAGCTCGTTGTCATCGCTGCAAAGCCGAATCAACCAGCGCCCGAGGTCTTCTATGTCGAGGACGACGAGCTTCTCAATGGCTTGCTCGCTTACGAGCGTTACAAAGGCAATGCGCCGTGAGTCGGGCGCCCAATCCTTCGCTGCAGCCGACCTGCTCCGGCTGGCTTCGCCAGCCTCCGCAGGCGGCTGAGCTCAGACGTTGGGCGGCTTACTCGACGGCGATGCCACAGATGTCGCGATAGGAGAAAGACATGTCGTCACTCGCCGAGAACAAGGCTCTCGCACGTCGGTGGTTCGCGCTGGTGAGCGCAAACGCAGTAGACGATATCTGTGCCATCACGGCGACGTCGTGGTCGATGCACGGCGGGCCACCCCAACTGCCAAAAGGTCACGCAGGGGTTCGGGCGTTGTTTCAGACCATTGGTCCCGTTGAGCAGCAGTGGACCATCGACGATGTCATCGCAGAAGACGATCGGGTCGCCGTGAGGGCCACGTGCAATTGCGTGCAGGAGAGCTTCTTGAGCATTCCGAGCCACGGTCGGCGCCAGAGGTTCAGTGCCACATTTGTCCACCGCATCATGGGTGGCCTGGTGCAAGAGACGTGGCGCAACGCGGACGATCTTGGTCGGCTGTTGCAACTCGGTGCTCGCATTGAGGCGGGGTCGCCGTAGCCAAAGTGGTGTCGCTACACGTAAGCCGTTCCTTATGACGATGCCGCCTCCTGCAGAGTCTCGGTCGAGGCTGAACAGCCGCCTAACAGGCCGCTGCAGCCGACGAGCGGCGCGCGGGCGAGGCGGCCGAGGTAGGATGAGGTGCGCCGCTCGCGGCTGAGCGGCAAGACGTTAGGCGGCACGAAGAGTGGCGAAGTCAACCGACGAGCACGAGCAGCTCAGGGGTTTCTCGCTAGCCGTACTCGCCCACCTGGGCATGCCCTCTTCGGAGGAATCGCTCGAACCGATCCGCGCGACGACGTCCCTGCGAGGTCTTCGCGAGGCAGCTCGCGACATGGTCGAAATGTGTGAAGACCTCGCTGCTGACCAGGTCGCCGCACTCGACGCTCGTCTTGAACGCGACGGACTCCCAACCCTGTCGCGAATGCGCGATCGCCGCTATTGGAGCCTTCTCGCGGTGCTGTCGCGAGGTCGAATCCGATCCGACGACGAGTTTCGTCTTCTCAACAGCTTCGTCTCAGACGTTGACTCACCGCATCTCCGAGGTCCCGCGCGCGCCAAAGCGAGCGCAATGCTCGGCGCCTACGAGTCCAACCGGTAGTGCGCGTGACGCCTAACAAGCCGCTGAAGCTGCCGGCCGCGGGCTTCGGCCGTGCGGTTCGCCGTCGTCGACCCGAGGCGTAGTAGACTCATGCGCGTCCGCAGCTGAGCGGCCATCCGTTGGGCGGCGAGGCCGATCGTGCCGATGAATCCCGAGGAAACCTGCTTCGTCTGCCGCAAGCATCGCGGCGAGCTCGAAATGCCGGGTGGCGTCGTGTTCGAGGATGACCTCGTTTTCGTGAGTCACGGAACGATGAAGCCCCAAGCACTGACCTATCCTGGGATTTTCTTCGTGGAGCCGAGGCGTCACGTGCCGACGATGGCGGAACTGACACGACCGGAATCTGAGCGCATTGGATGGCTGGCCTCTGTCGTGGCTAAGGCTCTCGCGAGTGAAGGCGCGGAACGGTCGTACCTAGAGGTGCTCGGGCACCACGTTCCTCACCTGCACGTCTGGATCATTCCGAGGTACCCGAAGACACCGGACAAGTATTTCGGCATTCGTGTGCTTGAGTGGGAATCGGGACCACGTAAGTCGTGGTCGGAGATCGTGGAAATGTGCGGACGAGTATCGAGTTATGTGCAAAGTCATGTCGCCGCCTAAACCACTGCATGCAGCCGACGCCCCAGCCAGCTCCCGATTGATTGGGTACGCCTAAGGAATTGAGCGCCGCAAGGTTGTTTGAGCGGGGGATAGACTCCCCGCTCGCTTGAATCGGAGCGACAAAGGGAGAAGCCGATGAATCGAGCACGGGACTGGCTACCGCTGTGGATTGAGGAACAGTGGTTTCCCAAGGATTCGCACCTCCCCGTATTCGAATCCACTCGGTGAGTGTGTCAGCACGACAGAAGATGGAGGCTGCGATCTCATCCATCGAGCGACTCGCGGAGGGCCGTTCGCGGTGATGAGCGTGGCGCTGCCCAACAAGCCGTTGCAGCGGATCAAGGCATCGGTCGCTTCGCTCCCTCTCGCCTTCACCGCTGAACGGCGACCGTCCACCATCGCACCCTCACCGCGGCGTTGCTCGAAGCCGACACGTTCTTCTTTCTTCAGAAGGAACGATCGACGGTGACCGAGGATGCCGGCTAACGAGCCGTCGCAGCGGACGGGGCTTGCGCCTTGCCGCTGAACGGCAGATCGTTAGCCAGACTGAGGGCTCGGCGTCTTGCCGCAAGCAACCCGGGATCACTGTCGCGCCTACTTCGAACCTGACGGCAGCCTTCGAGACATCTACGTCTTCAGCACGACGATCCAGGACTGGCAGGCAGTTCTCGACGAAGTGCGTCGCGCCGGGTTCCGCCTGAAGTTCGAGGTGGACGGTGTCCCTGCCCCGGTTCCCATCGATGTCGCCTCAACCTTTGATCGAAGTGCGACTCGAATGCTCTCGATCGATGTCGATGGGATCGTCGTGAACGCCCACTTCTTCACCCAAGACGAGATCGAGTTGGACATCGAGCCCAGGGAGGTGGACTCTGCGAAGCGCTTCAAGTCGCTTCGGCGGTTCTTGGCGCTTGTCGGCCGCTCGACCAAGAAGCCAGTGGTGTTGACGGAGGAGAGCCTCCCCGAGGAGCCCCTCCTCCGGTACGAGCCCGACTCCGACGCGTTGGTCTTGCTGCGCGCCGGCTAACACGGCGCTGCAGCAGACGCGGCGCCCGTTTCGGTAGAGGGCGGGCGTGGTACTTTGGAGCAGCACCATTCGGGCGTGGGCCGTCGTCGGCGGCGGGCGCCGCGCACCTGAGCGCCGAGACGTTAGCCCAAGACGTATTTCGGCCAACCTGGACGGTGACAGACGTCAGTCGCGACCTCAAGGACAAGGACAAGCCGACCACGGTCGAGATTGAGAAATCGGACCAATCTTCCGAGACTGGTCGAACCGCCACGCTTCTCGCGACGGCTCCGGGGGTACCGTGCTCGAGCAGAAGATCAACGAGACCTTTGGCGACGACGACCCGACTCACTTCGGCACCGGTTGGTGGAGTGGGGTGTTGTCGACGTTCTTCGGGCTGCTCGCGTTCGGCGCGGTGCTGTGCCTGCATTTCCCGCAGGTCTTGTCCGCGCCCGAGCTCCGGGCCCACTACCCGATGCACCTCGTGCGCCTGTTGATCCAGGGAGTGATCGTGGCGGCGATCTGCCTGGGCGTCGTGAATGCGGTGCTGCGCAGGAAGAAGATCCTGGGCCTGACGGGCATGGCGTTCGCGCTCGGGGCGACGCTGCTGGGGGGGGCCGGCGTCGAGATCAACGAGACACTGCATGCGGGCCCGGCCATCGGGCTCGATTGGTTCCTGCTCGACCTGCTGCTCATGACGCTCATCTTCTCGCCGATCGAGGTGATCTGGCCGGCTTACCCGGAGCAGAGCGTGTTTCGGCCGCAGTGGCTGCTGGACGTCGGCTACTTCCTGTCCACGCATCTCCCGATCCAGCTGACTTCCTTCCTGATCCTGCTGCCCGCCACCCAGCTCACTCACTTCTTTGCCAACGACCACGCGCAAGCGTTCATGGCGCGTTTGCCGTGGCTCGTGCAGCTCCTTCTGGCGGTGCTCGTCGCGGATCTCGCCGAGTACTTCATCCATCGCGCGTTTCACACGGTGCCGTTCCTGTGGCGCTTCCACGCGATCCACCATTCGTCCAAGGCGCTCGATTGGCTCGCCGGCTCTCGCGCGCACATCGTGGAGGACGTGGTCGTTCGCGGGTTCATGCTCGCGCCGATGATGCTCTTGTTCAGTCAGGGCATCATCGTGGCCTATCTGCTCTTCGTGACGATCCATGCCACGTGGTCGCATTGCAATTTCGGCCCGACGCTCCGGTGGCTCGAGCCCTATCTGGTGCTGCCTCGGTATCACCACTGGCACCACACGTCGCAGCGGGAATCACTCGACAAGAACTACGCGATCCACTTTCCGTGGCTCGACAGGCTGTTCGGCACCTACCACTTCCCCGAAGGCGAGCAGTGGCCGGAGCGGTACGGCCTGGACCACGAGGAGCTGCCGCCCGGCTTTTGGGCGCAGACGTTCTACCCGTTCACGCGGCCGAAGCAGGCCAGGACGAGCTAGAAGCCGAGCGAAGTCAGGGGGACTTCCTTCGGGACCTCCGCGCCTCGCGCCGTCGCCTGCACCAGTCCCAAGCGCTTCAACCCCTTCACGACCAGGAACCCGAAGTCATACTCGGACTCGTGGTGACTCAGGCGCAGCAAGCCTGGGAAGTGATGATGGTTGTTCTGCAGGCACGCGCTGAACGTCGAGGTCACGGGCAGCCACTCCCCGATGTTCATCGCGTTGTCGCGCTCGTCGTCGTAGCGCCGGTAGCCGAACCTCCGGTCGTGCGTCCAGAAGTTCTGGATCATGTTGATCCAGAGCGCGAAGGCCCTCATGCCGAGCCACATGGCAGCGGCGAACGGCAGGCTTCCGACCAGGAACCACAGCAGCCCGAAGTTGAATGCCTGCGCGACCACGCAGAACGCGGGGTGCGCGACCAAGCGGAACGGCCACGACGCGAGGATCTCGTCGGTGGCGAGATCGGCCTCGCACTCGTAAGGCAGCAGGCACAAGTACAGCGTTTGCCAGAAGCCGTCCGCGGCGAGCTTGTTCGGGTCGCCTTCGTGATCGGCAAACCTGTGGTGGAGGCGGTGGCGGTTCACCCAGGTGACCGGGTTGATGTAGACGCCGAACACGTTGTTCGCGACCGTGATGGTCTTGATGAACCACCCTTTGTAGTCGAGTGAGCGATGGGCGATGCCCAGATGGATCACGGGCGACAGGTACAGCCCGCCCACGAACCAGAGGACGACCAGATAGGTCGCGCCGATCGCCAAGCCCGCCCAAGGACCGATGTGCGGCGGCGCCAGGTACATGCACGCCAGGGCGTAGAGCCCGAGGATCGCGTAGCCCGTGACGAGATAGATCTTCACAGCGGCCCCCCTTCGCAAGGAGTCAGACATGATCGGTGCATTTGTGACTTTTCGCTACGGAGACAACTGCGACGAACAAGCGGCGCGGAAGATTGCGGAGACAGCGCGCGAGGGGTTTGAAGGGACGCGGGGACTCCACTCGAAGGCCTTCACGCTCGACTCCGGAATGCGTGAGGCCGCAGATTTCTACGTTTGGGACTCAAAGGACGCCGCCCGAGCGTTCCTTCTGACGAGCTACTTCAACGAGTGACCACTCTCTACGGAGTGCGTCCTGACGTCGAGTCCGTTCAGGTCGCCGCGCTCGTGGAGTTCAGCTGGAGCATGTCGTGGCTGGAGCCGACGATTGGCGGATCGACCACACAGGCATCGGTGTCACCGACATCGAGCGCTCGGCACGCTTCTACGATGCTGCCCTCGGGGCGCTGGGACTGCGACCGTTCGTGCGAATCACGAAGACGGGCGACGTCGCCACAGAGGGTGGGGACATCGGCGGCATCGGCTATGGGGTGGCGTTCCCGATCTTCTGGATCGATGTCTTCCACCCTCCCGGCGCGCGCCAGCACACCGCCTTTCGAGGCCGGAGCCGCGCGGAGGTGGACGCGTTCCATGCCGCTGCCATCGCGAGCGGCGGCCGCGACAACGGCCGGCCCGGTCTTCGCGCCGGTGGCTACCCGCCGGGCTACTACGCGGCCTTCGTGATTGACCCGGACGGCAACAACCTCGAGGCCGTGTTTCGCGAGGGAAGCTGAAGCGGCCTCGAGCGGGCGGGCGACCGCGCGACGACTTCGCGAGCCGAACCCCAGCGGGTCCCCGAATAGGCGACCATGTCCAGAGCGCTGGCAACGGGAGCGTTTGCAGGGAGCCATTTCATGACCCGGAACTGGCGTTGGTCCGGTGGAAGCCTTGGTCTCGTGCTCGCGATGTCCGTGGCGGCATGTTCGCGCGAGGCGCCCGCGCCGAAGCCTCCCGCAGGCGCGCGTGTACCCGGGGCTGTAGCCGCCGACGACATCCCCGTCGCGCACACGCCGGCCGGGGGCTACGGCCTGACGTTCCCGCCGCCCGTGCTCGCTCGCTGCACCGAGCCGCTCGTCGAGGGCGCGCCGGATTTGCGGGGGATCTGGAGAGCGATTCGCGCGCAGCGCGAGGGAGAGCCCGTGCCCGCCGGCGACTACATCTACTCGTACGTCGAACGCATCGAGCAATGCGGTGATCGGATCGTCGACATGGGCGGCGGCACGATCGCCGATGCGCGCGCGGACGGAAGCTTCGCCCATGCGGTGAAGGACGTCTCGGTCTGGGACTACACGACGCCGATCCAGGCGGTCGCCAGCTACGAAGAGCGTGTGTTCATCTTGCGGCCTGTGCTGATGAACGCGCTGCCGTTCACGATCTCCTGGCTCAAAGTGACTCGCCGGCTCGACGCCGACGGTCACATGGTGTGGACCCGTCCCGACCGCGGACATCTCGTCGTGACGCTCGAGCGCGTCGGCTCTGCGACCGATGGGTACACCAGGCAGGACGCGCGCCGGCCCGACGGCGGCCCGCAGCCCGGCAGCTCGCAGCTTCTCTACCGGCTGCGAATGCTCTGGGCTTTCTACACCGCGCGGAACGACGCGTGAATCCGAGCGTCACGCTGTGCCCGCATCTCGCTTCGCTCGAGCTCGCCGAGCTGCCGATCCTGCCGGCCGACATCCTCGAGTGGCGCGACGGGCCCGTCGTCGCGGTCGCGCGGTGCGCACGGTGCGAGCGCCTCGGCCTGCTGGAGCTCGTGGAGGGGGACCGGCGGGCAGGCGTGCGGAGCTACACGCTGGCGGGGCTCGATCCCGAGGCGTTCGCGACGTATCAGCGCGACCTCGCGCGCGGCTCGTGCGACCCCACCCGGCTCGCAAAGGAAGGCGAGGCATTCCTCGCGGCCGCGGGACCCGTCGAGCGCGTGGTGTCGCTCGCGGTTCGGGATGGCGCGCTTCTCCGAGTCGAGCGCTCCAGCGGCCGGAGCGCGCAGCCATGACCTTCACCAAGCGATTGCGCGATGGCGTGCGAAGCGGCGAGATCACCTGCAGCGTGCGGATCTGGCAGCGGCCGCACGTGAAGGCGGGCAACCGCTATCGGATGGAGGAGGGCGAGATCGAGGTCGACTCCATTCGGCCGATCACCCTCGCCGACGTCACGCCGCAGCTCGCGCGCGAGTCCGGCTTCAAGGGCGTCGTCGATCTGCTCGGCGTCGCGAAGCACGGGCCGGGCGAGAACGTGTACCTGGTGAAGTTCCACTACATTCCCCCCGTGACCCAGGAGGACGAGTCATGAAGGAAGTCATTCCGGCCTGGATGAAGCCGATCTACGACAACTACCACTTCGCGCCCGCCGTGATCGACGGCGACTGCTTGAGATGCTCCGGAATGATCGGCATGCGGCCCGACCTGAGCGTGCCGGCGGACCCGTCGGAGCAGTTCACACTGGCGTTCGAGAACCCGCGCGGGCTCCTGGCCGAGGCGGCTGCGGTGAAGGACGAGTTCCTGCCCGCTCCTTACGCGGCGTGGACCGCGATCGGGATCACGGAGCCGGCCGTGCCGGGCGCGCTCGTCGAAATCCAGGTCACGGCGCGAATCGGGCGGTAGAGCCATGGCGAGTCACCGGACCGGCACGCGGGAAGAGTGGCGCGCAGCGCGGATCGAGCTGCTCGAGGCGGAGAAGGAGCTCACCCGGCGCAGCGACGAGCTGGCGCGGCGCCGGCAGGAGCTGCCGTGGGTGCGCATCGAGAAGGAATATCGCTTCGAGACCGACGAGGGCCGCGCATCGCTCGCGGACCTGTTCCGAGGCCGCGCGCAGCTGCTCGTCTACCACTTCATGTTCGGCCCCGACTACACGGCGGGCTGTCCGTCTTGCTCTTCCATCGCAGACGGGTTCAACGGCTTCGTGACTCATCTGACTCACCACGACGTGATGTTCTCCGCGGTATCGCGCGCGCCGCTCGCGAAGCTGTCGGCGTACAAGCGGCGAATGGGGTGGACGTTCCCCTGGGCGTCGGCGTTCGGTGGCGACTTCAACTACGACTTCACGGTTTCGGTCACCGAGGAGCAGCAGCGCGAAGGCAGCGTCGAATACAACTTCCGCACGAACGCACCCCCGAGCTCGCGCAAGCGTGCCACACCGGACGGTGCCTCCAAGGGCGCCGCGATCGCAGGCACCGACGTCGCCACCTACGTGCGCGAGCGGCCGGGCATGAGCGCGTTCACGCTCGAGGGCGGCACGGTCTACCACACGTATTCCGCCTTTGCCCGCGGGCTGGACGGTCTCTGGGGCATGTACCAGTGGCTCGACCGCGCGCCCAAGGGCCGCAACGAGAGCGGCTTCTGGCTGCGACTGCACGACGCGTACGACGAGCCGGGATGAGTGAAGCCCGGAGCGGTAGCGCGTGCAGAGATTTCGCGCCGTTCCTCTGGCTCCTGGGCTCGGCGCGATCTTCGACCTGGTTCTGCTGGCTCGCACGTTCACGCTGAGTTCGTGCGCGCTGTACGCCGTCGTTCCAGCACGGATCTTCCTCGCGGTGTCGGCCTATCGGTGGCTCTTCCCCAATCGCTACGAGGGCAACGTCGTCTTCCACGCCACGCCGCTGTCGTCGACGCTCGTGACTCGCGCGCTCGCGACCTTCGCCGAGGTCGCCTGGATCTATCAGGTCTCGTACGCCATCCGCGTGCTCGACTTCGAGCGGGTCGTCTGGGTCGGGGTGCTCTCCTGGGCGATGGCGCCGAGCGCGCGCTCTTCGCTTATCGGCGCGCGACCGACTCGGAGTCGTGGGGAGGGCTTCTGGGCCTCAGCTGGATGGTGGGCTACTGGGCCACGCTCGTTCCGCTGTGGCTATCCACCGTGGCTGAGCTCGCCCGCTGAGCGATCAGCGAAACCGCCGCCGATTCTGATCGCGCTTCGCGAGCTCGGCTTCCACGGACTTGCGCGTGCGCTCGTAGGTGACCTCGCGGCCGCGCACGGTGCCCACGTAGGCGAGCCCGTTGCGCGTGGGCACCAGCGAACAGCGTACGCTCTGGGCGATCACCACGTCGATACGGTCGGCGTGCTTGCTGAGCACGTCGGCCTCGACCAGCTGTCCCGTCTCGGTCTTGAGCTGGATCTTCTCGCTCTCCATGAGTCACGACCTCTGCAGCAGACCGCGCGCGGCGTGCTTCACGTCCGGCGACGAGAAGCGGAACGCGGCGCGGTCGAGCAAGTAGTGGATGAAGCCGGTCGCGAAGCCCAGCGCGACGAGCGCCGGAACGAGAGGCGACGTGCGCAGCCAGCGCGCCGCTTCACCGAACAAGCGGTCGGCATACGCGAAGCCGTCGTCCACCGCCTCCACCTCCATCACCGGGAGCAACAGTGTGGAGATGGCCGCGAGCGCGAGCAACACCGCCCAGCCGCGTCCGTTGATCGGTGCGAGCAGCCGCTGCCAGCGGCCCGCGGGCGCCTGTGCGCCGGCCGAGGCCGCGAGCGACGAGAGCCCCATCGCGGCGCTCCAGTGCTGCACGCTCCACGGCACGATGAACAGGAAGGGGTCGCGCGCGAGGAAGGCGAGGAGCACCATGGCCGAGAGACCCACGACGTAGGCCGCGCGGGGCAGCGACGGCTGCTCCGCGCGCACTTCGACGAGCAGCATGAGCGCCGTTGCGAGCAGGACCGCCGCGAGGCTGCCCTCGCGCAGCGTGTGCCCGAACGCGCTCGCGAAGCCCGCGCCGAGCAGGGGGTCGACCCAGCGCTCCTGGAAGGCGATCGAGCCCGAGAGCGCGTCCGCGAGCACGACGAAGCCGCCGCCGACGAGCAGCGCGAACCAGCGATCGAGGCGCCGGGTGAAGGCATCCGACGCCCGTCCGGCGCGCAAGCGGTAGAGGCTCAACACTCCGAAGTGTTGCGCCGCGAAGTGTTGACTCACGAACACGTAGTCCACGACGGCGAGCCAGACGACGCGCTCGGAGAACGGCATCGCGAGCGCGCGTTGCGGAAGCAGCAGCACGCCGAAGCACGCCGCGGCGATGATCAGCGGCGCCACGACGAACCGGAGCGGCTGCGCCGCGAGGAGCGGCCGGTACGCCGGCGTCGCGTAGGCGAGCCAGGTCGACGAGAAGCGGTGGCCGAGCCACAGCGGCACGGTCAGCGCGAAGAACAGGGCGTCCACCGGGCTGGTGCGCACGTCGCCGTGGCCCTTCGCGAGCACGAGCACCAGAGGCGCCAGCCAAAGCGCATTCAGGACCCAGACGAGGTCCCAAGCCGGGCTCTTGATCCAGCGCATGTCACGGCGAACACTAATCGAGGAGACCCGCCATGACCAAGCCGAAAGTTCTCCGCTCGCCGTTCGCAGCCCTCGGTGTGGCCGCGGCGCTGGCCGCGGGGCCGCTGGCGGATCCCGCGGATCTGCGCGAAGGGTGTTCGAAGACCACGGGCGGTCCGATCGCGAGGGCTGGCTCGTGTTCGGAAGCGAGGGCCGCAGCGCCTTCCTCGTCGTCGCGGCGGGACAGCCGAGCTACTGGAACGCGACGCACCAGCCTTCCGTGTCCCCGATCCACCTCGCGCTTCGCGCGCCGAGCGCGGACGCGGTCGATGCGTTCCATCGCGCGGGCTTGGCGAGCGGAGGCAGGGACAACGGTGCGCCGGGGGAGCGAGGCGGCGGGCGAGCCTACGCCGCGTTCGTCATCGACCCCGACGGCAACAATGTGGAGGCGAGCTACCGCCCTGGCGCGGATTGACGCGCGTACCGAGCCGCGGTCGCGCCGAGCAGCGCCACCAGCATGACTCTCGCCAGCCACGGCAGCGCGGGCACCGGAATCGGGTTCGAGCAGTTGTGAGTGAGTGAGAAGCTCTCGAAGCTCGTGAACGTCACCGGGCGGTTGCCCGCAGTCTGCAGCTTGCCCCCCGGGCTCTGCGTCGTGCACAAGCCCGTGGCTTCGTAGCTGAAGGTGTCGGCGCTGGCCTGCGTGCCGCCGTCGAACGTCTGGGTCGTGAAGGGCAGTGGGACGGTGTTCACGGTGTCGTCGCCGCCGAGCGCCGTGAGCGTGAGGTTCTCGACGTTGCGCACGTCCAGGATGACGCTCGCGATGTCGCGTGTGAGCTGGAAGCCGGTCGGGAGGTCCTTGCTCACTGCGAAGTGCTCGTTGATGTTCGCGCCGCTGAACTGCAGCGTGTCGTCGCCGGGGCCGCCGTCGAGCGTGTCGCTGGCGTCGCCGGGGTTCCACAGAAAGGTGTCGGGCCCCGCGCCGCCGGTGATGACGTCGTTGCCCGTGCCGCCGCGAATGACGGTGGGCTCGAGCACCGCGGCCAGGTTCGCGGTGTCGGCCTGGTCGCCGAGGCTCACGCTCCACGACGTGAGCGCGGCGCTGCGCGGACACGTCACCGTGTTGACGTCCACGTTCTGGCAGCCCGCCGACACGGCACCCGCGGAGAGCTGGATCGCCGGCACCGCGCTGTCGTCGATCGTGTAGAAGCCGCCCGCGAGCGTGACCATGAGCTGGTTCGCGGCGCCGGTCCCGGCGGTGTACGTCAAGAGACCCGATGTCACGTCGAGCTGCGACGGGAACACCGTGCACTCGTTGAGGACGTTCACGGCCTCGAAGTTGACGAAGTTCACGGGCTGCGCGCCGAGCGTCTGGAGTACGCCCGTGCCCTCGCTCGTGCAGAGGCCGCCGGAGTTGTAGTTCAGCGTGTCCGAGGTCGTCTGCGTGCCTGCGTCGATCGCCTGCGTCGTGCCGGTGAGCGGTACCGTGTTCACCGTGTCGTCGGCCCCGAGCGTCGACAGGCTCAACGCCTCGACGTTTCGCACGTCCAGAATCACGCTCGCGATGTCGCGTGTGAGCTGGAAGCCCGTCGGAGTCGCCGAGATGTTGAACGTCTCGTTGATGTTTGCGCCGCTGAACTGCAGCGTGTCGGCTCCCGGGCCGCCGTCGATCAGATCACTCGCATCGCCTGGGTTCCACAGGAACGTGTCGGGCCCGGCGCCGCCGGTCAGCGTGTCGTTGCCCTGTCCGCCGCGGATGACGGTGGGCTCCACGACGTTCGACAGATTCGCGACATCGTTCTGATCGCCGAGCGAGACGTTCCACGAGCTGATCTGGCTCTCGGGACATTGAACGGTATTCGAATCCACGAAGGCGCAGCCGGCGGCCGACGCCGCCGCCGTGAGCGTGATCGTCGACTCGGCGGGATCGTCGATCGTGTAGACGCCCGAGGCGAGCGTCACGGTGAGCGAATTCGCGACGCCCGAGTTCGCGGTGTACGTGAGCACGCCGCTGGCGAGATCGAGGATCGAGGCCGACGCAGGGGCCGGGAAGAGTACGGCCGACACCGCGGCCAGCCCGACGACGCACACCCGCATCCGAGCCCCGATCCGAGCGCTTCTGGATGCCAAGAAATGCTCCGTCGTTGCAGAAGGACGGCGGATACTGGCACATAGAGCGGCAGAATCAACGGACAGGAGGCGTACGAAAAGTGAAGGCGCTGAAGTGGTTGGCCATCGCGCTCGGTGCATACGTCGGGCTCGTGGCCGCGTTCGAGTGTCTCGTGGGATTCTTCGGCAACAGACAGGCGCAAAGCGGCGCGCTCTCTGACGAACGGTGGATCATCATCACGACTCTCAGCGGGAGCGGACCGAAGGACACCGTGATCGCGGGCGTAGAGCACGACGGCCATCTCTACGTCGCCGCAAATCACTGGCCGCGCGGCTGGTACCATCGCGCGATCGAGACCCCGAACGTGGCAGTGACTCGCGCGGGCTCGAGCGAGAAGAAGGAATACCGCGCGGTACCCTTGGAAGGTGCGGATCGCGCCGCAATCGAGCAGGTCTACGTGCTGCCGTTTGCGATCCGGTTCCTCACCGGCTTCCCGCCGCGCGAGTTCCTGCGCCTGGATCCGCGCTAGCTTGAGTTGCAGCAAATACAAGCTCGCGAGGGCGGCGGCGCTGCTGCTTGCAGTGACTCTCTCCTGCCAGATGAAGGTCGAGACGGGCAGCTACCCCGAGCAGAAGGCGCTCGCGCTCGCGGCCCTCGACACCTTCCACGCCCGCTTTGCCGCGGCGGACTACGAGGCGATCTGGGCCGACTCGACCGATGGCTTCCGCAGCCATCCGAAGGACGAGCTCATCGCGCAGATGAAGGACACCGCGGCGCGCTGGGGCAAGCCGGGGAAGGCCCACGTCATGGCCACGTCCTGCTTTCCGAAGCAGGTGCGACTCCTCGTCGAGGCGGAGTTCGAGAAGGGCTCCGTGGGCGAGGTGCTGGTCTGGAACATCGACGGCCAGCGCGCACTGCTGCATCAGATCCAGTGGTTCGCAGGCCCGGTGCGCTTCCCCGACGGCGCCACGAACGAGTGTCGGTCGCCGGGCTGAGCTTCTGCGAACCGAACGCGCCCGATCGGGCAAGCTAGAGGTGGAGGATCGCCATGGCGTTCATCGACACGCGCGCGCTCGCGGCGAAGCAGCCGCTGCCCGGCTGGCAGGGCCGCTTCTTCAGCTCGCAGCACATGACGTTCGGCTACTACGAGGTCGCGGCGGGTGCGGCGATCCACGCGCACTCGCACTCGAACGAAGAGGTGTGGCACGTGCTCGAGGGCGAGCTCGAGGTGACGATCGCCGGCGAGACGCGCATCGCGAGGCAGGGCGCAGTGGCCATCGTGCCGCCGGACACGCTCCACTCCGTGCGCGCGCTCTCGAACGGGCGCGCGATCGTGGTCGACTCGCCCGCGCGGCGCTCGATCGGCGGGGTCTCGACCGACTGAGCTCAGCCCGCTCGTCGGAATCCGCACGGTCCGATCGGGCTATGATGGAGCGCATGATGTCGCTCACCACGCGGCTCGCCCGCGCCTGACCGAGCCCGACTGGCATGGAGGCGACACGGCTGCCGCGCTACGACGTGCGCTGGCTCGCGCCCGACGCCGTGGCGGGACTCACTCTCGCGGCCTACGCGATTCCGGTCGGGCTGGCCTATTCGGCGCTCGCCGGGCTGCCGCCGCAGTCGGGCGTGTACGGCTTCCTGCTCGGCGGGCTCGGCTACGCGCTGCTCGGCACCTCGCGGAAGCTCTCGATCGGGCCGACTTCTGCGATCTCGCTGCTCGTCGGCACGAGCGTCGCGCCGCTCGCAAAGGGCGACGCGGGCCGCTTCGTCGAGATCGCGTCGCTCGCAGCGGGGATGATCGCGCTGCTCGCGGTCGTCGGCTGGGCTCTGCGGCTCAGCAATCTGACTCACTTCATCAGTGACTCGATCCTCGTCGGGTTCAAGGCGGGTGCGGGGCTCAGCATTGCGGTCACGCAGCTGCCGGACGCGCTCGGAATCGCGGCGGGTGGCGGCACGATCTTCGAGCGTCTCGAGTCCGTCTGGCGGCAGCTCGGCCACGTGAACCCGGTGGTCGTGGCGCTCTCGCTCGGCGCGCTGGCCCTGCTCGTCGCCGGCGAGCGCTGGCTGCCTCACCGGCCGGTCTCGCTCGGCGTCGTCGCCGTCGCGATTGCGGTGACGGCCGCGCTCGGGCTGCGCGAGAGCGGCGTCGCCTGCGTGGGCGCGCTGCCCGCCGGCTTGCCCGGCTTCGCCGTGCGGTCGCATCTCTCGCTCGCCGAGCTGAACGACGTGGTGCCGCTCGCCAGCGCGTGCCTCCTGCTCGGCTACATCGAGAGCCTGTCGGCCGCACGCGCGCTCGCAGCGCCCGAGGAGGAGATCGACGCGCGGCGCGAGCTGCTCGCGCTGGGCGGCGCGAACCTCGCTGCGGCCCTCGGGCAGAGCTACCCGGTCGCGGGCGGGCTGTCGCAGTCGGTGGTGAACGACAAGGCGGGTGCGCGCTCGTCGGCGTCGCTCGTGGCGGCGTCGCTGGCGCTGGCACTCGCGCTCGTATTCCTGTCCGATTCGCTGCGCGATCTGCCGAAGGCCGTGCTGGCCGCGATCGTGCTGTACTCGGTGATCGGGCTGGTCGACGTTCCCACCATCCTGCAGCTGCGCCGCGCCAGCCGCGCCGAGTTCCGCGTGGCGATGACGGCGGTGGTCGGCGTGCTGTTGCTCGGCGTGCTGCAGGGGGTGGCGCTCGCGGCCGTCGCTTCGGTGCTCCTGCTCCTACACCGTTTGGAGTACCCGCACGTTGCGTTCCTCGGGCGCATTCCCGGCACGAACCGCTTCTCGGACCTGGCGCGCCACGCCGACAACGAAGAGCTCGCGGCCGTGCTGCCGGTGCGCGTGGAGGGCGCCATCCTGTACCTGAACGCCGACGCCGTGCGCAGGCGCATCGAGGAGCGCGTGCGCGCGAAAGGTCCAGGGCTGCGCCAGGTCATCTTCGACTTGTCGACGTCGGCCTACGTCGACCTGGCGGGCGCGCGCATGCTGGTGCGCCTGGCGCGCGAGCTCGCCGCGCAGAAGCTCGAGCTGCATGTCGCGAACGCGCACGCTTCGGTTCGCGACCTGTTGCGCGAAGAGGGCCTCGAGGCCGTGGTGGGCCACATCTCGCGGCGCGACTCGGTCGAGGACGAGGTCCATGCGTTCCTGCACCGCGCCGGGAGCGCCACCAGCGACTGACGCGCCGCGCGTCAAGCCGACACGTGCGCGCGCCGATCACGCGCGCGTGGGAAAGACCAAGGGCACCGTCGTTCTCAAGGCGGTGAAGGTGCTGCGCGGCCGCAAGGACGAGGCGAAGAAGCAGCTGCCCGCGGCGCTGCACCACTATCTGCAGGACCGGATCGTCGTCTCGTCCTGGTATCCCGAGGACGAGTTCTTCGCGCTCCTGTGCGCGTGCGCGGCGCTCTTCCCGATGGGCGACTCCGCATTCGAGATGCTCGGCGCCGAGACCGCGCGCGACCACGCCCAGAACATGTACGCCGACATCGTGAAGCGCGACTTCGCTTCGCGCGCGAAGATCATGTGGAAGACGCAGCACGACAGCGGCGAGTTCGTGCTGACGACCGAGTCCGATTTTTCGGCCACGTACGAGCTGCACGACTGGGACTACGCCTCGCCGAAGTACTGCCGCGTGGTGGGCGGCTACTTCACGGAGCTCCACCGCCTGTCGGGCGCGCAATCGCCCGTCTACACGCACCCGGTCTGCAAGAGCACGAAGGGCGACCGCTGCGTGTTCGTCGTGAGCTGGCTCGGCTAGATTCTCGCTCCACATGCGGATCGTTCGGGCCCTCTCGGTGCTCGTCGTGTGCTCGGCGGGCTGTGCCAGCTTCAGCTCCGTTCCCTCGCTGCCCGACTACCGCGGGCCCGCGCACCCGGTGCCGCTCCAGCTCGTCGTCTCCGAGCGGGTCATGCAGCAGGACGGCGACAAGTGGAACGACCAGTCCGGCCCCACCCCGCTCGCCAACTCGGCGCGAGGCTTGATCCGCAAGACCGGCTGGCTCGACGAGCATCCCTACGACGAGGGCAGCGCGCGCCTCGACGTGATCATCACCAACTACCAGAGCGACGGTCCGGGCTACGTCGCCATCCTGTCGGGCCTCCTCCTGCCCGGTGTGATCGACAACCGGATCGAGCTCGCCGCTTCGCTCACCGCGCCGAACGGCGCTTCGCTCGACTGCGTGCGCCAGGCGCAGGTGCGCAGCTGGTATCAGTGGCTCCTCATCTTCGCCTACCCGCTCCGCGCGCCGAAGGACGTGCGCGTGCGGACCGCCGACGCGCTCGCCCTGCAGTGCACGGCGGAGCTGCTCGAGAAGGCCGGCTTCGCGGCCTCGCCCTGAGCGCGCGGGCGCGGGCGCGGACGCGTTAGAATGTCGCCATGATGGTGCGCATCCTCGACGGCACGCACGCGCACGCCGCGTTCACGGCGTGGGTCGCGCTCGAGGCGTCGCGCTCGCACCTGCCGCGGGGCTTCTGGGACTTCTATCTCGACCAGGACACCGCGGGGTGTCTGCGGTATCTCGAGGTGCTGGCGACGACGTCGCGCCCGCACCTGTTCCACCACTCGGCGTTCCTGGTGGCGGAGGTCGGCGGTACGCCCGCGGCGGCGTTGTGCGGCTACTTCGACGAGGAGCTCGGCTACAACGCGATGCTGGCGATGGATCCCGAGGTCGACGCGCGCCTGTCGCGCCCGCCCGAAGCGAACGAGGCCGGCCTCGCGCGCAACCAGGCGTTCTTCACCGTCACGCCGGAGCACCCACCGCGCACGTGGATCGTCGAGAACGTCGCCACGCGGCCGGAGTTCCGCCGGCGCGGGCTCGTGGACCAGCTGCTCGAAGAAGTGCTGAAGCGCGGCTCGGCGCGCGGCGCGCGCATCGCGGACATCGGCGTGTTCATCGGCAACGACCCCGCCCAGCGCGCGTACGAGAAGGCCGGCTTCCGCTTCGCGAGCGAGAAGCGCAACGACGAGCTCGAGCGCACCTGGGGCACGCCGGGCATTCGCCTGCTGCGGCGCGAGCTCACGTGAGACGGGGCCAGATCATCTCGCCCCAAGACGCGCTGAAGCGGCTCATCGAGGGCAACAAGCAGTTCGCGACCGACACGCGCGCGTCCGACGCGTTCGTCACGCGCGCGCGGCGGCTCGAGCTGACGAAGACGCAGGAGCCTTTCGCGATCGTGCTCGGCTGCTCGGACTCGCGCGTGCCCGCCGAGATCGTGTTCGACCAGGGCCTCGGCGACCTGTTCGTGATCCGCGTGGCGGGGAACATCGTGGCGCCGTCGCAGATCGGCAGCGTCGAGTTCGCGGCGGCGCGCTTCGGCTCGCCGCTCGTGGTGGTGCTGGGTCACTCGCAGTGCGGTGCCATTCTCGCCACGCTCGAGGAGCTGCGGCGGCCCAGCGAGAACCAGTCGCGCAACCTGCAGTCGATCGTCGATCGCGTGCGGCCGTCGGTCGAGACCCTGCTCGAGACCGAGCTCGCGAACGACGAAGACGCGCTCGTGCGCAGCGCCGTGCGCGCCAACATCCGCGCGTCGGTGCAGCAGCTGCGCCACGGCTCGCAGATCATCGAGCAGATGATCCAGGACGAGCGGCTGGTGGTGGTGGGCGCGGAGTACTCGCTCGACACGGGCGTCGTCGACTTCTTCGTGAACGGATGAAGGCGGCGCGCGTCGCCGTCGCCGTGCGGTGGTTCGCTGCTTCGGCCGCGCGGGCGTTCTGCCACCGCAAGTCGTCGATCGGCAAGCTCGACCAGGGCCTCGACGAAGCGCAGGCCAGGGGCTGGCGCGTGTTCGCGTACGAAGCGCGCGAGCCTGCGCCCTAGTCGTAGATCCCGTCGACGTACCACGAGTCGTCGGCCAGGTTGTGGTACAGGCGGTACACGCCGCCGTCCGAGAGCTCGACGTCCCAGTAGTCGCGCGCGAAGCGCCCCTCGCCCCACCACTCGCCGAAGAGCCGCCACGGCCCCGCCACGTTGCGCACGCGGCCGCCTTCTCCCGCGCCGCTCGAGATCGACACGTACACGGGCGGGTCGCCGCCGTGCACGCGCACGGGGCGCGCGGGGCGCACCGCGCGCAGCCCGAGGAGCCCCTGCGCGGGCGGCTCGCTCGGGCCCTGCGCCTCGGCACGCGTGCGGCGTTCCTCGTGCGCGAGCTTGAACTCGGCGAGCGCCGCTGCGTCCTGCCGGTGCGTATCCAGCACGTGGGGCGCGCCGACGTGGCCCGTGCCGCACAGCGACTCGATGCGCGCGATCGCCACCGCCAGCTCGCCTGGCGACGGCAGCGGCGGCAGGAACAGGTCGAGCTGCGCCGTCTCTACACTGTCGGGTGTCGCAATGGCGCGCAGCGCGAGCACGCCTTCCGGGGGAGGCTCGCGTTCGAGCGCCAGCCGCGCCAGCGCCAGGAGCACGTGCGTCTCGCAGGTCGGCGCGGCGAGCCCGAGCTCGCGCACCGCCTGCGCGCCGCTCTCGAGCGAGAGCTCGAGGCGCAGCCGCCGCAGCGCGAGCCCGCGCAGCCGCACGCGCGCAGTGAGGCGCTCGAGCACCGCGCGCAGCAGGAACGCGAGCGGCTCGAGATCGCCGATCGCCCACTCCGACTCGGCGCTCTCCTCGAAGCGCAGCACGGGCGGCTGGGAGCGGAACGGCGCCAGGTCCTCGCCGTTCGCGCGCCGCGCGAGCCGCACGCCGGCTTCGCCCAGTCGCGCGCCCAGCGCATCGCGCGGGATGCGCGCCAGCTGGCCGAGCGTGCGCACGCCCCAGCTCGTGAGCCGCTGGGCCAGCTCGGTGGACGGGTCGAGCAGGTCGAGCGGCAGCGGTACGAGGAAGCTCGCGGCTTCCTCGGCGCGCAGGATCCGCCCGCCTTCGCGGTGGCGTGCGGCGAGCTCCGCGACCGTGCGCGTGGGCCCGATGCCGAGCCGCACGCCCGCCGCGCCGCCGAGCGCGAAGCCCACGTCGGCGAGCCGCGACTCGAGCGCCGTGAGCAGCCCGCGCTCGGTGGGGAAGAGCGCCTGCGTGCCGGCGAGGTCGACGAAGACGAGCCCCGTGTCGGCCGCCATCACGCGCGGCGAGACCGAGGTCGCCACGTCGAGCAGCGCCTGCTCGGCGGAGCGCAGCCCTTCGAGCGAGAACACGCGCACGCAGAGGTCGGGCTCGACCGCGCGCGCCTGAGCGACCGTCAGCCCGCGGTAGAGCCCCGCGACGATGCTCGGAGCTTGCGGTGCGCGCCCCTTGGCGGGCTCGCGCTGCTCCACGATCGCAACGCGCTTCGCGGCGAGCTCGGGCTCTGCGCGGAGCGCAGCGGCGAGCGACAGATCCTCGAGAACGAGACAGGCGAAACGGTCCACGGCGAGGCCTTTGCGGGGGTGTTCATTGCCTCTCTCCCCTCCTTTCGTGCTTTCTTCGCCGATTTTCGCCTGAGTTTCGCCTCCGCGTCAAGCGCGTCCGATGGACTTCGCTCGCCTGTGGCTTGCTGCGCGCCCCTTCGGCGCTTGCGAGCCTCGCTCGGGACGCCCTCGCTCGGCAACGTTTCTGACGTAGGATCCAGCCATGGAGCCCTCCCGCGTCACCGAACCCCGGCTCCGCGGCGTGCTCGCGGAGCTCGAGAAGCGCGAGCCGATCTTCCACCGGGCCGAGCTCGGCACCACGCGGCGCGACTTCGACGGAATGATGGAGCCCGAGTTCTGGGAGACCGGCGCCTCGGGCCGGCGCTACTTGCGCGCGTTCGCGCTCGACACGCTCGAAGCGCGGCACAGCGCGCCGCACGAAGACCCGTGGCAGACGAGCGACTTCCACTGCCAGGAGCTCGCGCCCGACCACTACCTCGTCACCTACACGCTCGCGCAGCGGGCGCGAGTGACTCGCCGCGCGACGATCTGGCGCCGGCGCGGCGCCGACTGGAAGATCGTCTATCACCAGGGGACGATCGTCGAAGGGGAGTCGAAGTGAGTCGACCGCTCGAGGGGAAGCGCGCGTTCGTCACCGGCGGCAGCCGCGGAATCGGCGCGGGGATCGTGAGGCGGCTCGCGCGCGACGGCGCGCACGTGGCCTTCACGTACGTGTCGAAGCCCGAGCACGCGGCCGAGACCGCGGCCGCCGCGCGCGCGCACGGCGTCGAGGTGCTCGCGCTCGAGGCCGACAGCGCGGACGCGGCCGCGCTCGCGCGCGCCATCGACGACGCCGCGAAGCGCTGGAGCGGGCTCGACGTACTGGTGAGCAGCGCCGGGCTGATGACGATGGCGCCCATCGACGCGTACCGGCTCGAGGACTTCGACCGCATGCTCGCAGTGAACGTGCGCGCCGCATTCGTCGCCATCCACGCTGCGCTTCCGTACATGTCGCGCGGCGCGCGCATCGTCACGATCGGGAGCTGTAACGCCGACCGCATGCCGTTCACCGGCGGCTCGGTCTACGCGCTCACGAAGTCCGCGCTCGTGGGCTTCGTGAAGGGCGTCGCGCGCGACCTGGGCCCGCGCGGCATCACGATCAACAACGTGCAGCCTGGCCCGATCGACACCGACGGCAATCCCGCGGACGGGCCGTTTGCCGAGACGCTGAAGGGGCTCATGGCCGTGGGCCGCTACGCGAGCGCGGACGAGGTCGCCGGGCTCGTGGCTTATCTCGCCGGGCCCGAGTCCGCGTTCGTCACGGGCGCGAGCCTGAGCATCGACGGCGGGTTCACGGCGTAGCCATGGCGACGCCGGCGAGCGGGCTGCTCATGTACGGCGAGCTGGCGCCGTGGTGGCCGCTCGTCTCCGACCCGGCCGACTACGCGGAAGAGGCGGCGTCGTTCCTGAAGATCTTCGCGCTCGAGCCCGCGCCTGCGCGGCCGGCGCTGCTCGAGCTGGGCTCGGGCGGCGGCAACCTGGCTTCGCATCTCCACGGCCGTTTCGCGCTCACGCTGTGCGATCTGTCGCGCGACATGTTGCACGTGAGCCGCGCGCAGAACCCGGGCGTCGAGCACGTGCAGGGCGACATGCGCACGCTGCGGCTCGCCCGCAACTTCGACTGCGTGTTGATCCACGACGCCGTCATGTATCTGACGAGCGCCGACGACGTGCGCGCGGCGCTCGCGACCGCGGCCGCGCACTGCCGGCCGGGTGGCGTGCTCGTCGTCGCACCGGACGTGGTGCGCGAGACCTTCGAGGCCTACACCGACCACGGCGGCCGTGACGGCGCCGATGGCCGCGGCGCGCGCTACCTGGAATGGGTGAGCGATCCCGACCCGCGCGACACCACCTTCGAGACGCTCTACACGCTGGTGCTGCGCGACGCCGACGGCGCCACGCGCGTCGAGCTCGACCGCCACGTGGAGGGCCTGTTCGCGGAAGGCGAATGGCTCGCGTGGCTGCGCGAAGCGGGCTTCGACGCCCGGGTCGTGGGCGACGCCTGGGGCCGCCGCGTGTTCCGGGGCGCGCGCCGGTGAGCGGTATGCGGGCCGAGTGGGACGCCAAGGTGCGCGGCGAGTCGTGTCCCCTGTGCGCGCCGCGGGCGGAGTCGAGCTCCGAGTGGGACTTCGTGGCGAAGCTGTCGATCGCCTCGCTCTACCTGGCGAAGAACCAGACCTACACGGGGCAGTGTATATTGATCTTCGACCCGCGCCACGCCGCGCGACCCGACGAGCTGTCGCGCGAGGAGTGGGCCCGGTTCGCCGAGGACTCGCGGCGCGCTTCGAACGCCGTCATGCGCGCGGCGCGGCCCGATCACGTGAACCTGGCCTCGCTCGGGAACGTGGTGCCGCACCTGCACTGGCACGTGATCCCGCGCTACCTGGGCGATGCGCGCTGGGGCGCGCCGATCTGGACGAACGACCTGGCGGAGATGAAGAACGTACGGATCGAGCCGGACGCGCAGGCGGCGCTGGTCGCGCGCCTGCGCGCGGCGCTCGAGGAGGGAGCCTGAGATGGCGACGGCGACACAAGAGCGTGTAGATTTGGGCGGCGGCGAGTCGATGCGCGCGCTCCTCGCGCTGCCGGGCGGCACGCCGCCCGCGGGCGGCTGGCCCGGCGTGATCGCGATCCACGACATCATGGGCTTCACGCCCGACATCCAGCGCATCACGCGGCGCTTCGCGGACTCCGGCTATGCGGCGCTCGCGCCCGCCCTGTACGACGGCGCGGGCGCGGCGCCCTTCTGCGTGGTGCGCACCTTGCGCGATTCGGGCCGCGGCGAGGGCCCGGCGTTCGAGCGGCTCGAGGCCGCGAAGAAGTTCCTGGCGACGCGGCAGAACGTCGCTGCGAGCCGCATCGGCGTGACGGGCTTCTGCATGGGCGGCGGCTTCGCGCTCTTCTGGGCGGCGAAGGGCGGTCTGCAGGCGTGCGCGCCGTTCTACGGCGAGGTGCCGGAGTCGGCCGAAGCACTGCGCCGCGTGTGCCCGGTCGTGGCGAGCTTCGGCGAGCTCGACGTGCCGTTCCTGCCGCGCGCGAAGCGGCTCGAGAAACACCTCGCGGAGCTCGGCGTGCCGCACGACTTCAAGCTCTACCCGGGCGCTGGCCACGCGTTCATGAACGACCACGGCGGCGGGCTCATGGCGGCGCTGGGCAAGCGCACGCCGATGCACGCCGCCTTCGACCCCGAGGCCTCCGAAGACGCCTGGCGCCGCATGCTGGCGTTCTTCGCGACGCACCTCTGAGAGGGCGCCTCCATTCGCCGCGTGCAGTCCGTCGAGCTGCTCGACCTGCCGGGCCTGCCGCGCGGGCTGCGGACGCTCATGACCGAGTACCTGCAGGCGGCCGAGCGGCTCGGCGGTGCGCGCGTGGTCGAGCTCCTGGCGGGGAAGGTCGAGTCACTCGTCTCCGGTCGCGAGTCACGCGAAGTCGTCGACCTGTGTTCGGGCAGCGGCGGGCTCACCCCCGCGGTTGCGCGCCGGCTCGCGGAGGCCGGCAAGGCCGTGCACGTGACGCTCACCGACCGGTTCCCCGATCCGGGCGCGGCCGCGCGACTTTCGGCCGAAGAGCGCGCCGTCGTGCGCGCGTGTCCGGACCCCGTCGACGCGCGCGCCGTGCCTGCGGCGCTGCGCGGCGCGCGCACCGTGTTCATCGGCTTCCATCACTTCCCGGCCGCGGCGGCGCGCGAGGTGCTCGCGGACGCCGTGCGCGCGGGCGAGCCGATCCTCGTGTTCGAAGCCACGGAGCGCAGCTGGGCGGCGCTGCTGCCGTTCGCGCTCGCGACGCCGCTCCTCGTGTGGCTGCTCACGCCGTTCGTACGGCCGTTCCGCTGGTCGCGGCTCCTCTTCACGTACTTGCTTCCGATCCTGCCGCTCGCGGTCGTGTGGGACGGCGTGGTCTCGCACTTGCGCACGTACACGTGCGACGAGCTGCGCGCGCTCGGGTCGGGCGTCGACGGGGGCTGGTCGTGGGAGGCGCGCCGCGAGAGAATTCCCGGTACGCCGGTCTTCGCGACGAGCCTGCTCGGGCGGCCGCCGGCTCGGGAGGCGACATGACGACGAACCACTCCGCCGCGCCGCAGCTCCTGGTGCGCAACCTGCGCGCGTCGCTCGACTTCTACGAGAAGCGGCTCGGCTGGAAGGTCGACTTCGTGTACGAGGACTTCTATGCGGGCGTGTCGCGCGGCGGCGCGGTGATCCACTTGAAGTGCGCGGAGAAGACCGAGGCCGACCGCGCCCATCGCCGCACGCACGACCACCTGGACGCCTTCCTCGACACCGCCGGCGTGCGCGAGCTGCACGCGGAGCTGGTGAGCCGCGGCGCGCCGGCGAGCGCGCTCGAGACGCGGCCGTGGCAGGCGCTCGACTTCCACGTCGTGGATCCGGACGGCTACATCCTGTGCTTCTCCGAGGCCGCCGCGTGAAGGCGCGCGTCTTCGAGAGCGGCGGGCACGCGATTCTCGAGCTCGAGTCGCCGGTCGCGTCGGTCGACGACTCGGTCGAGCTCTTGTCGGCGTGCTTCGAGCACCGCACGCGCTCGGTGCTCGTCGACCACGCGCTGCTGCCGCCCGCATTCTTCGAGCTGCGCACGCGCTTCCTCGGCGAGTTTCTGCAGAAGCTCGTGAACTACCGCGTGCGGCTGGCGCTCGTGCTGCCGCCCGAGCGCGAGCTGTCCGAGCGCTTCCGCGAGTTCCTGCGCGAGGCGAAGCGCGGCACGGACTTCGCCGCGTTCACGTCGCGGGCGGAAGCGGAGGCGTTCCTCGCGCGCTAGCTAGCGGCGCAGGACGACGTCGGTGAGCGTCGGCGCGCCGGCCGCCACGGCGATCGCCGCCTCGTCGAACGTGGGCGCGCGGAAGACCGGGCGCGCGCCGTTCGAGAAGCCGTACGGCTCCGTCGGCACGCCCAGCGCGTTGCGATCCAGGTCGCCGTTCGCGTTCGCGTCGTCGATCACCACGAGCGCGTAGCGGCCGGCCGGCACCTCGCCGAACGACACCGCCGCCTCGCTCGACGCTCCCACGCGCACGTGCAGCTCGGCCGTGTCGCCGCGCTCCGTGTACGGAAACGCCTCGCGCTTCGAGGCGTCGAACAGGTCGACTTCCACGACGCCTCGGCCCGGTTCGAGCCCGTGGATCCGCACCACCAGCTCTCCCGCGCGCGCACGCGCGGCGAATGCCGTGACGAGACACAAGCCGAGGATCGCGCGGGGGGCCATGCGCTGGCGCATCTATCGGCAGCCCGCGGCGGGGGGTAACGTTGCGCCATGCTCGAGCTCCGTCCCGCCTGCGAGAACTGCAACGCGCCCCTGCCGCCCGAATCGCCCGCCGCGCGCATCTGCAGCTTCGAGTGCACGTTCTGCGCCACGTGCGTCGAGCGCGTGCTCGCGAACGTGTGTCCGAACTGCGGCGGCGGCTTCGAGCCGCGACCCGTGCGCCCGGCGAAGGACTGGCAGGGCGAGAACTTCCTCGGCAAGTACCCGGCGGGCACGAAGCTGCGCCACCGGCCCGTCGATGCGGTCGCGCACGCGGAGCTCGTCGCGAAGCTGCGCGGCATTCCGCCCGGAAGACGCTGATGAAGCTCGTCTCGGTGAACGTCGGCCTGCCGCGCGAGGTCGACGCGAACGGCCACCGCGTGCGCACGTCGATCTGGAAGGCGCCCGTCGCGGGCCGCGTGCGGGTGCGCACGCTGAACCTGGACGGCGATCGTCAGTCCGATCTCTCCGTGCACGGCGGCGTGGACAAGGCCGTGTACGCGTATCCGTCCGAGCACTATGCATTCTGGCAGCGCGAGCTCGGCCGCGCCGAGCTGCCGTGGGGCGCGTTCGGCGAGAACCTGACGACGGAGGGGTTGCTCGACGACGAAGTCGCGATCGGCGACCGCGTGCGCGCCGGCACGGCGGAGCTCGAGGTCACGCAGCCGCGCATGCCGTGCTTCAAGCTGGCGTTGCGCTTCGAGCGGCCCGACCTGGTGAAGCGGTTCCAGAAGAGCGGGCGCACGGGCTTCTACTTCCGCGTGCTGCAGGAGGGCGAGGTCGGCGCGGGCGACGCGCTCGAGCTCATGCGGGCGCCGGGCGACCGCGTCTCGATCGCGGACGCGATGCGCGTGGCGATCGACCGGCGCGCCGACCCCGAGCAGGTGCGACGCATCAGTGTGTTGCCCGGGCTCTCCGCCGTGTGGCGCGAGGAGTTCCTCGAGCGGCTGGCCCACGGCTAGCGGCGCGCATGGTACCGTTTCTGTCGATGCCGGATCGGTCGGCGAAGTGGCTCGTGTCGGCGCTCGCGGCGGCCCACCTGGCCGTGACCCTGTGGCACTCGGGCGCGCACACGGAGCTTGCGATCGGCCTGCCGCCGCTGAAGCTCGCTTACGCGTACGCGGTGATCGTGATCGCGCCGCCGCTCGCGGCGGTGCTCGTGTGGACGCGCTTCTCGGCGTTCGGCCTGTGGCTCTTCACGCTGGCGATGGTCGGCTCGCTCGTCTTCGCCGCGTACCACCACTACGTCCTGGTGTCGCCCGACAACATCGCGCACCTGCCCGACGGCAGCGCCGAGGCGCAGGCGCGCTTCGTGTCGAGCGCGGGCTGGAGCGCCGTGCTCGAGCTGGCGGGGTCGCTCTGTGGCGCGTGGGCGCTCGGCCGCGCTTCGCGAGTGGCGGCGTGAGCGCGCGCTTCCACCTGGCGCAGGCGAACGTCGCGCGCATGCGCGCGCCGCTGGAATCGCCCGTCATGGTCGAGGCGGGCGTCGCGAAGCTTGCGCAGCTGCGGCGGCGCGGCCGGCGGGCGATGACCCGCGCGCTGCGCCCGCTCGCGCTGGTGCTGCTCTTCTCGGCGTGCGGTCCGGTGCCCGGCGGCTCGCTTTCGGGGCACACGGCGCCCGTGCCGGCGTCGTGGGCGGCCGAGCTGCCCGACGGCCGGCGCATCTGCGAGATCGAGGCGCGGCCCGAGAAGCCGTACTCGATCCAGGTCGAGTGCTTCGTGTTCGAGAGCCGCCTGCACGTGCAGTCGCACCGCTGGGCGCTGGCGTCGTGGTGGCCGGTCGAGAGCTGGGCGGCGGTGCTGATCGCGCACCCCGACGTGAAGGTGCGCCTGGGCGACGAGCTCTTCGACGTGCGCGCCGTGCGCGTCGACGACGAGGCGCAGCGCGCCGCGGTGCTGCGCTTTCGCGGCTACGACCCGGTGCCGCCCGGCATCGTGGTCTTCCGCTTCGAGCCGCGCGCCTAGCCCTGCCGGGTCGTCGCCTCGAGGAACGCCGTCTTGAAGCGCTCCATGTCGGGCGCAGCGCCGATGCTGACACGAACGTGTGTGGGCCAGACCGGCCACGGCCGGCCCACGTAGACGTTCTCGGCGCGCAGCGCATCGACGACTTCCTTCGTCGGGCGCCGGGCGTCGACCATCAGGTGGTTCGCGACGGACGGGGTATAGGGAAAGCCGTGCGCTGCGAAGAAGCGCATGAGATCGGTGCGCCGCTCCGCGTTGCCGCGCTTGCGCGCCGCGATGAGGTCCGCCTCGCCCAGCATCGTGCGCGCCGCGACCATCGACGTGCCCGGCAGCGCACCGGTGGCCCAGCCGGTCACGCGCGCGAGCAGGTCCTTGCGGGCCAGCGCGAAGCCCGCGCGCAGGCCCGCCATGCCGAAGATCTTCGAGAACGTGCGCAGTACCACCACGTCCTTGCCCGCGCGCACGAAGTCGAGCCCCGTGGGCTCGTCGCAGAAGTGGATGTACGCCTCGTCGAGCAACACCACCGAGTCGCGCGGCTTCCCGGCGATCAGCGCCTCGATGTCGGCACGAGGCGTCACCGTGCCCGTCGGGTTGTTCGGGTTGCACACGTAGAAGAGGCCGACCGGCTCGGTCTTCGCTGCGGCGAGCATCGCGGGCAGGTCGTGCGCACCGTCCGCGCGCAGCGGCACCTTGACGACCTTCGCGCCGATCCACTGCGCCGCCTGGGCCGCGGCCTCGTAGCCGGGGTCGGCGACGACCAGGGCGGCCTTCGGGCCCGTGAAAGCGATCACGGCGTGGTGCAAGGGCAGGCTCGAGCCAGGGTACACTGAAAAGTGTTCAGGCCCGAGGTTCTCGAGCTTGGCGGCGGCGGCGACGAGCGCCTCGGTCTCGGGGTACGTGTAGCGGTTGCCGCGCTTCGCGGACTCGACGAGGGCCGCGAGCGCCTTCTCGGACGGCCCCTCGGGGAACTCGTTCGCGTTGATCCGCACCGCGTCGTCGGGCAGCGCGCCCGCGTTCGACAGCTGCGCGAGCGCGCGTTCCGAGCCCCACGGCAGCGCCGCGCCCGCGCCCACCAGCGCCGCCACGCGCAGCATCTGGCGGCGCGTGAAGCCGCGCAGCTCGAGATCCCGTCTCGCATCGCGACTCAGCATGGCCACAGCCTACACGCTCGGTCGTGCGCGCGCTTCTGGCAGAATCCCGCCATGGAGAAAACAGCGATCTTCGGGCCGTTCTTTGCCACCATGGCGCTCACGCTCGCGGTGTGGATCTACATGTACGCAAAGCGCATCGCGTTCATCAACGCGAACCAGATCTCGCCGCGCGACATGGAGGTGCCGGGCAAGCTCGCCGAGATCTCGCCCGCCGACGTCTCGAACCCCTCCGACAACTTCAAGAACCTGTTCGAGATGCCCGTGCTGTTCTACGCGATCTGCCTGTACCTGTACGCGTCGGGCCAGGTCGACGCGGCGTACGTGGGCGCGGGCTGGGCGTTCGCGGCATTCCGCGTGCTGCACAGCGCCGTGCACTGCACGTTCAACCGGGTCATGGTGCGCTTCTATCTGTATCTCGTTTCGAGTCTCGCGCTGTGGTTCATGGTGCTGCGCGCGGCGCTCGGCTGGCTGGAGGCGTAGACATGGGAATCACGAACCGCGACTCGGGCACGCGCGTCGACGAGATCGCCGACCGCGTCTACCGCATCAGCACACCGGTCCCGCCGGCGAACTTCCCCGGCGGCTTCACGTTCAACCAGTTTCTCGTCGACGACGACGAGCCGCTGCTCTTCCACACCGGGCTGCGCCGCATGTTCCCGCTCGTGAAACAGGCGATCGAGTCCGTGCTGCCGCTGGCGCGCCTGCGGCACGTGTCGTTCTCGCACTTCGAGGCCGACGAGTGTGGCTCGCTGAACGAGCTGCTCGCCGCGGCGCCGAACGCGAAGCCCTTGTGCGGAAACCTCGCGGCTGCGGTCTCGGTCGACGACGTGGCCGACCGGCCCGCGCGCACGCTGCAGGACGGCGAGTCGCTGGCGACGGGCCGCAACACCGTGCGCTTCTTCCACACGCCGCACCTGCCGCACGCGTGGGAGTGCGGCTACCTGTTCGAGGCGCGCACGCAGACGCTCTTCTGCGGCGACCTCTACACGCAGGGCGGTCACGAGCACGTTCCGCTCACTCAGGCCGACATCCTGGGCCCGAGCGAGAACGCCCTCGGCCAGTTCGACTACTTCGCGTATGCGCCGCGCTCGCGCGCGCACCTGGAGCGCCTCGCCGAGCTGCGCCCGCGCACGCTCGCCTGCATGCACGGCTCGTCGTGGCAGGGCGACGGTGCCGGGCTGCTGCGCGCGCTTGCCGACTCGCTGGAGAGCCGGCGCCCGTCGCCTTGAGTTTCACGAGTCAGTCGGGCTTCGACGTGCGCTTCGAGTGGGGCGAGCGCGGGCTGCGCGCGCTCGCGGGCGAGTCGAAGGTCTTCGCGATCGTCGACGTGCTGTCGTTCACCACGTGCGTGGCGATCGCGTGCGCGCGCGGCGCCGAGGTGCTGCCCTATCCGTGGCGCGACGACGGCGCGGAGACGTACGCGGCCGCGCGCGGCGCGCGCGTGGCGGCGCCGCGCGGCACCGCGGGCGCGCTCTCGCTCTCGCCCGAGTCGCTGCTCGGGCTCGAGCGGGGTGCGAAGCTGGTGTTGCCGTCGCCCAACGGCTCGGAGCTGTCGTTCGCGGCGGCGGAGCTCGGCACCGTGTACGGCGGCGCGCTCCGCAACGCAGCCAGCGTCGCGGCGGCGCTCGCGCGGCGGCCGGGGCCGGTCGCGGTGATCGCCGCGGGCGAGCGCTGGCCCGACGGGAGCCTGCGCCTCGCGCTCGAGGATCTGCTGGGCGCGGGCGCGATCATCGCGAACCTACACGGTACGGTGTCGCCCGAGGCCGAGCTGGCTCGCGACGCCTGGCTGCGCACGGCGCCGCGGCTGGAGCGCGCGCTCGCCGAGTGCGCGTCCGGGCGCGAGCTGCGCGAGCGCGGCTTCGCGCGCGACGTCGAGCTCGCGGCGGAGCTCGACCGGAGCCCGATCGCGCCGCGCCTCGACGCCGGCGCATTCGCCGCCGAGCGCGCGCCGTGACGAGAGACGAGCTCGCGCGCGCCGTGCCCGCGCTCGGTGCCGAGCGCACTGCGGTGGTCTGCGCGATGGCCGAGCGCATCGCCGCGCTGCCGGGCGTCGCCGCGGTCGTGCTCGGCGGCTCGTTCGCGCGCGGCCGCGCGACCGGGAGCTCCGACGTCGACCTGGGCGTGTTCTACCGCGAGGCCGCGCCGTTCCCGCAGGCCGAGCTGCGCGCGCTCGCGCGCGAATGGCACGACGCGCCCGCTCCCGTCGTCACCGAGCCGTGGGTGTGGGGGCCGTGGGTGAACGGCGGCGCGTGGCTCACCGCCAAGGGTCAGCGTGTCGATTGGCTGTGGCGCAGCGCCGAGCACGTGGCGCGCGTGATCGACGACGCCGAGCACGGCCGCTTCGAGCTGCACTACGGCCAGCAGCCGCCGTTCGGCTTCTTCGGGCCGACGTACCTGGGCGAAGTCGCGATCTGTGTGCCGCTCGCCGACCCGGACGGCGTCGTCGCGGCGCTGAAGCGCCGGGTCGAGCGCTACCCCGAGGCGCTGCGCAGCGCCGTGGTGCAGAGCCAGGTGTGGGGCGCGCAGTTCAACCTGGAGAGCTTCGCGCCGAAGTTCGCGGCGCGCGGCGACTCGTGGGCGACCGGCGCGTGTCTCGCTCGCGCCGCGCACCAGCTCGTGCTCGCGCTGTTCGCGCTCCACCGGCGCTGGCTGCTCTCGGACAAGACGGCGCTCGCGGAGCTCGCCGACTTCGCGCCCGCGCCGCGCGACTTCGGCGCGCGCGTCGAGCGCACGCTCGCGCGCGTGGGCGCGTCGCCCGCGGAGCTCGCACGGTCGGTCGCCGCGCTCGCGGCGCTCGTCGAGGAGACGATCGCCGCGAGCGGAGCGCTGTACCGAAGGCCCTTTCCGCGGCTCTAAGCGCGCGCGCGCACGCGGCGCACGAGCGCGAAGCCCAGCACGCCGGCGCCGAGCGCGACCGGCAGGAGCCAGTGCGAAGCGCCCGGCAGGCCGGGCACCGCAGGCGGTGCTTGCACCGTGAACGTGGCGGCCGCGTTGTTCGTGAACACCGCCGCACCCGCCGACTGCGCGTACTGCGAGACGTTGGTCGTGCTGGTGGCGCCGCAGGCCGGGGTGAACGCGAGCGACTTCACGCCCGACGAGGGCAGGGCGCCGGTCGCCGGAGAGCCCGCGGTGCCGTCGTCGTCGTTGAAGCCGGCCGAGGTCGGGGCGACGGTCGCCGGCCCCGTGTACGTGCCCCACGACAAGCGCCACAGCACCGTGCCGCCGCCCGGCGTCTCGAACGTGAGCGAGCCGCCCGGCAGGTACGACGAGGGAATCGCGGTCATCGTGTAGTTCGCGCCCGTCGCGCCGTTCGGCCCGAGCGGCGGCGAGGTCTTCGCCGCGAACGAGGCCGTCGTCAGCAAGATGGACGCGCAAGTTCCCGAGGCCGATGGATTCGGCATCGGGAACACGGAGAGCATGACCGGATTCGCGCCGGTCGCGTCGTGTGCGACGAGCTGCGCATTGCCGCTGAGGAAGTTCTGACCGGCGTTGCGCATTTGCAGCTGCACGGCCTGAGCGGTGGTGTCACCGGCAACTCCGCCGATCACCTGATCGATCTCCATCAGGTGAAACGCCGCGAGCGCCGAAGTCGGTGAAACAGCCAGAGCGAGCGATGCAAGCCAAACGAAGCTGATGCGTGGCTTCATGGTGATCCCTCCCGAAAAGCCGGAACGAAACGAAGAGCAGCGAACGCCGAGAAGGCCAGAGCCCACGAGAAGTGCCGACATGAGCTGCCCTGATGCGTCGTCGGACGATACCACCTACGTCGTCAGCCGTGGGGCAGATTCTCAATTCGCTCCGCCAAAACCGACCTGCAACGACACGCCGTAAAAGCCCGCCATGTAATCGCCATCCTGGTGTCCGAGATAGATGCGGCGGTCGAGTAGAACGGGCAGTCCAGTCTGGTGGAAATCGTCGACCCCGGAGCGGTTGTATCGCCAGTAGAAACGCAGAGCGACGTTGTTCCGCAGCGCGAGCCGAAGGCTCGACTCCACGACGTGGTCGCGGTTGCGCAGCGTCGGCAGCACGTCGGGAATCGGCTGGCCGAACGCCACGTCCGCGAGCGCCGCGGGCGAATTGAAGGCGAGGTGATCGACCTCACGCGTGACGAGGAACGTGTAGCGCGTGTCGAATTGCAGCCACGAGAGCGGATGCGCAGTGAGCCCGCAGCCCCAGCCCGTCGCGTCGCCGCGCGCGCGCACACCCCACTGGTTCGAGAGCGGGAAGTTCGGACCGCCGGCGTCGCCGTTCGCCGAACTCGCGAAGCCGCGGATCGACTGCATGCCGCGGTCGTGCGCTTCGAGCGAGCCGAAGACGTTCGCGCTGAGAAGCGGTGAGAGCTGCACCGTCCAGTCGGCCTCGACGTCGCGCGTGCGGTCGCTCGTGAGCCCGTAGCTCGAGCCGTAGTCGTCGGAGCGCAGCCGCGCGGCGATCGACAGGTCCGAGCGCGAGCCGAGCGCGAACACGAGCCGCGCCGCGTAGCGCTGCGCGTTCAGGTTGGCGAGCGACGGCCGCACGAGCTGGTTCAGGTTGTGCGCGCCGTCGCCGTCGGGGAACAGCGGCACGAAGCCGGGCAGCGCCGCCGTCGTGTACTTCTCGTACACGCCGTAGTCGATCGGGCCGCCGTCGCGCGTGATGTACTTGTACGACAGCCGGAGCGTCGCCCAATCGAACGCGCGCGTGTTGAAGCTCACGGTCGCGCGGCGCTCGGTGGTGTCCTTGCGCTCCGAGACGGTGCGGTCGACGTCCTCCTGTTCGAGCCCCACGTCGAACGAGCTGCGCGCGGGCAGCATCAGCGTCGCGCCTGCGTCGACGAGCGAGCGCGACTCGCCGAACGGAATCGTGCGGTAGCGCCAGGCGCTGCCGGGGAAGCCGGGCTCGAAGATGCCCAGGTAGTCCTGCCCGAGCGACGACGCGTGGCCGCCGTCCTCGACGATGTAGCCGTACTGCTTCGTGAGCGGATTGAACGCGATGTAGTCGGTCTGCGTGTCCTGGTTCGAGAAGCGGTAGCCCGCGCGCAGGTGCAGCGGCCGCCACGGGCTCGACGTGAGGTGGACGTCGGCGAGCACCTGGTCGATGCGCGCGCGCGCCGACTTTCTCGACAGCGCAGCCGTCGTGTCCCAGTTCGCGAGGTTCACGGTGCCGATGTTCCCGGTCGACACCGTCGGCGGCAGCAGCGCCTGGTTCTGCGACGAGAGCGAGTACGAGATCGCGGTCGTGAGGCGCGAGCGCAGCGGCATGTCGACCGCCACGTCGCCGCGCACGTTCTGCCACTCGTTGTCGGGCGGCAGCGCGAGCCGCGCGTGGGTGATCACGGCCAGGTTGCCGGGCCCCGTGTCGTCGAACGGCTGCGCGATCGTGAGAGACGTCTCCTGGTTGCGGTAGGCAGAGACGTTGTACGCGAGGCTCGCCTGCACGAGGTCGCTCGCCCAGTCGAGCCGCGCCTTGCCCGTGTGCGTCTTGTCGTCGATCGGGGCGGGCACTTCGAGGTTCCCGCCCGTCGAGGTGGAGAAGTCCGGGTAGGCGAAGCCGACGGACTGCGGGATCGCGCCCTTGCGGGCGTCGAGCCCGTAGAACGCCGTGAACGACAGGCTGGGGAGCAGCCGCAGCTTGAGCTCCGTCTGCGTGCGGTCGCGCTGCACCTCGAGCGTGCCCTCGGGCTGCGAAGCGAGCGCCTCTGCGATGTTGGCGAGCGAGCTGCCGCCCGGCAGGAGCGTCGAAGGCAGGTTCAGCACCTGGCTGCCGCCGCCGACGAACAGCGTCGTCGCGTCCGACGCATATTTGTGTGGCACGCCGCTGAACGACGCGCGGAAGCGCAGCCAGTTCGCCCGGCTGGCCTCGAAGTCGTAGAACTGGTCCTCGTAGCCCAGGCTGCCCGCGCGCAGCATCGCGTGGTCGCCGGACTCGGGACGCCACGCCTCGAAGTCGAGCCCGCCGACGCGGAAGCCGTCGCGCAGGTCGTCGTACTTCGTGTAGCGGGTCTCGGTCTCGGTGTCCTGGCCGCCGAAGTACCCGCCGGCCTCGAGCGCGCCGCGCGCGAGCCAGCCGCCGCCGATCTCGTCGAGCTGCTGCAGCGCGGGCGGGTACGGATAGAGGATGCCGCTGGGCGAGCGCTGCCGGTGGTCGAGCAACGAGGTGAGTCCCTGCGGATCGGGCCACTCGAACACCTCGGCGTCGCCGGGGTGCATCGAGTCGCGCGGCGGCTCGGCGCGCGCGGAGAGCGCGGCCGCCAGCCCGAGGAGCAAGAGGGCGAAGGGCGCGAGCCGGCGCACCGCGGCCTACCTGTGGAACCGCGGGCCCGACGGATTGTTCGAGCCGTGGATTTGTGAATGGCAGTTCAGACAGCCGCGGTTCAGGAGCCGGTCGTCGGGCGCAGCGCCCTTCGCCATGTTCTGAGAGGTGATCAAACCCGACGGGTGGCCGAAGTTCGGGTTGTCGATCGGCGAGTGGCACTCCTGACACAGGAGCGGCAGCGACGTGACGAGCAGCTTGTCCTCGTTCGAGCCGTGCGGCTTGTGGCAGTTGAGGCAGCTCTCGCGCACGGGCTCGTGCTCCCACAGGAACGGTCCGCGCTTCTCGGCGTGACAAGACCTGCAGAGCGAATTCACGTCGTCGGCCTTGAGGAGCGGCGACGTCGTCGAGCCGTGCGGGTTGTGGCAGTCGACGCACGAGATCTTTCCCTCCAGGAGCGGCATGTGGCTGCGCTTCTGGAAGTCGGCGCGCTGCGACGGGTGGCACTTGAAGCAGGTCTCGTTCGCGTTGGGCGCGCGCAGGAGCGACTGACTCGAGCTCTGCGCCATGGGATTGTGACAATCGCTGCACGCGAGGCCGCGCAGCTCGTGCGTCGAGCCGATCCAGTACATGAGCGGCCCGCCCTTGTGACACTGCTGGCACATCGCGTTCATGGCCTCGGGGTCCTGCTTCGAGCTGCTCGTGAACGCGACGATGGTCTCGGCCGTCGGGTTGGAGATGTGATTGCCGCCCGGTCCATGACAGCTTTCACATGTTCGTCTCTCGAGGTCGGTGCGCGGGTTCGCGATGAACGCGCGCGCGTGCGCGGTGCGGTCCCAGTGCGACGCCTCGACGCTGTGGCAGGCCCGGCACTGCGCGTCGCCCACGTACGCCGCGGGGGGCGCCTTCGCGGCTTCGGAATCGGAGCCCGACTGCGCGCAGGCCCAGAGCGCGAGCGTGAGCGCGACCCGCCCTGCCACCGTGCGCTGCGCGATTCCCATCCCAGGGGAGCCTACGGCGCGAAGCGCCGGGTCGGTTTGTTTTCTACGCGCGTTCGCGCACGCGCACGTCGAACACGCCGGTCAGCACGCGGCCGCCGGTGCGGATCTGCACCCAGAGGCGGTAGTCGCCCGGCTTCGGGAACGCGTAGGGGAACTCGACCTCGCGCGCCTCGGCAGGCGTCGGCGCCGCGAAGGGCGACACCGTGCCGTCGCGCTTCGCGAGGAGCTCGGCGGCGGCCATGGACACCGAGCCCGCGGGGTGCAGGTGCGCGAATACGGAGCCGTCGCTGCGACGCAGCGCGGCGTGGCCGAGCATGCCCATGTACGGCTCGAGCGCGAGCGGCGCGCCATCGGCGCCGAACGCGCGGAAGCGCAGCGCGGTGTCGCGGTCGGCGACGAGCTCGCCATCGCTGGCGAGCTCCATGCGTCCGCCGCCCATGAGCGCCGCGACGTGGGCGGGGTCGGCCGAGCTCGGCGCCGACCGCGACCGCACGTGCCAGGCGTCGTCGAAGTCGAGCGCGGAGGGCTGCGCCGCGTTCCCGCGCAGCGCGGTCGGCGACATGCACAGCACGCTCGCGTTCGGGTCGGCGCCCGCCTGCAGCGCCGCGCCTGCGGGCGGCGGCAGGTTCACGCGCGAGACGAGCGTCTCGGCCGTGCCGTCTTCGTGCGTGACTTCGGCATAGAGCTGGTATGTGCCGCCCGGGATCGGCGGCACCACGCCCTCGAAGTCGCCCGCGCTGCGCCGCACCGGGTGCAGGTGCGCGAACGCGTCCTGGTCGGGCTCGCGCACGAGGAACAGGTGCATGAGCTTGCCGTGGTCGGTCACTAGGCTGTCCCACGCCGACATCGGCGGCGTGCCCTGTGGCAGCGCCAGGTGCAGGAGCGGCTGCGCGCCGTCGCCGCGCACGTCGGCGAGCACGGGCACCGGCTTCGCGAGCGCGTTCGCGAACTCGCGGTCCATCGCGAGCCAGCGCGCGTGGCCGCCGGCGAGCGCCCCCGCGCACGCGAGCGCGGCGAGCCCGGCGCCGATGCGCGCGCGGCGCGAGTCGCGCGACGAGGCGGGCTGATCCGGTGCGCGGGCGCCGTCGCGCGCGGCCGCGGCGGCGAGCGCGACCGCGCCGGCGGCGAGCAGGGCCGCGAACGCGAGGAGCGCTGCGCCGAGCGCGGGCGGCATGACGGGGCGCGCGAGCGCATCGGCCTGCAGCGGAACGGCGACGGCGCCGTCCCCTCGCGAGCTCGCGAGCTTCACCCCGATGTCGTAGCTGCCGCGGCGCAGCAGCCAGAACGACGCGTTCCACAGGCCCGTCTCACCGGTGACGCGTACGGCGTCGGTCGCCGGCGGCTCGGTGTCGGCGCCCGCACCCAGGAAGGCGGGCTGCACGATCACGGCAGTCACGTCCGAGTCACTGACTCGCACGTCGGCCTGTGCGAGGCCGGGAAAGGTCTGCGGCGGGCGGATCACCACGCGCACCGCGTGCGGGCCGGCGCGTCCCTCGAAGAACACGTTCGGGCTGCCGATGTGCGCGCGCGCCGTCGCCGCGAGGAGACAGGTGAAGAGCAGCGCGGCGGCGCGCGGCTTCAACGGCGCAGCTCCCGCAGCGCGCCGCCGACGACGAGCCCCGCGCCCGCGGACGCGATCGCCAGCCCAGCCGCGAGCGTGGCGCTCGCCCCGTCGAGCGCGGGCGACACGCCGTCCCAGAACGCGTTGCGCGCGCTCGGATCGATGTGCAGGAAGAACGGCCATTCGCGCCCGCCGCCCGCGAAGAACCAGTCGTCGGCGCCGCCCGAGAGCAGGAAGGTCGAGAAGCGCCACTGCACCAGCGCGAACAGGCCGAAGAACGCCACGCCCGCCTCCAGCGCGTGCGACACGGCCGCGGCGCGGCCCGCGCCCGCGGGCACGACGCGAAGGAGACCGTCGATCGCGAGCGCGGGCACGACGAGCAGCAGCGGGAACGGCGGAGGCAGCAGGTGCTCGCGCATGTTGTACACCGGCCCGGCGAGCGGGGAGCCGGGGAAGAGCGGCAGCAGCCATACGAGCAGCACTTCGAACGCCATGTAGGCGAGCGCCGCGCCGGTCGCCGGCAGGCGCGCGCGGCCGGCGGTGCACTGCGCGACCAGCACGAGCGGATACGTCGCACAGCCGAGCTGGAAGAACACCGCAGAGTGTTGCCGGTTCGCGAACGTCTGCGGGACCGTGACCACGGCGATCATCGCGAGCAGCGCAGCCCCCGCGAGCGCCGCGCGCGCGGTTCCGCCGGGCGCGTCCTGCCGCGCGAGCGCGTGCAGCCACGCGCCCGCCACCACCGCGAAATAAGCGACGGTCTTGGCGATCTGCGGCGGGTGCCAGAGCCCGGCGGTGAGCCCGTAGCTCGCCTGCCACCAGCGGTCGAAGCAGAGCGCCGCGCCGAACGCGAGCCCGCCCCACAAGGTGAGCCAGGCGCCGACCGGCGCGCGCAGCGGCCCGAGTGCGATGCCTGCCGCGCCGTCGCGCGTGTCGCGGCGGGCCAGCGCCAGCGCGCCGGCGCACGCGAGCGCCACGGCCGCATAGTTCGCCGCATGGGGCGGGCTCGCGAACGCGTCGACGCCGATCGTGGACTCCCAGGAGAAGTCCCAGAACAGGGTGAGCGGAACCCCGAGCGCGCCGAGCAGCAGAAGCACCGCGCCGATGATACAGAACGCGTATGGCCGCGAAGCCGCCGCCGCTGCGCCCCGAAGACTTCTGGGCCGAGCGCCTGGGCTGCGCCGCCGCGGCGCTCGTGCAGCCCGGCTTCCTGCGGGTGCCGCTGCCGCGCGAAGCCGTGTTCGCGGTGGCCACGCGCGCGGCCGTGGTCGCTGCCGCGCCGGAGCGCCTGCACGCGCGGTTGCGCGGCGCCTCCGACCCGCGGGCGCTCGTGACTCGCGCAGGGCTCGCCGAGCTCTTCCCCGAAGCCGTGCGCTTCGTCGGGCCCGCGCGCGTAGACTACCTACACCACCAGGTGTCGGCACCGCCCGGGGTCGTCGCGCTCGAGCCGCGCGACGCCCGCGTCGCTGCGCTGCGCGATGCCGCGACCGGCGAAGAGTGGCAGCACGCGGACCTGTTCGCGGCCGAGACGCCCGTGTTCGCGGTCGAGCTCGAAGGCGCGCTCGCCGCCGCGGCCGGCTTCGAGCGCTTGCTCGGCCGCGTGGCCCATTTGCGCGTGCTGGCGCACCCGCGGCACCGCGGGCGCGGCGCCGGCCGCCGCGTCGTGCAGGCCGCGGCCGCCCGCGCGCAATCGCTCGGGCTCCTGCCCCAGTACCAGACGCTCGCTGCGAACGCGCCGTCCGTGGCGGTCGCCGCCGCGCTCGGCTTCGAGGCGTTCGCCACCACGCTCACGGCGGTGTTACGTTCGGCGCATGAGTGACGCGGCGCTCCGCGGCAGCTGTCTCTGCGGCGCGGTTCAGTTCGAGATCGAGCCGCCGATTGCGAGCTTCGTGTATTGCTACTGCTCGCGCTGTCGCAAGTCGACCGGCACGGGCCGCGCTGCGAACCTGCGCGTCGCGCCGGGCCAGCTGCGCTGGCTCGCGGGCGAGGCGCGGGTCCGGCGCTTCGACTTGCCGAGCGCGCGCAGCTTCGCGACGGCGGTGTGTGAACGCTGCGGCAGTCCGCTGCCCCATGCCACGAGAAGCGGGCGCGAGATGATCGTGCCCGCGGGCGCGCTCGACTCCGCGCTCGCGAGCCCGCCGACCGAGCACTGCGAGTGGGAGTCGCGCGCGCGCTGGGTCGAGAAGTGAGCGAGAAGCCCGCGCATCTCGCGCCGCGCTACGCCGCGCAGTTCGCGGACCGTGCGGTCGTCGCCGCCTATCGCGCGCGCCCGCCGTATCCGCAGGAAGTTTTCGACCGGCTCGAGTCACTCCTGCCCGCGCGGAACGCGCGCGTGCTGGAGCTCGGCTGCGGCTCGGGCGATCTGACGCTCGGGCTCGCGCCGCGCGTCGGCGAGCTCGACGCCGTCGACGTCTCGGCACCCATGCTCGAAGCGGCGCGCGCCCGCGCGGGAGCGCGCCACCCGAACGTGCGCTTCGTGCACTCGAGCGCGGAGGCGTTCGAGCCGCGCGCGAAGTACGCGCTCGCGGTCGCGGCGGAGAGCCTGCACTGGATGGACTGGGACTTGGTGCTGCCGTGTGTCGCGTCGTGGCTCGAGCCGGGCGGCGTGCTCGCGATCGTCGACGGGCGGATCCTCGAGCCGCCGCCGTGGCAGGCCGAGCTCGCGCGGCTCGTCGCGACTCACTCGACGAACCGCGACTTCAAGCCCGTCGACCTGGTCGCCGAGCTCGAGCAGCGCGGCCTGTTCCGCGAGCTCGGGCGCTGCCGCACGCAGTCGATCGCGCTCGAGCAGAACGTCGACGACTACGTCGAGTCGTTCCACTCGCGCAACGGCTTCTCGCGCGAGCGCATGAGCGCAGCCTCGGCCGCCGCGTTCGACGCGGGCGTGCGCGCCGCGGTGGCGCCGCACGCCGTCGCAGGCCACATCCGCGCGCGCTACTCGGCGCTCGTCGTGTGGGGCGCGCCGTCAGGGGTCGTCCAGGGTCGGTAGCACGCTCTCGAAGAACGCGCGGTCGAGCTGGAACGCGGGCTCGAGCGCAAGGTACTCCGCGCGCGTGATCCAGCGCGCCTCGGCGACCTCGCGCGCGTCCAAGCTGAGCTCGTGTCCGTGCGGCCGCGCCGTCCACCAGTGCAACAGGTACGCGCCGTCGTCGGTCGCACACTCCCAGACCTTCGCGAGGGGAGTCACTTCGAGACCCACCTCTTCGGCGACCTCGCGCACGACGGCTTGCGCCTGGCTCTCGCCGGCCTCGATCCGCCCGCTCGGCAGCGACCACCAGCCCCCGTACGGCACCGCGGGGCCGCGGCGGATCGCGAGCACGCGGTCCCCGCGCCGGATCACGGCCATCACCGCCTGCTCCACGCCGCGAGCGTAGCGGAGTGGCGCCGCGCGGCCCCGCCCGACTAGGATCGGTGACGAGGGAGGATCGCCATGGAACGGCTCGCGCCGCGCTTGCGCAGCTCGCTCGTCGGACACGGCCTCGCCGTCGTCCTGCTGGGGCTCGGGGTCGGCTTTCCGTACGCCAGCGTGATCTCGGGCAGCATGGCCGGCTCGGAGCGCGCCTGGCGCATGGCGCACCTGGAGGGCGTGCTGAACGGCCTGCTCCTGGTGGCGATCGGCGCGGCGGGCGATTCGATTGCGCTCGCACCGGGCCGCGCGAAGTGGCTCCACTGGGCGCTCGTGGTCACCGCCTACGGCAACGTGGCGGGCGCGGTGCTCGGCGCCGCCACGGGCGAGCGCGGGCTCTCTCCCGCGGGTCCGCTCGCGAACTTCCTGGTGTTCGCGCTGTTCACGGCCGCGATCGTCGCCGTGTTCGTGGCGCTCGGGCTCGCGGCAGCGGGCGCTTTCCGGGCCACGCGCAACGAGTGACTCGACGCGCGAGTCACTTGCGCTCGTAGCGGACGTCGGGCTCGCACTCCGGCGCCGGACTCACGCCGAAGCGCACCGGCCGGAAGCCGTGCTTCTCGTAGAAGCGGCGCGCGCGCAGGTTGCGCTGGTGCGTGAACAGCGCCAGCCCGTTCGGCGAGCGCTCGGCCGCGACCGCCAGGAGTGCGGCGCCCACGCCGCGCCGCTGCGCGGTCGGGCCGACGTAGAGCTGCGCGATGAAGCCGTCGCGGAGCGCCATCAGTCCGGCGATCTCGCCGTTCGCGACCGCGACCCACACCTCGTTCTCGCGCGCGATCACGTCGCGGAAGAAGCGCAGGTCGTCTTCGCGGCTGTGACTCATGCGCGCTTCGAGGAACGGCTGGGCTTCGTCGCGGGAGTCTCGCCAGGTCCGCACGACCGCCTCGAGCTCGCCGTCGCGCATC
>DATJZN010000013.1:0-45009 GCA_035499075.1 Myxococcota bacterium | reverse complement strand
CTGTCTCGAGCGCGCGTCCGAAGTCGACACTCTGATCCTGGACAAGACCGGGACCGTCACCGTGGGCGCCCCCGCAGTCACCGAGATCCTGCCCGCGCCGGGAGTCTCGGTCGAGCACCTGCTGCGCGTGGCCGCGGCTTGCGGCTTCGGTTCCCTGCATCCGGTGTCGCGGGCGGTAGTCGCGGCCGCGCGCGCTCGCGGCCTGGAGACGGCCCCGCCGTCGGACCTCCAGGAGCGGCCCGGCCTCGGAGTCGTGGCTCAGATCGAAGGTGAAGAGGCCGCGCTCGGCCGGCGCGCCCTTCTGATCGAGCTGGGCGTGGATCCCGGACCGGAGGAGGCGACCGACGGCGCGGATGTGCGGGTCGCGCGCGCGAAGCGCTTTCTCGGCCGCATCGTCCTGCGCGACGAGCCGCGTGCCGAGGCGCGCGAGGCGCTCACGAAGATGCGGGCCCTGGGAATCGAAAGACTCATTTTGCTGACCGGTGACCGCGCCGCGATCGCGCGGGAAGTCGGCGACGCGCTCGGCATGGACGAGGTCGTGGCCGAGGTGCTCCCGGCCCAGAAGCTCGAGGTCGTGCGAGCGGAACAGGCCGCGGGTCACTCGGTGATGATGGTCGGCGACGGCGTGAACGACGCACTGGCCCTGGCCGGGGCGGACGTCGGTGTCGCGATCGGCGCCGAGGTGAACGAGGTGGCGCTCGGAGGCGCGGATGTCGCGCTGCTGGGCGCAGACCTGAATCGCTTGCCGTTGCTGATTCGCCTGGCGGAGACCACGCGAACGGTGATGGGTCAGAACGTCTGGCTCGCTCTCGGCCTCGCGGCGGTGCTGATCGCGCTGGCGGCGAGCGGCGTGCTGAACCCGCTCGCCGGTGCGCTGGCTCAGAGCGCCGCGGTGGTCGGCGTGGTTCTGAACAGCACACGCATTCTGCGCTTCGACCGCTAGCCGCCGGAGAGACTCACTCGCCGGAGGTTCCCGGAACGCGCGTCCTGAAGTCGGCCAGCTCGGTACCACGCAGGCGGATTGGAAGCGCGGGCGGCACCGCCAGCGGGTCGACGCGAACGTGGTCGACGAGCACCTCGAAGTACAGGTGAGGCCCGGTCGCGACTCCGGTCTCGCCGACGAAGCCGATTCTCTGTCCGCGAGTGACTCGCGCCCCGGGGCGGACGCCCGCCGCGAACCGGGACAGATGGGCGTAGGAGGTCTGCAGGCGGCCGTCGTGGCGGATGCGAACGTACTTGCCGTAGTTCCCGCGCAAACCGACGTCCTCGATGACGCCACTGGCCGCGGCGAGCACCGGTGTGCCGAGGCGCGCGCCGAGGTCGATGCCGTTGTGGAAGCGCCGGTCTCCGAACACGGGATGGATGCGCCACCCGTACGGCGAGGTCACCGGCGCGCCGGCGACCGGTCGCTTCAGGTCGAGCAGGACCACCCCCGTGCCGTCGTCGTGAACCAGCGCGAGCTCGCCGTCCCGTGTCTCGTAGCGGTAGATCCGATGCAGCCTTCCACCGGTGTCGACGCTGGCCCAGCGGACTCTCGCGTTCTCGAGACTGCCCCGCTTGGGCGTCCCCTCGTAGACGACGGAGAAGCGCGCGTCCCGGGGCAGCACGCGCGGCAGATCCGGATCGAGCTGAAAGGCCGTGACGACCCCACCGACGAGCGCAGCGGGCACTCCCGCAGCGCGCAGAGACTTCGCGAAGCTCCCGCCCACGAGCCCCGCCGCGCGACGCCCAGCGACCCACGAATCGGCTCGGGCGTGGAACTCGGAGAGCGAGATGGGCGTCGCCCGCACGAGGGCAGGCAGGGCCTCGATTCCGAAGCCCGCGGCCACAATCGACAGAGACAGGAACCAGCTAACCCGCCGAGCCCGAAGCTGCGTGCTCACCCTTCCACCATCTGCAAATCGGGGTTTCGGGACTGTGCGCTGGATCACCAACAGCACAGCCGCCAGCACGACCGGCAGCTGGAGCTGCTCCCGCGGTCTGGCCGACGATTCCTTCCATGGCGAGGACCACCTGCGCGAAGACCTCGCGCTGCTGGAGGCCTGGGAGCATCCTTCCCACTGCGCGCGCAGGACCTCGGCGCTGGAAGCCCGAGCCGCTGCGGCTCGGCGCCCTGGCCGCGCGGTGGCTCGACGATCAGCGCATGCGCTGCAAGCCAAACACCGTTCGGTGTAGCAACGACCGCGCGAACCGCTTGGCGATGGTGCTCGGCCCCATGAAGCGCGTCGCCGAGAGCGTTCGAGGACCACGGGCACGAAGAGCGCCGAGACGGATTGCACCATATACCCATGGGGGTATAGTGTTCCCTCCTGCTGGGGACCTGTGGCCCACACGATTCTCCACAAGAAGAGCTTGCTGAACCGCGTCCGTCGCCTCCGCGGGCAGCTCGAGGCTGTCGAGCGCGCGCTTGACGAGGAGCGCGGCTGCGCGGAGGTCATGTTGACGCTCGCGGCGAGCCGCGGCGCCATCCACGCGCTGATGGTCGAGCTGCTCGAAGAGCACATTCGGACGCATATCCTCGACAGAGCTCCCCGTGCCAAACAGCGCGAGGGGATCGACGAGGTCTCCAAAGTCTTCCGGATGAGCCTCCGGTGACCGTGCCGCGCGAGGTCGCAGTGGCGGCTCCGGTCTCTGGCTACGAAGTCGGAGTGGACGAGGAACACGAGCCCGCCTTCACGCGGATCGCAATGGCGCGGATCGCGCTCGTCGCGGTCGCTGTCGCGGGCGTCGGTCTCAGCGTGCTCGGGGGGACCTGGCTGGTCGGAGGGATCGCCGTCGTCGTGACGCTCGTCGGCGGCTTCCCGATCCTCGAGGAGGCCTGGGAAGCGATCCCGGCGCGGCGCATGACGATGGAGCTCTCGATGACGATTGCGCTGCTCGCAGCGCTCGCCATCGGCGAGTTTCTGACCGTGCTCGTGATCGTGCTCTTCGTGCTGATCGCCGAGGAGATCGAGAAGCTGACGGTCGGCCGCGGACGCCGCGCGATCGAGGACCTGCTCGCCTTCCTGCCTCGGCGCGTCTTCGTTCGCAGCGGCGGCGACGTCCGCGAGGTGGACGCGTCCGAGGTGCGCCCGGGCGACGTCGTGGTGGTGAAGCCGGGCGCGCGCATCCCGGTCGACGGAACGGTGCTCGCCGGAAGCTCCGCCGTGGAACAGGCGGCGATCACCGGCGAGTCCCTCCCCGTCGAGAAGGTTCCCGGGACATCGGTCTTCGCGGGCACGATCAACCAGACGGGGACGCTCGACGTCCGTACCGAGCGTCTGGGACGCGACACGACCTTCGGCCGCATCGTCGAGGCGGTGGAGCGCGCGGACCGGACGCGGGCACCGATCCAGAAGACCGCGAACCGGCTCGCCGGCTACCTCGTCTACTTCACGCTCGCGGCGGCGGCCGTGACGTTCTTCGTCACGCGCGACGCCCGGGCGACGATCTCGGTGGTCATCGCGGCCGGCGCCTGCGGCATTGCCGCCGGGACGCCGCTCGCGATCCTCGGCGCGATCGGCCGCGCAGCGCGCCAAGGCTCGATCATCAAGGGTGGGATCGCGCTGGAAGTCCTCGGGCGCGCCGACACGATCGTGCTCGACAAGACGGGCACGCTGACCTTCGGGCGCCCGGAAGTCGTCGCGCTGCGCCCAGCGGCGGGAATCAGCGATGTCGCGCTATTGGAGACGGCGGCGACAGCGGAGCGGCCGTCCGAGCACGCACTCGCCCGCGCGATTCTCGCGCGGGCGGCCGGTGTGAAGCCCCGCGACCCCGAGCAGTTCGAGGCGTTTCCGGGCAAGGGCGTTCGCGCGATCGTCGACGGTGTCGAGGTGCTCGCGGGAAGCCGCGCGTTTCTCGCCGGACTAGACGTTCGCCTGCCGGAGCTCTCGCCCGAGGCGCACGGAGGCACCGAGATCTTCGTGGCGAGAGCCGCGACGTTCCTCGGGTCGATCGAGGTCGCGGACACGTTGCGCGGGGAGGCAGTCGAGGCGGTTCGGTCCTTCCGGACGATGGGCCTTCGCACGGTACTGCTCACTGGTGACGCCCGTCCGGTTGCCGAAGCGATCGCAGGCCAGCTGGGCGTGGACGAGGTCCGCGCGGAACTCCTTCCGCACGACAAGGTCCAGCGCGTGCGAGAGCTCACGCGAGAGGGGCACACGGTCGTCATGGTCGGCGATGGCGTGAACGACGCCCCCGCGCTCGTCGAGGCGAGCGTCGGCATCGCGATGGGTTCCGGGACAGACGTCGCCCGGGAGTGCGCCAGCGTCGTGCTGATTGGCGACGACCTCTTCAAGCTCGTCGAGACGCTTCGCATCGCGCGGCGCTGCCGCCGGATCATCTACGCGAACTTCGCGGGCACGATCCTGATCGACGGCGCGGCGATGGCGCTCGCGGCGGTCGGGATCCTCACCCCCATTCTCGCGTCGATCGTCCACGTGGGCTCCGAGCTGGCTTTCATCCTGAACTCGGCGCGCCTACTGACGCGGCCAGCAAGAGCGTCATCGGGAGCGCGCTCGGTCGAGGACGCCTCCACACAGGGGAAGGCGGCGGCGCCCTGGGGCGCAAGCCGGACGCGGGTTGCCTAATGGCCGCTGGCAAGCCCCTCAGTACGTGTGCCAGCAGTATGACGCGGCCCGGCGGAGGAGCGCGGAGGCGCCGACCCTCGATCGAGACTCGAGGTGCTTGCGCTCCTCTGACGCCACGCCGACATAGACGACGATGGATGGACTGACGGTCTTTGGCTTGTTCGCCGTCTCCTCGATGCTGGTCTGCTATGCCCTCGAATCACGCAGCCACTGGTTCATCTTGGGATTCGCCGGCGCCTGCGGACTTGGCTCGGCCTATGGCTTCCTTCAGGGGGCGTGGCCGTTCGGACTCGTCGAAGTGATCTGGGCATTCGTTGCGCTGCGGCGATGGTGGAAGGCGCGCTCTACTATGACCCCGGCAGCGCGCTGAGCCTCCCGGCGGACGCACTACGCGATGATCTCGCGTCGAGCATCGGCGCCGAGGAAGCCCTGGGCGCGGATGTTGCGGAACCAGACGCGAGCGAGCGAGATGAGCTCCGCGCGGCGCTTCGGATAGACGCCGGTGCGCCGGCCCGCGTCGTCGTAGACCTCGACTGCGCGCCGACATAGTCGTTGCGGAACGAGATCGGCTCGGCACCGAGCGCGTGGAACTCGAACACGATCCCGGGGTCGTGCCACTGCGATGCCGCCCAGTCCGTCGGGAAGTTGCCCGTGCACGTGGACGCGTTCGGGCACAGCTTTGCCTCGCTGCACATGGCGCGCGGAACTCCGATCAAGTGGATCCAAGCGCAGGGTGGGTGGGCGAGCGCGAAGATGCTGCTCGACGTCTACGGGCACTTCATGCCCGAAGAGTCGGGAGGCTTCGCCGACGCGCTGTCCGCGTCACCGGAGGGCACCAGACGGCACCAAGGCGTGAGTCGCGTTCGCAGTCGCGACCGAGCTCGCATCGAAAGGCGAGCACCTTCACGGGGTTCGCTGGTGGCGCAGGGGAGAATCGAACTCCCGACACGCGGATTTTCAGTCCGCTGCTCTACCAACTGAGCTACCGCGCCAAGGGCGGCGCAGTATCGCCCAGGCGCGGGCCGTTTTCACGGGTGCGCGGGCGGCGGGCGCGGCGTGGCCGAGCTAGACGGCGAGCAGGCTAGCCGGGCGTGCGGCGAGCACCGCGCTGCCGAAGCGGAGGGGCAGATCGCCAGGCGCCGGCGCCGGGAGGGGGGACTCCGGCGCCGGCGCGGCTGCGCCCAGGCTTGCACCTGGACGCTCGGGCACCAACCAAAGGCTCGAAGGGGGGCCCGAAGAACCTCCGTCTGCCCGGTCCGCGGCGACTCGCCACGGGGTACACAGCGAGACCAGGAACCAGATCAGGCGGAGCGTTCTTCGCGCCATCGCATCTTCGACGGTGCGCATCGCGTGCGGCTTGCTGACACCGCGATGAGATGGCGCTCAGTGCACCGTGTAGTCTTTTCGCGCGCTCACTTCGCTGCGGTGAGGATCGTCACGCTCTCGATCGTCACGTTCTGCAGCGGGCGATCGCGGCGGTCGCGCGGCGCCTGCGAGATCTTGTCGACGACGTCCTGCCCCGCGACGACGCGCCCGAACACCGAGTACTGGCCGTCGAGCTGCGGCTGCCACGACTCCGAGCCCGTCGTCATGATGAAGAACTGGCTGCCGGCGCCGTCGACGTCGCTCGGTCGTGCCATCGAGACGATGCCCGGCGCGTGGTGCGTGTCGCTGAACTCGTGCTGGATCGTGTAGCCGGGACCCCCCGTACCGTCGTTGTTGGGGTCGGCATCCTTCGAATTGGGATCGCCGCCCTGGATCATGAACTTGGGGATCACCCGGTGGAACGTCGTGCCGTCGTAGAAGTGCGTGTTCGCGAGCGCGATGAAGTTCGCGACGTGGCGCGGCGCGAGCGACTCGAGCAGCTCGAAGCGGATCTCGCCGAAGTCGCGCACCCGCAGAACGGCGATGGGACCCGCGGGCGCGCGCTGGCACGAGAGCGCGGCGGCGAGGCCGAGCGCCGAAAGCAGGGCGAGCGCGCGATGGCGGAGCGACACGGTCCGCGCACGCTAGCACGCGGCGTGGTACGGTCGAGCCAGATGCGCGCCGTCCTCGTCCGCGTCTTCGTCTGGCTCGTCTCGATCAGCGTTCTCGCCGTCCCGCGCGCGACGGAGAGTGCGACGCCGGGCCCCGCGTGGGGCAGCCGCGGCATGGTCGTGACGTCGGTCGGGCCGGCGGCCGACGCGGGGCGCGAGATCCTGGGGCGCGGCGGAAACGCCGTGGACGCGGCCATCGCCACCGCGTTCGCCGCGGGCGTGGCGCACCAGTACAGCTCGGGCCTCGGCGGCGGCGCATTCGCCGTGGTGTACATGGCGGAGTCGGGCGAGGCGGCCGCGCTCGACGCGCGCGAGACCGCGCCCGCGAGCGCCGACACCGCGAACTACCTCGGCCCCGACGGCAAGGTGAACCCCGACGCGTCGCGCATGGGGCCGCACGCGATCGCGGTGCCCTCGCTCGTGCAAGGGCTGTGGGAGCTGCACGAGCGCTACGGCTCGCTCGAGTGGAAGGCGCTGCTCCAGCCGGCGATCCGCCTGTGCCGCGACGGCATCGAGGTCGGGCCCGCGCACCAGCGCATGCTGCAGCTGGTGGCGCCGAAGCTCGCGAACTACCCCGAGACCGCACGCATCCAGCTCGATCACGGCAAGATCCCCGCGCTCGGCTGGCGGCTGCGCCAGCCCGAGCTCGCGAAGACGCTCGAAGAGGTGGCCGCGCGCGGCGGCACGGCGCTGTCCACGGGCCGGCTCGCGCGCGCGATCGCCGGCGCGAGCGGCGGCGCGCTCACCGTCGACGATCTCGCGAACTACCGCGTGGCATGGCGCGCGCCCGTGCGCGGCACGTACCGCGGGCTCGACATCGTGTCGATGCCGCCGCCCAGCTCGGGCGGCGTGCTCTTGCTCGAGATGCTGAACGCGCTCGAGCCGTTCGACCTGGCGGCGCTGGGGCAGAACTCGAGCGCCGAGATCAACCTGGTGGCGGGCGCCATGAAGCTGGCCTTCGCCGACCGCGCCTTCTACCTGGGCGATCCCGACTATTGGACCGTGCCGACGGACAAGCTCGTCTCGAAGGAGTACGGCGCCGAGCTCACCGCGCAGCTGCGCCCGCCGCCCAAGTGGGAGCGCGCGCCGTGGAACTGGGACAAGGGCTGGATCCCGAAGACGCGCGCGCCCTACCTCGCGCCGCCTGCCGACGCGGGGACGACACAGATCAGTGTCGTCGACGCCAAGGGCAACGCCGTGTCGCTCACGCAGACGGTGAACACGCTGTTCGGCTCGCTCATCACGGTGCCGGGCACGGGCATCGTGCTGAACGACGAGATGGACGACTTCTCGATCACGCCGTCGGCGCCGAACGCGTGGAACGCCGTGGGCACGGCCGCGAACGCGATCCGCCCGGGCAAGCGGCCGCTCTCGAGCATGACGCCCACGATCGTGCTCGACCACGGCCAGGTGCGCTACGTGGTCGGCAGCCCGATGGGCACGTTCATCATCACCGCCGTGCTGCAGTCGCTGCTCGGCGTGATCGACTTCAAGCTCGACCCGGAAGCGGCGGTGTCGGCGCCGCGCGTGCACCACCAGTGGCTGCCCGACCAGCTCTTGGTCGAGCGCGGCCACCCGAAGGACGTGCTCGACAAGCTGCGCGAGTGGGGCCACGACGTGCAGCCGAGCCCGTATCCGCTCGGCGCCGTGCAGCTCATCGCACGCGATCCGCAGTCCGGCGCCTGGCTCGGCGCGACCGATCCACGCCGCGACGGCTCGGCTCTGGGCTACTGACTCGAGCTCACCGAGTCACTTGATGATCGCCACGACCGGCGCGTCGAGGCGGATCACGCGCTTCGCCACGCGCTGCAGGTCGGCGGCCGTCACCGCGTCGATGCGCTTGGCGTAGTCCAGGTGGTACGTCGGGCCCAGCCCGTACAGCTCGTCGAGCGACAGCACCATCGCCTGTGCGCCGTACCTCTGCAGCGACACGGCCTGCGTGCCGATCAAGTAGCCCTTCGCGCGCACGAGCTCCTCGTCGGTGACGGGCGCTTCGACCACGCGCTCGAGCTCGGCGCGGATTCCCGCGAGCGACTTGTCGAGCTTCGCCGGCTCGCCCGCCATGTACACGGCGAACGTGCCCGGATCGATGCCCTCCATCTCGAACGCGGTGACCGAGTACGCCAGGCTCTGGCGGTCGCGCAGCTCCACGAAGAGCCGGCCGCCCTGGCCCCCGAGCACCTGCGTCAGCACGTCGAGCGCCGCCAGGTCGGGGTCCTCGATCGTCAGCGCGAGGAAGCCGTACACGATGTGCGACTGGTTCTTCTGCTTCAGCAGCGACACCTCGCGCGGCTTCACCGGCGCGCTCGGCTGCGTGCGTGAGGGGAGATTCACCGGCCCCGCGCCGTGCCAGTCGGCCAGCCGCGCGGCGAGCGCCTGGACGAACTTGTCGGGGTCGACGTCGCCCACCACGCCGAGCACGGCGTTGTCGGGCTGCGCGAACGTCGACCAGTACTTCGCGAGCGCGGCGCGGTCGAGCTTCGCGAGGCTCTTGTCCGTGCCGAGCGACGAGAAGCGGTACGGGTGCGTCGGATAGAGCGCCTGCTGGAACAGCTCGAACGCCTTCGTGCCCAGGTTGTCTTCGCGGCGGCGCAGCGCGGCCTTGCGCTCCACGCGCAGCTTCTCGATCTCGGCCGGCTCGAACGCGGGGTGCAGAAGCATGTCCGTGAACAGGTCGAGCCCGCTGTCGAGCGACTCGGCGAGGAAGTCTCCCTGCAGGCCGAAGCTGTTGCGGCCCGCGAAGCCGGACAGGTCGGCCGCGATGTTCTCGACGTCGGTCGCGAGCTGCGTGGCACTGCGGCTCTCGGTGCCGCGCGACAGCATCTCGGACATGAACGACGTGATGCCCTCGTTGCTCTCGGTCTCGGCGAGCAGCCCGCCCTTGAACGCGAGGCGCAGCGATACGAGCGGCACCGAGTGACTCGGCTTCACGAGCACGCGCAAGCCGTTCGGAAGCTTGTACTCGCGGATGTCGTCCCGGAACGTCTCGGCCGAGAGCTGGGCCTGGCTCGCGCCCGCGCCGCGCTCGAGCGCCGCGAGCAGGCTCGCGTCGGTCACGGCGCCCTTCGCGTCCTTCGCGAGCAGGGCGATGACGGTCGCGTGCTCGGGCACGAGATACTTCTCGGCCACGCGCTGCAGGTCCGCGCGCGTCGCGTGGCGGATCTGGTCCAGGTAGCGCTCCTCCTGCTCGAGGCCGCCCGCGAGCACCTCGAAGTAGCCGTACTTCTGCGCCTGGCCCATCATCGTCTCGCGCTCGTGGACCTGGCTGGCCAGCACGTTCGTGCGCGCGCGCTCGAGCTCGCTCTCGGACGGGCCGAACTCGCGCAGGCGCCGCACCTGCTCGCCGATGGCCGCGATGCTGGCGTCGATCTTTCCGGCGTCGAGCTCGCAGTCGACGAAGAACAGGCCCGGGTCGAGCGGCGTGTAGGACGACGCCGAGATGCTGTTCACGAGCTGCTGGCGGTCCTTCACCTCGCGGTAGAGCCGCGAGCTGTCGCCGCCGCCGAGCACCATGGCCAGGAGGTCCAGATACGCGGTGTCCGGGTCGCGGAACGCCGTGCCGCGCCACGCCATGCCGAGCAGCGACTGCTCGAAGTCGCTCTGCACGACCGCGGTGCGCGGCGCCGTCTGCGGCGGCTCGACCGCGCGCGGGTGCTCGAGGCCTGCGCGCGGCTTCGCGCCCGCGAACGCCTTCTTGATCTGCTCGAGCACCTCGGCGCTCTTGAAGTCGCCGACGGCGACGAAGGTCATGTTGTTCGGCACGTACCAGTAGTGGTAGAAGTCGAGCAGGCCCTGGCGCGTGAAGCTGCGTACACTTTCCTGTGTACCAATGACTTCCTTGCGGTACGGGTGCTGCGTGTACGCCGTCTCGAACAGCGTCTTCGAGATCATGCTGTCGGGCGTGTCGTCGGAGCGCCGGATCTCCTCGATCACGACCTCCTCTTCTTTCGCCAGCTCGCCCGCGTCGAAGGTCGAGTGCAGCACGGCGTCGGAGAGCACGTCGACGCCCACGGCGGCGTCCTGGCTCGCCATGGTGATGTGGTAGACGGTCATGTCGAACGAGGTGAAGGCGTTGATGTTCCCGCCCGCGCCCTCGACGGTCGCGGCGATCTCGCCGACGCCGCGGCGCTCGGTGCCCTTGAACAGCATGTGTTCGTGCACGTGCGCCATGCCCCACTGCTCGGGCTTCTCGTCGGCGCTGCCGGTGCGCACCCAGACGTTCAGCGCCACCACGGGCGCCGAGTGGTCTTCGACCAGGACCACGGAGAGGCCGTTGTCGAGCTTCGTACGCAGCATTCCTTCCTTTTCTTGCGGCGCGGGCCCGCCCTGCGGCAGAGCCGCGCAAGCGCACAGTACCGATGCCAGAGCCAGGCCGGGGATCCGCCGCAACGCGCTCTTCCTCCCCCGCGGTAAGCGGGGCGCATAGGATAAGCGGCGTGAGTCGACCGACAAGCGGGGGCGACCTGGGGGTGTACGTGCACGTGCCGTTCTGCGAGCGCGTCTGCCCGTACTGCGACTTCGCCGTCACCGCCGTGGGCCGCCTGGCGGAGGCCGACGACGCCGAGCTCGGGGAGCTCCTGCGCCTGGAATGGCGGCGCTGGCGCGAGGCGCTCGCGGGGAGGACCGTCGCGACCGTCTACTTCGGCGGCGGCACGCCCTCGCTGCTGCGCCCGAAGTCGCTCGACGCGATCCTTTCGATGCTCGCGGCGGACCTGCGTTTCGCCGAGCCCGAGATCACGGTCGAGCTGAACCCCGGGCAGCTCGAGGTGGCGCGCGTGCCCGAGCTTCGCGCGCTCGGAGTGACTCGCCTGTCGGTGGGGCTGCAGTCCGCCGACGACGCCGTGCTGCGCCGGCTCGGCCGCGCGCAGAGCGCGAGCGAGGCGCTGCGCGGGCTCGAGGCGTGCCTGGCCGCGGGCTTCGCGTCGGTCTCGGCGGACCTGATCTACGGCGCACCGGGGCAGACGGTGGCCGGGCTCCTGGACGACGCCGAGCGCGTGCTCGCGCTGGGCGTGCCGCACGTGTCGGCGTACGCCCTCACCTTGGAAGGCGACACGCCGTTCGTGCGCGCGGCCGAAGCAGGCCGGCTCGAGCTGCCCGACGAGGACGCGGTGCTCGAGATGAGCCGGCTCCTGCGCGCGCGGCTCGCCGCGGGCGGGCTCGCGCAGTACGAGATCTCGAGCTTCGCGCGGCCGGGCCACCGCTCCCGACACAACCAGCGCTACTGGCGCCGCGCGGAGGTGCTCGGCCTGGGGCCGTCGGCCGCGAGCTTCGTGGCGGGCCGGCGGCTCCGCAACGCGCGCGCGCTCGACGATTGGCGGCGCGCCCTGCGCGGCTCGACACCGGTCTGTGTAGAGGACGAGGCGATCTCCGAGGCCGAGGCACGCCGCGAGGCGCTCTACCTGGGCTTGCGCCGGCTGGCCGGCGTGCGCCGGGCCGACTACCTGCGCGAGTTCGGCGCGCGGCCCGAGGCATTCCTCGGGCCGGAGCTGGAGCGCCTGCGGAGCCGCGAGCTAGTCCGCGACGAAGCCGGCGCGCTGCGCCTCACCGAGCGCGGAATCCTCTTTGCGGACGAGGTGTTCCAGGAGCTCGTCGGGCGTTGACACGGTCGCGCGCGCGCCGCTAGCCTCGGCCCGAGTGAAACATCAGTCCCCGCGCGGCGTTGCGCCGACGTCCCCGGTGCGCGATCTGGGCGAGCTGCCCGCGCGCTTCGCCGAGGTGCTGCTCGCGGTGCTGCGCGGCTACGTGGAGTCGGGCCAGCCCGTCGGCTCGCGCGGCGCGCTCGATCTGGGCGGCCTGCCGATCTCGCCGGCGTCGGTGCGCAGCGCGATGGTCGAGCTGATGGAGCTGGGGCTGCTCGAGCAGCCGCACACGTCGGCCGGGCGGGTGCCCACGGACGCCGCCTTCCGGCTGTGGGTCGAGCAGCTGCGGCGCGAGCCTCGCAGCGATGCGCGCGTGCCCGCGCGGCTGGCGCGCGGCCTGGCCGAGCCGCGCGACTCGTCGGCCGCCGCGCTGCAGCACGCGGCCGACCTGCTCACCGAAGCGACCGGCCAGCTCGGCTTCAGCCTCGCGGTCGAGAGCGACGAGCTGCGCCTGGTGCAGGTCCATTTCGTGCGCGTGTCGAGCGAGCGCGTCACCGCACTGCTCGTCTCCGACGCCGGCGCCGTGCGCACGCGCCTCCTCGACGAGCGCGACACCGATCAGCGCCGGCTCGACCGCATGTCGGCGGAGCTGTCGCGGTTGGTCGCGGGGCTCACGCTCGAAGAGGCGCGCGCTCGCCTGTCGGACGAGATCGACGGCGACCGCCAGCGGCGCGACGCACTCTGGCGCGAGACGCTCGCGCTCGGCGCGCGCGGCCTCGAAGCCGGCGCGCCCGCGGCCGCGGAGCTGTACGTCGGCGACCGCAGCCGGCTCCTCGACCAGCCCGAGTTCGCCGACGGCGAGCGCCTGCGCGAGGTGCTCCGCGCGCTCGAAGAGAAGCAGCGCATGCTCGGGCTGCTCGACAAGCTGATCAGCGCAGGCGGCGTGCGCGTCGCCATCGGCCAGGAGCTCGGCGATCCCGGCGTCGCACGCTGCGCCGTCGTCGCCGAGCAGCTCGGCCCGCTGCCCCTGCGAGGTTTGGGAGTCATCGGCCCGGTGCGCATGCGCTACGATCGGATCATTCCGATGGTGCGCTACGTGTCGAGCAAGCTCCAATCATGAGCGAGCCCAAGGGCCCGAAGGTCGACCTGCCGAGCGAGCTCATGGCGGAGCTCGACGAAGGCGGCGAGCTGAAGACCGAGGCCGCGGCGCCCGCGGGCCCCGGCGATCCCGCCGTCGCGGCCGAGCTCGCCGAGCTCAAGGACCGCCACCTCCGCCTGGCGGCGGAGTACGACAACTTCCGGCGCCGCTCGCTGAAAGAGCGGCAGGACCTGCACAACTACGCCAATGAGAATCTCGTCAAGGAGCTGTTGCCCATCGTCGATAACCTCGAGCGGGCCGTAGGCCACGCCCGCAAGGAGGAGCAGCGCAGCGACAGCGACAACCTTCTGCAGGGAGTCGAGCTGACATACCGGTCACTGCTGCAGATCCTGGCCCGCATCGGCGTGGTCGAGATCGCAGCGCTCGGTCAGCCGTTCGACCCGCAGATCCACGAGGCGGTGCGGCGCGTCCCAGCTCCAGACAAGCCCGCTGGCACCGTCGTCGAGATCTACCAGAAGGGGTACATGCTGAAGGATCGGATGCTGCGGCCCGCGATGGTCGCAGTCGCGTCGGAGGCGAGCTAGGCGCCTCCCCATCCTTCCGGTCGCCGCTCTACGGAAGGCATGGGAAGAGTCGTCGGCATCGACCTCGGCACCACGAACAGCTGCGTCGCCATCCTCGAGCGCGGTGAGCCCATCGTCATCGCGAACAGCGAGGGCAGCCGCACGACGCCTTCGATCGTCGCCGCCAACCAGGACGGCGAGTATCTCTGCGGCCAGATCGCCAAGCGCCAGGCGGTGACGAACCCCGCGAACACGGTGTTCGCCGTGAAGCGGCTCATCGGCCGCCGCTTCGACGACGAGAACGTGGTGCGCTTCCGCGAGATCTCGCCGTTCCAGATCGTGCAGGCGCAGAGCGGCGACGCGTGGGTGAAGCTGCGCGACAAGGAGTGCAGCCCCGAGGAGATCTCCGCGCTCGTGCTGAAGCGCATGAAGGAGACGGCGCAGGACTATCTCGGCGAGGAAGTCACCGAGGCGGTCATCACGGTCCCCGCGTACTTCAACGACGCGCAGCGCCAGGCGACCAAGGACGCCGGGCGCATCGCGGGACTGAACGTGCTGCGCATCATCAACGAGCCCACGGCTGCGGCGCTCGCGTACGGGCTGAACAAGCAAGGCCAGGAGACGATCGCGGTGTTCGACCTCGGCGGCGGCACCTTCGACATCTCGATCCTGAAGATCGGCGACTCGGTCTTCGAGGTGCGCTCGACGAACGGCGACACGTTCCTCGGCGGCGAGGACTTCGACCAGGCCGTGCTCGGCTGGCTGGCGGGCGAGTTCGCGGCGAAGAACCCCGGCTCGGACCTGCACTCCGATCCGATGGCGCTGCAGCGGCTGAAGGAAGCCGCGGAGCGCGCGAAGCAGGAGCTGTCGTCGGCGAGCGAGACCGACGTCAACCTGCCGTTCATCGCGGCCGACGACGCGGGCCCGAAGCACCTGTCCGAGACGCTCACGCGCGCCAAGCTCGAGGAGCTGTGCGCCGAGCTGGTGCTGCGGCTCGAGCCGCCCTGCCGCGCCGCGCTGCAGGACGCCGGCCTCGAGCCCAACCAGGTCGATCGCGTGATTCTCGTGGGCGGCATGACGCGCATGCCCGCCGTGCAGGCCAAGGTCGAGCAGATCTTCGGCAAGCCGCCGCACCGCGGCGTGAACCCGGACGAGGTCGTCGCCGTGGGCGCCGCGATCCAGGGCGGCGTGCTGAAGGGCGAAGCTTCGGACGTGCTGCTCCTCGACGTGACTCCGCTCTCGCTCGGCGTCGAGACGCAGGGCGGCATCATGACCAAGATCATCCCGCGCAACACCACGGTGCCCACCCGGCGCAGCGAGGTGTTCTCCACGACGGAAGACAACCAGAACCTGGTGCGCGTGCACGTGCTGCAGGGCGAGCGCGAGCTCGCGGTCGACAACCAGACGCTGGGCCGCTTCGAGCTCGTCGGCATTCCGCCGGCGCCGCGCGGCGTGCCGCAGATCGAGGTCAGCTTCGACATCGACGCCGACGGCATCCTGAACGTCTCGGCGAAGGACTTGGGCACGGGCCGCGCGCAGCAGATCAAGGTGTCGGCGTCGGGCGGGCTCTCGGCCGAACAGATCGAGAAGCTGGTCGCCGAGGCCGCCGCGAACGCGAGCACCGACGCCGAGCGCCGCGCGCTCGTCGAGCTGCGCAACACGGGCGAGGGCCTGGTCTACTCGGTGGACCAGACGCTCGGCATCTACGGCGAGAAGCTCGAAGCGACCGAGCGGGCCGAGGTCGACGCCGCGCTCGCGCGCGCGCGCAAGGCGCTGCCCGGGAGCGACGCCGAGGAGCTCCGCAACGCGGTCGAGGACCTGCAGCAGCTCGCCTACAAGATGACCGAGGCGATGTACGAGCGCATGGACGGCGGCACGGCCGTCGATCCCGGCGCCGCCAGCGCGCCGCCGGCCGGCGACGACGAGCTCATCGAGGACTAGACTTCCGACTGCCGAGGGCGAGAATGCCGCCCTTGTCGCACACGAGAACGCCGCCGCGCATTCGCCCGCTCGACCGCTTCCGCGGCAGTCTGCTCGGCCTCGCGGTGGGCGACGCGCTCGGCACCACGCTCGAGCTCCAGCCGCGCGGCGAGTTCAAGACGCTCGTCGACATGGCCGGCGGCGGACCGTTCGACCTCGCGCCGGGCGAGTGGACCGACGACACCTCGATGGCGCTGTGTCTCGCCACGAGCCTCGTCGAACGGCGCGGCTTCGATGCGGACGACCAGATGAACCGCTACTGGGCCTGGTACGAGCAGGGCTACTGGAGCAGCACCGGCGTGTGCTTCGACATCGGGCGCACGACGCTCGCCGCGCTGGAGCGCTGGCGTGCGCACGGCGCTCTCTTCGCGGGCTCGACCCAGCCGGACTCGGCGGGCAACGGCTGCATCATGCGCCTCGCGCCGATCGCGCTGTACTTCGCGCCCGACCTCGAAGCGGTCGAGCGCTTCGCCCGCGAAAGCGCGCGCACGACGCACGGCGCGCGTGAGTGTCTCGACGCGTGCCGGCTCTTCGGGCGCATGATCGCGCGCGCGCTCGCCGGCCAGTCGAAGCGCGAGGTGCTGCACGGCGACGAGTCACTCGAGCTCGCGCCGAGCCTCGCGGCGCTCGCGCGCGGCGACTACCACGACAAGGGCGAAGACGACGTCGTCGGCTCGGGCTACGTGGTGGAGAGCCTCGAGGCGGCGCTCTGGTCGTTCGCGCACACCGAGAATTTCCACGACGCGGTGCTCTGCGCCGCGAACCTGGGCGACGACGCGGACACGACTGCCGCCGTGTGCGGCCAGCTCGCCGGCGCGTACTACGGCGAGCCCGAGATCCCGGCGCGCTGGCTCGAACGGCTGGCGTTCGGCACCGCGATCGGCGACATCGCCGAGCGGCTCGCCGCGCCCAAGCGCCGCTAGCGGGCGTGTGCGGCCTTTCTCGCCCGGCTGCGCCCGCTTCCCTTGCGCCGGGCGTTCGGGCGAATAGCCTGTGGCCGCTCCAATGAAGCGAGACTACTACGAAATCCTCGGCGTCGAGCGCAGCGCGACGCCCGACGCCCTGAAGAAGGCCTACCGCAAGCTCGCGCACCAGTTCCACCCGGACAAGAACCCGGGGAACCCCGAGGCCGAGGCCAAGTTCAAGGAGGCGAGCGAGGCCTACGCCGTGCTCTCGGACGACGAGAAGCGCGCGCAGTACGACCGCTTGGGCCACGCGGCGTTCGGCGGAAGTGGCGGGGCGGACCCGTTCGCGGGCTTCGACCCGTTCTCGAGCGTGGGCGACCTGTTCTCGGAGATCTTCGGCAGCGACATCTTCCGCGCCGGCGGCCGGCGCGGGCGCGGCCGGCGCGGCGCCGACCTGCGCTACGACCTCGAGGTCGAGTTCTCGGTCGCGGCGCTCGGCGGCGAGGAGCAGCTGCGCATCCCGAAGCACCGCGCGTGCGGCGCGTGCGCGGGGCAGGGCGGCGAGCGCGAGAGCTGCCCCCGCTGCGGCGGGCGCGGCCAGATCGCCTTGCAGCAGGGCTTCTTCCGCATCGCGCGCACGTGCGACCGCTGCGGCGGCGCAGGGCAGAGCCTGAAGCGGGCGTGCAACGAGTGCCGCGGCAAGGGCCGCGTCGAGACGGTGCAGAGCCTGTCGGTGCGCATTCCCGCGGGCGTCGAGACGGGCATCCGCCTCCGGCTCGCTGCCGAGGGCGAAGCCGGCTGGGACGGCGGCCCGCCGGGCGACCTGTTCGTGATGATCACCGTGAAGGAGCACCCGCTCTTCGAGCGCGACGGCACCGACCTGCACTGCGAGGTGCCGCTCTCCATCGCGCAGGCCGCGCTGGGCGCCGAGATCGAAGTGCCGAACCTCGACGGCAAGGAGAAGGTCGAGGTGAAGGCGGGCGCGCAGTCGGGCGACACGATCCGCCTGCGCGGGCGCGGGCTGCCGCGGCTCGGCGGCGGCACGCGCGGCGACATCCTCGTGCGCCTGTTCGTCGAGGTGCCGACGCGCCTGAACGACGAACAGCGCGCGCTGCTCGAGGAGTTCGCGCGCATCTCCGGCGACGAAGTGAGCCCGCGGCGCCGCGGCTTCGTGGACAAGCTGCGGGACCTGTTCGAATGAGCGCGCGCCGCCTGCGGCTCGCCTTCGGCGTGGCGCTCCTTGCGGCGCTGTCGTGCGCGCAGCCGGCGGTGGTCCGCAACGGCGCGCAGATGCCGTACGAAGCGGCCGCGGACGCGGACCTGGGCGCGGCGCGCTCGTTCCTCGCGAAGGGCCAGCCCGCCAAGGCCGAGGAGGTGCTGCTGCGCTTCGTGACCGAGCTCTCGAAGAGCCGGCGCATGGACGAAGCGCTGACACTTCTCGGTGACGCCCAGCTTGCGCAGGGCAAGAAGGCAGAAGCCGCCGCGACCTGGCGGCGCGTCGTCGAGGACTACCCGAAGAGCGAGCACAACGTGGAAGCCGCGCTGAAGGCCGCGCAGGTGTACGCGAAGCTCGAGCGGCCCGCCGACGGCCGCGAGGTGCTCGGGCGCGCGAACGTCGACGGCGCCGACGCGGCCACGCGCGCCCGGTTGTGGCGGCTCGACGCCGATCTGGCGCGCAGCCTCGGCGACTGGCCGGAGGTCGTGCGCTCGCTCGCGTTCGCGCGCCGCGACACCAGCGATCCGAACGCGCTCACCGAGATCGACGTCGAGATCTCGGACCTGCTCGAGGTGCGCCTGCACGAGGCCGACCTGCAGGCGCTGCAGCCGCGCCTGCCGCGCGGTCCGGTGTACGACCGCGTGGGGCTCGAGGTCGCGCGGCGCGCGCTCGACCGCGGCGACGTGCGCGCGGGCCGTGCCGCGCTCGACAGCCTGCCGCGCCGGCTGGCCGAAGGCGACGAGGCGGAGCGCGCGCTCCTGCTCGCGCGCGCGGCCGACCTGGCGGGCGAGGCCTCGGCCACGCTCGGGCTCGTGCTCCCGCTGTCGGGCGTCTACGCGAAGGTCGGCGAGTCCCTGCTGCGCGGCGTCGCGCTCGGCGCGGGCGTCTACGACGAGAAGTCGTCGCAGCTGCACCTGATCGTGCGCGACTCGGGCGGCGAAGCCGCGCGCGCGGCGTCGGCGGTGAGCGAGCTGGCGGGCGCAGGCGTGGCCGCGGTGATCGGGCCCGTGCGCTCGGCGGAGACGATCGCCGCTGCGCCGCCGGCGGAAGCCGCGCACCTGCCGCTCTTGTCGTTCGCCCGGCGCGACGACATCGCGGACCTGGGGGAGTACGTGTTCCGCCTCGGGCTCACGCCGGGTGACCAGGCCGCGTCGCTCGTGCGCTGGTGCGCGCAGCAGCGCGGCTGCAAGCGCTTCGCGATCCTGTACCCGAACGACGAGTACGGCACGAGCTTCAAGAACCAGTTCTGGGACGCGGTCGAGGCGCAAGGCGGCACCGTCGTGGGCGTCGAGCGCTACAAGCCGGGAGCGGTGGACTGGCAGCCCGAGATCAAGCGGCTGGTCGGGCTCGCGGGCATCTCGAAGGAGCAGCAGGCGCTCGTCGACGAACGCAACAAGCTGCGCCGCCACGGCGCGGACAACGCCGACAAGCTCGCGCTGGCGAAGTACCAGGGCCTGCCGCCGTACGTCGACTTCGATGCCGTGTTCATTCCCGACGACGCGCCCAGCGTCGGGCTGATCCTGCCGCAGCTCCACTTCTTCGACGTGAAGGACGCCGTCTACCTGGGCGGCAGCGGCTGGAACGACCCGCTGCTCGTGAAGATCGCCGGGCGCGACGCGACGCGCGCGGTGTTCACCGACGAGTTCTACGCGGGCAGCGCGCGGCCCGAGGTCGCCGACTTCGTGCGCCGCTACGCCGCGGTGTACGGCGGCGCGCCGGACGAGTACGCCGCCGAGGGCTACGACGCCGCGGCGCTGCTGCGCTTCGTGCTCGCGGGCGGCGACACGCCGAGCGGACAGGTGCTGCGCGATCGCCTGCTCCGCGTGTCGAGCTTCCCCGGCGTGTCGGGCGTGCAGTCGTTCGACTCGTCGGGGGGCGCGCACAAGTCACTCGAGTTCCTCACCGTGCGCGACAACGCAATCGTCGCGACTCCTGCGCCCGCGGCGCCGCACTAGATCAAGATCCGCAGCGCCGCAGTCGATTTTCGAAGCTGTGGAAAGCGATTCCCCCGGCGCCTTCGAGATCCCGAGTGAGCTCCCGCTGCTGCCGATCCGCGACGCCGTCGTCTTCCCGTCCATGATCCTGCCGCTCTTCGTCGGACGCGAAGTGTCGGCGCACGCGATCGAGACGGCGATCGAAGGCGATCGCCTCCTGGCGCTGGTGACGCAGCGCGACCCGGAGGTCGACGACCCCGGCCCCGACGACCTGTACGGCGTGGGCGTGGTCGGCATGATCATGCGCATGATGCGACTGCCGGACGGGCGCCTGAAGGTGCTGGTGCAGGGCCTCGCGAAGATCCGCGTGACTCAGTATCTGCGCACCGAGCCGCACATCGACGTCGCGGTCGAGGCGCTGCCGGTCGAGCCCGCGGCGTCGCTCAGCGTGGAAGTCGAGGCGCTCGTGCGCGGCGTGCGCGAGAAGCTCGAAGAGCTCCTGCCGCTGAAGCACCTGCCGCCCGAGATCCTGGCGGTGACGAGCAGCGTCGACGAGCCGGGCCGGCTCGCCGACCTGGTCGCGTCGAACCTCCGGCTGCGCGTCGAAGAGGCGCAGGAGATCCTCGAGATCGCCGACCCCGTGCGCCGGCTGCGCAAGATCGACGCGCTCCTGCGCCGCGAGATGGCGGTGACGTCGGTGCAGGCCGAGATCCAGACCGCCGCGCGCGAGGAGCTCACGCGCTACCAGCGCGAGCAGTTCCTGCGCGAGCAGATGCGCCAGATCCAGGAGGAGCTCGGCGAGGGCGCGGATCGCAAGTCCGAACAGGACGACCTGCGCGCGCGCATCGCGAGCGCCGGCATGAACGACGAGGCGCGCGCCGAAGCGGAGCGCCAGCTCGACCGGCTGGCGCGCATGCACCCGGATTCGTCCGAGGTCCAGGTGATCCGCAGCTACCTCGAGTGGATCACCGAGCTGCCGTGGGCCAAGGTGTCCGACGACAACCTCGAGCTCGGCCACGCGCGCGACGTGCTCGAGAAGGACCACGCGTACCTGAACCGCGTGAAGGAGCGCATCCTCGAGTTCCTCGCCGTGCACAAGCTGCGCGGTGGCGCGCAGTCGAAAGGGCCGATCCTGTGTCTCGTCGGGCCGCCGGGCGTGGGCAAGACGTCGCTCGGCCGCTCGATCGCGCAGGCGATGGGGCGCGGCTTCGTGCGCATGTCGCTCGGCGGCATGCGCGACGAGGCGGAGATCCGCGGGCACCGGCGCACGTACGTGGGCGCGCTGCCCGGCCGGATCATCCAGGGCATGCGCCAGGCGGGCACGTCGAACCCGATCTTCCTGCTCGACGAGATCGACAAGATCGGCGCCGACTACCGCGGCGATCCGGCGGCGGCACTGCTCGAGGTGCTCGACCCCGAGCAGAACCACGCGTTCCGCGACCACTACCTGAACGTGCCGTACGACCTGTCGAAGACGCTCTTCGTGGCGACGGCGAACCTGATCGACCCGATCCCCCGCGCGCTGCTCGACCGCATGGAAGTGATCCGGCTGCCGGGCTACACGCCGGAGGAGAAGGAAGTCATCGCGCGGCGCTACCTCGTGCCGCGCCAGGTCGAAGAGTGCGGCCTTACACCAGAACGTGTACAGGTGTCGCGCGCCGCCGTGCGCGAGGTGATCGCGGGCTACACCCAGGAAGCCGGCGTGCGCGGGCTCGAGCGCGAGCTCGGCCGGCTGCTCCGCAAGATCGCGCGCAAGATCGCCGAGGGCGAGACGCAGCACGTGTCGGTCACCCTGCGCAACCTGCGCGCCTCGCTCGGCCCGCCGCCGCTGCTCGGCGAGTCGATCCCGCGCGCGGCCGAAGCGGGCCTCGCGCGCGGCCTCGCGTGGACGGAAGCGGGCGGCGAGGTGCTCGTCGTCGAAGCCACCATGGTGCGCGGCCGCGGGCTCATCCTGACGGGCCAGCTCGGCGACGTGATGAAGGAGTCGGGCCAGGCCGCGCTCTCGTACGTGCGCTGGCGCGGCGCGGAGCTCGGCATCGCGGAAGGCCTCGCGAAGCACGAGATCCACGTGCACGTGCCGGCCGGCGCGACGCCCAAGGACGGCCCGTCGGCCGGCATCACGATGGCGACCGCCATCGTGTCGCTGCTCACCGGCGTGCCGGTGCGCGCCGAGCTCGCGATGACCGGCGAAGTGACTCTGCGCGGGCGCGTGCTGCCCGTGGGCGGCGTGCGCGAGAAGGTGCTCGCCGCACTGCGCCGCGGCATCCGCCAGGTGATCCTGCCGCGCGCGAACGAGCACGACCTCGAGGACGTGCCGCCCGAGCACGCGCGGAAGCTCCAGTTCCACTTCGTGGAGAACATGGACCAGGTGCTCGAGCTCGCCCTCGCCGAGCCGCTCTTCACCAAGCGCAAGCCGCGGCGTTCCGCGGCGCGCACCGCGCCGGTGGTGATCCGCTCGTAGCTCCTTTGCAGCGCGGCGTGGCGCGTGCCAACGTGCCGGGCGTGAACCTCCGCGAGCTGGGCGAGTTCGGGCTGATCGAGGCGATTCGCCGCCGTGCGGCGCAGGCGCATCCCGGTTGGCGCGTCTCGATCGGCGACGACGCGGCGGCGTTCGTCCCCACGCGCGGCGAGGAGCTCGTCGCCACGACCGACGCGCTGGTCGAGGACGTGCACTTCCGCTGGCGCACGACGGACCCGCGCTCGCTCGGCCACAAGGCGCTCGCCGTCAACCTGTCCGACGTGGGCGCGATGGGCGCGCGGCCGATCGGCTTTCTCTTGACGCTCGGTCTGCCGCGGCGGCTCGCTCCGAAGCTGCTCGACCGCTTCTTCGCCGGGCTGCTCAAGCTCGCGCGCGCGAGCAAGTGCCCGCTCGTCGGCGGCGACATCGTGCGCTCGCCCGCGTTCACCGCCACGGTCACCGCGTTCGGCTCGGTGCGCGCGGGGCGCGCCCTCTTGCGCAGCGGCGCGCGCGCGGGCGACCGCCTGTTCGTGACGGGCTCGCTCGGCGCGGCTGCGGCCGGGCTGCGGCTCGTCGAGGGCAGGGGCGCGCGCAGCGCGGCCGAGCGCGCGCTCGTGCGGCGGCAGATCGCGCCGACGCCGCCGTGGCGCGCGGGCGCGCGGCTCGTCGAGGCGCGCCTGTCGCGCGCGGCCATCGACGTGTCCGACGGGCTCGCCCAGGACCTCGGCCATGTCGCGCGCGCGAGCGGCGTGGGCGCGCGTGTCGATGTCGAGAAGCTCCCGCTCGCGCGCGGGCTCGCGCGCGCGGCGGAGCGGATCGGCGTCGATCCGCTCGCGCTCGCGCTCGCTGGCGGAGAGGACTATGAGCTGCTTTTCACGTGCGCGCGTGGCGCACCGAGCGCGGCCGTGCTCTCGCGGCGACTCGCGTGTCGCGTGACGGAGATCGGCGTCATCACCGCCGCGCGCGGGGTGACGTTTACACGCGCGGGTGTTGCCTTCGCGCCCCCGTCGGCGGGCTTCCAACACTTCAGAAGCGCACGGAAACCCTCCGAGAAGGAATGAGGCTTCTCTCGCGCTTCCGCGAGGGACTTGCGTCTCGGAAGGGCTCGTGCGCCTCGATCTGTCCCAGAAGCTCGTGCTCGGATTCACCGCGGCCACCGCCGTCGGGGCGGGCATCACTCCCGCGCTGCACCTCATGGGCGCGCCGGGTTGGGGTGCGTTCTTCGTCGCGATGCTGCTCGGCGTCGGGCTCGGCTGGATCTACGCGGGCCAGCTCACCGCGAACTTCCGCACGCTGCGCTCTTGCACGGACCGCATCAGCCGCGGCGATCTCACCGCCGAGGTCGACATCGAAGCGGGCCGCCGTTTCCCCGACGAGACCGTCGATCTGGCGCGCTCCGTCGACGTGATGCTGCAGAAGCTGCGCGAGCTCGTGGAACACATCCAGCGCGCGGCCGACGAGGTCGCGCAGAGCTCGCGCGACGTGGCGAGCTCGTCGCAGAGCGTGAACGGCACGAGTCACTCGCTGGGCGCCACGATGGAAGGCGTCGCCGGCGGCGCGGCAACGCAGCAGAAGGACGTCGAGCAGATCCGCGGCCGCGTGCACGAGATCGCCGAGTCGCTGCGCGCGAACGCCGACGCGGCGCGCCGCGCGTCGCTGCTCACCAGCGAAGCGAGCTCGCGCGCCACCGCGGGCGTCGACGTGTCGCGGCTCTCGCAGACGAAGATGCAGAGCCTGTTCGAGAAGATCGAGCAGGCCGGCCACCGCGTGGAGAGCTTCGAAGGGAAGATCCAGTCGGTTCACCGCGTCACCGAGATGATCACGAGCGTGGTCGAGAAGACGCACCTGCTCTCGCTGAACGCATCGATCGAAGCGGCGCGGGCGGGTGACGCGGGCCGCGGCTTCTCCGTCGTCGCGGAGGAGATCCGCAAGCTCGCCGAGAGCGCGGGCAGCTCGGCCGACCAGATCGAGGCGCTGATCCGCCAGCTCGAGGAGGAGTCCAAACGCATCGCCCACGAGACGCGCGCGATGCGCGACGACGTGCGCGGCGGGCGCCAGGACCTGGAGGCGATCTTCGTCGCGCTCGAGAAGGTGCAGGGCGCCGTCACCGAGGCTTCGCTGCGCGCGGAGGAGATCACGCGGCAGGCGAGCACGCAGGCCGGCGAGTCGGAGCGCATCGTGGGCGACGTCGAGCGCATCTCGGTCGTCGTCGGGCAGAACGCGAAGGCCGTGAACGAGATGCGCGTCGGGCTCGGCGCGCAGACGCGCACGGTCGAACAGATGGTGCGCCAGGCTGCGCGGCTCTCCGACATGTCGGTGCAGCTGGGCGAGGTCGCGCGCCGGTTCCGGACGCGGTAGCGATGGCGATGGACGAGCCGTGGCTGCGCTTCGAGGTCGCCGAGCAGGGCTACGCGGTCCCGCTCGGCGCCGTCGTCGAGGTGATGGCCGCGCCGCGGCCGCACCTGATCCCGCGCGTGCCGCTGGAAGTCGCGGGCGTGGTGAACATGCGCGGCGAGCCGTTGCCCGCGGTCGACGGCGGCGCGCTGCTCACGGGCCGGCCCGCGCTGCACCACCGACACATGTTGGTGTTGGAGCGCGGATCGCTGCGGCTGGGCGTGCTGACCGGCGGCGTGCAGCGCATCGAACGCGAGCTCGCGCTGTTCGCGGGCCACGAGCTGGTGCGCAGCGGCGAGCTGGTGGAGTGGGTGAACGAGGCCGACAAGGCGCTCGGGCTGGTCGATCCCGAGGGCCTGATCGAACGGGGTGTCCTGCTGCTGACGGAGCTCCGCGGCAGGAGCGGAGGACAGGAGCCATGGCAAAGCGGGTTCTGATTGCGGACGACGCCGCCTTCATGCGCGAGATGTTGCGAGACATCTTGACGGATGGCGGCTACGAGATCGTGGCCGAAGCGGCCGACGGCAACGAGGCCGTCTCCGCCTACGCGAAGCATCACCCGGACCTGGTGACGCTCGACATCGTGATGCCGCGCAAGAGCGGGCTCGAGGCGCTGCGCGAGATCATCGCGGGCCACCCGGGCGCGTGCGTGGTGATGTGCAGCGCGCTCGGCCAGGAGGCGCTCGTGATGGAGGCGCTGGAGGCCGGCGCGCGCGACTTCATCGTGAAGCCCTTCAAGCCCGACCACGTGATCGAGGTCGCGCAGAAAGCGATCGCGAAGCAAGGCGACTGACTCGAGAGCCGGAGCGTGGGTAGGGTGCCCACGCGACCCCCAAGACGTCTGTTCGAACCTCCGGGAACTCTTGAATCTCGAGAAATACAGGACGCTCTTCGTCGACGAGGCGAGCGATCACCTCCAGGAGATGGTGCGCGCGCTCGCGGCGCTCTCGCCCGGCGACGAGCCGGTGACCGAGGCGGTCGACACGCTCTTCCGCATGGCCCACTCGATCAAGGGCATGGCGGCGTCGCTCGACTACGACGCCGCTTCGACGCTGGCGCATCGGCTCGAGGACTGGATGGAGCCGCTGCGCGCGGGCGCGCCGATCGACTCGGCGGGGCTCGCGCTGGTGGCCGAGGCGATCGCGGCGCTCGAGGAGATGGTCACCGCCGTCGACGCGAGCGGCGCTGCGCCGCCGCCGCGCCCCGACCTGATCGAGCGCCTCTCGGCGCCGCGCGCACCCGCGGCCGAGCCCGCTCCGCCAAAAAAAAAACTCGAGCGACCGGCGCACCGCCGCTGCCGCGCACGGTCCGCGTTCGCACGGAGGCGATTGATCGCTTCCTGGCCGCGGTAGGCGTCTTGACCCAGGGCCAGGAGCGCCTGGAGGAGCTCTTCCGCAGCGCCGGCTACTTCGCGCGCCAGCGCGCGTTCGGCGACGAGCTCGACCAGCTCGCCCGCGCCGTGCGCGAGCTGCGCCGCCGCGCGCTCGAGATCCGCACCACGCCCGTGCGGCGCCTGCTCGAGCGCCTGCCGCGCGTCGCGTTCGACCTGGCGCGCGAGCTCGGCAAGCGCGTGCGCGTGGAGCTCGCGGGCGAGGAGGTCGAGGTCGACCGCGCGGTGCTCGACCACCTGGACGACGCGCTCCTGCACCTGGTGCGCAACGCGATCGACCACGGGCTCGAGAGCGAGCCCGAGCGCATCGCGGCGGGCAAGGATCCGGTCGGGCTGCTGCGACTCTCCGCGGCGCGCGCGGGCGGTCGGCTGCAGCTGCGGATCGACGAGGACGGCCGCGGCATCGACCTGGAGAAGGTGCGCAAGCGCGCCGTCGAGCAGGGGCTCGTCGTCGCCATGGTGGCCGAGGACCTGCCGGCGGAGCGCATCCGCGAGCTCATCTTCGAGCCGGGCCTGTCGACGAAGGACCAGGTGAGCGACGTGTCGGGCCGCGGCGTCGGGCTCGACGCGGTGAAGCGCCAGGTCGAGGCGCTCGGCGGCGCGATCACCGTGACGAGCGAAGCCGGCCGCGGCACCGCTTTCCTGCTCGACCTGCCGTCGATGGTGACACTTCAGCGTGTACTCGTGCTCCAGGTCGGCGGCCAGCGCGTCGCGCTGCCCATCGTCGCCGTCGAAGCGGTGCTGTCGGCGAGAGAAGCCGCGGTGGAGCGCGCGGGCGTCGACTCGTTCTTCATGTTCAAGGATGAGCCCTTGCCGCTCGTGGATCTCGGCCCGCGCATCGGCCTGGCCGACGTGCCCGAGGGCGCGGGCAGCGTGGTCGTGCTCGAGGTGCGCGGCTTTAAGCTCGGCGTGCTGGTCGACCGCGTGCTCGACGACCTGGAAGTGTTCGTGCGCGAGACGCCGGAGCCGCTCGTGCAGCACGCTCACCTGGGCGGCGTGGCGATCCTGCGCGACGGCGCGCCCGTGTTCCTGCTCGAGATCGGCTCGCTCGTGGAGAACGCGGCGTGACGGCCGACGACGACCGCTTCGCGGAGCTCGCGAACATCTGCGCGGGCCACGCGGCGAGCACGCTCGCCATGTTGCTCGACGCGACGCTGCTCACGCAGCCGCCGCGGCTGCGCGAGCTGCCCGCCGGCCGGCCGCTGCGCGCGCTGTTCCTGCGCGAGGAGCGCGTGGCGGGGATCTTCGCGGACCTGGCGGGCGCGATCGACGCGAAGGCCGCGCTGCTGCTGTCGTCGAGCGCGGTCGAGGAGCTCGTCGCGCGCGTGGCGGGCAAGGAGGCGGCGGGCCCGGCGACGCTGTCGATCCTGGCCGAGGTCGGCAACATCGCCGTGTCGGCCGCTGCGAACGCGCTGGCGGAGATGCTGGGCGCGACCTCGCTGCCGTCCGTGCCGCGCGCCGGCTACGCACCCGACGGCGAGCTCGGCCTCGCGGACCTGCTGGACATCGGCCACTCGACGCGCGCCGTGGCCGACGTCGTGATCTACGAGCGGCACGGCTCGCTGCGCTTCCACTTCGTGCTCGTGCCCGCACCGGGGGACATCGACTAGACTGCCCGCCGCATGGACCGCGACCGGGTGATCGCCCTGCTCGAGCGCCACGCGCGCGGCGAGCTCTCGCGCGACGACGTCGTCGAGGCACTCGCCGTCGCGCCGTTCGTCGAGCTCGGCGACGCGCGCGTCGACGTGCACCGCGCGCTGCGCGTCGGCGTGCCCGAGGTCGTGCTCGGCGCGGGGAAGACGGCGGAGCAGCTCGCGCGCATCGCGCGCACGCTCGCGGCCGAGGGCGGCAACGTGCTGATCACGCGGCTCGAGCGCGAGCGCGCCAGAGAGCTGCGGGCGCTCTTGCCCGAGCTCGAGGTGCTCGCCGTGCCGCGGCTCGGCGTGCTGCGCCAGGCTCCCATCGAGCCGCGCGGGCGCGGGCCGATCGCCGTGGTCTCGGCGGGCACGTCGGACCTGCCCGTCGCCGAAGAGGCCGCGGCCGTCGCCGAGCTGTTCGGCAACAAGGTCGAGCGCGTGTACGACGCCGGCGTGGCGGGGCTGCACCGGCTGCTCGCGTCGCTCCACGTGTTGCGGCGCGCAGCGGTCGTCATCGCCGTCGCGGGAATGGAGGGGGCGCTCGCGTCCGTCGTCGGCGGGCTCGTCGCCGCGCCGGTCATCGCCGTGCCGACGAGCGTCGGCTACGGGGCGTCACTGGGCGGTGTAGCCGCACTGCTCGCGATGCTGAGCTCATGCGCGTCGAACGTCACCGTCGTGAACATCGACAACGGCTTCGGAGCCGCCTACGTCGCCTCGCTCATCAACCGCGCGTGACGGCGGGGGGGCACGCCTGCTCCACTTCGACTGCTTCGCGGGCGCGTCGCCGCGGAGCCTGCTCGAGGCGCTGCACGAGCTCGGCGCGCCGCGCCGCAGGGCCGTGCGGGTGGACGCGCGGAGCCGCGAGGTGCTGCGCCGGCTCGCGCGCGCCCGCGTGCGGCTCGACGCGCGCGCCCGCGCGGAGGTCGCCGCGGTCTGCGCGGCCGTCGCCGCGCTCGGCGCCGCGCGAGTCACTTGCTCGCCGCTGCCGCTCGGGCGCGCGCGCGGCGCCGCGATGTTCCCGTCGCGAGCCACGCTCGCGCTGCTGCGCGGCGTTCCCACGCGCCCGCTCGACGCCGAGGGGGAGACCGTGACGCCGCCCGCCGCGGCGCTCCTGGCGACGCTCGCCGACGAGTTCGGGCCGCTGCCCGCGCTGCGCCCGCTCGCGCAGGGCTTCGGTGGCGACGAGCTGCGCGCGGTGCTCGGCCTGGCCGACGCCGCGGTCGCGCGCGATCGCGTCGCCGTGCTGGAGACGCACCTCGACGACATGACGCCCGAGCACCTGGCGTTCCTGCTCGAGCGGCTGCACGAGGACGGCGCGCTCGACGCCGCCCTCGCGCCGCTCGTCATGAAGAAGGGCAGGCCGGGCCAGCTGCTGCGCGTGCTGGCGAAGCCGGCCGACGCAGAGCGGCTCGCGCGCGCGGTGCTCGCGGGCTCGAGCGCGCTGGGCGTGCGCCTCCACGAGGTGCCCAGGCTCGTGTTGCGCCGCCGCACGAGCTCGGTGCGCACGCCGTTCGGGCCGATCCGCGTGAAGGTCTCGCATGCGCCCGACGGCGCGCGGCGCGTGAAGGCCGAGTACGAGGCGTGCGCGCGCGCCGCACGCGCGCACGGCGTGTCGATCGCGTCGGTGGCGCGCGCGGCCGAGCGCCGTGCGGAGGACGAGCTGGCGTGAAGGTCGACGCGAGCGCGTTCCAGCTCGGCGACCCGCGCGGCGGCCACGCACCGGCCGTCCTGTGCCTGCACGGGCTGACGGGGACGCCGTACGAGGTGCGTCCGCCCGCGGAGGCGCTCGCGGAGGCGGGCTTCTACTGCGAGGGCCCCCTCCTGCCCGGCCACGGCACGACGCCGCGCGAGCTGAACCGCACGCCGCGCGCCGCCTGGCTCGCCGCGTCGCTGGCGAGCTTCGACGCGCTCGCCGAGCGACACGAGCGCGTGTACGTGCTGGGCCTCTCGCTCGGCGGGCTGCTGTCGCTCGCCGTCGCGGAAGCGCGGCCCGCCGTGCGCGGGCTCGTCGTGCTGGCCGTGCCGCTCGAGCTCGCCTGGTTCGTGCGCGGCGCGGTGCCCTGGCTGCACCGGGTCGTGCGCGGGCTGCCGAAGACCCCGGCCATCCGCGACTCGGCGGCGCGGCTGCGCCACCCCGGCTACGACCGCATGCCCCTCGGCGCGGTGAACCAGCTGCTCTCGCTCGCGGTCGAGGTCCGGGCCCGGCTGGGCGCGGTCGCGGCGCCGGTGCAGGGGATCTTCAGCCGGCTCGACCCGACCGTGCCGGCGTGGAACGCGGAGCTGCTCCTGCGCGAGCTGCCGCCCGGCGACCGCGAGCTGGTGTGGCTGGAGAGGTCCGGCCACGTGCTCCCGGTCGACTTCGAGGGGTCGCTCGTGGCCGAGAAGGCCAGCCAATTCCTCGGGCGTCTCGAAAAGGGCTAGCCGTTGACGCCGGCCTCCCGGCTGGGAATCCTTGGGCGCGAACCAAAGAACGGTTCCGGGGGCGAGTGAGCAATGGCAGAACTTCCCGCGGCCGCAGTGAAGCGGCTGCTCGTGAAGCACGGTGGCGAGCTGCGGACGTCCGGGCCGGCGGTCGAGCTGGCAGTGGCTGCGGCCGAGGAATACATCGCGCGGCTGGCGCAGGAGGCCGGAAACGCGGCCCAGCGCGAGAAGCGCAAGACCATCATGGACGACGACATCAAGAAGGCGCGCCAGGTCGTCGGCTGAGTCTTATTGACTTCGCTCGCCTGCGGCTCGCTGCGCGCGCCTGCGGCGCTTGCGGGCCTCGCTCAGGGCGGCCTTCGCTCGGCCTGATTGGCTTCGCTCGCCTGCGGCTCGCTGCGCGCCGCTCCGCGGCTTGCGGGCCTCGCTCAGGACGGCCTTCGCTCGGCCTTGCCGTAGCGGTCAGCGAGCTCGAGAAGAAGCAGAGCTCCGGTGCTGGGCTTCGCTCGCCTGCGGCGCTTGCGGCCTCGCTCAGGACGGCCTTCGCTCGGCCTTGCCGTAGCGGTCAGCGAGCTCGAGAAGAAGCCGAGCTCCTTCGCCCGGCCTCGCCGTAGCGGTCAGCGAGCTCGAGAAGAAGCGGAGCTGCGGTGCTGGGCTTCGTTCGCACTCGCGATCAGAGCGCTCGAGAAGAAGCGGAGCTGCGGCGGGCCAGGTCCTCGATCAGGCGGATCCAGCGCGCTTCGCCATCGTCCAGGAAGCGCCGGAAGCGGATCCCTGCGAGCACGCTCGCGTAGCCGGGCAGATTGGCGCGCGAGATGACGTCGCCGTCGACGTCGATCGGCTCGAGCGGCGCGGGCAGGTGGATGCGGTAGCGCTCCACCGCGCCCGGCAGGATGTCGCGCCGCGTGCGCAGGCAGATGCCGCCGCGGCCAACCAGCTCGGTGAGCTCGTCCCACGCGCCCGCGCTGGCCGCGGTGCGCACCGCCATGCGCGCGGCGTAGCGCTGGTAGCGCCGCTGCGCGGCGTGGTCGAGCAGGTCGAGCAGCGTCGGCTCGAGCTCGTCCCAGTCGAGCGGCTTCGCCAGGTAGAGCGCGGCGCCGGCGTCGCGTGCGGCCGCGCGGTTCGTGCCGCTCTCGCGCTCGTCGAGGATCACGATGGGGAGCTGCTCGACGCCGGGCAGCCGGCGCAGGTCGGCGGCCAGCTCGAGCCCGTCCTCGCGGCCGATGTGGGTGTCGACGAGCACGAGCTCGTAGCTGCGCTGGCGGAACGCCGCGAGCGCGCGCGAAGCGTCGCGGAAGTGCTCGAGCTCGATCTGGCGCAGCGAGAGCCGCGTCGCCAGCTCGACGGGGCCTGCGGGCGCGGAGGAGATCGCCATCACGCGGCGCGCGCGCTTCTGGCGCAGCGGCCGGCGCTCGTCGGGGCCCGATGGGGGCACGGCGCCCTGCGTGTGGCGCGCGCGCTCCTTCACGGCGGACGAGATCGAGAGCGCGAGCTCGTTCGCGCTCTCCAGGCTGGGCAGCGGGCGGAAGCGCCGCTCGCCGGGCTGACCGAGCGACTGGCGCGCGAGCGCGCCGCTGGACGGCAGCAGGAGCTCGCGCGGTGCGCGCACCTCGATCGGCCCGGTCTGCTCGTCGAGGAAGCGCAGCCGCGCGCCGCCGGCGACGAGCTGCGTCGGCGCCGCGAGCTTGCGCAGCCACGCCAGCGCCTCGGCGAGCGCGCGCATCTGCGTGGCCCACACACGGCGCAGCGCGGACTCGATGTCGCCCTTCGAAGCGCAGCGGGACACGTCGAGCGCCGGCAGGTCGAAGAAGATCGCCGGGTCGAAGAACTTCAGCCGGTTGTGGCCCAGGCTGTAGAAGCGCGCGCGCGCGAACACCAGGGGCCGGCCGAGCGTCTCGAACGGCGTCGCCGAGAGCGGCAGCGCGCCCTCGGCGGACGCGCCGCCGCCGAGCTCGATCGAGAGCCCGAACGCGCGCAGGCGCTGCGCGAGAAACTCGGCGTGGCGTTCTGCAGATGACAACGCGCCGACCACTCCTCCAAGGGGCGATCGGCGCGTGCCGTAGCGGGCTGTAGGACGCGGATCAGTGGCCGTGGCCGGCGTGCGCGTCCTCTTCGTCCTTGGGCCTGTCCGCGATCATGGCGTGCGTGGTGAGCAGGAGGCCCGACACGCTCGCCGCGTTCTGCAGCGCGCAGCGCACCACTTTCGTGGGGTCGATCACACCGTCCTTGACCATGTCGCCGTAACTCTCGGTCGCGGCATTGAAGCCGTACGCGCCCTTGCCATTGGCGACTTTGTCGACGACGACCGAGCCCTCGTGGCCGGCGTTCTGCGCGATCATCCGGATCGGCTCCTCGATCGCGCGGCGGATGATGTCGATGCCCGCCTGCTGCTCCGGGTTTGCGCCCTTCAGCCCGTCGAGCGCCTTCTTCGCGCGGATGAGCGCGACGCCGCCGCCGGGCACGATGCCTTCCTCGACGGCCGCGCGCGTGGCGTGGAGCGCGTCCTCGACGCGCGCCTTCTTCTCCTTCATCTCGCTCTCGGTCGCAGCGCCGACCTTCACCACCGCGACGCCGCCCGCCAGCTTCGCGAGCCGCTCCTGCAGCTTCTCGCGGTCGTAGTCGGACTTCGTGTCCTCGATCTGCTTGCGGATCTCGTTGCAGCGGGCCTCGATGTCCTTCTTCTTGCCGCCGCCCGAGATGATCGTGGTGTTGTCCTTGTCCATCACGATGCGGCCGGCCTTGCCCAGGTCGTTCAGCGTGACGTTCTCGAGCTTGATGCCGAGCTCTTCCGCGATCACCTGGCCGCCCGTCAGGATCGCCATGTCCTCGAGCATCGCCTTGCGGCGGTCGCCGAAGCCCGGCGCCTTCACGGCCGCCACCGAGATCGTGCCGCGGATCTTGTTCACGACGAGCGTCGCGAGCGCCTCGCCCTCGACCTCCTCGGCCACGATCACGAGCGGCTTGCCGCCGCGCGCGACCTGCTCGAGCAGGGGCAGCAGGTCCTTCATGTTCGAGATCTTCTTCTCGTGCAAGAGGAGCAGCGGGCTCTCGAGCACCGTTTCCATGCGCTCGGGGTCCGTCACGAAATAGGGCGACAGGTAGCCGCGGTCGAACTGCATGCCCTCGACGACGTCGAGCACGGTGTCGAGCGCCTTGTTCTCCTCGACGGTGATCACGCCTTCCTTGCCGACCTTGGCCATCGCCTCGGAGAGGATCGTGCCGATCTCCGCGTCGTTGTTCGCGCTGATCGTGCCGACCTGCGCGATCTCGGACGGGTCGCGCGTGGGCTTGCTGATCTTCTTGAGCTCCTCGACGACCGCTGCGACCGCGGTGTCGATGCCGCGCTTCAGCTCGATGGGCGAGTGACCCGCCGCGACCATCTTCAGGCCTTCGCGGAACACGGCCTGCGCGATCACGGTGGCGGTGGTCGTGCCGTCGCCGGCGACGTCGGAGGTCTTCGACGCCACCTCGCGCAGCATCTGCGCGCCCATGTTCTCGAACTTGTCCTCGAGCTCGATCTCCTTCGCGACCGTCACGCCGTCCTTGGTCACGACGGGCGAGCCGAAACTCTTCTCGATGATGACGTTCCGGCCCTTGGGACCGAGCGTCACCTTCACCGCGTTCGCCAGCGCGTTGACGCCGCGGATGATGGCATCCGAAGCGTTCGTATCGAACTTGATCTCCTTGGCAGCCACGTCTCGACTCCTTCTCAGCTCAGTACGGCGAGGACGTCTTCCTCGCGCAGGATCACGTGCTTCTCACCGGCGACCTCGATCTCGTTGCCGGAGTACTTCCCGTAGAGGACGCGGTCGCCGACCTTCACGTCGAGCGGCGTCAGCTTTCCCGCGTCGTTCACCTTGCCCTTGCCGGCCGCGACGACAGTGCCCTCCTGGGGCTTCTCCTTCGCGGTGTCCGGGATGATGATTCCGCCGGACGTCTTCTCCTCCGCCTGGCTCGGCTTGAGGAGCAGGCGGTCCTGCAGCGGTCGGATCTTCATGGCTCCCTCCTGGTGCGTCTTGCGTTCGTGGGTTGGCACTCGCTCACCGGGAGTGCCAGCGGGCCGCCAGGATTACGACGGCGCTGCGCGAAGTCAACCGCCTTCGCTGGCTAGCGGGACGCGACGCCGGCGCGCAGGCGCGCGATCTGCTGGAGCACGCCTTCGGGGCGCGAGAAGGGCCCGCGGGGCACGGCGTCCTCGAGCGCGCGCAGCTGCAGCTGGGGCGCGCCAGCGGCCTCGTAGGCGTTGGCCTCGAACTGGCGCAGGGTGTCCTTCAGGCGCGGATCCGCGGCGATGCCGCGCTCGACCGAGTCGGCGATCCCGTGCAGGTCGCCCTGCAGCGCGTACGTGTCGGCGAGCGTGCCATACGCGCGCGCGTTCAGCGGGTGCTTCTCGATCACGGCCAGCGCGAGCGCGCGCGCGGCCGCGGGGTCGCCGCGCTCCGTCGCCTGCTGTGCGCGCTCGATCTGCCAGTCGGGCTCGTCGCCGAGCACGGCGTCGGGGCTCGGCAGCGGCTGGCGCAGCCGGGGCGAGCTCGGCGGCAGGAGCACGGCGGAGATGCCGTCGGTGTAGACGAGCTGCCAGCCGCACTCGGTCACCAGGCGCGCCGCGAGCGACGCCGCGCCCGCCGGCAGGAGTGCCGCGTCGGGCGCGTAGAGCGCGACGCGCTCGGCCGTGCCGGGCATGCCCGAGAGCATGGCGACGTAGTCGTTGTAGAAGCGCTCGTCGTAGAGCGTGTTCGCGCGCCCGTCGATGAACACGCGCTCCTCGGGCGCGTGCAGCATGATGTAGCCGCCCCAGTTGTAGTAGTTGAGGAGGCGGTTTCCGACGCCGAGCGCCTGCAGGTAGCGCAGCCCCGCCGTCGGATAGAGGTAGGACTCCGTCCAGCGGTCGAGCGGGTGCGGGAACATGCGCACACCGCGCCAGAGCAAGAGGGCCGCGGCGAGCGCGAGCGCGGGCAGCGCCGCCTCGGCGCGTGCGCGCCACGCCGGGGTCAGCTGCGCCGCGAACGCGCGCGCGCCGGTGGCGACGAGCCGCGCGACGAGGGGCAGCGAGGTCAGGGCGAACAGCGGGATGAAGCGGCGCGAAGTCGCCGCCATCGCGGCAGTCACTCCAGCGAGTGACACGAGATACACGTCTCCGCCGCGCCTGCCGTCGCGCACGCGCGCGGCCACCTCGAGCCCCGCGCCGCCCGCTGCCGCCGCGAGCAGAAGGAAGAAGCGGCCCGAGAAGCTCCGCGGGTCCAGGTCGAACGGCGGGGCCTGCCACTCGAGGATGGCGCGGAACGGCGAGTCGGAGTTCAGGTACGCCGCCGGGTACGCGAGGATGTGCCAGCCCCACGGGTTCGCCAGGAACGCCAGGCCCGCGAGTGCGACCCCGAGCCACAGCGTCGGGTCGAGCGCGAGCCGGCGCTGCTCGAGCGAGTCCTCGACGGTCTCGGAGAGCGCGAAGAGCCCGATGGCTCCCAGTCCGAACACGAAGCCGCCGTGCAGGTTGCACCAGAGCACCATCAGCGGTGCCCACCCCCAGCGCGCGAACCGCATGTGCCGCGTGAGGAGCACGAGCCCGACGAAGAGCAGCGTCACCTCGTGCGGGCGGATGTCGAGGAACCAGCTGCTCGCCGCCGCCGCGGTCCAGAGCGCCACGCCGCTGCCGAAGCGGGAGCGCGTGTGGCGCTGCGCCACCGCGTAGGCCACGCCGAACACCGCGAACAAGAGCGCCAGGTTGCAGAGCGCCACGGCGTCGGGGGCGAGCCGGTAGACCAGCCAGTAGCCGGTGCCCCACAGCCACTCGTGGTGCATCCAGGGATGTCCGCCAAAGGTGTAAGAGAAGTGGTCTGCCGTGGGTACCGCGCCGCTGGCGACGATCTCCCGCCCGGCCGCCAAGTGCCACCAGAGGTCCGAACCGGCAACTGAAGGTTGGAACCACGAGGAGGCGCCGATCCATGCGGCGGCGATGGCGAGCCCAACGTTGATTTTCGCCATTCTTTCGACTAGGCTCGCTTTCGACATTTCACCACACCGGAACAGCGGGGAGTAGACTCGCTGGAGGCCTCCGCACTTTCGCGGCGGCTACGGGAGTTCGCATGCATCTCACGAAACGGCAGAAAGAGATCTTCGATTTCGTCTGCGAGTACCTGGATCGATCCGGCTACGCTCCCAGCCTGGAGGAGATCGGCGAGCGCTTCGGGCTTTCGTCGGTGGCCACGGTCCACAAGCACGTGCAGAACCTCGTCGACAAGGGCCTGTTGCGGAAGGCCTGGAACCGCAGCCGCTCGATCGAGGTCGTACGCGAGGAGCCGGCGGCGAGTTCGCAGACCATTCCCCTCCTGGGCCGCGTGGCGGCGGGTCAGCCGATCCAAGCGGTCGCCACGCCCGACGCCATCGCGGTTCCGCAGGACATGGTCGGGCGGCGCGAGTGCTTCGCATTGCGCGTGTCCGGCGACTCGATGATCGACGACCACATCATGGACGGCGACGTCGTCGTGCTCGAGTCGCGCAAAGTGCCCCGCACGGGCGAGACCGTCGTGGCCCTGATCCGCGGCGAGGAGTGCACGCTCAAGCGCTTCTACCAGGACGGCGGGAAGATCCGCCTCGTCCCGGCCAACGAGCGCCTGCAGCCCATGGAGTTCCCGGCCGAGGACGTCCAGGTCCAGGGAGTGGTAGTCGGGCTGATGCGGCGCTTCTAACGCGCACCTAAGGACTCCGTGCTCCTGACTCGACGAATGGATTTCTCCGCTTCGTACCGCGGTGCGGACGGGGTGACGCACGGGCACAACTACGAGCTCGAGGTCACGGTCTCGGGCAAGGTCGATCCCGCGACCGGCATGGTCGTCGACTTGAAGGACCTGAAGGAGCTGATGGAGCGCGAGATCGAAGCGCGCTTCGACCACCGCTCGCTCTCCGACGACACGCCGTACTTCCGCGACCGCGCGCCGACGCCGGAGACGTTCGCGGAGCTGATCTTCCAGCTGCTCGACAAGGCGCTCCCCGACCACAGCCTCTACCGCATTCGCCTCAGCCCGACCCGCGATCTCACCGTGGAGGTCACCCGTTGATCCGCCTGGTCCGACGCTGCGACTTCAGCGCCGCGCACGTGCTGGCGCGCCCCGAGTGGAGCGACGAGCACAACCGCCGCGTGTACGGGAAGTGCGCGAACCCGGCCGGCCACGGCCACAACTACACGGCCGAGCTCTGCTTCGAAGGCCCGCTCGATCCGCGCACGGGGCGACTGCTCGACCCGGCGCGCCTCGACGCGCTGCTGCGCGAGCGCGTCGTCGGGCCACTCGACGGGCGCTTCCTCAACCGCGACGTGCCCGTGTTCGGGCGTACGGTCCCGACCGCGGAGAACATCGCGCGGCACATCTGGGATACGCTCGCGGGTGGCGTCTCCCCCGCGCGCCTCGTCGGCGTCCGGCTGATCGAGACCCGGAACAACTCCGTCGAGTACGACGGCGGCGAGGACAGCGCATGAGCCGGATCGAGCCCCTCGTGAAGGAGCTCCTGGAGCAGCTCGGCGAGGACCCCAAGCGGGAGGGCCTGCTGCGCACGCCCTCGCGCGTGGCGCGGGCGTACGAGTTCTTCACGCAGGGCTACCGGCTCGACCCGCAGAAGATCCTCAACGACGCCGTCTTCGAAGAGTCGTACGACGAGATGCTCGTCGTGCGCGACATCGACTTCTACAGCCTCTGCGAGCACCACATGCTGCCGTTCTTCGGCCGCGCGCACGTCGCCTACGTGCCGAACGGGCGGATCGTCGGCCTCTCGAAGGTCGCGCGGCTGGTCGAGATGTACTCGCGCCGGCTGCAGGTCCAGGAGCGGCTCACCAACGAGATCGCCCACGTGATCCAGAAGGTGCTGAAGCCGCGCGGGGTGGCCGTCATCCTCGAGGCGCAGCACCTCTGCATGATGATGCGCGGCGTCCAGAAGCAGAACTCGTTCGCGATCTCGAGCGCCATGCTGGGCGAGTTCGAGTCCAACGCCAAGACGCGGGCCGAGTTCATGCAGCTGATCCACCGCTCTCGCCAGCTCTAGACGCGAAGCCTCCGAATCCCGCCACGCCGTAGCGCGTCAGACCTGCGTTCGGCGGGGGCAGGCCGGTGATGCTCGGTTCGGTAAGCCCGGGGGTTGCACCCCCGCGAGGGGGTCGAGATTCCTGGCAAGTGCCCGATCGCGCAGAGGATTGGACACCCGGAGAAGTTGTTGACACGAGCGCTCAAGTCGAATAGGATTCGCGTCGAAAAGAAGGCAGCCTCAGTCCGTCGCTTGACCGGCCCCCCCTCTGGTAGGTTCAGTCGGAACCCCCGGAGTGCGAGCGGAGCCGTTTTTTTGTACACCGATTTTGACACGCTGCGTCGGAGGGCTCCCCGGAGCGCTCCGGCAGGCGGGGCGGCGCTACGGGGGTGACGCCGCGCAGCCAGGGCAAACGGAGCTGCCGGGCCGGGCATCGAATCAGTTGCCCCGGCAAGGCGAGTGCACAGTCCTTATCCAATTCCAATGGCTCGGGCATCCCCGAGCGGAGAACAAGGCGAAAATCATGAAAGGGGCACGCTGGGCCGAGTCCTCGTCCTCGAACACTTCGGTGGTCGATCCCGAGCACTCCAACGTCGATCCCGAAGAGGAGGCGGCGCGCAATCGCAATACGCTGCTCTCCTACTTCAACGACATCGCGAGCATTCCGACCCTCACGAAAGAGGAAGAGGTCATGCTCGCGAAGGAGATGGAGTCCGCCACGCACGAGATGCGCGGCGGAATCCTGTCCGTGCCGTTCACGTGGCGCGAGGCCATCGAGATCTGGCGCGGGCTGCAGGCCGAGAACCGAGTCACTGCGAAGATGTCGGAGGCCTACGGCTCGGGTACGCCCGAAGGCGAGGAGCGCGGCGAGAAGCTCGACAAGTGCCTGAAGCGCGTCGAGGCGCTGCTCGCGAAATACAGCGAGCTCGAGGCCGCGAACAAGGACGACAAGGCCGGGCTCACGAAGCTCGAGAACAGCATCCAGAAGGCGCTGCGCGAGGCGGACCTCTCGATGCAGATCTTCGAGCGCATCCGGCGCCGGCTGCGCGGCGGACGCGACACGATGGCGAGCTACGAGCGCCAGATCCGCGATCTGCGCTCGCCCAAGCGCTCGCCGAAGACCGAGAAGGGCAAGCAGGATCGCGAGAAGGAGCTGCGCGCGCTGCGCAAGCAGCTGCGCGACGTGGAGATCTCCATCGGCGTGCGGGCGCCCGAGTTCATCGCGCTGATGGACCGCGTCGACCTCGCGTACGAGCGGCTGATGTTCCACAAGAACAAGTTCGTGCAGCACAACCTGAAGCTCGTGATCGCGATCGCGAAGGACTACCGGAACATGGGGATCGCCTTCCAGGATCTGATCCAGGAGGGCAACCTCGGCCTCATTCGCGCCGTCGAGAAGTTCGACTACCGCCGCGGGCACAAGTTCTCGACGTACGCGCTGTGGTGGATCCGGCAGGCGCTGATCCGCGCGATCCAGAACCAGTCGCGCACGATCCGCATCCCGAGTCACATGCACGACACGCTGCTCAAGTACTACCGCACGTACAACGCGCTCTCGAAGCGGCTGGGCCGCGAGCCGAAGACGTCGGAGCTCGCCAAGGAGCTGAAGATCTCGCTCGAGCAGACGGAGCGGCTGCAGAAGATGACTCGCGAGCCGGTGTCTCTCGAGACACAGGTCAAGGGCACGGACTCGAAGGTCCTGAAGGACTTCGTGAAGGACCCGGCGACCGTGTCGCCGCTCGAGGGGCTGGATCGCCTGCGGCTGGAGCGCGCAACGGAGGAGTCCATCTCGCAGCTGAACGAGCGCGAGCGGAACATCCTGCGCTGGCGCTTCGGGATGAAGGGCGAGCAGGACCACACGCTCGAGGAGATCGGCGAGAAGCTGGGCCTCTCGCGCGAGCGCGTCCGCCAGCTCGAGGCGCGCGCGATCGAGAAGCTGCGCCACTCCTCGAAGCAGCGGCTCTTGGAGGCCTTCGCGGACCTCTAGACCGCCGCGCGAGCGTCCGAAATCCGAAGCCCCCGGAGCCGAGAGGTTCCGGGGGCTTCTGTTTTTCGTTGCCGGTCGACGATTTCCGCCGAAGGCGGCCGGATTGCGCGCCACGTTCCCTGCGGGCTCCCCACTAAACCTCGCGGAGGAAGAAGCCTCTTCGAGGAGTGGGGTTCACGCCCCAAAATAGTTCTTGGATTCCAATCCTCGGCGTGAGAGGCTTCCGAGGCGCTCGTGGCGCTGAGGGAAGACTTTTGAAGCTATCCAAGGGAGGGGAAATGGTCGCTCTACGACTATTCTCGCTGCTGCTGGCGGTTGGATTTGCGCTGCCGGCGCATGCATTTACGTTTCCTTATGAGCAGCTCGGCATCGGTGGCAAGAACAACATCACCGACTCGAATTCCGAGTCCTGCGACAACAGCCCGTTTCCAATCAACGGCACCAGCAGCTCGGCATGGGCGGGTCCTGGTGAGGGCTGCTACACGCGCACCGGCGCGAAGTGCTCGGCCAATCCGGCCAAGCTGTGCGACCTGCAGGCCGTGCCGAATGGCCGCTGCACGTACGGCGACCTGAACCCGGGCGGCGGCAACAACCAGCTGAACTCGTGCGTGTGGCCGCACGGCGCGGGCCGCTGCCGCGGCAACAACCACGTCGGCTGCCTCAGCGATCAGTACGTAGCGGACGGCGTCACGGTGGCGAGTGGCACCAGCTCCATGTGCACGGGCACGGGCGACAGCGTCTGCGACATGACGACCGACCCGTACGGCGGCACGTTCCGCACCTCGTGCACCTGCCAGGGTGACGACCCGAACGCGCCGAACTTCGAGACCACGGTCTGCGGCACCGCGACCGGCACGGTCAAGGCGATCTGCTCGGACGGCGATCCCGACCGCGACACGGGCGGCTACGGCACCGGGCTCGGCGTCGAGCTGAACCTCGGCACCGGCAACGTCAGCTTCGCGAACATGGGTCCCTCGCAGGACGGCTCGCTCACTCCCGACACCTCGCCGCCGTACGGCCTCGAGGCCCCGGCGTCGAACGACGCGGTCGAGCCTCAGCGCGCGCCGGGCACCGTGAACCGCACCGTTCCCACGGTGACGGCGATCGTGCGCGCCCGCGTGACCGATGCGCGCAGCGTCGACCCGACGTTCAACTCGGCCCTCGGCGTCACGAAGGTCGTGAACTTCGGCGACTCGTACTGGGCGGACTGGGCGTTCGCTTCGGTGAACACCACCGGCACGTTCAACACGCACATCGTCGTGTTCTCGTGCGATCCGAAGGAAGGCTTCAAGACCGACGTCACCCTCGACGGCACCCACTACTGCAGCCAGCTCGGCCGCGACGGCGTGACCTTCCAGTGGTCGCGCGATCTGACGCCCAGCGAGCTCACCAGCACGGCCGGCCACTGCCCCCCCAACTGCCTCAAGGACTTCGACATCACCACGACGGAGATCGAGGCGTTCAACAACACGGGTCTGATCGACCCGCACGCGGGCGCTCAGCTCGCCATCCAGAGCGGTGAAGGCCGCCAGGCGGGCGGCGGCGACGCGATCGGCGCCGCAGTCGTCACGTCCCACACGTGGCTGATCACGAACGACATGCGCTGCAAGATGGGCGGCTGGGGCGACCCCAATGCCGTCGGCCGCTGCAGCGACGGTCCGCTGACCTGCGTGCCCGGTGCCGCGGGTGACACGGCGTGCGCCGGCCAGGGCGGCTCCTGCCGCGCCTGCAACGGCCCGTACGACGCCACCACCAACCCGCTCAGTCTCCCGATCGGGTACAACCAGCACAGCCTGCCCGAGCTCGACCTCGTCGCGCAGCACCGCATCGGCGGCATCGGCGGTGTGCCTTCGCAGGTCCGCGTCCCGCTGTTCGTCGTCGGTACGACGGGCTTCGCGGCTTCGGACTTCCGCGATCTGCCGACGTCCGGCCAGCCCGCGGACCTCGCGGACATGGGCCTGGTCGACACCTCGGTTGGCGCGGATCCGTTCGCGGTCGGCGTAGGCACGGGCGGCACGTTCACCAACGGCTCGACTCTGGACATCGGCGAGACCTGCTGCCTGGGCGGCGCCGACATCAGCTGGGCTCCCGACCAGGTCGGCGATCCGGTCACGGTGTTCAACCGCACCTTCGACCGCGGTCCCGGTCCCGACGGCATCCCCGGCTGCATGGGCGACAACTCGGCGGTTCAGAACGGCCTGCACGCGTGCGTCCAGCACCTGGGCAAGGGCGTCTCGGGCGCCAAGTCGGATGGCTTCTACGCCACCGGCAAGGACGACCAGCCGACGACGTTCGCGTTCCCCGGCCGCACGATTCCGGCCAGCCAGAACCGGTACAACGTGAAGAACGCACTGCCCTCGGTGGTGACGTACTTCTCGAATCCGCCGTACAGCTTCACCAGCCCGAACCCGACCAGCGTGAACACGGTCGCGGCGTTCCCCTTCCGGGACATCAAGGTCCTGACGCCGCTCAACACGGACATCCTGGTGAAGGTGAACACGTCCTTCTGCCCGATCGTGGGTGGCTCGGCGGTGTGCACCCTGGATAGCGACGGCGACGGCATTCCGGACATCCTGGACAACTGCCCGACGGTCGCGAACGCCACCCAGACGGACACGGACGGTGACGGCGTCGGCGATGCCTGCGACAACTGCGTCAACATCGCCAACCCGCGCGTGACCCCGAACGTGGCCGCGTACCTGAACACCAACCAGTGGGCGACGCTTACCGGTGGGCAGCGCGATGACGACCACGACGGCTATGGCAACAAGTGCGACGGGAAGTTCCCGGGCACCCTGGGCACCAACGTCGGCGCTTCCGATCTGGCGCAGTTCCGCGCCTCGAACGGCAAGAGCCGGCTGAACGACAACTGCGGTACGGTGGGAACCCACCCGTGCGCAATCTTCGATCTGGACGAAGGTGCGGCGGCCTCGATCGGCGCTCCGGACCTGGCGCAGTTCCGTGCTCTGAACGGCAAGGCGCCCGGCCCGAAGTGCCCGACCTGCCCGCTCACCTGCACGTCCGGCACGGCCGGCACGTGCGGTCCGATCCCGTAGCGGCTCTGTGATGAATGCCCCGGGTCAAAATTCCGCCGAGACCCGTCGGTTTTTTGACCCGGGGCCAGGTTCTTGTGGTAGAGTGAATCGAACCTTGACGTGTTGGACTCGGTGCAGGGCTGCTTCGGCGGAATCTGGACGAGTCAATTTTCGGAGGGAAGGAACAGATATGAAGAGGCTAGTTGCATCGGCGGTCCTCGCTCTCGCCTGCCTGTATGGGGCGACTGCCAAGGCCGCATCGGTTGATTTCAACATCAACCAGGAGTCGCTCGGCTCCACGTCGTGGGACATCACCATGAACGTCGCTTCCGGTGTGGGAGTCGGAGGCATCGTCCTCGTACTGACGGGCGCCACGAGCTTCACGTTGAACACGACGAACGGGTTGAACGTGTCGATCCTCGATTCGGTCATTGATCCGGATGGCTCTGGCGGTCATGAGCCCCAGATCCAGCTGAATGCCCCGGGCGGTGCGCTGCTGACGTCAGGTCCGCAGCACAACCTCCTCGTCGGCGTGCTCGGCCTCAGCCCGGGCGGCACCGTCTCGAACGGTGACGCCGACTTCGGCTACACGGCGGTGGCAGGGGACTTGACCACCCCGCTCGACTACACGCTCACGATGAACCCGGTCCACCCGGCCCCGGAGCCCGCTTCGGCGGTGCTTCTGGGCGTGGCGCTCGCGGGCCTCGGGCTCGTGCGGCGCCGCACGGCCTGATCGCTGCGTATCAGAGACAGTAGCTACCAATGAGAGGCGGTGTCGCGACGAGCGACACCGCCTCTCGAGTTTTGCCACCACAGAGTGCGGGTTGGCGCGATCTCTCTTGACCGCGTAAAGACCGCGTGGTGACATCTCGAACCGTGTTCCGTGCCGTACGTGCGGTGAAGGGAGACGCAATGCGCTCGTGGAAGTTGCTGGGGCTCGCGCTGTTGTGTGCTGCGTTTGCGCAGGAGTCGCGTGCCGCTGTGTCGGTGTTCCAGGATCCGACGAACACGGGCGCGCCCGGCGCTCCGCCGGCGACGATCACCGTCGGTGGCGGCAACACGACGCTGAACCTCTTCTACCAGGGCGGCAGCAACGCATCGGCAGCGAGCACGGCGTGTCTCTCGGGCACCGGCGACGAGGTGTGCGGCTGGGACATCTACGTGTCGACGAGCTCGCCCAACATCGTGCTGCAGAGCTTCACGCCCGACGCGGGCGCGGGCTCCGACATCGTGGCGGGCATCAACGGCAACGTGCTGCGTGCGAACGGCGGCAACCCGATCAGCGGTGAGCTCGGCGTGCACCGCATCGGCACGCTCGTCGTGTCCGCGACGGCGGCAGGTTCCGTGACGGTCTCCGGCAACTTGTATGTGACTGCGGCGCTCACGGCCGCGAACGTCACCACCGGCACCACGCTCGCGACCGCCGTTGCGGGCGTCGACACGGACGGCGACGGGGTGCCCGACAACATCGACAACTGCCCGACGGTCGCCAACGCCAACCAGGCGGACGCCGACGGCGACGGCGTGGGCGACGCCTGCGACAACTGCGTGAACATTGCGAACCCGCGAGTCACTCCGGACGCCAACACCTATCTGTCGGCGAACCCGTGGGCGACGCTCACGGGCGGCCAGCGCGACGACGACCACGACGGCTATGGCAACAAGTGCGACGCGAAGTTCCCGGGCACGCTGGGCACCAACGTCGGCGCGTCCGACCTGGCGCAGTTCCGGGCCTCGAACGGCAAGTCGCGCACGGGCGACACCTGCGGCACCAGCGGCACGATTCCCTGCGCGATC
>DATJZN010000012.1:0-26008 GCA_035499075.1 Myxococcota bacterium | reverse complement strand
TTCGACGAGTCGGGGCTGCCGAACAGGTCGAGGCTCTCGCTGTACCAGTGGTTGACGAAGCGCTGCAAGAGCGGCAGATCGATGCCGCCCTGCGCGCGCGCGTCCTCGTTCGGGTCGCGCTTCATCAGCTCGGCCGTGCGCGCCACGATGCGCCGGATGCCGCCCTCGCCCACCGACAGGTGGTGCGCTTCCTCGGTCAGCATGAAGCGGCACGTGCGCGACAGCGGATCGAAGCCCGACTCCGCGAGCGACGCGAGCTGGTACTTGCCGTCGCGGTCCGTGAACGTGGCGAAGCAGAAGAAGTCGAGCCACGTCGCGATCGGCCGGTTGAACGCGCCGAGGATGCGCGGATGGTCGGCTTCGCCGCTCTCGCGCTCGAGCAGCGCCTCGGCCTCTTCACGGCCGTCGCGGCCGAAGTGACTGAACAGGAGATACACCATCGCCCACAGGTGGCGCGCTTCTTCGACGTTCACCTGCAACAGGTTGCGCAGGTCGTAGAGCGACGGCGCGCGCGCGCCGAGCTTGCGCTGTTGCTCTACGCTGGCGGGCTCGGTGTCGCCCTGCGTGACGATCAGCCGGCGCAGCGCCGCCCGGTGCTCGCCGGGCACGCGCTGCCACGCGGGATTGCCGGCGACGTCGCCGAAGCCGACGGCGCGGCCGGGCTCGGGCGGCGCGAGGAAGATGCCCCAGCGGTAGTCGGGCATGCGCACCCAGTCGTAGTGCGCCCAGCCCTCGCGGTCGACCCCGACCGCCGTGCGCAGGTAGATCTGGTCGCGCTGCAGGCCGTCGGGTCCGCGCTCTTCCCACCAGCGCAGGAAGCTCGGTTGCCACGATTCGAGCGCGCGACGCAGCTTTGTGTCGCCCGCCAGGTCGACGTTGTTCGGGATGCGCGCGTCGAGATCCACGCTCATGTTCGCTTCCAGTCGAATTTCGGCCGCTCCGGCCGGCCGTAGGCGCGCAGTGCGCCGTCGGGCCCGGCCGCGTTCGGCCGCTGGAAGATCCAATTCTGCCACGCCGACAGGCGCGCGAAGATCTTGGTCTCGAGCGTCTCGGGCCCCGGGAAGCGCAGGCTCGCCTCGAGCCCGGTGAGCGCATCGGGCGAGAAGCTCGCGCGCTCCTCGCAGGCGACGCGCAGCGCGTCGTCCCAGTCGATGTCGTCGACGAGCTCCGTGACGAGCCCGAGCTCGTGCGCACGCTCGGGCTCGAGCGGGCCGTCGACGGCGCGCACGCGCGCGAGGGCTTCCGGGCGGCCGAAGAAGCGCGTCTCGAGCCGCGACAGGCCGTTCGCCATCGGGTACGCGCCGTGCGAGAGCGGGCCCAGCTCGAAGCGCGGCTCGGCCTCGCCGCCGCGCAGCATGTAGACGCGGTCGCACGCGAGCGCGAGCTCGGCCAGGCTGCCGGCCCAGCACGTGCCGGCGTCGACCAGCGCGAAGCCCGAGCGCGCCGAGTTGTCGAGGCGCTTGAACGTGCGCCCGAAGAGCTCGCGCACCTCGCATGCGAGCCAGTCGTTCGCCGCGAGCGCCCGGTCGAGCCGGCGCGCGCGCTCGGCGTCGCCGCGCACACGGAACAGCCACAAGCCGAGCTCGGGGTGGTGCACGCGCAGGCGCAGCAGCGCGTCGTCGAGCTCGCGCGCCAGCTCGAGCGCCGCCGTGAGCTCGGGCGCGGGGAGCTCGAGCTCGAGCATCGCCGTGCGCTGCTCGGCGTCGAGCGACACGCGCAAGTGTCGGTAGCGCAGCTCGCGCGCGCCGGCGGCGGGCTCGAGCTGCGGGAGCGTCACGCCGCGCGCCGGCCGCCCGGCCGGCGCCGCCGCGAGCGCGGCCGCGATCTCGCGGTCGACCAGCGCGCGGAACTCGCTCGGCTTCGCGATGGCGTCGACCAGGCCCCACTCGAGCGCCCGCGGCGCGCGCACGCCTTCTTCGAGCGTGCAGAACACGTCGGCGAGGTCGCGGCGCACGCGGCGCTTGTCGACGAGCCGCGTCAGCCCGCCCGTGCCGGGCAGCACGGCCAGCAGCGGCAGCTCGGGCAGGCTCACCGCCGCGCGGCGGTCGTCGACGAGCAGGATGCGGTCGCACGCCAGCGCCAGCTCGTAGCCGCCGCCGCTCGCGGTGCCCGACAGCGCGGCGATCCAGCGCTGGCCCGCGCGCGTAGCCGCTTCGAGCTCGAGCCGCGTCTCGTTCGTCAGCTTGCAGAAGTTCACCTTCAGCGGGTGCGACGCGCGCGCGAGCATGCCGATGTTGGCGCCCGCGCAGAACACGTCCGGGAGCGCGCTCTCGAGCACGACGCAGGCGACTTGCGGGTGCTCGAAGCGCAGCCGCTGGACCGCGTCACGCAGCTCGAGGTCCACGCCGAGGTCGTAGCTGTTGCGTTTGAGTACGACCCCCTCCTGCAGCGCGCCGGCCTCGTCGACCGCGAGCGCGAGCCGCGCCACGCGCCCGTCGACCGCGAGCCTCCAGTGCCGATAGCGCTCGGGCCGCGTGTCGAATTCGCGCGGCACGCCGTCTGCGGTCGCGGTCATGGCGCGGGCTCGCGCAGCAGGTGGCGGCGGATCTTGCCGGTCGCCGTCTTCGGCAGCTCGCTCACGAAGTGCACCTCGCGAGGATACTTGTGCGGCGCGCACTTCGCCTTGACGAGCTCCTGCAGCTCGCGCGCGAGCGCCGCACCCGGTTCGGCTCCACGCGCGGCCACGACGAACGCGTGCGGCTTGGTGAGGCCGTCGGCGTCGCTGCGCCCGACGACCGCGACCTCGGCGACCGCCGGGTGCGCCGCGAGCGCGGCCTCGACCTCGACGGGCGACACGTACAGCCCGCTCACCTTCATGAGGTCGTCGCTGCGCCCGCAGTGCCAGTAGAAGCCGTCGGCGTCGCGTCGGTAGCTGTCGCCTGTGTGCAGCCAGCCGGGCGCGAACATGGTGCGCGCGGTCTCCTCGGGGCGCGCGTGGTAGCGGCGCGCGGCGCTGTCGCCGCGCGCCAGCAGCGCGCCGATCTCGCCGTCGGCAACGTCGCGGCCGTCGGCGTCGACGAGCCGCACGTCGTAGCCCGGCACCGGCTTGCCGCTCGAGCCGGGCCGCGCTTCGCCGGGCCGGTTCGCGATGAACACGTGCAGCATCTCGGTGCTGCCCAGGCCGTCGAGCACCTCCGCGCCGAAGCGCTCGCGCCAGCGCTCCGCCAGCGCCGCGGGGAGCGCCTCGCCTGCTGACACACAAATGCGTAGGCTCGGGAGCGCGGCAGGCGGATCGGGGTGCGCGAGCAGCGCGGCGTACAAGGTGGGTACGCCGAAGAACACGGTCGGCGCATCGCGCACCAGCCGCGCGAACACCGCCTCCGGTGTCGCCCGCTCCGCCAGGAGACACACCTCGGCGTCGAGCCACAGCGGGAAGAAGAGCGAGTTCCCGAGCCCGTACGCGAAGTGGAGCTTCGCGGCGGAGAGCACGCGGTCGCGCGAACCCAGGCCGAGCACGCCGCGGCCGAAGCGCTCGACCGCGACGAGCGGATCGACGTGCCGGTGCGGCACGCCCTTCGGCTCGCCCGTCGTCCCCGACGTGTACAGCCAGAAGGCGTCGTCGCCTGCGCGCGTCGGTACGGGCGCGGGCTCGGCGCCGCTCGCCACGCCGGCGAATGCCGCGCCGTCACGCGCGCGCAGGACCCGACCACTCCCGAAGAGGCTTTCCGGCGCACGCGCGTCGTCGTCGCACGCGAGCGCCTCCGCGCCGCAGTCGCGCGCGATGAACGCGAGGTCGCGCTCGGGCAACAAGGTGGAGACGGGCACGGGCACGAAGCCGCCGCGCAGCGCGCCGAGGAACACGGCGAAGAACGCGGGCGAGTCGCGCAGCTGGAGCAGCACGCGGTCGCCGCGTGCGAGCCCCCGGCGCGCGAGCTCGGCTTGAACGGCGTACGAACTCGCGGCGAGCGCTGCGCCAGTCACCGTCTCTCGCGCGCAGCGGAGCACGACGTCGCTCCCTCGGCGCGCGGCGAACGACACTCCCGCTTCACCTGCGTTGTACGGCGCGTCGTCGGTCACTCGCAGACCTGCGAATCCGCGCGCTGCGACGCGTCGTATTCCGAGACACCCCGCGGCGTCGCCGCACGAGAGGAGATCATGCGCATCACCCTTCGCTCGCCTGTCCTTCGTTCGTCACTGATTCGCGCGACCCTTAGCGGACTCTCACTCTGTCTCGCCGTGTCGCTCGCGTCGAGTGCAGCCGCGCAGATGATGCCGCTGCCGAGGGTCCCGAAGGTACCCATGCAACACCGGCCGCCTCCGAAGCTCCTGCTGGCGTTCGGCGCCATGTACGGCGTCGACGCCGGCTTCATCGGCAGCGCGAACCCGATTCGCGGCGGCATCCCCGGCGACGACCTGCCGTGGGACATCGATCGCGCACACGGCTTTCTCATGTCGAACGGACACCTCGTCATCGACGTGCGCGGCCTCGTCTTCGCGAACGACCCGAGCGTGCCGCCGGACATCGTCGGCACGAACGACGAGACGCAGTTCCGCGGCATGGTCAGCTGTCTCATCGAGAACGACAACGGCACCGTGGGCGAGGTCCACGTGATCTCGCCGGGCTTCCCCGCCACGACGACGGGGAACTCGCGCATCAACGCGATGCTCGACATTCCCAGCACGTGCATCGCGCCCATCGTGTTCGTGCTCGCGGGCTCGGAAGATGCATGGTTCGCCACCACCGGCTTCGAGGGCCCCAGCAGCTGAGCGCCACCCGCCCGAACGCGCGGGCGCGCAGCCCCCGCCGCGCGGCGCGCATCGGCCGCCTCCAAGGCACGCCCGCGCGTTCGGGTCTGATTGACTACGCTCGCCTGCGGCTCGCTGCGCGCGCCTTCGGCGCTTGCGGGCTCGCTCGGGGCGGCCCTCGCTCGCCCTCGCCGTCTCGGACGTTTTGCTCGGGAAGAGCCGGACGCTCGGCTTCGCCTCGCTGCGCCTCCGGCGCGCTCGCCGGACGCTCGGCTTCGCCTCGCTGCGCCTCCGGCGCTGGTTCGCTCCGTCGGTCGGAGCGCTGTCACATCGGCGGGCCGGGGACCTTCATCACCTGTCGGATTTCGATCTCTCCCCAGCGCGCGTGGGGGCAGCGCCCGGCGAGGGAGAGGGCTTCGTCGCGGTCGTTGGCGACGGCGATTGCGAAGCCGCCGATGACTTCCTTGGATTCGGTGAACGGGCCGTCGACGATCATGGTGCGGCCGGCGCGCACCTCGATTCGTGCGCCCGGCGCTGAGCCGGGTGCGGCCAGGCTGGCGCACTCTTCGTGGCGCTTCTCTGCTTTGAGCTCGTCGACCCACTTCGTCATCTCGCGGTAGCGCGAGCCGTCGGGATCGCCGACGCCCGCGGGCGTTTGCAGGAACAGCAACAGCCAGCGCGGGCCGTCGGTCGTCTCGCCTTCGCGGTCGACGTACGCCTCGTTCAGCTGCACGAGCTCGGCGCGCGCGGCGGGACAGCGCTGGGCGAGCTCGAGCGCCTCTTCGCGACTCGCGGCCTCGAACATGAAGTAGCCGCCGACGATCTCCTTCGACTCCGTGAACGGGCCGTCGACGACCTCGGCGCGGCCGTTGCGCACGCGCAGGCGCGCGCCTTGCGCTTCGGGGTGCAGCGGCGCGCCGCCGCGCAGCCGGCCCGACTGCGCCAGCTCTGCGGCGAATTTTCCCATTTCGGCCATGCCGACGTCTTCGCGGGGCGCTTCGCCCCGCCGGCTCAGAATGACGAGCATGTAGTCCATGGTTCGACCTCCTCGTCCCGAGGACGCAGGAGGCGGCGCCGGGACGACGCTCGCGGGCCAGGAAAATGTATTCTGCGCCCGAATTGCGGAGGGGTCCGAATGGCGGAAAGCCTTCTCGAGCTCTTGGCCGCGCGGCGCGACGAGAGCTTCGCGCTGCACGAGCAGTACCTGAACACGCAGCACGCGCGCGTGCTGCGTACGATCGGCTTCGACCGCCGCTACGTCCGCGCCACGGGCCCCTATCTATGGGACGACGCGGGCGAGAAGTACCTGGATCTGTTGTCCGGCTACGGCGTGTTCGCGCTCGGCCGCAACCACCCCGCCGTCGTCGGCGCGCTGCGCGAGGTGCTCGAGGCCGAGCTCCCTAGCCTGGTGCAGATGGACGTGTCGCTGCTCGCGGGCATCCTCGCGGAGCGGCTCGTGCCGACGTTCCCCGGCGACCAGCTCGAGAAGGTGTTCTTCTGCAACTCGGGTGCGGAGGCCGTCGAGGCCGCCATCAAGTTCAGCCGCTACGCGACGCGCCGCGAGGGCATCGTGTACTGCGACCACGCGTTCCACGGGCTCACCATGGGCGCGGTCTCGCTGAACGGCGACGACATCTTCCAGGACGGCTTCGGGCCGATGCTGCCCGGCTGCAAACGCATTCCGTTCAACGACCTCCCGGCGCTCGAGCAGGCGCTCGCGAAGCGCGACGTCGCGGCATTCATCGTCGAGCCGATCCAGGGCCACGGCGTGCGCGTGGCGGACCCCGAGTACCTCGCCGAGGCGGCCCGCCTGTGCCGGCAGCACGGCACCTTGTTCGTCGCCGACGAGGTGCAGACGGGTCTCGGCCGCACGGGCCGCATGTGGGCGGTGGAGCACTGGGGCGCCGTGCCCGATCTGATCCTCATGGCGAAGGCGCTGTCGGGCGGCTTCGTGCCCGTGGGCGCGGTCGGCATGCGCAAGGAGATCTTCGACAAGCTCTTCAGCTCGATGATCCGCGCGCCCATCCACGGCTCGACGTTCTCGAAGAACAACCTCGCGATGGCGGCGGGGATCGCCACGCTGCGCGTGTTGAAGGAGGAGAACCTGGTCGAGCACGCGGCGAAGCTCGGCGAAGGTCTGATCTCGGACCTGCGTGCGCTCATCCCGCGTCACGAGTTCCTCTCCGACGTGCGCGGCAAGGGCCTCATGATCGCGCTCGAGTTCGCGGAGCCGCGCAGCCTGTCGCTGCGCGCGGCGTGGAAGCTGCTCGAAGCGGCGCAGCCCGGCTTGTTCAGCCAGATGATCACGATCCCGCTCTTCAAGCGACACAGAATCCTGTCGCAGGTGGCGGGCCATGGCTGCAACGTGGTGAAGTTCCTGCCGCCCCTCGTCATCAGCGAGGACGATCGCCGCTGGATCCGCGAGTCGTGCGACGAGGTCATCGCCGACACGCACAAGGTGCCCGGCTCCATCTGGGACCTCGGCAAGACCCTCGCGGGTCACGCGCTCAAGGCGCGGCGGGCGAGCTGAAGCTCCGCTTCGGCCGCGGCAGCAGCCGGCGCAGCGGATAGGCCAGCTGCGCGAAGAAGCCCTCGGGGACGGGCTCGCTCGAGCCGAACAACGTCGCCGTGCGGCCGCGCGGCAGGAAGAACGTGCCGAACGCGAGGTCCCACACCGAGAGGATCCCGCCGAAGTTCTTGTCGAGGCCCTCGTCTTCGCGCGTGTGGTGCCAGCGGTGGAACGCCGGGCTCGCGACCACGTACGCGAGCGGCCCGTAGTCGAGCCGCACGTTCGCGTGCAGGAACACCACGTACCACGTGGTGTATGGCGCCAGCACGAGGAACGTGAACGGGTGGAAGCCGCAGGCGAGGAGCGGCGCCACGTACACCAGCTGCGCGCCGATCTCGTTCAGCGGATGGAAGCGCCCGGAGCTGAGCCAGTCGAGCTGCGTCGAGGAGTGGTGCACCGCATGGATCGGCCACAGCGCGCGGTGGTGGAAAAGGCGGTGCTGCCAGTACGACAGGAAGTCGGCCAGGACGAACACGAGCGGCACCTGCCACCAGAACGGCAGCGCCGCCACGGGCCCGAAGCCGGCGTAGAAGCGTGCGGGCGACATCGCGTACAGCGCCATCACGGGCAGCAGCGCGAAGTAGGTCGCCCACGGCGCGAGCGTGCGCGCGACCCACGCTTCCACGACGTACCACGCCGCGTCGGCCAGCGCGCCGCGGCGCAGGCGTTCGCGCACCGGCACCGCGGGCCGCAGCGTCTCGAGCGCGATGCAGGCGAGCGGCAGCGCGACGTAGCCGATGAAGAGCGCCAGGCGGAACGTCACTGCGCGCCCGCCGCCTCGCGCTTCTCGAGCACCTCGGCGAGACACGAGAGCGCGAGCGAGCGCGCCAGCTCGCGCCGCATGCTGCCCGGCCAGTGGAACGGCGCCACGAAGATCAGGAACGCCTCGTGCCACGTGCTCACGTCCGCCGAGCGCGCGCACGTCTGCTTCGCGCGGCCGACTTCGAGGAAGCTCAGCTCGAGCTCGACGTGCTCGTCCTCGCGCGTCGGATAGAGCAGCACGGTGAAGAGCGAGACGAGCGTGAGCGTGTCCTTGTGACGATGCGCGACGTCGAGCTTCAGCATGCGCCCGAAGCCGGCCTCGCGCGTCTCCTTGACCCAGCCCGACGCCCAGATCGCGTCGCGCGCGGCCGCGGCGAGGCCGCTCTCGGGGATCTCCTCGGGCCCCAGGCCCCAGTCGAACGTGGCCTGCTCGCTCCCCGTGAAGTGCACCGCGAGCGGCGGGCTCGCGACGGGCGGCGGCGCGGCGGGCGGCGGCGGCGCCTCGGAGAAAGACGCGCAACCGGCGAGGGCCGTCAGGGCCAGCGCGGGCGCGAGCCGTCTCGCCATGACTCAGAACAGCGCGATCGGATTCACCGGCGACGCGGTGCCGCGGAACAGCACCAGCGGCGCCAGGGTGAGCAGGAACTCGCTGCGCTTCTCCTCGCTGCACGCGGCGGCGAGCGCCTCGAGGTCCAGGTTGTCGATCAGGTGCAGGCCCATGGCGACGATCGCCACGGTGTGGATCGGCAGGTTCTGTCCCTCGATTCGCGATGGCACCACGTCGGACACGCCGTCGCAGCCGAGCACCGCGACGCCGCGCTCGTGCAGCCATGGCAGGCACGAGGCGTCGAGCCCCGCCGCCGATTGGCGCGGGTCCCAGGGCCCGCGCGCTTCGCGCAGCGCCCAGCGGCCCGTGCGCACCAGCAGGACGTCGCCCGGCTCCACGCGCAGGCTCGCGCGCGCTTCGCAGCGCTCGAGGTCGTCGGGGAAGATCGGCTCACCGGCTTCGAGGAAGGGCACGCCGCGCGCCGCGGGCACGTCGAGCAGCACCCCGCGCGAAACGACGCCGTCCTTCAGCTCGTGGATGCCCAGGTCGAGCGCGCCGTGTGCGGTCACGCGTTCGATCGGGTAGCCGTTGTACAGCTTGCCCTCGTGGAAGATGTGGCAGAGCGCGTCGATGTGACTCGTGGCGAAGCCGTGCGGCGCGATGGCGAAGTAGTCGCCGCCCCAGCCTTCGGTGCACGTGCCGATCATGTGGTGCTGCACCGGATTCGGGTTCTCTACACTGGGTTGTGTAGGCAGCGGCCGCGCGCACGAAACGGTGCGGCCCGAGCGCACCCCCTTCGCGGCCGCCAGGCGCTTCTCGGGCGTGATGAGGTTGATCGTGCCGAGCTGGTCCTTCGGCCCGAACCGGCCCCAGTTCGACAGCGTCTTGTGGAAGCCCAGCACCTGCTCGAGCGACAGCGGGGGACGCGGTTGGCTCATGGCCTCTTCTCCGTGTTGGCGAGCGCGTTGGTGAGGCGCGTGAACCCGTCGACGCAGCGGCGCAGGAAACGCGCGAGCGCCTCGTCGCGCAGCTCGCCGTCGTCCGCGAACGCCTGGTGCGCGGTCGCCAGCGAGAACATGTCGGGGTACACGTGCACGCCGAGCACCTCGAGCGGGATGCGCAGCGCCCACAGCGCGCGGTTGCCGCCCACGAGCGACGGCGACGCCGAGAGCAGGAGGGCCGTCTTGCCACGCAGCGGCACCGGCTTCGCACGCGACAGCCAGTCGATCGCGTTCTTCAGGACCGCCGGCACCGACATGTTGTACTCGGGCGAGGCGATCGCGAGCCCGTCCGCCGCCGCGATGCGCCGGCCGAGCTCCTGGGCGCCCTCGGGCAGGCCCGTCGACGCCTCGAGGTCGCCGTCGTAGAACGGGATGGCGAGCTCGCGCAGCTCGACGCGGTCGATCTCGGCCCCGTCCTTCTCGAACTGGCGGAGCGCGAGCTCGAGCAGCCTGCGGTTCAGCGAGCCCTTGCGCAGCGATCCGGCGATGGCGGCGAGCTTCATCGGCCGCGATTAGACCACAGCTTGACCCGGCTCTGCGCTCCGTCGAGACTCGGCGCGATGTCGTGGTGGAGACGGCGCCGGGGCGGCGCCCGGGACGACGACGCGCCGACACTGCGCGGTGGCGCCGCGCTCGCGCTCGTGGTCGTCGAAGGGCCCGACCGCGGCGCCCGCCTCAGCGTCACCACGCCCGAGGTCGAGATCGGCCGCGGCGACGAAACCAGCTCCCGCGGGGGTCGCGTGCGCCTGCGCGACCGCTCGGTGTCGAGCCGGCAGGCGCGGCTCCGACTCGACGGGAACGGCTGGGCGATCGAGCACCTGGCCGCGGGCGCGAACCCGACGCTCGTGAACGGCGAATCGGTGAGCCGCCGCGCGGTGGGCCCGGGCGACAAGATCCGCATGGGCCGCGTCATGCTCGAGATCCGCTCGCTCTTCGAGAGCGCCGCGCCGGCTGCGCCGCGCGCCGAGGCGACCGAGATCCTGCGCATGGACCTCGAGGACGCGGGCGACGCGCAGACCACGATGGTGCGCGGCGCCGCGGGCGGCGCGTGGGGACACGTCGCGGTGTTGCAGGGGCCCGGCAAGCTCGCGGGCTCGCGCTTCCCCCTCCAGGGCGAGCAGGTCCGCTTCGGCCGCCAGGCCGACTCCGACGTCGTGCTGCCGCACCCGAGCATCTCGCGGCTGCACGCCGAGCTCGTGCGCGACGGCGAACGCGTGCTGTTGCGCAACCGCAGCCAGACGAACCCCACCTTGCGCAACGGCAGCGCGGTGCAGGATCACGCCGAGCTCTTCCACGGCGACGAGATCGGCTTCGCCGACGTGGTGCGCCTGCGCTTCGAGCTCGCGAGCGCGGCCGACGTGCCGACCCTGCCGGCGAGCGGTCTGCGCGGCGTCATGGAGGCTCGCGTCGACCTCGAGGCGCGCCTCGAGCGCGACTTCGTGCGCGACGGCAGCTTCCTCGACGTGGACATCGCCGACTCGTACGGCCTGAAGGCGAGCGAGTCGCGCCCCGAGCGCGTGTTCGTCTCGTTCGAGCGCTTCCGCGCGTACGTCGCCGACCGCGTGGGCGAGCACAGCGGGCGGATCTTGAACTCGAACGGCGACGAGGTGATGGCGTTCTTCCTGTCGGCCGACTCGGCCGTGCGCTGTGCGCGCGCGCTGCTCGCGGCGCTGCCCGTGTGGAACGCGCGCGAGAACCTGCTCGAGCGGCAGTTCCGCGTGCGCATCGGCATCCACACCGGGCGCTCGGCGGTCGACCTGCAGAACGGCGTGGCGTACAGCCCGGTGCTCGACGTGGCGGGCCACCTGCAGAAGTCGGCCCCCGTGGGCGGCGTGCTGATCTCGGCTGCCACGCACGGCGCGCTCGCCGACGAACACGCGGGCTTCGAGCCAGGCACCGAGCTCGCGCGCGAGAGCGTGAAGACGTTCGTGCTCGCGCCGGAGCGCATCGCATGACGCTCGGCCTGCTCATCGGCAACAAGAACTACTCGTCGTGGTCGCTGCGGCCGTGGCTCGTGCTGCGCCAGTTCGGCATCGAGTTCGAGGAGACGCGCGTCGCGCTCGACACGGTGGCCGCCGCGGGCGTCGTGCGCGAGTGGTCGCCCGCGGGCAAGGTGCCGGTGCTGCGCAACGGTGCTGCGCGCGTGTGGGACTCGCTCGCAATCTGCGAGTACCTCGCCGAGCTGTACCCCGAGCGCGGGCTCTGGCCGCGCGACCGCGAGGCGCGCGCGCACGCGCGCTCCATTTCCGCCGAAATGCACTCCGGCTTCGGCGCGCTGCGCGCGCAGATGCCCATGAACGTGCGCGCGAGCGGCCGCCGCGTGGCCATGACACCCGAGCTCGAGCGCGACGTCGCGCGCGTCGGCTCGCTCTGGCGCGAGTGTCTCGAGCGCAAGCCGTCGCGCGGGCCGTTCCTCTTCGGCGAGTTCTCGATCGCCGACGCCATGTACGCGCCCGTCGCATTCCGCTTCGCAACCTACGGCGCGAAGCTCGACAAGGCCGAGTCGGCCTACGCCGATGTGCTGCGGGGCCTGGCACCGATGCGCGCGTGGGCCGAGGCCGCGGCGCGCGAGCCCGAGGTGATCGAGACTGCGGAGCTCGGCAAGCCCTAGCGCCGGCCGCGCCGCGCCTCGTCCGTGAGCCAGTCGCGGAACGCTCGGATGGCGGGCTCCTCGGCGCGCGCCTGCGCGCACACGACCCAGTACGCGAACTCGGCCGGGACGCTGCCCGGGAAGGGCCGCACGAGTGTGCCCGCGCGCAGGAACGGCGCGGCGAGCAGCGCGCGCGCCAGCGCCACGCCCTGGCCCGCGGCCGCGGCGAACACGAGCTGGCTCGAGTCCGAGAACACGACGCCGCGCTCGGGGTCGACGGCGGTGACGCCCGCGCTCGCGAGCCAGCTGCGCCAGGCGTCGTGCGTCTCGTCGTGCAAGAGCGTGTGGCGGCGCAGATCGTCGGGCCGGCGCAGCGGCCGGCGGCCCCGCGCGAGCTTCGGGCTCGCCACGGGGAAGTACTCCTCGGCGACGAGCAGATCGGCGCGCACGCCCGGATAGCGGCCGCCGCCGAAGCGCACGCCCACGTCCACGGGATCGCGTGCGAAGTCGACGAGCTCCGACGAGGAGAGCACCTCGAGGTCGATCTCGGGGTGGCGCGCGCGGAAGCGGCCCAGCCGCGGCACCAGCCAGTTGGCGCCGAACGACGGCACCACGCTCAGCACGAGCCGCGGCTGCGCGGCGCGGCCGCGCAGCCCGCGTGTGGCCTCCTCGAGCCGGTCGAACGCGTCGCGCAGGCGCGGCAGGCAGCGCGCGCCGGCGGGCGTCAGCGCGAGCGCGCGGTGCAGGCGCACGAACAGCGCTACGCCGAGCTCGTCCTCGAGCCCGCGCACCTGGTGACTCACGGCCGCGGGAGTCACGTGCAGCTCGGCGGCCGCGTCCTTGAACGACAGGTGACGGGCCGCGGCCTCGAACGCGCGCAGCGCGTTCAGCGGCGGCAGCTTGCGGGCGCGCGGCTTCACACGAGAAATTCTAGCGCCAAGCGCGAGAAGACTTCGTTTGTCGCGGGCGCCTCCGCCGGTTACTCGTTCGGCCATGCTGACGCTCTACGACTTCCTGCCCTCGGGGAACGGCTACAAGGTCCGCCTCCTGCTCAGCCAGCTGCGCCGCCCGTTCGAGCTGGTGCAGCTCGACATCTTCGGCAAGCGCGAGACGCGCACGCCCGAGTTCCTGGCCAGGAACCCCAACGGGCGCATTCCCTGCCTGCGGCTCGAGGACGGCACCTACCTGTGGGAGTCGAACGCGATCTGCTTCTACCTGGCCGAGGGCACGCCGTTCCTGCCCGCCGACCGGCTCGAGCGCGCGCAGGTCCTGCAGTGGCTCTTCTTCGAGCAGTACAGCCACGAGCCGTACATCGCGGTCGTGCGTTCGTGGCACGAGTTCGGCTTGCTCGACCAGGGCCACAACCGCCTGCTGCTCTCCGCCAAGCTGGCGGGCGGCTACGCGGCGCTCGGCGTGATGGAGTCGCACCTGGCGAAGCGCGCCTTCTTCGTGGCCGAGCGCTACACGATCGCCGACATCGGGCTCTACGCGTACACGCACGTCGCCGAGGAGGGGAAGTTCGACCTCGGCCCCTACCCCGCCGTGCGCGCGTGGCTCGAGCGCGTGCGGGCGCAGCCGCTGCACGTGCCGATCACGAAGGCTTAGGCCGCAGCCGCTCCTCGATCTGCTCGAGCGTGAGTCCGCGCGTCTCGGGCGCGTAGCGCAGCACGAGCGCGGCGCCGAGGATGGGCCCGATCGACACGATCGCCATCGCCCTCGGAATGCCGAGCGGCGCGATGAGCATGCCGATGATGAACGGCACGAACACCTCGGTGAGCCGCCCCGCGAAGTTCGTGGTCCAGCCGTAGCCCGTGGCGCGGATCTCGGTGGGGAAGAGCTCGGATGCGTAGACCTGCGTGGACGAGTTCCCCCCCGCAAACGTGAACACCGTGAGGATCATCCACGTGTACTGCGCCGGGATCGAGGTCACGTGGTAGAGCATGTAGATCGCGATCGCGGCCAGTACGTACATGGACGCGCAGGTGTACTTGCGGCCGATGCGGTCGATGAGCCAGCCGCCGACGAAGCTGCCGGTCACGCCGCCCGCGTAGCCCCAGAACACGATGTCGCCCACCTGGTATAGCGTCAGGTGCAGCGACTCGCGCGCGTAGATGACCCAGAACACCGTCGACGGGCCCGTCACGAGGAACACGCAGTTCCACAGCAGCGCGACGATCGCGGTGCGCCGCCGGTACTCGCGGTGCCACGGCCGCGCGGCCTCGTCGAAGAGCTCGCGCCACGTCCGCTCCGGCCGCTCGGCCGCGCGCGCTCGGACAGCTTCGAAGCGCCGCGTCTCCTTCATCCCCAGGCGCAAGAGCAACACGAGCCCGAGCGGCAGCACGCCCAGCGCGTAGAGCGAGCGCCAGCCCGCCGCGTCCGACACGCTGCCGAACGGCGCCTGAATGGCCGACACCAACCAGTGTCCCAGGCGGCCGATCGCGTAGTCGCCGCCGTTGCCCTGCAGCACGTACGGCTGCAGCTTCGCCGTGAGCATGACGCCCGCGGTCGCCAGGCTGGCCAGGATGGCGATCGAACGGCCGCGCACGCGCGCGGGAAACTCCTCGCCCACCATGATCACGGCGAGCGACGCCTCGGCCGTGAGGAACAGACGCGCGACGAACTGCACCGCGATGAACTGGCCCTTCGTCGCGACGAGTGCCGTGGCGAAGGTCGCCGCGGTGAAGCCCACGATCGTCGCCATCATGGTCCAGCGGCGGCCGACGCGGTCGGCGAAGAACAGGAACACGAACGAGGACATGACACCGAGCCGCGTCAACGTGGCGACGGCGCCCCACTCGCCCTGGCTGATGCCGAGCGAGGCGCGCACGTCGGGCGACGCGAACCCGAACATGGCCGAGTCGAAGCCGTCGAAGAGCGTCGCGGTCGACAGCAAGAGGAACAGGAAGCCCAGATACGGCGTGACGCGCTGCGCCTCGAGCGCCGGCGCCACCACCGCGCCCGGAAGCGCCTGTGCGGGCTCGCTGCGCGCGACGGCTGGCTGCACGGTCGCAGCCTACCCGAAACCACGGCCCCCGGTACAGACGTGCAGTTCTCCCATTGACTCGGCTCCGCGGATTCGGAGAGCATCGCGCCTCATGGCGACGCCTGTTCACGAGCCGATCCCGCGGACGCTCCCGATCGCGAACGGAGTGGCGGAAGGCTACCGGCGCTACGTCCTCGGCCTCCTGGTGGTCGTCTACATCCTGAACTTCGTCGACCGCCAGATCCTCACCATTCTCACCGAGGACATCCGGAAGGAGATGGCGCTCAACGACACGCTGATCGGCCTGCTCACCGGATCGGCGTTCGCGCTGTTCTACACGTTCATGGGCATTCCGATCGCGCGCTGGGCCGACCGCGGCACGCGGCGCACGATCATCGCGCTGGCGCTCACGGTCTGGAGCGGCATGACGGCGCTCACCGGCCTGGCGCAGAACTTCGCGCAGCTCGCGCTGGCGCGGATCGGCGTCGGGATCGGCGAGGCGGGCGGCAGCCCGCCCGCTCACTCGATCATCTCGGATCTGTTCCCGCCCGAGCGGCGCGGCACGGCGCTGTCCATCTACTCGCTCGGTATCCCGATCGGCGGCGGGCTGGGCGCTCTCCTCGGCGGAACCCTCGGGCATCTGTACGGCTGGCGCGCCGCGTTCATGATCGTCGGCGTCCCCGGCGTGCTCATCGCGGCGCTGCTGCGTGCGACCGTGGCGGAGCCGAAGCGCGAGATCGTCGGGCAGCCGGGCTCGAACGAGAGCATCGGGGAAGTGCTGCGCTTCATGGGCAAGCTGCCGTCGTTCCGGCACATGGCGCTCGGCGCGTCGATGCATGCGCTGTACGGCTATGGCGCGGCGAACTGGGTGCCCGCGTTCCTGATCCGCTCGCACCACATGAGCAAGGAACAGGTCGGCCGCTGGCTGTTCCTCACGTCGCTCACGCTGGGCGTGCTGGGCACCTTCCTCGGCGGGTTCATCACCGACCGCGTGTCGAAGCGCGATCCGAGCTGGTACCTGCGCGTACCTGCGATCGCCTCGGGCATGGCGCTGCCGTTCGCGTTTGCGTTCTATCTGTGGAACGACACGCTGACGGCGCTGCTCCTGTCGGTGCCCGGCCTCTTGTTGGGCGGCGTCTACCTCGGACCGACCTTCGCGATGACTCAGACGCTCGTCAAACCCCAGATGCGCGCGCTCGCCTCGTCGATCCTGCTCTTCATCATCAACTTGATCGGGCTCGGGCTGGGACCGCTGCTGGTGGGATGGATCTCCGACCTGCTCCGGCCGAGCTTCGGCGAAGACTCACTCCGCTATGCGCTCTTGATCGTGGTCGTCGGCGGCGGCTCGTGGGCGACCCTGCAGTACGTGCTCGCTTCGCGAACGCTGGCGAAGGACCTCGAAGCCAAGCACGCCTAGGGCAGGAAGCGCGCGCGCTCGTCGGCGGTCGGCACCCGGCACGCGTCCCACTTGCCGAACCAGCGATAGCGATGTCGCGCGATCCAGCGGTAGACGGGATCGCGCAGCGCGCGCGGCACGGCGCGCAAGAGCCCGGCCAGCGCCCAGAAGCCGCCGAGCCGGCGCGACACCTCGATCGCCGCGTCGGAGTACTCGTGGATGCCGCGCTCGTCCAGGTACACGAGCGTCCAGTCCTCCGGATCCGCGGGCAGCGGCGGCAGCAGACGCTTCGCGGTCTCGCCCTGGAGCGGCGCGAAGTGGATCGCGCCCCGCGTGTCCGCGCGCAGGATCGCGTCGACGGACTGGTTGCAGAGCGCGCACACGCCGTCGAAGAACAGGATCGGCCCGTCCATGGCGAGAAGCTCGCGGCGCGGCGGGAGATCCGCTACCCCTTCGCGCCCGACTCGGCCGCCGGCGGGCGGCCTGCGCGGAGGGCCCCATGGGAGCGGTGCGCCCGTACCTGCAGTTCGCGCGGCTCGCCTTCCAGCGGCGCGCGGCCTACCGCATGGCCAACGCCACCGGCGTGGTCGTGAACGCGTTCTTCCTGATGCTGCACGCGCAGGTGCTGCTCGGCTTCTTCCGCGCGCGCGGCATCGCCGAAGGCTGGTCCGCGGCCGATGCGGTCCTCTATTTCATGGCGTCCGAGTCGCTCTTGCTCGCGATCGGGCTCTTTCCCGACTGGAACTACAACCTGGCCGAGCGCGTGCGCACCGGCGAGATCATCGTCGACCTCGTGCGCCCCGTGCGCCTGTACGCGCGCGAGGTCGCCGAACGCTTCGGCACGGCGGGCTACTATCTCGTGACTCGCGCGCCGGCCGTGTTCGGGATCGGCTGGGCGATCTACGGCTTCGTGCCGCCGCTGCGCTGGGAGCTGCTGCTGTTCCCCGTGTCGCTCGCGCTGGCGATCGCCGTGATGGCGGGGCTGTGGTTCGCCGCGTGCTCGGCCGCGTTCTGGCGCGAGCGGGCGAACGGCGAGATCCTCGCGGTCGTGATCGTGAACAGCTTCTTCGGCGGGGCGTTCGTGCCACTCGACTTCTACCCCGAGCCGGTGCGCTGGCTCGCGAACGCGCTGCCTTTCCGCGCCACCCTGTACACGCCGGTGGCGATCTTCGCGGGCAAGCTGTCGGGGACGCCGCTCGCGTTCGGGCTCTTACACCAGGTGGTGTGGGTGGGGGGAATGGCGGCGCTCGCCAGCATGCTGGAAGCACGCGGGCTGCGGCGCATCGCAGCGGTGGGGGGCTGAGCGGTGCTCGACGGACTGCGCTTGTACCTGCGCCTCGCTTCGGCCGGCCTGCGCGCGCAGATGCAGTACCGGGGCGCGTTCGTGCTCCGCAGCATCGTCGACTTCGGGGTGATGATCTCCGATCTCGGGCCCGTGTGGGTGCTGTCGAGCTACTTCGGGCACCTGGACGGCTGGAGCTTCGCCGAGCTCGCGCTCCTGTACGGCATGGTGAGCTCGTCGTGGGCCCTGGTGGAGCTGGGGCTGCGCGGCTTCGAGAACTTCTCGGCGTACCTGTTGCGCGGCGAGCTCGACAAGCTGCTGCTGCGGCCGCGCAGCGTGGTGCTGCAGATCGCCGCGCTCGAGTTCGAGGCGCGGAAGGCCGCGCGCGTGGCCCAGGGGCTCGTGGTGGCGGTGCTCGCGTGCATTGCGCTCCGCCTCGGCCCGGCGTCGCTGGCGTGGGTCGTCGCCGGCATCGCGGGCGGCGTGCTGTGCTTCGCCGGGATCGTGATGATCGGCGCGAGCGTTGCGTTCTGGACCTCGGGCGAGACCGCGGAGCTGCAGAACACGCTCACGTACGGCGGCAGTGCCGCGCTGTCCTATCCCGTGTCGATCTACACCAATTGGTTTCGCCGCGCGATCACGTACGGCGTGCCGCTCGCCTTCGTGAACTACTTCCCGGCGCTCGCGGCGCTGGGCCGCACGGAGGCGGCGGGGTGGCCGCGCGCGCTGCCGTGGCTGTCGCCGCTCGCGTGTGCGGGCGTGCTCGCGCTCGGGCTCGCCGCGTTCCAGCGCGGGCTGCGCCGCTACGAATCGGCGGGGAGCTAGGGGTGATCGAAGTCGTCGAGCTCGAGAAGACCTTCCGCGTGGCGCGCCACCACCGCGGTCTCGCGGGCGCGTTCCGGAACCTGGTCGAGGCGCGCTCCGAGCTCGTGCACGCCGTCGACGGCGTGTCGTTCCGCATCGGCGACGGCGAGTTCGTGGGCTTCATCGGGCCGAACGGCGCGGGCAAGTCGACGACGCTCAAGATGCTGACGGGCGTGCTCGAGCCGTCGGGAGGCCGCGCGCGCGTGGACGGCCTCGACCCGCGCCGCGACCGCGTGCGCCACACGGCGCGCCTGGGCGCGGTGTTCGGCCAGCGCACCCAGCTGTGGTGGGACCTGCCGGTGATCGAGTCCTACACACTTCTGCGTCACGTCTATCGCACCCCCGAACGCGCGTTTGCCGACCAGCTCGCGCGGATCTCGGAGCGGCTCGAGCTGGGCAAGCTCCTGGACGTGCCGGTGCGCAAGCTCTCGCTCGGCCAGCGGATGCGCTGCGAGCTCGCGGCGGCGCTCTTGCACGCCCCGCCGCTCCTGTTCCTGGACGAGCCGACGATCGGGCTCGACGTGGTCGCGAAGGAGGCGATTCGCGAGTTCCTGGCCGCCGAGAACCGCGAGCGGCGCACCACGATCCTGCTGACTACGCACGACCTGTCCGACATCGAGCGGCTGTGCCCGCGGATGCTGCTCATCGACCACGGGAAGGTCGTGTACGACGGCTCGGTCGAGGCCGTGCGCCGCGAGGTGACGTCGGAGCGCAGGCTCAGCATCGACTTCGAGACCGACGCACCCGACGCCGTGCCCGACGGCGTCGCGGTCGAGGAGCGCCGGCGGGCGCGCCTGGTGCTGCGCTTCGACCGCGAGCGCATTCCCGCGCCCAAGCTGATCGCGTGGCTGGCCGAGCGCGCGCCGATCGCGGACCTGTCGCTGGAGGAGACGCCGATCGAGCGCATCGTCGCGGAGCTGTACCGCCGCTCCGCCGCGCGCTGAGACCGCCGTGGCGCTCGCGACCTGGCGCGTGCTCGGTCTCGAGCTCGCGCTCGACGAGCCCGAGAGCGCGCTGCGCCAGCGCGCGCTCGAGACCGCGGGCATGGGCGCGGACGACCTGCGCGGACTGCGCATCGCGCGGAAGTCGCTCGACGCGCGGCGCGCGGGCGGCGCGCGCCGGCTGCGCTTCGTGGTACACGTCGACCTGGTCGTCGACGAGACGTTCCGCTCCGCGGCGCTCGACCGCGCGGTGCGCGCGGGCCGCGTGGTGCGCGCACCCGAGGTGGGGCGCCTCGAGGTCGAGCGCGTACACCCGTCGCTCGCCGGACGACGCATTTCGGTGTTGGGCGCCGGCCCGGCGGGCCTGTTCGCGGCGCTGGTGCTGGCGAAGAGCGGCGTCGCCGTGGACCTGGTCGACCGCGGCGCGGCGCTGCGCGAGCGCGGCCGCGACCTCGCCGCGTTCCAGCGCACGCGCGTGCCCGACCCCGAGAGCAACCTGCTCTTCGGCGAAGGCGGCGCCGGCACGTATTCCGACGGGAAGCTGTACACCCGCGTGGAGGACCCGCTCGAGATCCCGATCCTCGAGGAGCTGGTGCGCTGCGGCGCGCCCGCCGACGTCCTGTACGACGCGCGCGCACACGTCGGCACCGACCGCCTGCACAAGCTGCTGCCCGCGCTGCGCGCGGGGCTCGAGTCGCTGGGCGTGCGCTTCCACTGGCGCACGCGCGTCGACGCGCTCGTGCTCGCGCCGGGTACGCCCGCGCGCGTGACCGCGCTGGCGACCGCGCGCGGGGAGCTGCCGTGCGACGCGCTGCTCTTCGCGCCCGGGCACAGCGCGCGCGACACCTGGCGTGCGCTCGCTGCTCAGGGCCTCGCGCTCGAAGCGAAGCCCTTCCAGCTCGGCGTGCGGATCGAGCACCCGCAGCCGCTCGTCGACCGCGGCCGCCACGGCGACGGCCCCGAGGCGAAGCTGCTCGGGCCGGCGTACTACTCGCTCACTTCGCGACCCGGCGAAGGCGCGGCCGGCGCGCACAGCTTCTGCATGTGCCCCGGCGGGCAGATCGTCGCGAGCGTCTCCGCGCCGGGCTTCCTGTGCACGAACGGCATGAGCAACTCGCGGCACTCGTCGCCGTGGGCGAACGCCGCGGTCGTGACGACGCTCGGCCCGCGCGACTTCGGCGCAGGGCCGCTCGCGGGCGTCGAGCTGCAGGAGCGGCTCGAACGCGCGGCGTTCGAGCTCGGCGGCAGCGACTACCGCGCGCCCGCGCAGCGCGCGCCCGACTTTCTGGCGGGTGTGGCGACGACGGACGCCGGTCGCTCGAGCTACCGCTTCGGCACGCGCCCCGAGCGCATCGACCTGCTCTTGCCCGAGCTCGTGCGCGACGCGCTGCGCCGCGCGCTGGCGAGCTTCGAGCGCACGCTGCCGGGCTACGCCGGGCCCGAGGGTCTGCTCGTCGGCGTCGAGACGCGCAGCTCCGGCCCCGTGCGGATCCCGCGCGACCCCGAGCATCTGCGCGCGCGGGGCTTCGCGAACCTGCTCCCCGTCGGCGAGGGCGCAGGCACGGCCGGCGGCATCATGAGCGCGGCCATCGACGGCGCGCGCGCGGCGCAGGCGCTGCTGCGCGACGGCGTTTGAACCGTATACTGCGCGCGCCATGAGGGCCAGTCGATTTGAAACGCGCTGACTTCGCCGGGCTCGCGCTCGCGGGCTACTGCGTGCTGAACGGCTCGTTCGTGCCCGCGTTCGCGAAGCTGACGACGCACGCGGCGAGCGGGCTCTCGAACGCGCTCCTCGCGAGCGCCTTCGGCGGGGTCGCGGCACTCGCGCTGATGCTCGCGCGCGGCCAGCTGCCGCTCCTGTTCGACAAGCGCGACTTCCCGACCCTGCTCGCCGTGGGCGCGCTCGGGACGGCGCTCGCGTTCGTGCTCTACTACTCGGGCGCGAAGCGCGTGTCCGCGATCGAGACGGCGCTGTGCGTGCAGACGGAGCCGTTCTACTCGCTGCTCGGCACGCGCTTCGTGCTGGGCCATGCGATGCCGCGGCGACGCGTCGCAGCAGTGGGCGCGATCGGTCTCGGCATCGCCGTCGCGATCGGCACGCGGCCAGTGTCGGGCTGGCTCGGCCTCGGGCTCCTGCTCGCGACGCCGCTCGCGTGGCAGAGCTCGCACTGGGTCGCGCTGAAACGGCTCGACGTGTTCGACCCGATGCAGCTCTCGGGCGCGCGCTACGTGTACGGGACCCTGGTACTCTTGCCGGTCTGGCTGCTGCTCGAAGGAACGGCGGGGCTGCCGGCGCGCGCCGAGCTGCCCGCGTTCCTGCCGACGGTGGCCGTACAGGGGGCGGTGTTGTCGTTCGGCGGAACGCTCGCGTGGTACGGCGCCGTGAAGCGCCTGGATCTGACGCGCACGACGGCGATCGTGGTGCCGTCGGCGCCGATCGTGTCACTGCTCGTGTCATATCTCGTGCTCGGCGAGCAGGTCACGCTGCGCCAGGCCATCGGCTTCGCGCTGACGGCCGCGGGCGTGCTCGCATTCGCGCTCTCGCCGAGCGTCGGTGCGAAGCCGGAGCCGCACATGGAGCCGAGCATTGGCCTCGAATAGGCACGGCTTCGCGCTCGACGAGTTCCTCGCCTCGCCCGAGGCGGGCGGGCTCGCAGCGTCGCCCGACGACCGGCGCGAGATCGCAACGCGGCTCTCCGACGCTCTCGCGGAGGTCGGCCGGCCGCTCACCCAGCTGGGCGCCGACGACGTACACGGCTGGCTCTTCCACGCGGTGCCCGAGCAGTTCGACCCCGTCGACCCGCTCTGCGCGCACGTCGGCGCCACCCTGCGCGCGCTCGTCGCGTTTGCGGCGCGCACGAGCGGCGAGAAGCTCGAGCGCCTGACCCGCGCGCTCGACGAGTCACTCCCCGAGCTCGAGCACGCGCTCGCTCACGGCCACTCGCACCACCATCACCACGGCGACGACGAGCCGCAGGAGCCGTACGTGCGCGCCGCTCCGAAGGTCGGCCGCAACGACCCGTGCCCCTGCCGCAGCGGAAAGAAGTTCAAGAAGTGCCACGGGGCGTGATTCGATCCAGTTGCTCGAGAGGACCGGAAGGCTATCTGAGCTTCTCGACGTCGCCGGGCTTCCAGGATTGGTCGTAGAAGGCGCGCGTCGGGCCGTAGAGGCGCAGAATCACGAAGAAGCCTTTGCCGGGCACGGTGGCCAGCCAGTTCCTGCCGGGGCCAGGCGAGCTCGGGCCGAGGTAGACATCGGTCGAGCCGTCGGGGTTCTTCGCGGGTCTGTCCATCTGGCTGAGCGACGGGAACGGCTGGCCGTTGTCGAGGCCCGCGGCCGTCTCCGCGTCGTACACCGTCACCGACCAGAACAGCTTCGCCGGAATCCCGGCGGGCAGGTGCAGCTTGTACGAGCGGTCGCCGACGAGGAAGTCGCCGTCGGCATCCTTGAAGGCGCAGGGATACTTCGCGCCCACGTCGGGCAGGCTCAGCGCCATGCCCGGGCTGGTCGAGTACGCCAGGGTGAAGAAGCCGCTGCGCAGCTCGGTGTCGGTGTACGTCGCAGCCTCGAAGGTGGGCGTGCCCGGCGTCGGAGGGAACCCGTTCATCCACTGCCGATCGCCGTAGTACAGCCCGCCGTGGCGCTCGGTCGTCACGACCTGGCCCACGAAGCGCCCCATCTCGGCAGCGCGGCGCGCGGCCTTGTCGAGGATCTCGTGCTGGTGGTCGTCGGGATCGAAGGACTGGTCCTTCACGATGCCGAGCGACTGCAGCATGCCGCGCATGTCCATGTCGCGCGGGTCGACGTACTCGGCGTCGATGAAGCGCTTCAGCATGTCGAACGCGCTGGCGTCGCGCGGCGGGAGCATGTTCACCGCGACGCCCGAGGCATCGGGGAACATCATCTTCTTCGCGTAGGCGCGCTTGCCCAGTGGGTAGATGCGCGTCTGCTCCATCACCTTCACGGGCGCCGCGAGCTGCTTCGGGTCCTTGAAGAAGCCGCGCCAGAACACGAACACGCCGTACGTGCGCGAGCGGTAGGCGAGGAAGCCCGCCGGGACCTTGCCCGCGTAGTCGGGCGGCAGCACGAGATACTTGCCGCCCTTGCCCTGGTCGGGGCCGGGCAGGCCGACGTCGCCGCACCAGATCTTGCCGCGGAGCTTGGCGACCGAGCAGATGGGCCGCTGGAAGAAGTCGTCGAGGATGCCCTGCAGACCGGGCGGCGCCTCGATGACGAGCGGTCCGTCGGCGTGCAGGTCGAGATAGCCCATCGCGTAGATGACGTCGGAGTTCGGCGTCGTGACGAGCGTCTTCGCGTCGAGCCGTTCCTTCCAGATGGGCAGCACGTTGTAGCCCTCGCCGAACTTGCCCTCGGAGCCCTCCTTCATCGCCCGCATGTTCAGCGCGGGCAGGGCCCACAGATACGACTGCACGGCGCGCTGGTAGAGGAGCTCGTCGCGCAGCTTCGCCGCGCCTTCGGGCGTCGGGTAGCCGCTCTTGAACGAGCTGGCGGGTCGGACCGAGTCGCCTTCGCTCGCACAGCCCGCGAGCGCGAGCAGGAGCGCGAGCGCGAGCGCTACCAACCGAGCACCGACGCGAAGACGAGCGGCGCCACGATCGTGGCGTCCGACTCGATCAGGAACATCGGCGTCTCCTCGTCGAGCTTGCCCCAGGTGATCTTCTCGGTCGGGAAGGCACCCGAGTAGCTCCCGTAACTCGTCGTCGAGTCACTGATCTGGCAGAAATAGCCCCAGTACGGGCACGGCCTGCGCAGGTCTTGGTGGATCATCGGCACGACGCAGATCGGGAAGTCGCCGGCGATGCCGCCGCCGATCTGGAAGAAGCCGACGGTCGAGCGCGCCTGCGCGGCGGGAATCGCGCGCATGCCGACGGCGTCGTGGCCGCTCGTCTCGACGGGCGGCAGCTCCTCGAGCGTCTTGCCCATCGTGGTCTTCACGTACCAGCGCGCGAGCTCCGCCATCGTCTCGAGCCCGCTCTTCACGATCTGGAAGTTCGACAGCTCGCCCGACACCACGTGGGACACGAAGATGTTCCCGAGCGTCGAGTCCTCCCAGCCGGGCACGAAGATGGGCAGGTTCTTCTCGGCCGCGGCGAGCAGCCACGAGCCCGCCGGGTCGATCTGATACGAGTCGCGCACGCGCCCTTCGAGCAAGAGCTGGTACATGATCTCGTGCGGGAACCAGCGCTTCTTCTGCTGGTCGGCGCGCACCCACAGGTCGAGCACGTGCTTCTCGATAGCGCGAAACGCCTTGTCCTCGGGGATGCACGTATCGGTGACGCGGTTCAGACCTGCGCGCTCGAGCTCCTTCTCGTCCGACGGGCGCAGGTTCCGCCAGTTGGGGATGCGCTGGTAGTGGTCGTGCGCGACCAGGTTGAACACGTCCTCCTCGAGGTTCGCGCCGGTGCACGAGATCGCGTGGATCTTGTCGCGCCGGATCATCTCGGCGAGCGACAGGCCGAGCTCCGCGGTGCTCATGGCGCCCGCCATGGCGAGCAGCATCTTTCCCCCGCCGTCGACGTGGCGCTCGTAGGCTTCGGCGGCGTCGGCGAGCGCGGCGGCGTTGAAGTGTCGGTAGTGCGTGCGGATGAACTCGGAGATCTTCATCGGGGGCTCCTGTATTTCGCGGCGGCGGCGAAGCTTAGCGTAGGATAGGGGCCGGTATGGGGGAGCGGCAGCAAATCTTCTCGGGCACGGAGCCCGTGCGCGAGCGGCACCGCATCGATTCTGCGCGGCTCGAGGCCTGGATGCGCGCGAACGTGCCCGGCTTCCGCGGCCGGCTCGAGGTCGCGCAGTTCAAGGGGGGCCAGAGCAACCCGACGTACCGCGTCGAGGCGGGCGGCACGCGCTACGTGGTGCGCCGCAAGCCGCCGGGGCAGCTGTTGCCCTCCGCGCACGCCGTCGACCGCGAGTACCGCGTGCTCACCGCGCTGCAGGCGACCGGCGTACCGGTGCCGCGCACGTTCGCCCTGTGCACGGACGAGAGCGTGATCGGCACGTGGTTCTACGTGATGGAGTGCGTCGAGGGCCGCGTGTTCTGGGAGCCCGCGCTGCCCGATCTGTCGAAGGGCGAGCGCTACGCGATCTACGACTCGCTGTGCGAAGTGCTGGCGAAGCTGCACTCGGTCGACCACCGCGCGATCGGGCTCGGGGACTACGGCAAGCCGGGCAACTACTTCGCGCGGCAGATCTCGCGCTGGTCGAAGCAGTACTACGCCTCGATCGAGGCGCCGCTGCCCGAGATGGACGCGCTGTGCGACTGGCTGCCGCGCAGCATCCCGCGCGGCGACGACACCTCGATCATCCACGGCGACTTCAAGCTCGACAACACGATCGTGCACCCGACCGAGCCGCGGATCGTGGCGGTG
>DATJZN010000011.1:0-121071 GCA_035499075.1 Myxococcota bacterium | reverse complement strand
CTCCGAATCCTGATCTTCGGATGACCGGAGGGGGATTGATCACCTTCGGTGCCTTGGGCTTCCCGGAAGACGCGCCCTTGTGGCTCGCTGGAGGGTTGATCCTAGGAGGTTGGGTCCTACTCAACGAGGGCAAGAGCGTCGGTCCGGGGACGTACAATGCCAAAGCCCGGGCTAGGGAGGGAGCGAAGAGTGACGAGCAGTTGCAGAAGCACTTGGACGATCTGAAGAGGGCTAAGGAAGCACTAGATCAGCTGAACGACGACCTTGAGTCTGCTAAGGGTCCGAAGCGGAAGGGCGCAATCCGAGAAGAGATCGAGGACCTGCAGCAGGACATTAAGGGACACATCAAGGAGATTGGTCAGAAGTGGCCGGACGTGCAAGTCCCAGAGTGAGGCTGCCGAAGGTGGCCCGGGCGTCGTCAGCCGTGTGTGAGCCAGAGGTTGCTGGTGCCGGGCTTGGCCTCGACCTCTCTACTTCCGGAGTGTCATCAATCCGAGGGGCACTTCATATTCTCCCTCTTGAGAGACAGATCACGCTGATTCATGCCGCTGATCGTTCGCTTGGGACTAGGCGGCTAGGTCGACCCAAGTCAACGCGGATTCCGCTCGTAAAGCTTCTCGTCGCGGGACTTCCCGGGTCTGCAGAGGTCGTTGAGAACCGCCTCTTGTCGGGTCGAGGCCGGCAGGCGAATGAGATACGATTCACACTTCTCTGCTTCTTGGATCAGCTCGACGACTGGCAGTTCGCCAATGGCGTCGGTGGCTTTGTTGCTCGAGTGATCGAGCGCTTCCTGCTTGAGGTTCGGTCGAACGCGGCGCATGCAGCTTGGATGGCAGGAGATCTCCTCGGTGACCATTGGGCCCAAGAGACTGCTGTCCCGATTCTGATGCGCCTGGCAACGACCGCGAGATTTGCCGCGGGGCGATCGGGCGCCATCCACGGTCTGTCGCAGGCACTCAGTGGCGCACCCGCGGGCCGCGCCGCGGATATCGCAGCAGTCCTCCGCAAGGTGGCTCGCTCTGACAGGAGCGCGCGGGTAAGAGCATCTGCCCGCATAGCGCTCCATCGAAGGTCTGCAGCGGCTCTGGTCGCAACACGTGGTAGGCCGAGCTAGCGCCACTCCGCCACGTCTTGTGCCTGGTGACTGTCTTCAGCTCGGACTCGCCCAGTCGCAAGTCAGCTGGCGGGCCTCGCGGCTGTTGAGCTCGCTCGAGCAGCTGATGAGGAGGTCCACGTGCTTCAAGCCCGCGCGCTTGCTTGCCTCGCGCGGGATGTGCAAGCAGATGTGCGGGTCGATGGGGAACTGGTCGGGCGGTGTCGCCCGCCTGGCCCGCCGTGAACGACACGGTCTGGTCCGCCGCGAACGACGACGAGGTCGCCGCAGGGGCGACCAGCGGCCCGCAGCCTCCGCCGCCGACCAGATCGCCGCAGCTACGTGGCGCAAGCTACGGTTCTCGCGCTCGGCCATCTCAGCGTCCAGGCGCGCGATCGTCATCTTGCCGACGATGTCGTCGGGGCGCGTCTGATAGGCGGGGTTGATGATCTGGCGCGAGCTACCCGATCCGGACGGCTACGGGGCGGGGAACGTCTGGAACAGCGCCGCGACGAGCCGGCTGCCCGCGGCGGACAGGTGGTCGTCGTCGTCGTAGAGCAGCACGCCGCCGTCGGCGGCGCGACACCGCCCGGTGTCGCAGAAGAGCGACACGGGATCGAACACCTCGAGCCCGGGCAGCGCGCGCGCCAGCTCGAGCACGGCGCCGCGGTACGCGTCCTGGCGCGCGTCCACGTCGGTGCGCTCGACCTCGCAAGCGTGCGCCGGCCGGATCCACGCGGGGCGCAGCAGGCAGCCGCGCGGCTGAAAGCCGAGCTCGGGCACGTCGAGCACGATCGACACGGGCTTCCCGGCGCGCTGCAAGAGCTCGACGCTGCGGCGCAGGCCTGCCTCGAACGCGGGTAGCCCGCTCGCTGCCGGATCGCCGGGCGACGTCGACGCGATCTGCGTCGCGCGCCCGTTGCGGTCGGCGTCGCCGAAGCCGCGTCCGCTCGTCCACAGCGCGCCGCGCACGGTGAGCACCACGGCGCGGATCTCGGCGCGTCCGCTCGCGAGCGCGAGGATCTCGTCTGTCTCTTTCGCGCAGTGACTCCGGTCGAGCGCCGTCGCGCCGACCGTCGTGCCCGCGAGCGGCGGACAGCCCGAGCTCGCCAAGAGCACCGTGCCGAGCCCGCGCGAGGCGAGCTCCTCCGACAGGCCGGGGAACAGGCTGCGCGCGTGCGAGTCACCGATCAGCGCGACGAGCTCCGGCCCGCTGCCGCGCTTCATCCGGCAGTAGTCGAACGCGCGGTTCTCCGCGCCCGCGAAGCGCTCGCACTCCGCGTCGGCGAACGGGGTCTCCTCGCGCGTCGGCGTCTCGCGCAGCCGCTGCGGCACGCCCCTCGCCGCGCTGATCGACACCGCCACGCACGCGAGCGCGACCATCGCCGTCACGAGTCCGCGCTCGCGCGGCCCGAACACCGGCGTGCCCGGCTTGCGCGCGCCGAAGCGGATCGGCCGCTCGACGAATGCGTACGTCGCCGTCGCGAGCGCGAAGCTCAGAGCCACCAGCCAGAGCCGCGTCGACACGGCGACGCGCCCCACGCTCACGATCGTCGCGAGCGACAGGAGCGGCCAGTGCCAGAGATACAGCGGATAGCTGATGAGCCCGATCGCCACGCACGCGCGCCGCGCGAGGAGCACGCGGTTCGGCCACGCCGCCGGCCCGGCCCAGATCACGAGCGCCGTGCCCAGCGTCGGCAGGAGCGCCCACCAGCCGGGGAAGGCGCGTTCCTCGTCGATCACCGCGAGCGCCGCGGCGAGCGCCGCCAGACCGGCGACCGACGCCAGGTTCGCCGCCGCCGGCGCACGAGCGCGCGGCCGCAGGTCGAGCTGTGCGAGGAGCGCGCCCAGCAGCAGCTCCCAGAAGCGCGGCAGCGGCAGGAAGAACGCCGCCGAAGGCGCCAGCGCCGCCTCGCGCACGTTCCACGCGAACGACAGCGCGAGCCCGCCGACCACGAGCCCCGTGAACTGCTTCGACCACCGCCACGCCAGGAACGAGAGCCCCGGCCACGCCAGGTAGAACTGCTCCTCGATCGCGAGCGACCACAGGTGCAGGAGCGGCTTCAGCCGCGCGCCCGTGTCGAAGTAGCCCGACTCGCGCCACAAGACGAAGTTCAGCGCGAAGCCGGCCGCGGCGCTGACGTGGCGCGCGAGCCGCCGGTACTCGTCGGCGATCAGCGCGAACCAGCCGAACACGAGCAGCGCCGCCATCACCACGACGAGCGCCGGGAAGATGCGCCGCACGCGCCGGCCGTAGAAGCCGGCGAAGCTGAAGCGCCCGCGCTCCAGCGCACGGAACACGAGCCCCGAGATCAGGTAGCCCGAGATCACGAAGAACACGTCCACGCCCACGAAGCCGCCCGGCACGAGCGCCGGAAAGGCGTGGAAGCCGACGACCGCGAGGACCGCGACCGCGCGCAGGCCGTCGATGTCGGGCCGGTAGTGCTCTGTGGCTTCGGGCATGGCGGCGGCAATTTAGATATGAGTCCACCGCGATGCGAATGCGGCGTCTCACGAACGCGCTCGTTGCGATCGCCGCGTGCGCGCTCGCCTGCGCCGCGCCCGAAGCGCCCGCGCCCCCGCCGGTCGGCGCCGGGCCCTTGTCCGAAGCCCGGCCGCTCGACCCGGCGAGCGGCTTCCTCGCGCCGAACACGCAGGACCTGGCCGGCGCGCCCGCCTACGTGCACTTCACCGAAGATGACATGCCGCTGCACGTGAACTTCGAGCTGCCGAAGGAGGCCGCGCGCTACGAGAGCCGCGAGGCCACCTACGCCGCGCTGCAGGAAGAGCTGCGCGCGTGGGAGCGCGCGCTGCAGCCGGCCGTGCCGTGGTTCAAGCTCGAGCTCGTGCGCGGCGAGCTCGACGCCCCGGTGCAGATCACGTGGAAGAAACGCCTGCCCGGCGAGGCTTTCGCGCGCGGGGCCATCTCGTGGCGCGTCGTGGACGGGCACGTGCGCGCGCGCGGCTACCTCGACTACGAGACGGCGTCGTGCGACGAGCTCTACTGCGCGGTGGACCTGGAGCTCCTGCGGCTCGCGTTCGTGCACGAGTTCGGCCACACCCTCGGCCTCGGTCACTGCACCGGCTGTGACTCGGTGATGGCGGACTCGTGGCAGGCCGACAAGCGCGCGGCGGCGACCGAGCTCGACCTGCGCACCCTGCGCGCGCTCTACGCGCTGCCGAACGGCTCGCTCGCCGACGGCCGGCCGATGGCGGCGTTCCGCTGAAGCGCGCCCGCTAGTACGTGCCGCCGAGCTTCGCGTGGTCCCAGGAGATCACGCGCTCGGGCTTCACGCGGATGACGAAGCGCTTGGCGGCGTTCTTCCGCATCGCCTCCTGGATGGGCTTCGCGGCCGCCGGGTCCTTCGGCAGGCCCTCGCCGCGCCCGCCGGCGCGGAGCAGCGTGTCGCACACCAGGTCGAAGTCGTCGATCAGCTCGGCGTTGCCGTACATCACCACGCCTTTCAGCTCGGCGTACTCGGTGCCGCTCTCCGCGAGCAGCGACACGCGCGGGTCGCGCTGGATGTTCCTGATCTTCTGGCTCGTACGGTACGTGGCCATGCGGATCGCGCCGTCGGGGTCGCGCGCGAACCACATGGGCATCGGGTGCGGGAAGCCGCCGGGCCCGATGGAGACGATCGTCATCGTCTTCTTGGCGTCGATGAAGCGGCGGATCTCGTCATCGGTCATCGTGATCTGGTCTCTGCGCGACATGCGCGCGATCTTACCGCGTCGCTTGCGGTGCCCGCTCGGCGGTGCTCTCCTAGGCCCGATGCTGTCGATCGACCTCACGGGGAAGCGCGCGTTCGTGGCCGGAATCGCGGACGACTGGGGCTTCGGCTTCGCGATCGCCAAGCGGCTCGCCGAGGCGGGCGCGACCGTCTGCGCGGGCACGTGGCCGCCGGCATTCGGCATCTTCACGAAGCTGCTCGAGCGCGGGAAGATCGGCGAATCGCTGCAGTTCAAATCGGGAGGCACGCTCGCCTTCGAGCGCATCCTGCCGCTCGACGCGGAGTGGGACGAGCTGGGCGACGTGCCCACCGAAGTGCGCGAGAACCGCCGCTACAAGGAGCACGACGACTTCACGATCCAGGGCGCGGCGAACCGGCTGGTGGCCGAGTTCGGGCCGCAGCCGCTGGACATCGTGGTGCACTCCATCGCGAACGGCTCCGAGGTGAAGAACGCGCTGCTCGACACCAGCCGGCGCGGCTACCTGTCGGCGCTGTCGGCGAGCGCGTACTCGTTCGTAGCGCTGGTGCAGCGCATGGGGCCGCTCTTGCGGCCGGGCGGCTCGTTCCTGTGTCTGTCGTATCTCGCCGGCGAGCGCGTGGTGCCCGGCTACGGCGGCGGCATGTCGTCGGCGAAGGCGGCGCTCGAGAGCGACACGCGCACGCTCGCGTTCGAAGCCGGCCGGCGCTGGGGCGCGCGCGTGAACGCGATCTCGGCCGGGCCGTGGGCGTCGCGCGCAGCGTCCGCGATCGGCTTCATCGAGAAGATGATCGAGTACGCCAAGGCCAACTCGCCGCTGCCGCAGGCGATCGATGCCGACGAGGTCGGCACAACCGCCGCATTTCTGTGTAGCCCGCTCGCGAGCGGCGTGACCGGCACGACGGTGTACGTCGACAAGGGCTACCACGCCATGGGCGTCGCGCTCGAGACCGGCGGCGGAGGCGAGCCGAGCGGCGGATGAGCGGCGCCGCGCCGCGCACTGCGTTCGTACTGGCCGGCGGGGGCAGCCTCGGCGCGGTCGAGGTCGGCATGCTGCTCGCGCTGGCCGAGGCCGGCGTGCGGCCCGACCTCATCGTCGGCTCGTCGGCGGGCGCCGTGAACGCCAGCTTCTTCGCGGGGCGGCCCAACGTCGCCGGCGCGCGCGCGCTGCGCGCGATCTGGCTCGGCCTGCGCGCGCGCGACGTCTTCCCGTTCTCGCCGGTCGGCGGGCTGCTCGGCGCGCTCTCGCTGCGCGACCACATGGTCGACCCCGGGCCGTTCCGGCGGCTGATCTCGGACCACATCCCGTACCGCCTGCTCGAGGAGGCCGAGGTGCCCGTGCACGTCGTCGCGACGAACGTGCTGACGGGCCGCGAGGCGCTGCTCTCGAAGGGCCTCGCGGTGCCGGCCGTCATGGCGAGCTCCGCGATCCCCGGCGTGTTCCCGCCGGTGGAGATCGCGGGCACGTACTACTTCGACGGCAGCGTCGCGAGCAACACGCCGCTCGCCTCTGCGCGCGCGCTCGGCGCCGAGCGCATCGTGGTGCTGCCCACGGGCTACTCGTGCGAGATGAAGAAGCTGCCGCAGGGCGCGCTGGCCATGGCGCTGCACGGCGTGAACATCCTGATCGCCCGGCAGCTCGTCGTGGACGTGGAGCGCTTCATGGACACGACACAGATCCGTGTCGTTCCGCCGCTCTGCCCCGTCTCCACGCAGCCGTTCGACTTCTCGAACGCGGCGCAGCTGGTCGACCGCGCCGCCGCGAGCACGCGCGCGTGGCTGGCGCGCGGCGGAATGGAACACACGGGCATTCCGTACGAGCTGCCGCCGCACGAGCACGAGCTGATCTAGCGCGTCGGCCGAAGGCCAGGGCGCGGCCGCCCGCCCGTTCCTGAGAATTCTCTCACGAAAAGACGGCGATGAACGGGGTATTCTGGACCCGAATCCGGAGCCCCTTCGTTGATCCTGCGGTTCGGTGAGTTCGAGCTCGACGAGGCTTTGTGCGAGCTGCGTTGTCGCGGCGCCGTCGTCGAGACGCAGCCCAAAGCGCTCGACCTGTTGTCCTATCTCGCGCGCAACCGCGACCGCGTGGTGCCGAAGCGCGAGCTGCTCGAGAAGCTGTGGCCGGGCGTGTTCGTCTCGGACGGCGCACTCACGACGGCCGTCAACACGGTGCGGGCGGTGCTGGGCGACACCGCGGCGGCGCAGCGGGTGATCCGCACCGTGCCGCGCCGCGGCTACCGCTTCGTCGCCGAGATCGCAGCCGCGCCCGCGGCGCTCGCCAGCGAGGGCTTCATCGGCCGCGAGGATGCGCTCGCCAGGCTGTGGTCCGCGTTCGAGCGCGCGCGCGCGGGCAGCGGCGTGGTCGCGCTCGTCGCGGGCGAGGCCGGGATCGGCAAGACGCGCACCGCCAGCGAGCTCGCGCGCGCCGCACGCGCCGCGGGCGCGCGCGTGCTGTCGGGCTGGTGTCACGAGGGCGACGGCGCGCCCGCGTACTGGCCGTGGGTGCAGGTGCTGCGCGGCTTCGCGCCCGAGCTCGGCGAACGCGCGCAGCGGCTCGTGTCGGTGGAAGAGGTCGCGCGGCTCCTGCCCGAGCTGCGCCCCAAGCTGACCGCGCGCCGCGAGGCCGCGCCCTTCGAAGGCCCCGAGGCGCGCTTCCGCCTGTACGAGGGCATCGCCTCGTTCCTGCGCGCGGCGGCGGAGCGCGAGCCGCTCGTGATCCTGCTCGACGACCTGCACTGGGCGGACACGTCGTCGCTGCGCCTCCTCGCGTTCGTGGCGCGCGAGCTGCGCGATGCGCGCGTGCTCGTGCTCGGCGCGTACCGGCCCGACGACCGGCCCGAGGGACTCACCGAAACGCTCGCCGAGCTGGCGCGCCTACCGGAGCACGAGCGCATCGCGCTCACCGGCCTGCGCCGCGACGAAGTGGCGCAGCTCGTCGCGCGCAGCGGCCGTTCGGACCCCGAGCCCGCGCTCGTCGACGCGATCTGCGCGCGCACCGACGGCAACCCGTTCTTCATCCGCGAGCTCGTGCGCTTGCTCGACGCGGAGGGCTGGCGCACCGCGATCCCGCTGGCCGTGCAGGACGTCATCGCGCGCCGGCTCGCGCGGCTGTCGGCCGAGAGCCGCGCGCTGCTCGGCGTCGCAGCGGTGATCGGGCGCGACTTCTCCGTCGACCTGCTCGAGCGCGCGAGCGGCGCGGCGCGCGAGCAGGTGATCGCGCGGCTGTCCGAGGCCGAGCGCTCGCGCGAGATCCGCCCGCACCCGACCGACCCGCGCAGCTTCCGCTTCGTGCACGCGCTGATCCAGGAGGTGCTCGCCGAGGAGCTGGGTGCCGCCCGGCGCCGCACGCTACACCGAAAAGTGGCGGAAGCGCTCGAGGCGCAGGGCGGGGAGCGGCTCGAGCCGCCGCTCGCGGAGATCGCGCACCACTGGTTCCTCGGCGCAGCCGCCGACGACGCCGCCCGCGTCGCCGAAGCCAGCCTGCGCGCCGCGCGGGCCGCGCTGTCGCGCCTGGCCTACGAGGACGCCGCGGCGCTGTGCCGCCGCGCGCTCGCCGTGTTGGACGCGCTCGAAGCGCCCGCGCCCGAGGCGCGCTGCGACCTGCTCGGCCTGGTCGTGAAGGCGGAGTTCTACGCGGGCAACGGCGCGGAGTGGCGCAATGCGCTGCAGCAGGCCGTGGAGATCGCGCGGCGCATCGGCGCGCATGCGCGGCTCGCGCAAGTCGCCATCGACGTGGGCGAGATCACGACCGGCGTCGTCGACTGGCAGACGGTCGCACTGTACGAGGAGTCGCTGGCGGAGGCGGAGAGCGACGCGCCGCTGCGCGCGCGGCTGCTCTCGGGCCTCGCCTGCGCACTCTACTGGTCGCCGCGCGACCAGAAACGCCTTCGCGCGCTGGCCGACGAGGCGCTCGCGCTCGCGCGCCGGCTCGACAGCCCGGAGCTGCTCGCCGAGGTGTTGAACAACCGCCACCTCGCGCTGTGGAGCGCCGACACGCTCGAGGACCGGACGGCGACGTCGGCCGAGCTCATCGAGCTGTCGCGGCGGCAGCGCTCGTTGCGCGGCATGTACCACGGCCACCAGCACCACCTGCTCGACATGCTGGAGGCGGGCGATGGCGCCGCCGCGGAGCAGGACCTGGCCGCGATGAACCACCTGTCGACCGACCTGCGCTATCCCGGCTGGGCGTCGCCGCCTGGCGCCGCGCTCGCGGCGCTGCTCTCGGGCCAGCTCGCCGAGGCCGAGACCCTCGCCCGCGAGCGCTTCGAGCTGATCCAGCGCGCCGGCTTCTCGAACGCGTCGATGTTCTACGCGGTGCAGCTCGCGGGCGTGCGGCGCGAGCAGGGCCGGCTGGGCGAGCTCGAGGCCGGCCTGCGCGCGCTGCGCAGCCAGCTGCCGAACATGCCGACCTGGACGGCGACGCTCGCCTGCTTGTACGCCGAGGACGAGCGCGAGGACGCCGCGCGCGCCGAGCTCGAGGCCGTGGCGAAGCACGGGCTCGCCGAGCTGCCGCGCGACGCCACGTGGCTCACGACCCTGGGGCTCCTGGCCGAAGTCGCGGCGTTTCTGCGCGACGGCGCGCGCGCGGGCCAGCTCGTCGGCCTGCTCGCGCCCTACGCCGACCGCGCGATCGTGGTCGGGCCGGCGCTCTCGGTGACGAGCTCGGTGGCCCGAGCGCTGGCGCTCGCGGCGGCGGCGGCCGGCGAGGCCGATCGGGCCGAGCGCGCGTTCGAGCGCGCGCTGGAGGTGGAAGCCGGGCTCGGCGGCCGCTGCCTGTTGGCCCGGACGCGCAGCCAGTACGCGGCATTCCTGGCCGCGCGCCACCGCGCGGGGGACCGCGACCGCGCGCGCGCGCTCGCCGCGACGGCGCTCGCGGAGGCCGAGTCGATCGGCATGGCCAAGGTCGCGGCGCGCTCGCGCGCCCTGCTCGAGCGGCTGTCGGGCGTGATCCCGCTGCGCGGCCGCCGCCATGGGCGCGACTCGCGCTGAGAAGAGCTGAGCCAGAGCTGAGCCCGCGCTGAGGACTCCCCGAGCCCGCGCGCGTACGCTCGGCGCATGTCGAGACACACCACTCTTGCGTTCCTGGCGCTCTGTCTCCTCACCTCTTTCGCGCTCGCGGATTCGCCCGCGCCCGCGCCCGCACCCCCGAAGAAGCTCCCGCCGGGAGTCACACAGGCCTGGCTCGACGCGGCCAAGCAGTCGATCGACGCGGGTGAGTATCGCTTCGCGAAGGCCGGCCGCGGCGCCTTCTCGGCGCCGAACCGCGCGCAGGACCTGCGCGCGCGGATCGCGAACGGCGGCGTGGAGGTCACTTCGCGCACCCAGGGCGCGAAGGCGTTCGACCTGCGGCTGCGGCTCGCGCGCGCGGGCCGCGACGGCGCACTGCGCGACGTGCCCGCGGGAGGCGCGCGGCTCGACGGCGAGCGCGTGGAGATCCGCCGCCCGCACAGCGGCATCGGCGAGTGGTACAAGAACGACGAGAGCGGCGTCGAGCAGGGCTGGGACGTCGCGCGCAGGCCGGCGGGCGCGGATGCCGAGCATCCGCTCGTGCTCGAGCTCGCGCCGGGTGGCTCGCTACGGCCGCTCCTCCGTGCGCAGGAAGCCCGCGTCGTGTTCGTCGACGGCGCGAACGAGGCGCAGCTCTCGTATGGGCAGCTGGTGGTGCGCGACGCGCGCGGGAAGCGGCTCGATGCGAGCCTCGACGTGCGCGACGGCCGTGTGCAGATCCGCGTGGCCGATGCCGGCGCGAAGTATCCGCTCGCGATCGACCCGCTGATCCAGCCGGCGACGTTCGCCTTCGAGTCGGACGTCGCGGGCGCCGGGCTCGGCACGTCCGTCGCCACGGCGGGCGACGTGAACGGCGACGGCTACAGCGACGTGATCGTCGGCTCTCCGCAGGAGAACGGCGCGCGCGGCAAGGTCTACCTGTTTCTCGGCGGCCCGGGTGGGCTGGCGACCACGCCCGCGTTCACGGCGGTGGGTACCAACGCGAGCGACCAGTTCGGGTGGTCGGTCGCGGCGGCTGGCGACCTGAACGGCGACGGCTTCGCGGACGTCGTCGTCGGCGCGCCGGGCGCGGTGAACTCGGGCGTGGGTTTCGCCACGGTCTTCTACGGTTCGGGCACACCGGGCTCGCCGCTGGGCAGCCCCACCAGCTTGCCCGGGAGCTCGTGCGTAGCCGGCAACGCGTTCGGCTCGAACTTCGGCTGGTCCGTGGCGACCGCCGGTGACGTCGACGGCGACGGCATCGACGACGTGATCATCGGCGCGCCCAACATCTCGCTCGGCACCACTCGGTCCGGCATCGTGTGCATCTACCCCGGTCACTCGGGCACCGGGGTCTCCGCCAGCACCCTGTACAAGTACCTCGCTCCGGTGAACCTCGGCACGGGCCCGGTGAGCGACGTGATCGGCTTCGGCGCATCGGTCTCGACGGCCGGCGATGTGAACGGCGACGGGATCGCCGACATCCTCATCGGCGCACCAAACGCGGTCAACGCGCCGTTGAATCTCAACGGCGCCGGCGCCGCGTACGTCTTCCTCGGCACGAACGGCGGGGCGCCCCAGGCGAACCCGGTCTTCGTCGTGGCGGGCGACTATGCGGGCGGAGGCTTCGGGTTCTCGGTCTCGACCGCAGGCGACCTGAACGGCGACGGCTTCGCCGACATCATCGTCGGCTCCCCGAACAACGGGAAGTTCGGCGCCAACTCGGGCGCCGTGTTCATCTTCCACGGCGCGTCGACCGGCATCGCGTACCCGCCGAGTCCGTGCGCGAATGCCTCGGTGACGACGGTTCCCGCGCAGTACTGCGAGTTCGGCCAAGCGTCCGGCGCGCTCTTCGGCTGGTCCGTCGCGACGGCGGGTGACCTGAACGGCGACGGCTACGCAGACGCGGTGATCGGTGAGCCGGGCTGGGCGAACTTCGCCGGCGGCACGGGCGCCGCCGACATCCTCTACGGCAACGGCAGCGGCGAGTACGTTCTCTCGGACCAGGTGCAGACCGCGGAGGCGATCACGCCGGGCGAGGGCCTCGGCCAGTCGGTCGCGACCGCGGGCGACACGGACGGGAACGGCTTCAGCGAGATCCTGGTCGGCACCCCCGGCCACTCGAACGGCCAGATCGGCGAGGGACAGGTCTCGCTCTATCCGGGCTCCGGGAATCCTCCGCAGAGCTCCACCCTCTGGAAGTTCTCGCCGAACGACGCCGCGCGCACGGGCGACTCGATCGCGGCGGCCGACGTGAACGGCGACGGCCGCGCGGACATCGTCATCGGCGCGCCGCTCTACGACAACGGACTCACCGACCAGGGCGCCGTGTTCGTGTTCGATACGCCGCAGTCCGTGCTCTCGACGCCGACGGTGGCCACCGCGACGCGCAGCTACTTCGGGGCGTCGGCGAACGCGAACCTCGGCCAGTCTGTCGCGAAGGCCGGCGACATCAACAACGACGGCTACGAGGACGTCGTGGTCGGAGAGCCGGGCCTCGACACCGCCTGGGTGCTGCTCGGCAGCTCGAGCGGCCTGCCGGCTTCGCCCAGCCAGACGATCGTCCACCCGGGAACGCTGATCGGCACCCCGACGCACTTCGGCCAGTCGGTCACCGGCGCCGACGTGAACGGCGACGGCAACGCCGACATCGTCGTCGGCGCGCCGACCGACTCCACGTCGACCGGCCCCGGCGAGGAAGGCGTGGCCTACCTCTTCCTCGGCGGCCCCATCGGCGTGGCGACCACGCCGGCCTGGACGACGCACTCGAACTCCGCGGGCGGCCACCTCGGCGCGGTCGTCGCGGGCGTCGGCGACACGGATGGCGACGGCCACGACGACGTGCTCGTGAGCACGCCGGACTTCACGGTCCCCTCTGGAATGTTCACCCTGCACGTCGGCCGCGTGGAGCTCTACAAGGGCATCAACGGACCGAGCGGGCTCTCGGCGTCCGCGAACTTCACGATTCAGGGCGGCGGCCTGGTCGGCAACACCACCGCCTACGGCGCCGACCTGGGCTACGCGGCCGACGTCGACGCCGACGGCTACAGCGACTTCTGGGTGCGAAAGGTCGTGACCAGCCTCCGCGGCGGCGGGACCTACGTGGCCGTCTACCGCGGTGGGCCGAGCACGCCGAGCTTCTACACCCAGATCGCCGGCCTCACGGCGGCCGCGGGTGACATCGACGGCGACGGCCGCTCCGATCTCATCGTCGGCGACTCGAGCGCGCTCACCGTGAACGCGTTTCTCGGTCCGCTCACCTCATCGACCTCGTTCTGGTCCCTGACCGGTCCGGCGAACAGCGAGTTCGGCGGGCGCGTCGCGACGGGCGACGTGAACGGCGACGGCCTCCCCGACGTGCTCGTCGGCGCGCCGGCCTTCGACAACGCCACGACCGACGCGGGCCAGGTGGCCCTCTACCTCAGCAACGTGCCGGTCGACGACGACGGTCTCGAAGTGCGCCCCCTGCAGCAGGAGCTCACGCCGCCCGGCTGCACGCACTTGTGCGGGACGCGCGTGATCCAGCTCGGCGGCCGGGCGAACGGCTCCAGCTTCTACATGACCACGATGGCGCGCAGCCCCGCGGGCCCGTCGAAAGTGCACCTGCAGTGGGAGGTCGAGCCGCTCGGCACCTCGCTCGGAGTCGCGACGCCGACGAACGGAACGGTGTTCAACGTCTCCGGGCCGTTCGTGTTCGCGGGCACCGCGACGGTGCCCGTGCCGCCGGCCCTCCCGCGCCACTGGCACTTCCGCTTCGCGAACAAGAGCCCGTTCTTCCCCCACTCGCGCTGGCTGGCGCTGGCCGGAAACGGCCCGAACGAGGCCGACGTGCGGAGCTTCGTCGACACGGACGGCGACGGCATCGTCGACGGGCTCGACAACTGCCCGACGATCGCGAACGCGAACCAGCTCGACACGGACGGCGACGGCGTGGGCGACGCCTGTGACTCGTGCGTCAACATCGCGAACCCGCGAGTCACTCCCGACGCGGCGACCTACCTGGCCGCCAACCCGTGGGCGACGCTCACGGGCGGTCAGCGCGACGACGACCACGACGGCTACGGCAATAAGTGCGACGCGAAGTTCCCGGGCACGCTCGGCACGGCAGTCGGCGCACCCGACCTGGCGCAGTTCCGCGCCTCGAACGGCAAGTCGCGCACGGGCGACAACTGCGGCACCAGCGGCACGCTGCCGTGCGCCATCTTCGACCTGGACGAGGGCACCGCCGCGGCCATCGGCGCGCCCGACCTCGCGCAGTTCCGGTCGCTCAACGGCAAGGTACCGGGCCCGAAGTGCCCGACCTGTCCGCTGACCTGCCAGGCGGGGACCGCGGGGACCTGCAACTAGGCGAGCGTCCGCCAGACCTCCGTCGCGGCGACGAGCTTCTCGTCGCCCGACGAGAGGTCGCGGACGACCACCTTTCCGTCCTTCCACTCCTCGGGGCCGACGATCACCGCGCGCGTCGCGCCGGCGGCGTCGGCGGCGCGCAGCGCCTTCACGAGCTTCGGCGCGCCGTACGGCGCCTCGGCGGCGAAGCCGTGCGAGCGCAGCTGCGCCACCAGCCGGCGCGCCTGACCCGCGAGCTCCGGCGTGACGGCGACGACGGCGACCTCTACACGCCGGCGTGTAGGCGGCACGAGCTGCTTCTCGGCGAGCAGCTCCCCGAGCACGACGTCGCCCATGCCGAAGCCGAGCGCGGGCAACTCGGGCCCGCCCAGCGCAGCGATCAGCTTGTCGTAGCGGCCGCCGCCCGCGACGGCGCGCAGCACCGGCCCGCGCGCGAAGATCTCCCACACGGGTCCCGTGTAGTACGCCAGCCCGCGCACGATGCGGAAGTCGGGCTGCAGCTCGCACTCGACGCCGAGGTCGCGCGCTGCATTGAGCACGCTCTCGAGCTCGGGCGCGCGCTGGAGCGGGTACGCGTCGCACAGCGCGCGCAGCGCGTCGGCGCGCCTGGCGCCGAGCTTGTCGTCGAGCTTCGTCGCCGCGCTCTTGTCGCGCTCGAGCTTGTCGACGAGGCCGAGCACGTCCGCCTGGTCGGCTTCCGCGACGTCGAGCCCGGCGAGCTCGCGCGCGACGAAGCGGCGGTCGTTGATGCGCACCACCACGTCGTCGCGCTCCAGGCCCAGGAGGCGCAGCGCGTCGCACGCGCACGCGATCGCCTCGGCGTCCGCGGCCGGCTCGTCGCTGCCGATCACGTCGACGTTCCACTGGAAGAACGCGCGCAGCCGGCCGCGCTGCGGCTTCTCGTAGCGGTAGAACTCGGGCACCGAGTACCACTTGATGGGCTTGGGCAGGCCCGCTCCGCGCGCCGCGACCATGCGCGCGAGCGTCGGCGTCATCTCCGGGCGCAGCGCCACCTCGCGCCCGCCCTTGTCGGTGAACGCGTAGAGCTGTCCGGCGATCTCGGCGCCCGACTTCGCGGTGAAGAGCTCGAGCGCTTCGAGGACGGGGCCGTCGATCTCCTCGAAGCCGGCGTTGCGCGCGGCCTTGTGCCACGCCGACTCGATCCAGCGGCGCACCGCGAGGTCCGCGGGGAAGAAGTCGCGGAAGCCCGGCAACGTCTGGAAGCGCATGGCGCCGCATCGTAGCCGACGAGAAACCCGCTTCAAACCGCCGGGTTCCACGTCGAAGAGAAGCATCGAAGACCGTCGTCGGAGCAGCTAGTCTTGACCGCCCGCCCCGTGCGACGATCGTTTCGTCTGGAGGCATTGGTGTACGAGGAGCTGGCCGGGCTGTTCTCTGGCGAGAACGGCGCTTGGGTCGAGGCGCTGTACGAGGACTACGTGCTCGGGCGCGACTCGGTTCCCGAGGAATGGCAGCGGCTCTTCGCTCGGCTCCAGGGCGGCGAGCGGAGCCCGGTCCGCGCGGCCAGGACGAACGGTGCGACTCCGGTGTCCGCACTCGCCAGCGGCGCCGCGGCCGACCCCGCGGTCGGCATCGTCGGACTCGTGGACGCGTACCGCAGCCAGGGGCACATGCTCGCGAAGCTCGACCCGCTCGGCAGCTCGCGCGACACGCACCCGCTGCTCGAGCCCGCCGTGTTCGGGCTAGGCGGCTGGGACGCCAAGCGGCGCATCTCGTTCGGCAACTACCGCGGCGGCAGCGAAGGCACGCTCGCCGAGCTGATCGACAGCTTGCGGCGCACCTACTCGGGCACGTTCGCCGCGGAGTTCATGGAGATCCGCGACAAGGAGCGGCGCGACTGGCTGATCGAGCGCATGGAGCCGTTCGAGAACCGCCCCGCGCTGTCGAACGAAGAGCGCCTGCGCACGCTCACGCAGCTCATCTCCGCGGAGCGCTTCGAGGAGTTCCTCCACAAGCGTTTCCTCGGCGTGTACCGCTTCTCGCTCGAAGGCGGCGAGTCGCTCATCCCGATCATGGACACGCTCATCGAGGGCGCGTCCGAGCTCGGCGCCGAAGAAGTCGTGATCGCCATGGCGCACCGCGGGCGCCTCAACCTGATGGCGCACGCGATGGAGATGCCGTACCGCGCGATCATGTCCGAGTTCCAGACCACGCTCATGCCCGCGAACGCGCAGGGCGCAGGCGACGTGAAGTACCACCGCGGCTACTCCGCGGACCGCCGCACGCGCGCCGGTAGGTCGATTCACCTGTCCCTGTGCCCGAACCCGAGTCACTTGGAGTGGATCAATCCGGTGGCCGAAGGCGTGGTCGCGGCGAAGCAGCAGCGGCGCGGCGACGCCACCGGCACGCAGGTCGTGCCGCTGCAGATCCACGGCGACGCCGCGTTCACGGGCCAGGGCGTGGTGTACGAGACGCTCGCGCTCTCCGAGCTGTCGACGTACCGAACGGGCGGCACGGTGCACGTGATCCTCGACAACCAGATCGGCTTCACGACGGATCCGATGGACGGCCGCTTCACGCAGTACCCGAGCGACACGGCGAAGAACATCCAGGCGCCCATCTTCCACGTGAACGCGGACGATCCCGAGGCGTGCGTGCACGCGGCGAAGCTCGCGATCGCCTTCCGCCAGCAGTTCAAGGAAGACGTCATCGTCCACCTGGTCTGCTATCGCCGGCATGGCCACAACGAGGCCGACGACCCGACCTACACGCAGCCGCTCCTGTACAAGCAGATCGCTGCGCACCCCCGCGTCGCGGAGCTCTACACCGATCGGCTGTTGGCCGAGCACGCGCTCGACCAGGCCGCGCTGGCGAAGCTGGAGGAGCAGCAGAAGCGCCGCCTCGAGCAGGCGCTCGACGAGAGCACCACGCACACGCGGCTCGCCGGCGCCGAGGGCTACCACGGCCTGTGGGAGGGCCTGGCGAGTCCCGAGCACGCCGACGGCAAGACGGCCGTCACGCGCGAGGCGCTCGACGCCGTGTCGCGCGCGCTCGTCGAGGTGCCGCCGGGCTTCAGCGTGCACCCGAAGCTCCGGCGCATCCTCGAGCAGCGCGCGAAGTCGGTGCGCGAGAACGAGCCCATGGACTGGGGCACCGGCGAAGCGCTGGCCTTCGGCACGCTGCTCGCCGAGGGAATTCCCGTGCGCATGACCGGCCAGGACTGCGAGCGCGGCACGTTCGGCCACCGCCACGCCGTGCTGCACGACGTGGAGACCGGCGCGCGCTACGTGTCGCTCGACAAGCTCGGCACCGGCGGCGCGCACTTCACGATCGCGAACTCGCTGCTGTCGGAAGCCGCCGTACTCGGCTTCGAGTACGGCTACTCGACCGTCGACCCCAACCGCCTCGCGCTGTGGGAGGCGCAGTTCGGCGACTTCGCGAACAGCGCACAGGTCATCATCGATCAGTTCATCGCGAGCGGCGAAAAGAAGTGGAGCCGCTCGTCGGGGCTCGTGCTGCTCCTGCCGCACGGCTACGAGGGCAAGGGACCCGAGCACTCGAGCGCGCGGCTCGAGCGCTTCCTGCAGCTGTGCGCCGAGGACAACCTGCAGGTCGTGAACCTGACGACGCCCGCGCAGTACTTCCACGCGCTGCGCCGCCAGATCCGCCGCAACTTCCGCAAGCCGCTCGTGGTGATGTCGCCGAAGAGCCTGCTGCGCCATCCGAAGTGCGTGTCGACGACCGACGAGCTCACCCGCGGCGAGTTTCGCGAGGTGCTCGACGATCCGGCGTTCGCGCCCGGCGCCCCGCGCTCGCCGGCGAATACGCGCCGCGTGCTCGTTTGCACCGGCAAGGTCTACTACACGCTGCTCGAGGCGCGCGAGGACTCGGGCTTCGAAGACGTGGCGATCGTGCGGCTCGAGCAGATCCACCCGTTCCCGTTCGAGGACCTGGCTGCGGTGCTCGCGCGCTACTCGGCGAGCGAGATCGCGTGGGTGCAGGAAGAGCCGTGGAACATGGGCGCGTGGCAGTTCGTGGCCGAGCGCCTGCGCCGCGTTCTGCCCGCCGAGAAGAGCGTGCGCTACGTGGGCCGGCGCGAGTCGGCGAGCCCCGCGACCGGCTCGTACCGCCTGCACGAAGAGGAGCAGGCGGAGTTCGTGCGCGAGGCGTTCGCGCAGAAGGCGCGCGAGGCCAAGCGCTAGGCGCTCGCGGCGCGCAAGAGCCCGCCGAGCGCGAAGTCGACGCACAGTGACTCGACCTGCGCGCGCGGCAGCTTGCGGCGGCGCGCCGCACGCGCGCACGCGTCGACCGCCGACGTCTTCGCCGCGGCGAGCGCGGCCGCGACTTCGGGCGTGACTCCGAGCTCGCGCTCGATCTGCTCGGCCCAGAACGCCAGGAACTGTCCCACGCGTTTGCGCCCCGCGCGGCGGAACCAGCGCCCCTGCATGCGCACCTCGAGCGCGCCGATCAGCGCCCCGCGCTCGGCGACCACGTCGAGGTACACGTGAACGCCCGCGCGCACGCGCGCTTCGAAGCCGGAAGCGGCGGACACCGCGGCTTCGACTTCGCGGTACAGCGCGCCGACCTCGCGGTCGTAGAGCGCGAGCGCCAGTGCGTCGGCGTTCTCGAAGTACGCGTAGCCGAGGCCCTTCGACACGCCCGCACGCTGCGCGACGCTCTCCATCGACAGCGCGAGGAAGCCCGAGTCGCGCACCAGCTCGGCCGCGACGTCGAGCAGCTGCTCGCGGCGGTCGGCGGCGGAGAGTCGGGTGCGTTTGCGCTCGCGGGCCACGCCCGGATTCTAATTGACGCTTCCGTCAATTGCGAGTACCGTGGCGTCCACACCGAGGAGGACCCCATGCCGTACGCCGAGGGCCGGAGCTTCTGCGACGCCGACAGCCACCTGATGGAGCTGGGCGACTGGCTGGCGCCCTACGCGGACGCGGCGATCCGCGAGCGCCTGCGCCCGCTGTACCTGGGCGGCGCCGGCAAGCTCGCCGCACAGGCCGTCGAGGCCGCCGCCGCGCGGCGCGGCGATCCCGCGGCGGCGCGCGCGCTCGAAGACAACCTGATGGGCGCGAAGGGCTGGGGCGCGCTCGGCGCGTTCGACCCCGCGGAGCGCACGCGCGCGCTCGACCTGCTCGGCTTCGAGCGGCAGCTCGTGTTCAGCACCTTCGCCCCGACACAGTTCGGTGGCGACGACCTCGACCTGCTCTACGGCGGCGCCACGGCGCACAACCGCGCGATCGCCGACTTCTGCTCGAAGGACCGCCGGCTCCTCGCGGTCGGCCTGGCGCCGTGGGGCGACCCCGAGCGCACGGTGCGCGCCGCGAACGAGGCGATTCGCCTGGGCTGCGGCGCCGTGCTTTTGGCGTCGGCGCCCGGCGGGGACCGCTCGCCGACCCACCCCGACTACCACCCGTTGTGGGCGACGCTCGAAGCCGCGAACGTGCCGTTCATGCTGCACATCGGCGGCGGCGGCCGCACGCTGCGCCGCCAGTTCCACAACAACGGGCTGCCGGTCAGTGACTGGCTCGGCGGCGGCGAAAACATCCGCTCGAAGGACTTCATGGTCGTGCACAACCCGCCCGAGACGTTCCTCTCGTGCCTCGTGCTCGACGGCATCTTCGAGAAGTTCCCGGCCCTGCGCGGCGGCTGCATCGAGCAGGGCGCGCTGTGGGTGCCGGCGTGGCTCAAGCGCCTCGACATCGCACAGCAGACGTTCCAGAAGACGGAGCCGGCACTGCGCCTGCCCAAGCGCGCCTCGGAGTACGTGCACGGCCACGTGTGGTTCACGCCGTTCCCGACGGAGCCCGTGGGCTGGCTCGTCGAACAGGCCGGCGACGACCTGTTCCTGTTCTCGTCGGACTATCCGCATCCCGAGGGGGGCCGCGATCCCGTGCGCCGCTTCTCCGAGTCACTCGCCGGCGCGAAGCCCGCGGCGCTCGACAGGTTCTACAGCGAGAACTTCAGGGAGATGATGGGGAGCTAGCTCCCGGCTCGGCGAGCCCGCCGATCCGCAGCGCGTCGTCGACGAGGAAGCGCACCTCGGGCTCGCGCACGAACGAGATGTGGCTCCCCGCGTACCACGCGATGCGCGGCTCGCCCCAGTGCCGCCACAAGTCGCGCACCTGGTCCGCCGGCACCAGGTGGTCGGCCGTGCCCGCGAAGATCGACAGCCGCTCCCGCGGCAGGAGCGTCTCGAGCGCGAGCGGCGACACGACCGAGAGCACGTCGCGCAGCACGCTCCAGTCGAAGCCCAGACGCTCGATCTCGCGCAGCAGCCGGTTCGGGGCCACCCGCTCGACGAGGCGCGCGAAGTCGGTGGCCGGGATGCCGGCGATGGCGCACGCGAGGTCGCCGTCGAGGCACGACAACAGCGCCGTGGTGTAGCCCCCGAGAGAGAGCCCATAGACACCAATTTGTGTCGCACCCGTCGAGCGCAGCCACGAGAGCATGCGCCGGATGTCCCACATGGCCTGCGCCTCGGCGTGCACCGTGTCGAGGAAGTCGCCCGACAGGAAGTCGTCGCCGCTGCGGCCGCGGCGCTGGCGCGCCCCGTGCAGGGGCAGCACGGGCAGGAGCAGGTTCAAGCCGAGCTCGTAGTGCAGCCTGCGCGCGGAGAAGGCCGTGAGGTCGACCGCGGGCGTGCCCATGCCGTAGCCGTGGATGCACACGAGCCAAGGCCGGCGCGCGTCCGGATGGCGCAGCACCGTGGCGTGCGCTTCGCGGTTCAGCCGCCGCGCGAGCCAGCGCTCGCGGCCCGGCTCGCCCGCGTGCGGCTCCCAGCCGCTCGAGAACGACAGCCGCTCGATCGGCAGCCCGAACGAGCGCCGCTGCGCGAGCACGGGGGTCTCGAGCGGCGGCGGCGCCAAGTGATAGGACGCCGGCTTCTCGAGCCAGCCCGAGCGCTCGTACAGCTCGCGCGCTTCGCGCAGCTCGTCGACGGCGCGCGCGACGTCGAAGCGCAGCCCGCGCGGGCGCGCCGCGACGATGGTCGCGAGCGCGAGCTGGTCGAACGCGACCTTGGTCGCGAGCTCGATGTCGAGCTCGGGCTGTGGCACGCGCTCGATCGGCGGCTCGCGCCGCTGCGCGGTCCAGCCGCACGCCACGAAGCTCGCCGCGGCCAGCGCGAGCAGCCCGACCATCTGCGCGAAGCCGGTCACGACGAGCAGCGGCACGGCGAGGATGAGCGCGAACACGGCGCCGAGCGCGGTGAGCTGCGGCGTGCGCGGATCGCCGGGCAGGAGGATCGTGGAGACACCGCCCGCGAGGAGCAGCGAGCCGGGGATTGCGCCGAGGAGCAAGCTGAGCGGGCCCGTGCCCGCCGTGATCCACGCCAGGCCCGCCACCACGGCGATCAGGTTCTCGAGCGCGAGCGTCTCGTTCACTGCGCTTCCGCCTCCGAGGACCTCGTGGCTCGTCTGCGCCTCGGCTTCGCGACCCGCCGCGCCGCGGGGCGCACCCGCGCCTCGGCGACGATTCGGCGCAGCTCGTCGAACGCTGAAGCCGTGCCGTCGGCGAGCGCGGACAGCTCGGGCACGCGCGAGGCGTCCGCGGCCAGGCCGACGAAGACACGCGCGCCCAGGCGAGTCACGGTGACGCCGAGCGCCTGGGCCGGCAGCGGCGGCAGCACGGGCACGACCGCGCGCACGGGCGCGCCGGCGACCTCGGGCTCGCCCGCGAGTGCGGGCAGTGCCGCTGCGACCAGCTCGGCGCGGCGCCCATCGGCCGCCGCAGCGGCGAGCGAGGCGAGCGCGCGCAGCGGCGGCTCGGCGCCTGTGTCGGGAGTGCCGGCGCGCTCGCTCGCGCCGCGCAGCACCACGAGCCGGGCGCGGGCGTCGGCGATCGCCGTGGGCAGCCGCACGCGCGGCGCGGCGGAGCGCCCACCGACGCAGATCGGTGTCAGCGCGCGGAGCACGCGGGCTTCGGCGCCGCGGCGCTCGAACAAGTGCCGCAGGCCGCCGCTCAGCGCGGCGAGCGCGACGTCGCGCTCGCTGCCGCCGAGACGCGTGCGCACCGCGTCGACGTCGGCCGCGTCGAGCTCGAGCCAGTCGACGCGCCGGAGCGCGCCGCCGCTGCCCGGCCCGAACGCGTCGCCGCCGCCGAGCGCGCTCTCGGCGAGGTCGAGCGCGCCCGCCATGGCCCGGCCGGCGAGGCGCACCGGCGACAGCGCGGCCACGGCGCGCCTTTGGAGCGCAGCGCCTGCGCGCGCGAGCCAGCCCGGCGTGGCCACCGCGGGCCCGGGCTCGCGCGCGAGGAGCGCCTGGACGAGGTCGCCGGTCGAGCCCGGTCCGACGAGCGCCGCGTCGCAGACCGCCACGAGCGCGAAGCGCCCGGCGTCGACCCCTTCCACGACCCAGAGCTGCCACGGCGGGCGCGCAGGATCGAGCGGCTCCGAGAAGATCCGCGCGGCGAGCCGCTTCAGCGCGCGGTCGTCGCCGGGCCGCGGCAGGCTCGCGTGGCGCACGTGGTACTCGAGCTCGAAGCGCGCGTCGGGCACGAACGCCTCGAGCGCGCCGAACGCGAGCTCGGCGCGCCGCTCCCGCGCGCGCGAGACGGCGGCAATACGCATTCCTGTGTACGTTCGCAGACGCTCGACGTCGATCCCGCCGTGTCGCAGCAAGAGCGGACCGGCGTCGCAAACGAGCACCGCGCCCAGTTGCATCGCTCTGGGGTAGCTCAGTCTCGTCGACTGCGCTCGCGTTCCGGTCCGATTGACTTCGCTCGCCTGTGGCTCACTGCGCGGCCCTGACGGGCCTTGCGGGCTCGCTCGGGGCGGCCCTCGCTCGCCCTCGCACTCTCGATCGGTTTTCTAGCGAAGACCAGACGGAGATTGACTTCGCTCGCCTGTGGCTCGCTGCGCGGCCCTGACGGGCCTTGCCGGCTCGCTCGGGGCGCGGCCCTCGCTCGCCCTCCGTCCCGATTGACTTCGCTCGCCTGCGGCTTGCTGCGCGGCCCGGACGGGCCTTGCGGGCTCGCTCGCCGACATCGGACCGCGGGCCGATGTCCCGCGGTGGGCCCTCGCTCGCCCTCGCACTCTCGATCGCTCTGCTCGCGAAGACCGGACGGAGCAGAGGTCAGATCAGATATTTGCGCAGCGCGGGCAGGCGCCAGGCGACGAGGGCGGCGACGGCGAGCACGCCGACACCGCCGAACACGACGGCGAAGGTGGCGCTCGTGAACTCGGCCAGGTAGCCCGATTCGGCGGCGCCGAGGTTGTTCGACGCGCCGATGAAGATGAAGTTGACCGAGCTCACGCGGCCGCGCAGCTCGTCGGGCGTCGACAGCTGCACCGCGGTGCCGCGCAGCACCACGCTCACCGCGTCGGCCATCCCCACCATCATGTAACACGCGACGGAGAGCGGGTACGAGCGCGACAGCCCGAACGCGATCGTCGCCACGCCGTAGGCCACCACGGCCCACAACAGGGCGAGGCCTGCGCGCCGGAAGCCCGGCGCGAACACCAGCGCGAGCGACATCACGAGGCCGCCGAGCTCGAGCGAGGACGACAGCAGCCCGTAGCCGCGCGGCCCGACGCGCAGGATGTCGGCCGCGTAGACGGGCAGGAGCGCGGTCGCGCCGCCGAGGATGACTGCGAACATGTCGAGCGTCATGCAGCCCAGTACGACCGGGTTGTTCCACACGTAGCGCACGCCCTCGGCGATGGCGGCGAGCGTCACTCGCGCGCCGTTCGCGGCCGACGCCAGCACGGGCAGGCGCGAGAGCGACGCGATCGAGGCAATGGCGAGCACCGAGTGCAGCGCGTACGTCGTGGCGATGCCGGCGCGATCGGTCACGAAGCCGGTCAGCATCGGCCCCGTCGCGAAGCCGAACCAGATCAGCGTCGACATGATCGGCACCGCGCGCTGGAAGTTCGCTCGCGACACGAGCTGCGGCAGCAGAGACGCGCGCGCCGGCTGCTCGAACACGCCCGCCACGGCCGAGAGCAGCACGGCCGCGTACAGGATGGGGAGCGACGCCGCACCCGCGCGCGTGACGAAGAAGAGCGAGAGCGAGCAGGCGAGCTGCGCGACCTGCGCGAACTGGATCAGCCTGCGGCGCTCGACGGTGTCGGCGACCGCGCCCGCGGGCAGGCTCAGCGCGAGCACGGGCAGAAACCGCACGAGCCCCGCGAACCCGAGCTGGCCCGGCGAATGCGACAGCGCGTAGAGGTGCCAGGAGATCGCGGAGCCGAGCAACGTCAGCGCGGTGCCCGAGAAGAAGCGGCTCGCGGCGAACCAGCGGAACGGCGCCTCGCGGAACACGGCGAAGCGATCGCTCTCGGCGCCCACCTCCTCCGTCGACGACATGGCCGGCGTATCGTAGCGGAGCCCCCGAGGGCGGCTCGCTCAGACGTCGATGCCCACCACGACGAGCTCCTTCGCGCCGTGCGCGCCCAGCACGAGCTCGCCCTCGATATCGGCGGTCTTCGACGGCCCCGCCACGAACGTGAAGTGAGGCTGCGCGAGCGCGCCCTCGGGCAGAGCCGCGAAAGCGGCGTGCAGGTCGGGCACGACGTGGCGCGTCTCGACGAGCAGCACCAGCCGCTCGCACAACACGAAGAGCGCGCGCGGCCGCGCCTCGCGCCCGTCGAGCCCGACCGCGCCGTTCTCCGCAACGCCGAGCGCGCCGCAGAGGATCGCGACCTCGACGTCGGCGAGCGAGTGCGGCGGCGCGTCGGCGGGGATCGGCGACCACGGGCCCGAGCCCAGGCAGAGCAGCGCTGCGTCGCTCGCGAGCACGCGCCCCGCCGGGCTCCACTTCCTACACAGATCTGTGACGGCTGCGCCGGCCTCGGCCGCGCGGAACGGCCCGAGCGCCGCCCCGCCCGCGGCTGCCACCTGCGCGGCAAAGGCGGCGAAGTCGCCGCGCCGGCGCGCCGGCTCGAACGGCTCGGGCGCTTCGACCGCGTGTGCGACCGCCGACCGAATGCGCGCGAGGATCTCGTCGCGTGAGCTCACTCCGCGCTCCGGCGCGCGCGCGCCGCGAAGCGCGCGCGGAAGCTCGCGCCCGGGTGCGGCGGCAGCTCCCGCGCAGCGAGCCAACCCGCGAGCGGGTTCGCGCGGCCCGCGCGGCCCAAGAGCGGCCACAGCGCGCGCGCCGCGCGGCCCGCGAGCCGGTAGCTCCAGCTCCGCGCCAGCAGCACGCCCACGGCGCGCGCGAGCCAGATCTCGCCGGCGCCGCGCGGCGCGCCGTGCAGGCGCCACGCCACCAGCTGGTCGTGCAGGTCGATCTTCACGGGACACACCGCGCTGCAGCTCCCGCACAGGGTCGACGAGAAGGGCAGCGCCGCGCCGGCGCCCCCGCCCAGCGCCGGCCCCAGCACCGAGCCGATCGGCCCCGGCAGCGCCCAGCCGTACGCGTGGCCGCCGGCGCGGCGGTACACCGGGCACGTGTTGAGGCACGCGCCGCAGCGGATGCACGACAACACCGATCGGTGTCGGTGGTCCGCCAGCAGCTTCGTGCGGCCGTTGTCGACGAACACGACGTGCAGCTCGGCGCCCGGCCGCGGCCCCGTGACCAGGCTCGTGTACGCGGAGATCGGCTGGCCGGTCGCGCTGCGCGCGAGCAAGCGCAGGAACACCGCCAGATCGGCGAGCGTCGGCACCACCTTCTCGATGCCGAGGCACGCGACGTGGAGCTTCGGCAGCGCCATGCCGAGGTCCGCGTTGCCCTCGTTCGTGACCAGCACGAGGCTGCCGGTCTCGGCCACCGCGAAGTTCGCGCCCGTGACGGCCGCGTCCGCGCCGAGGAAACGCGCGCGCAGGTCGCGCCGCGCCGCCGCCGTGAGCCGACCCGGATCGGTGTCGCCCGGCGCCGAGCCGAGCTCGCGCTCGAAGAGCGCGCCGATGTCGGCGCGCGAGCGGTGGATCGCGGGCATGAGGATGTGCGACGGCGGCTCGTGGCCGAGCTGCACGATGCGCTCGCCCAGATCGGTGTCGACGACCTCGATGCCCTCGCGCTCGAGATGCAGGTTGAGGCCGCACTCCTCGGTGAGCATCGACTTCGACTTCACGACGCGGCGCGCGCCCGCGCGCGCGAGGAGCTGGCCCACGACGTCGCGGAGCTCCGCAGCGTCCGCCGCGAAGTGCACGCGCGCGCCCGCGCGCTGCGCGCTCGCCTCGAAGCGCTCGAGCTGCACGTCCAGGTGGTCGAGCGCGTGCGCCTTGATGCGCCGCGCCTGCTCGCGCAGCCGCTCGAAGTCGGGCTCGGCGCGCCCCGCGGCGTCGCGCTTCTGGCGCAGCGCGAACACCGCCGCGTCGTGGGCCGCGAGCCGCGGCCCGCGTGGCAGCGTCTCGGCCGCGCGCTCGTCGAGCCGCGCGCTCACCCCGCGACCTCACCCGCGAGGATCTCGGCCAGGTGCACGAAACGCGGCCCCGCGCCTTCCCGGCGCCGCAGGCCGTCGAGGTGCAGGAGACAGCTGGCATCGGTGCCCGTCACGAACTCGGCGCCGGACTGCGCGAGCGCCGCGAGCTTCGCGCGGCCGATGCGCGAAGACAGCTCGGGATGCGTGACCGAGAACGCGCCGCCGAAGCCGCAGCACTCGTCGGGGCGAGCGGGCTCGCACAGCTCGAGCCCCGCGACTGCGCGCAAGAGCGACTCGGTGATTCCAGCCGCGGGCGCGCGCGCGATGCGCTCGCTCGGCCAGCCGAGCTCGAGCTCGCGCAGGCCGTGGCAGCTCTCGAGCAGCGCCACGCGGTGCGGAAAGCTCGCGCCGACGTCGGTGCGGTTCAGCACGCGCACCAGGAATTCGCCGAGCTCGAAGGTGCGCGCGGCGAGCGCGCGCGCCGGCTCCGCGCCCACCAGCTCCGCGTAGCGGTGCCGCACCGTGGCGACGCAGCTCGCGGACGGACACACGATCGCCTCGGCCTTCGCAAACAGCCCGAGGTGCCGCTTCGCGAGCCGCTCCGCTTCGGCGAGCGCGCCCGTGGTGACGAATGGCTGCCCGCAGCACGTCTGGCGCGCGTCGTAGCGCACGCGGCAGCCGAGCCGCTCGAGCAGCGCGACCGAGGCGAGCCCGACCTGCGGCACGAGCTGGTCGACGTAGCACGGCACGAACAGGTCGACGTCCATCGCGCCCCGGCTCACGCGTCCGGCAAGAGCGCACCCACCTCGTCGGGCGCGAGCCGGTACTCCGCCGCGCAGAACTCGCAGCGCACCTCGAGCGGCTCCCGGCCGCTCGCGATCTCGCGCCGCTCGCCGCGACCGAGCAGCGCGACCACGCGGCGGATCTTCTCGGTGCTGCACGCGCAGTAGAAGCGAGGCTGCGAACGCGTGCGCGCGCGCGCGCCGAGCCCGGCGAGCAGCGCGTCGACCAGGCCGTCCGCGGCGACGCCGCTGCGCACGAGCGCGGTCGGCGGCGGCAGCGCGCGCACCGTCGCCTCCAGGTGCGCGACGACCGACTCGTCGACGCCGGGCAGCGTCTGCACGAGGTACGCGCCCGCAGCCGAGACCGTGCCGTCGCTCTCCACGAACACGCCCGCGGCGAAGACCGACGGCGTCTGCTCGCTCACGGCGAGATAGTGCGCGATGTCCTCCGCGATCTCACCCGAGACGAGCGGCACGATGCCCGTGTACGGCTCGCGCCAGCTCGGGTGGTAGCGCACGACTGCGAGCGCGCCCTGCCCGACCGCCGTGCCGACGTCGAGCTTGCCGCCGACGGGCGGCGGATGCGCCGCGGGATTCGCGACGTAGCCGCGCGCGCGGCCGAGGTGGTCCGAGATCGCAGTGATCGGTCCCAGCGGCCCGTCGCCGCGGAACTGCAGCTGCACGGTCTCGCCTTCGTCGGCGCCCGCGCCGAGCAGCACGGCGCCCATCAGCGCGCGCCCGAGCGCGGCGCTGGCCGTCGGCGCGGTGCGGTGGCGCTCCGCGGCCTCGCGCACGAGCTCCGTCGCCACGAGCGCGCGAACCGCGAGGCCGCCGTCCGCAGAGAGCGTGCGCACGAGCTCGCACGCGGGGCTCGCGCTCGAGGCGGCTACAGCGCCAGCTCCGCGACCGTGCGCACGGCGTCGATCTGGTTCGTGCCGAGACACAGCGTGCCGACGGGCGACGCCTTCCACGCGGCGAGCCGGTCGCGAATGCGATCCTTCGTTCCAATGAGCGCGACTTCATCCACGAGCGCGTTCGGCACCGCGGCCATCGCCCCGCCGCGATCGCCGGAGAGGAACGCGTTCTGGACCTTCACGGCCGCCTCTTCGTAGCCGAGGCGCTTCGCGTAGTCGTTGTAGAAGTTCTTGTCGCGCGCGCCCATGCCGCCGATGTAGAGCGCCAGCATCGGCTTGACCGCGTTGCGGCACTTCTCGAGGTCGTCACCGACGATGCACGTGACGAACGGCGCGACGTCGAAGTTGGCCAGGCTCTTGCCGCCGCCGGCCTTCTTGAAGCCCGCTTCGACGTGCGGCGCGAACACCGACCACTTCTCGGGCGACATCCAGATCGGGAAGAAGCCGTCGGCGACCTCTGCCGCCGTCCGCACGCCCGACGGGCTGATCGCCGCGGTGTAGATCGACAGATCCGCGCGTCCGTGCAGGATGCTCTTCAGCGGCTTGCCGAGGCCCGTCGCGCCCGCGCCCGTGTACGGCAGGTCGTACTCCTCGCCGTGGAATTCCGCGGGCTGCTCGCGCTTGAGGATCTGGCGGATGATCGCGATGTACTCGCGCGTGCGCGCGAGCGGCTTGCCGTAGCGCACGCCGTGCCAGCCCTCGACGACTTGTGGACCGGACGGTCCAAGCCCGAGGACGAAGCGCCCGCCCGACAGCGCATCGAGCGTCATGGCCGTCATCGCGCACATGGCAGGCGTTCGCGCCGGTATCTGCATGATGGCCGTGCCGAGCCGGATCCGGGTGGTCTGTGCCCCGATCCACGCGAGCGGCGTGATCGCATCCGAGCCGTACGCCTCCGCAGTCCACACGGAGTCGAAGCCGAGCTTCTCGGCCTCGCGAATCAGCTCGAGCGGAAGTCCCATTCCTCTGCCGGAATATCCGACGGTCAGTCCTAGGCGCATTGCGACGTCTCCCTTCCCCGCGCGAGCGATCCTACACCGGGGTGAACACCCGGCGCAAAGCGCCGGAATCGGCGTGACGCCGCGCACGCCAGCGACGGAATCGTGCAATTCCTCTCGACACTCTCGCCATTGCCTCCTAATCTACGCAGGAGTCTCACGACTCAGTTTTCGGCTCACTGGTTTTGCTCACTCGCGAGCCGCGGAATTGAATGTGTGCGGGCTCATGTTTCGGACCCGGTAATGATCATGTGGAAGGGAGTTCTTGTATGTCGTGGCAACGATCTCTTCAGGCTGCGGTTCGCGACCTGAGGAAGGAAGAGCAGTCTCTCGTGAGACGGCTCGACCATCTCCGCGGTCGCATCGCGGAGCTCACTGGCGTCTCCAAGGCCAAGCGCGGGGCAGCGGGACGCACACGAACCAATCGGCTGTCGGCGTCCGGCCGCCGCGCGATCTCACTGGCGGCCAAGCGCCGCTGGGCGAAGTACCGCAAGACTCGCCGCTGAAAAGAGGCGGTTTTCCGTCGCTGCGACGTCGGGGTGAGCGCCCTCGTGGAGCTCACCCCGCGTTCGCTTCAGCCCGTTTCGTACCACACCCTGTGACTGAGGAACGTCGGATGCTCTCTCGCCTGCCGCTCGTCCTGTGTCTTTCGCTCGCCTCGACCGCTTGCGTGCTCTACACGCCGATCGACCTCGGCTCGCTGGGCAGCCCCGGCGAGCTGCGCGAGACGGTGCTCCAGGGCACGACCGGACCGAAGCTCGTGCTCGTCGAGATCTCGGGCGTCATCTCCGACGAAGAGGACAAGACGGCGCTCGGGCTCGGCGAGCGGCCCAGCATCGTGGCCGAGACGAAGAGCATCCTCGACCGCGCCGGCGACGACGAGAAGGTGGCCGGCCTGCTCCTGCGCATCGATTCGCCGGGCGGCTCCGTGTCGGCGAGCGACACGCTCTACCACGAGATCGCGAAGTGGAAGGCCGACAACAAGAAGCCCGTCGTGGCGTTCTTCAACGGTCTCTCGACGTCGGGCGCGTACTATCTCGCGATGGCCGCGGACCGCGTCGTCGCGCACCCCGCCGCGGTGACGGGCTCGATCGGCGTGATCATGCCCGGCTTCAGCATCGCCGGCCTGATGAAGAAGTACGGCGTCGCGGACCAGACGCTGACGAGCGGCGCGTACAAGGACGCGGGCTCGATGCTGCGCGACATGCGGCCGGAGGAGCGCGCACAGCTCCTCTCGGTGATCGACGATCTGTACACGCGCTTCCGCGAAGTCGTGAAGGAGGGCCGGCCGGCCCTCGACGCCGACAAGATCAAGCAGCTCGCCGACGGCCGCGTGTACAGCGCGCCGCAGGCGCTCAAGCTCGGGCTCGTCGATCAGCTCGGCTATCTGGACGACGCGGTCGCCGAGCTGAAGAAGCGCGCGAACGCGACCGACGTGCGCGTCGTCTCGTATCACCGCGCGAACCAGACGCGCGAGAACATCTACAGCCGCGCGCCGAGCCTCTCGCTCGAAGCGCTGCAGGCGTCGCTCGTCGAGACGCTGCAGCGCCAGGGACTCGCCCCCGGCTTCTATTATCTCTGGCCGTTCGCGCTGCCGCGCTGAGCACGGCCGGGCAGCCGAGTCGCAGCCGAGCGCCGCTGGCGCGCGAGTCCACGCCGGTCGTCTCGCGGCCGCGCGATCCCGCTCAAGAGCCGCGCGCGAAAACACGAATCGAAGCCGAGATGCGCCGGCTGAACATCACGCTCCGAATCAGCGCCTATGCCCTGCTCACGGCCCTGGCGTTCGCCACGTTCACGACCCTCTTCTTCCCGTCCCAGGCGTCCCGGGTGGGAAGCCAGGTGATGTCGGACTCCGCCGTGACCGTCGCGAACGTGCTCGCGGCGGACGTCGCGCCGGCCCTCGTGTCGCGCGACGGCTCGAGCGAGGGCGTCTTCGCGTCGGCGCTCCGCAGCCTGGCGGGCGAGAACGCGCACGGCAGCGAGTCGGTCGACCGCGCGCGCGTGACGAGCGCCACGATCTACGATGTGCGCGGCGGGCGCGTGGCCGGCTATCACGACGCCGAGCACGCGCTCGAGCCGTTCCAGGCGCCGCACGTGTTGACCGTCGAGCCGCTCGACGCGGAGAACGTGTTGCGCGTGACCACGCCGATCTACGAGGACGACGCGCTGCGCGGCTTCCTTCGCGTCGACTTCTCCACGGCGCGCCTCGGCGGGCTCGTGCGCCACAACGTCTGGATGGCGGCGCTCGCTTCCCTCCTCACGGGCCTCTCCCTCGTCGCGGTCGCGTTCTTCGTCGGGCGCTCGATCGCAGCGCCGATGGTGCGCGTGGCCGGCGCGATGCGCAGCCTGGCCGCGGGCGACGGCGACCTCACGTTCCGCCTGCAGGTCGAAGCGGGCGACGAAGTCGGCGAGCTCGCGCAGCACGTGAACGCGTTCCTCGCGAAGCTCCACACGATGGTGAGCGAAGTGGCGGAGAACGCTTCGACGTTGTCCGAGTCGTCGAACGAGCTCGCGTCGCTCTCCGCGCGGCTGGTCGAGAACAGTCAGACCGTGAGCCAGGGTGCGACCGCGGTCGCCGAACGCACGCACGAGGTGTCGTCCAGCATCGAGGCCGTCGCGACGTCCGCCGAGGAGGCCGCGCGCAACGTCTCCTCCGTGTCGAGCTCGACGGATCAGATGAGCCAGAACATGGCGCAGGTCTCGCTCGCAGCGGAAGCGGTCGCGTCGAACGCCGTCGAGGTGGAAGGCTCGATCCGCGACATCTCGGACGCCATGGCGACGATCCGCGGCAACACCGAGAAGGCCGCGACCGTCTCGCGCCAGGGCGCCGAGAAAGCGACGCCCGTGCAGCAGCTGCTGCGCGAGCTCACCGAGAGCGCCGAGGCGACGGGCAAGATCGTCGCGCTGATCCAGAAGGTCGCCGACCAGACGAACCTGCTGTCGCTGAACGCGTCGATCGAAGCGGCGTCGGCCGGCGACGCGGGCAAGGGCTTCGCCGTCGTCGCCAACGAAGTGAAGGACCTCGCGCGCGAGACCACCGAGGCGACCAAGAAGATCGAGCTGCAGATCAGCGACATGCAGAGCTTCACGCGCCAGTCGGTCGGCGCGATCGGCCAGATCATCGAGCTCATGGAAGGCGCGCACGCGATCAACTCCGCCATCGCGAAGGCCGTCGAGGACCAGACGCACACCTCGGCGAAGGTGTTCGAGGCGACGTCGGACTCGACGAAGATGATCGCCGACGTGACGGGCAACATCGGCGAGGCCTCGAACATGGCCGCAGAGGTCGCGGGCAAGGCCTCGGACCTGATGCGCGGCATGTCGAACATCTCGGAGAACGCCGGCCGCGCGGCGCGCGGCGTCGTCGAGGTCGCGACCCACATCGAGTCCGTGCGCAGCTCGTCGGTGGACTCGAGCGAAGGCGCGGCAGCCGTGCGCAAGCGTTCCGACGAGCTGCTCGAGCTGTCGGCGCAGCTGAAGTCGCTCGTCGGGCAGTTCCGGCTCTAGCCGGCGGCGCGCTCCAGCTCGCTCCGGCCCGAGCGGTCCTCCGCGGCGATCGGCAGCCCGTCGCGGAACACGATCCAGCGCGTGTGGCCCGCGGGCACGCGCGCGCCGGGGGAGATGACGCCGACGAGATTCAGCGGGTCGGCGGCCGACACGCGCACGATTTCGCCCGCGTCGGGCCGCGAGCGCGCGCGGCGCAAGAGCGGGATCGCGTCGGGCAGCGCGAATTGCTCGCCGGTGAAGCCGGTGACGAAGCGACCGCCGCGCACGAGGCCGCGCGCCTCGAGCCGCCGCAGCGCCGCGTGGACGGCGCGCCAGCTGTCGGGCAGCCACTCGCGCGCGACGAGGTCGCGGAACACCACGCCGTAGCGGCGCAGCAGCCGCCAGGCGAGCGACTCGGCACGCGCCTCGAGGTCGGGCACTTCGGCGCTCGCGGGCGCGAGCAGGTGCCAGCGGCCCTCGGGCACGGGCAGGTTCGGCGCTGCGACCACGCGGCGGCGCTCGGGGCGGCGGCGCGAGTCGCGCCGCGCGGGCCCGAGCAGCCGGCGCAGCGGCGCGAAGCCGTCGCAGCTCACCACTCCCTGCGCGACGAGCTCGCGCAGGCCTTCTTCGAGCTCGACGGGCAGGAGCCGCACGGCGGCTTCGATCTCGCGGGCGAAGAGCGCGCCGCGCGCGCGCAGCAGCTCGAGCACGCGCTCCGCCGGCCCCCGCAGCCCGGCGGGCAGCCCGCGCAGCGGCGCCTGGTGCAGAAGCTCGTCGAGCTCGGCGCGCGGGAATACACCAATCGGTGTCAGGCGCGACGGCTGCGAGCCGCGCTCCGCGCCCGCGGGCACGACGCGTCCCCACGCCACGGCACCGGACAGGCACAGCGCATCGAGCAACGCCGGCTTGTAGCCGTCGACGCGCGCGGGCAGGAGCTCGGCCTCCCACGACGCCGCGGCGGCCTCGAAGCCGGACAGGCCCTCGATCGCGCGCAGCAGCCCCCCCTCGCCTGCCAGCTTGTGGCCCGGCGCCACGTGCTGCCACTCGAGCAGGAAGCGCAGGAATACGCGCGCGGAGACGGGCTCGATCTCGCGCCGCAGGCGCGCGAGCGTGTAGCGGTGGATGCGCGCCAGCAGGCTGCGCTCGCAGAACTGCTCGCCCGCGCCGTCCTCGAAGCGGCCGCGCACTGCGATGCCACGCCCCTCGAGCCGGGCCAGCGAGGACTCGACCGCGAGCGCGCCTACACCGATTCGTGTCGAGAGCGATGCCGCTTCGACCGGGCCCAACAGCGCCAGGTGCCCGCGCACCGCGGCGTCGAGCGCCGCCTCGGGCTCGGCCGTGCGCATCGCCAGCGCCGGCGGCAGCACGGGCTCGGGCTCGAGCGCGAGGCCGGGGAAGAGCGCGCGCACCTCCGCCGCGCTCTCGCTGGCCAGCACGCGCGGCGCGTCCGGCGTCGGCACGCGCGCGGCGCGGCCCGCCGCGAACAGCGCGTCCAGGTGCTCCGCGCCCGCGAGCTCGCCGGGCCGCGCGACGACCAGGTCGCAGAGCAGCTCGTGCAGCTCGTCGGGGTCGCGCACGATCGGCGCCGCCTCTTCGCGCACCTGCGCGATCGCCGCCGGGTCGAGCTTCGCGAGGTCGCGCGCGTCGGCCGGCAGCGCGTGGCGCAGCGACACCGCGCGCGTGCGGCGCTCCTCGAGCGGCGCGTCGTCGAGGAACGCGTAGGGCCGCGCGTTCAGGATCTCGTGCGCGAACGGCGACGGCTCCACGGTGTCGAGACAGCGGAAGCGCGCCGAGCCCGCTTCGACCGACGCGAGCAGCCGCTCGAGACCCCGCACGTCCGACGCCTCGCACAGACAGTCGCGCATCGTCTGCGCGACCAGCGGGTGGTCGGGGATCTCGATCGGGTACGTGACGTTCTCCTGGCACGCGGACACGTCGGGGAACGCCGCCGCAAGCAGGTCGTCGGCCTGCATGCGCTGGATCGGGAACGGCACGCGGCCCTTGCCGCGCGAGCGCAGCACGGCCAGCGAGCGCGTCGCGTTCCAGCGCCAGCGCGCCGTGAACATGGGCGAGCCGAGCAGCGCCTGCTCGAGCACCTCGGCCACCGTGCCCGACTGGAGGAAGCGCGGCAGCGTCTCCAGGTCGAACGTCTGCGGGTTGCCGAGCGACAGCACGACCGCGTCGTCGGTGGCCGCCGCTTGCAGCTCCTGGTTGAACGAGGCGCAGAAGCGTTTGCGGAGCGCGAGGCCGAGCCCGCGGTTCACGCGCCCGCCGTTCGGCGAGTGGATGACGAGCTGCATGCCGCCGGCCTCGTCGAAGAAGCGCTCGGCGAGCAGCTCGTCGCACGTGGGCACGAAGCCGACCGCGGTCTTCTGGGCGTCGATGTACTTCGCGATCTGCTCGGCGCCGTGCGCCGCGAGCCCGCACTCGCGCTCGAGCCAGGCCACGGCTGCGGGCAGGCCCTCTTCCAGCCGCGCCGCGACTTCCGTGCGCAGCTCCGACAACTCGTGCGACAGCTCGACCGTGCGCGCGGGCGCTTCGCCGAGCCAGAACGGGATCGACGGCGGTGCGCCCTGCGCGTCGGTCACGCGCACCACGGCGGACTCGACGCGGCGGATGCGCCAGCTGTGCGTGCCCAGCAGGAACACGTCGCCGGCGTTCGACTCGATCGCCCAGTCCTCGTTCACCGTGCCGATCGTCGTGTCGTCGGGGTCGAGCACGACGCGGTAGTCGCCGACCTCCGGGATCGCGCCGCCCGACATGAGCGCGGCGAGCCGCGCGCCGCGGCGCGCGCGCACGCGGCCGTTCACCTGGTCGCGGTGCAGGTACGTCGCGCGCCGGCCCTTCGGCGTCTCGAAGCCGTCGGCGAGCATGGTCACGACGGCGTCGAAGTCGGCGCGCTCGAGCGCGCGGAACGGCCACGTCGAGCGCGCCAGCTCGAAGAGCGCTTCCTCGGTCCACTCGCCCGTCGCGCACGTCGCGACGATCTGCTGCGCCAGGATGTCGAGCGGCGCCTCGGGCATCACGATCTTGTCGAGCCGGCCCGCCCGCACCGCGCGGACGAGCGCAGCACACTCGCACAACTCGTCGCGCGAGGTCGGGAAGAGCCGCCCCTTCGGGCGCAGGCCGAGCGCGTGGCCCGAGCGGCCGATGCGCTGCAGCGCGGTGGCGATGCTGCGCGGCGAGCCGATCTGGCACACGAGCTCGATCTCGCCGATGTCGATGCCCAGCTCGAGCGACGCCGTGGCGACGAGCGCGCGCAGCTCGCCGGCCTTGAGGCGCGCCTCGACCTTCAAGCGCCGCTCGCGCGAAAGGCTGCCGTGGTGCGCGGCGACGTGTTCCGCACCGATGCGCTCGCCGAGCCGGTGCGCCAGCCGCTCCGCGAGCCGGCGCGTGTTCGTGAAGATCAGCGTGGTGCGGTGCGCCGCGGTGTATCCCGCCAGCACCTCGATCAGGTCGTCCCACTGCTCCTTCGTGGCGACCGCCGCGAGGTCCTCGCTCGGCGGCACGTCGATCGCCAGGTCGAGGTCGCGCTGGTGGCCCAGGTCGATCACGCGGCAGGGCCGCTCCGCGCCGCCGCACAGGAAGCGGGCGATCTCGTCCATGGGCCGCTGCGTCGCCGACAGGCCGATGCGCACCGGGCGCGCGCCGCACAGCGCGTCGAGCCGCGCGAGCGACAGCGCGAGGTGCGAGCCGCGCTTGTCGCGCGCGAGCGCGTGGATCTCGTCGACGATCACCGTGCGCGCCGTCGCCAGGAGCTTCCGCGCGCGGTCGGAGGTGAGCATCACGTAGAGCGACTCGGGCGTCGTGACCAGGATGTGCGGCGCGCGGCGCAGCATGCCCTGGCGCTCCGACGGCGAGGTGTCGCCCGTGCGCACGGCGGCACGGATCGGCGGCAGCTCGAGGCCCTGTGCGCGCGCCTCGGCGCGGATCTCCTCGAGCGGGGTCTCGAGGTTGCGCTGGATGTCGTGCGAGAGCGCGCGCAGCGGCGACACGTAGATCGCCTCGCACTGGTCGGTGAGGCGGCCTTCGAGCGAGCGGCGCACGAGCCGGTCGATGATCAGGAGGAACGCGGTGAGCGTCTTGCCCGAGCCGGTAGGGGCCGCGATCAGCACGTCGCCGCCGGCAGCGATCGCGGGCCAGCCCGCGGCCTGCGCCGGCGTCGGGGCCGCGAAGCGGCGCTCGAACCAAGCGCGCACGGGCGGGCAGAGGTCGAGCGCCTCGTCCACCGCAGTCAGTCCGGCAGCCCGCTCGCCTCGGGCAGCCCGAGCATCAAGTTCAGGTTCTGGATGGCGACGCCCGCGGCGCCCTTGCCCAGGTTGTCGAGCACGGCGACGAGCAGCACGTGTCCCGCTGGGTGAGGAATCACGCGCAGCTCGATCCGGTTCGTGTCGTTGCACGCGCGCGGGTCGAACGTGCGCTCGTCCGAGTCGAGCGGCTCGCGAATCGGCAGCACGCGCACGAAGCGCTCGCCCCGGTAGCGCGCGTCGAGCGCGTCGAACACGCGCTTGCCGCCGGCGAGATCGCGCGCGGACTCGGCGTGCAGCGGGATCTCGACGCGCATGCCGCAGCGGAACGGCCCGACCGCGGGCACGAAGACGGGCATGTGCGCGAGCCCCGCGTAGCGCGTGATCTCGGGGATGTGCTTGTGGACGCGGTCGAGCGCGTACGGCGCCTCGTACACGTGCGTGAGCAGGCCTCGCGCGGGATCCTCCCAGCGCGCGATCATCTCGCGCCCGCCGCCCGAGTAGCCGGACAGGCCGTGCACGTGGATCGCCGCGTCGCGCGGCAGCACGCCGGCGTCGACCAGCGGCCGCAGCAACAGGATGGACGCCGTCGCCCAGCAGCCCGCGTTCGACACCGCCGGCGCGGCGGCGATCTCAGCGCGCTGGCCCGGCCCGAGCTCGGGCAACCCGAAGGTCCAGCCCGGCGACACGCGGTGCGCCGCGCTCGCGTCGAGCACGCGCACGCCCGCCTCGCGGGCGAAACCGGCCGCCTCGCGCGCTGCGTCGTCGGGCAGGCACAGCACCGCGACGTCCGCGCCCGCGATGGCCTCGCGCCGCGCCGCGGGGTCCTTGCGCCGCGACTCCGGCAGCTCGACCACCGACAGGTCGCGCCGGCCCGCCAGCCAATCGCGGATGCGCAGGCCGGTGGTACCGACGTGGCCGTCGACGAACACGCGGGGGATCATGGCGCGAGTATAGGCTTCTGCGTGGCCCGCGCCGGCCCGGCTCGCCGTCTTCCTCGCGGCCTGAAACACATTGACTTACTGGCAGGCGCCGCAGACCTCGCCGACCGCGCGAGTCACGTTCGAGAACCCGGACTTCGCGAACGTGACCCTGGTCCACTACGCCGACGCTTCACCGGCATCGAGCAGGCGCGCAACAAGCCAACCGCTCGAGCGCATGAGCGCGCTGGGCGGCGGCGACTGGCCGCCGGCGGCGCTGCGCACTCGGCTCCACTCGGACCTGGCCGGCGAGCCGTGCGCGCCCGAATGAGCGAGCCTCGGGAAACCTGAACGGGTAAAATCCCGTCTCAGCAGTCGGGATTGGGACCTCGGGGCAGGCCAAATTCCCGGGTGTCACACCAGAGATTTTCAGAGCAGCAAGCGACAGAGACAGGGCGAGACAGACATGGGGATGCAGGAGATTCCGGCCGCGGTTCTCGACGAGGTCCGCTCGGGCCGCTTGAACGAGCGGTCGCCGCAGCAGCTCCTGGCCTGGGGGCTCGAGCACTTCACGCCGCGTATCGCGCTGTCGGCCAGCTTCGGCTCGCCGGACGGCCTGGTGCTGCTCGACATGATGTACCAGCTCGACCCCAAGCGGACGCGCGTGTTCACGCTCGACACGGGCCGACTGCCGCAGGAGACGCACAACCTGATCGACCGCGTGCGCGAGCGCTACGCGGTCGAGGTCGAGGTCTACTTCCCCGATCCCGAGCGCGTCCAGAAGATGGTGCGCGCGCACGGCATGAACCTCTTCTACGACGCCGTGGAGAAGCGGAAGCTCTGCTGCGGCGTGCGCAAGGTCGAGCCGCTGCAGCGCGCGCTCGCCGACCTGGACGCCTGGATCAGCGGGCTGCGCCCCGAGCAGGGCGTGACTCGCGCGGACGTGACCGCCGCGGAGATCGACGAGGTCCACGATGGGCGCATCAAGCTGAACCCGCTCGCGAAGTGGACGAAGGAAGACGTGTGGACGTACGTGCGCAAGCACGCCGTGCCCGTGAACGCGCTTCACGCGAAGGGCTACCCGTCGGTCGGCTGCGCCCCGTGCTCGCGCGCCATCCGCGAGGGCGAGGACGAGCGCGCCGGGCGCTGGTGGTGGGAGCGGCCCGAGAGCCGCGAGTGCGGCATCCACACCGGCTTCGAAGAGAAGGGCTCCGGAATCTGAAGATCCTGTCGATACGCTGCAAGTGAGCAGCGTTGACGGCCGTTCTCGCTCGCGCTTTCATGCGCGCGTGAGCCGGTGGGGGGATCGGTCTCCGGGGCGAGCCGCGCGCGCCGTTGCGCTCGCGGGCGTCTCGCTCTGGCTCGCCGCCGCAGCGGATGCGGCGCGCGCCGCCACCGACCCCGGCTTCGCCTGCCGGCTGACGCAGCTGTCGGCCGCGAGCAAGCTCTACACCGCGCGCCACGCCTGCTGGGCGAAGGCGTACGCATCGCTGCACGACCCCACGTCGTGCCTCGTGAAGGCCGAGCAGAGGTTCGCCGGGGTGTACCAGGCGGCGGCCGCCAAGGCGGCGAAGAGCGGCGGGCACTGCGGGCTGCGGCTCGACGTGGGCTCGCTCCTGTCCATCTCCGCCAGCGACGTCGACCCGCTGGTCGGCGCGATCGCAGGGAACGTCGACTTCGAGAGCGCGCGCGACTTGAAGTTCCGCGCCAAGCTGATGCTGGCCACCGGCGCGCTCGCCGCGCGCGCGTTCGCGGCCGAGATCGACTTCGCGCGGCGTGGCGACGACACGCGCCGCACGCAGCTCCTCGGCACCGCCGTCGACCGGTTCGACCTGTCGTTCACGGGCGTCGAGAAGTCGGCCAACGTGAAGGGGATCCTCTACCAGGGCCCGACCTCGGACGGCGTGTCCGCGGCGGTCGAGGGCTGGGCGGCGCTGTGGGAGCGCATCACGCGCTCGGATCTGGGCGCGTACTCGCTCTCGGGCACGATCTACGCGGCCGAGTCGACGTTCGTCGACTCCGACGTGAACGACACCAACGTGACGCCCGTCGACAACGGCAGCCTGATCGAGGACGCGCAGCCGCTCGCCGTGCCGTCCACGGTGGGCGGCTACGTCAACACGCCACAGGCCGGAGCGCCCGGCAACTCGTTCGACTTCGGCGACTCGATGGACCGCTACTTCGCCTCGCTGCGCGCGGGGCAGGTAGTGCTGCTGTCGATCGGCGATCCCGCCGGCGACCAGCCCGGCCAGGCCGACCTGGACCTGTGCCTGTGGGGACCGAAGCCGCCGTCCGGGAACATGCCGGATCCGCTCTGCTCCGAGGGCATCGGCGCATACGAGCTCACGGTCGCTCCGTCCGACGGCGAGTACTTCATCGAGGTGTTTCCGAAGGACTTCTGCGCGTGCGGCTCGAACTACACCCTGTCGGTCGGGCAGACGGTACCGGCGGCCGCGATGCGAACGGAGCGCACCGACGTGGAGTTCGTGCCCGGCGAGCTCGTCGTGAAGCTGCGGGCCACTCCGGCGGCGGCGGGCGCGCGCGCGCAGGCGCTGGCACTGCCCGCCGACGTGGGCCTCTCGCGCGTCGCCGGCGAGACCACGCGTGAGATGCTGGTTCAGCTGCCGGCGAGCGCGACCGCGCGCACTGCGGCCTTCAAGGCGCTCGGCGCGGCGGCCGAGCACGCGCAGCTGTCGGCGAAGGGGCTCTCGGCGGCCGATCTCTCGCGCCAGGAGACGCTCCTCGCGCTGCGGAGCCTGCGGCAGCGGCCCGAGTTCGAGAGCGTGTCGTTGAACTACGTGATGCACCCGGCGCTCGTGCCGAACGACCCGCTCTACACACTTCAGTGGCACTACCCGCTGATCCACCTGCCGCAGGCGTGGGACCTGACGACCGGCGATCCATCGGTGATCGTGGCCGTCGTCGACACGGGCGTGCGCCTCGACCACCCCGACCTCGCGGGCCAGCTCGTGCCCGGCTACGACTTCATCCGCGACGCATCGCGCGCGCGCGACGGCGACGGCATCGACCCGGACCCGAACGACCCCGGCGACCGCGCGCTCGGCGGCGCGAGCTCGTTCCACGGCACGCACGTGGCGGGCACGATCGCCGCGGCGACGAACAACGGGATCGGCGTGGCGGGCATCGCGTGGGGCTCGAAGGTCATGCCGGTGCGCGTGCTCGGGCTGAATGGCGGCACGCTGTACGACGTGATGCAGGGCGTGCGCTTCGCGGCCGGCCTGCCCAACGATTCGGGCACGCTGCCGGCGCACCGCGCGGACGTGATCAACCTGTCGCTGGCGGGCGGCGGCTTCGACGCCGCGACCAACGCGCTCTTCCAGCAGATCCACGACGCGGGCGTGTTCGTGGTGGCCGCCGCGGGCAACGACGCGTCGAACGAGCCCACCTACCCGGCGGACTACGACGGCGTGATCTCCGTCGCGGCCGTCGATCTGAACCGCAATCCCGCGCCCTACTCGAACTTCAACGCCGACGTCGACATCGCGGCGCCGGGAGGCGACACCACGGTAGATCGCAACGCGGACGGCTGGGCCGACGGTGTGCTGTCGACCCTGGCCGACGACAGCGCCAGCCCGATCACCTTCGACTACGTGTTCTACCAGGGCACGTCGATGGCGACACCGCACGTGTCGGGCGTGCTCGCGCTCATGCGCTCCGTCTCGCCCGCGCTCATGCCCGCCGACGTGGACACGCTGCTCGCGCAGGGCAAGCTCACCGACGACCTCGGCACACCGGGCTGGGACGCCGCCACGGGCTGGGGGCTCATCGACGCGCGCGCAGCCGTCGTCGCGGCGGGCGCGCCCGACACCAGCCCGGTCACGTCGCTCAGCGTCTCGCCGTCGGGGCTGAACTTCGGGCTCGCGCTCGACACGCTCGACCTCACGGTGGCGAACGCGTCGAGCGACGCGCTGTCGGTCTCCTCCGTCGCGGTGCAGAACCCGGCCGGCGCGCCGTGGCTCGCGGTCTCCACGGTGAGCGTCGACGGGAACGGCTTCGGCGAGTACCGCGCGGCGGTCGACCGGAGCTCGCTCGGCGCGGGGACGTATTCGGCGACGATCGACGTGGTGTCGACCGCGGGCACGGTCCACGTGCCGGTGGTCATGCGCGTGGGCGGCGCGACCGCTTCGGATGCCGGCTTCCAGTACGTGCTGCTCGTCGACGCGAACACGCTCGAGGTGATCACGGAGGACGCGCTGCCCGCGACGAACGGAGCGTACTCGTACTCGTTCTCGAACGTCCCCGCGGGGCAGTATCTCGTCATCGCGGGCAGCGACATGGACAACGACATGCTCGTCTGCGACCCGGGCGAGGCGTGCGGTGCCTATCCGACGATCGATCTGCCGACGACGATCGACCTCGAATCGGACACGGCGGGCGCGAACTTCGACACGTCGTTCCGCCAGTCGATCAACACGAGCGCGTCCGCGAGCTCGGCGGGCGGCGCGCCGGCGGCGGCCGCGAAGAGCTTCCGGCGCAAGCGCTAGTCGCCGGCCAGCGACACCAGCACGTCGCCGCCGTCGACGCGCACCGCGAAGCGGCGCAGGTCTTCTGTGACGATGCCGCCATCCGCCGCCCCGGTGCGCACGTCGAAGCAGCCGCCGTGCAGCGGGCACTCGAGCTCGTGGCCCACGAGCGCGCCCTCCGACAGGCTCGCGTACGCGTGCGTGCACACGTCGTCGACCGCGTAGAGCTCGCCGGCCACGTTGCAGAGCGCGATCTCGATGCCGGCGACGACTACGCGCCGCGCGGTGCCCGGCGGCACGTCGTCGAGCTTCGCGACCCGCTGCCAGCTCACCGGCGCTTGCGCCCCGCGACCGCCGCGTGGCGCGGGCAGCTCACCAGGTGGTCGTTCACCATGCCGACGGCCTGCATGAACGCGTAGCAGATGGTCGAGCCGGCGAACTTGAAGCCGCGCCTGGCGAGGTCCTTGGACAGCGCGTCGGACTCGGCCGTGCGGGCCGGCACGTCGGCGGGCGTGCGAAAGCGGTTCTGCTTTGGCGCGCCGCCGACGAAGGGCCACAGGTAGGCGTCGAAGCTGCCGAACTCCCGCGCCACGGCGAGGAACGCGCGCGCGTTCAGCGTGGCTGCGGCGACCTTATGGCGGTTGCGCACGATGTCGGGGTTCGCGAGCAGCCGGGCTTGACGCTTTTCTGTGTAGCGTGCGACGCGCGCGGGGTCGAAGCCGTCGAACGCGCGCCGGTAGCCGTCGCGCTTGCGCAGGATCGTGAGCCAGGACAGCCCCGCCTGCGCGCCCTCGAGCACCAGCATCTCGAACAAGTGCCGGTCGTCGTGCGAGGGCACGCCCCACTCTTCGTCGTGGTACGGGTGGTAGAGCGGATCCTTCTCGGCCCACGGGCAGCGCGCGCTCAACCGGCGAACTCCTCGAACATCCGCGCGCAGTCGACGCGCGCGCCGATGTGCGCGAGCAACAGGTACGTCCCCGCGAGCTTGCGGTGCAGGAAGATCAGCTCCGTGGGCGGCGCGTGCAGGCCGCGCCGCGTGTACGCCTCGACGCCGAGGTCGCGCACCTCGCGCGCCAGGTGCGTGCCCGCGAAGTCGTACGGCCCGCGGTGCGCGAGCGGCTCGGCGACGCGCAGCGAGAGCTCCGCGAACGCCGCACACGCCTCGGCGCTCTCGTCGCCGCGCAGCAAGCCGAGCTCGCGGCCGCGCTCCTCGACCTCGGTGCGCTCACCGGCGACCGTGGCGGCGATCAGCTCGCGGTATCGGTCGGTGAAGTGGCGCGAGAAGCTGCGCACCGAGCCGAAGTCGAGCAGCGCCACGCGCTCGTGCTTGGGCTCGTACAGGTAGTTCCCGAAGTTCGGATCGGTCTGCACGAAGCGGAACTCGAAGAGCTCGCGGAACACGAGCCGGAGCAGCTTCGCGCCCACGGCGTCGCGCAGCCGCTGCGGGTGCGCCGGCGAGCGCAGGTCCTCGATCGGCAGCGCGCGCACGCGGTCGCTCGCCAGCACGCGGTGCGTCGACAGGTCGGAATGCACGCGCGGCACCAACACGCCGGGATCGTCGCCGACGTGCGCGCGGTACTGCTCCTGGCTGCGCGCCTCGCGCCCGTAGTCGGCCTCGCGGCGGAGCTCTTCCTTCAGCTCGGGCACGACGGAGTCCAGATCCAGCCCGGGCGGCACGAGCCGCAACGCGCGCAACAGCAGCGACAGGTTGTCGACGTCGCCGTCGATGGAGCGCTCGACGCCCGGGTACTGCAGCTTCAGCGCCAGGTCGCGGCCGTCGCGCGCGTGGGCCGCGTGCACCTGGCCGATCGACGCGGCGGCCAGCGGCTCGAAGTCGAACTCGGCGAAGCGGCGCTTCCAGTCGCGCCCGAGCTCGTTCGCGAGCACCTGGCGCACCTGCGCCTCGGGCATGAAGTGCGCGTGGCTCTGCAAGCCCGCGAGCGTCTCGCGCAGCGCGGGCGACAAGAGGTCGTCGCCCTGCAGCGACAAGAGCTGGCCGAGCTTCATGGCCGCGCCGCGCAGGTCGGCGAGCGTGTCGGCGAGCCGGCGCGCACTCGCGCGCGTCAAGAGCAGCGACGCGTCGCGCTCGCCGGCGCCTGCCACGCGCCGCAGCGCCTCGAGCGCGGACTCGCCCGCGATCGCCGCGAGCAGCCCGGCGAGCCGCGCGATCCGCTCGCCGCGGCCCTCGGGCACGCGCGAGGTGCGCTGGCGCGTCCGACGTTCGTCGTCTTTCATCGCCAGAGTCTAGCCGGCCGTCTACCTGCCTTTGAACACTGGCGCGCGTTTCTGCAGCAGCGCCTGCACGCCCTCTTTCGAGTCTTCGGTCTCGAGCGTCCGCGACTGCGCGTGCGCCTCCGCCTGCGCCGCGCGCACCGGATCCCAGTCGACGTTCTGGTACAGCGAGCGCTTGGTCCAGCGCACGGCGATGGGCGCAGCGGTCGCGATCTCGTGCGCGAGCTCGAGCGACTTCGGCAGCACCTGGTCCTCGGCCACCGCGTAGTTCGCGAGCCCGAGCTGCGCCGCTTCTTCGCCCGACACGAGCCGGCCCGTGAAGAGCAGCTCGGCCGCGCGCGGAATCCCGACGAAGCGCGGCAGGAAGTACGTCGTCGCCATGCCCGGGTGCAGCCCGAGGCGCGTGAAGTTCGCGCCGTACTTCGCCTCGCGGTTGGCCACGCGGATGTCGCACACCAGCGCGAGCCCGAGCCCGCCGCCGATCGCGTGGCCGTTCAGCGCGCCGATCACCGGCACCTCGATCTGGAGCAGCGAAAGGAACGGGCTGTACATCGCGAAGCTGCGCTCGTTCGGCAGGAGCTTCCGCTCCCCCGAATCGCCGCGCTGGATCTGCGCCCTGAAGTCGGCGCCGGCGCAGAAGCTCTTGCCGCGGCCCGTCACGATGACGCAGCGCACCTCGGCGTCCTCGCGCACGCGCGCCACCGCGGCGCGCAGGCCTTCGAGCACGTCCTCGGTCATGCTGTTCCGGTTCTCGGGCCGGTTCAGCGTGAGCGTCGCGACGTGGTCCTTCTCTTCGTAGAGAACTGCGGGCTCGCTCATCGCGCACCTCCGAGCTCGCTCGCCAGGAACGCGACCGTGCGCTCTTCGGCGCCGGGCTCCACCGCGCTGATCGCGGCGCTGAAGTCGCTGACGCCGAGCTCGCGCAGCCGCGCGAGCTCGCGCCGCAGCGTGGCTTCGTCGCCCGCGAGCGCGATGTCGGCCGGGCCGGCGAGACCCTCGCGGTCGAGCATCGCGCGGTACGACGGCAGCTGCCCGTAGATGGAGAGCGCCTTCGCGATCTTCTCGCGCGCTTCGGCCGGCTGATTCGTGACGACGATCGGGAAGCCGGCGACGACGCGCGGCTCGGGCCGGCCCGCCGCCTTCGCGGCCTCGCGCAGGCCCGGCAGGATGTGCGCGGCGAGCGTCTTGGGCCCGGTCATCCAGGTGATCGTGCCGTCGGCGAGCTCGCCGGTGATGCGCAGCATGATCGGCCCGAGCGCGGCGACGAGCAGCGGCACGCGCGTGGCGCCCGGCACCTGCAGCGCGCCCGCGACGCGGTACTGCTCACCGCGGAACTGCACGGCCTCGCCGCGCAGGAGCGGCGCCAGCACGGACAGGTACTCGCGCATGTGGCGCGCGGGCTTGTCGTACGAGAAGCCGAGCATGTTCTCGATCACGATCTTGTGCGAGAGCCCGATACCCAGCGCGAAACGACCGCGCGACGCGGCCTGCGTGGTGAGCGCCTGCTGCGCGATCGCGAACGGATGGCGCGGGTACGTCGGCACGACCGCAGTGCCGAGCTCGATCCGCGAGGTCTCGCGCCCGACGAGCCCCAGCGCGTTGATCGCGTCGAGACCGAAGATGTTCGCCATCCACAGGCATGGAAAGCCGCCCGCCTCGTAGCGCTTCGCCGTCGCCACGAGGCCGTCGATCGTCCCCGCGGGCCCTTCCGTCGCGCCGATCATGAGACCCATGCGCATGTCTCCGCTCCTTCGTCGCGATCTTATCCGATGCACGCGTCTTGCCGGCGTGCGGACCCGGACTCCAGCGGGCGCGGGCTTCGGCCGATTAGTACCCCTTGAATACTGATTGTGGTGCTGATAGCGTCTGGAGCTGGATATGCCTTCGTCTACCTCCAGGAAGACCCGTCGGGTACCCAGCCGCGCGCGCGCGCGGCACGAGATCGCCGCCGACGGGCTCGCTGAGACCGGCGCCATCTTCGATCCCGTCCATCGCAGCCTCGACCTGATCGGCGACCGCTGGACGCTCGTGCTGGTGCGCCACCTGCTCGCACGCCCGCGCGGCTTCCAGGAGCTGCGCGGCCGCACGGGCATCGCGCCGCGCATCCTCTCGGCGCGCCTGCACCGCATGGTCGAGCAGGGCCTGGTCGAGACCGTGCCCGCGGGCGGCCGCTCACAGTACGCGCTGACCGACCTGGGGCGCACGCTCGAGCCCGCCGTGCGCGAGATCGCGCTCTGGTGGGTGCGGCACATCATGCGGCAGGCCGGCCCGTTCAAGGAGACGACCGCGGCGGCGGTCGTCGAGGCGCTGCCGTTCCTGCTGCGCGACGAGCGCACCGCGGGCGTCCGGACCACGTACGAGCTGCGGCTCACGGGCAAGGGCGGCGGCGTCTGGACGATCGACATCGACGACGGCGACTGCCGCGTGCGCGAGGGCTTCGCCGAGCGCGCCGACGTCCGCTACACGGCGGACGCGCGCGACTGGACGCTGCTCGCGATCGGGCTCATGGACGACCGCGAGGCCGTCGCCGACGGGAAGCTGAAGAAGGACGGTCGAGGCGGCTCGATCGCCTGGTACTTCCACCAGCCGTATTCGCCGAAGAGAAAGGAACGAGGAGAACCGCGATGATCTCATTCGGACCCACGGAAGAGCAGGAGCTCGTCCGCGACACCGTGCGCGAGTTCGCGAAGAACGAGATGCGCGAGATCGCGCGCCCCTGCGACGAGAAGCGCGAGCTGCCCAGTGACTTCCTGCAGAAGAGCTGGGAGCTCGGCCTGGTCGCGGGCGCCATTCCCGAGTCGTTCGGCGGCGGCGGCATCGGCCGTTCGCCCGTCACGAACGCGCTCGTGCTGGAGGAGCTCGGCTGCGGCGACGTGCCGCTCGCCGCTGCCGCGCTGGCGCCGGGGCTGTTCGTGGCGCCGCTCCTCGACTTCGGCACCGACGAGCAGAAGAAGTCGCTGCTGCCGCTGTTCGTCGGCTCGAGCTTCCACGCTGCGACGCTCGCGCTCCTCGAGCCCACGTTCAGCTTCGAGGTGTCGAGCCTGCGCACGGTCGCCGAGCCGAAGGGCTCGGGCTTCTCGCTGTCCGGCAAGAAGCGGCTCGTGCCGCTCGCGTCGACCGCGAGTCACTTGCTCGTCGTGGCGCGCGGCGCGCGCGACGGCGTGGCCGGCCTCGAGGCGTTCATCGTGCCGCGCGACGCCAAGGGCTTGGCGATCGCGCCGGAAGCGGAGCGCACGCTCGGCTTCCAGTGCCTGCCGCGCTTCAGCGTAGAGCTCGATCGCGTCGAGGTGCCCGCGTCGGCTCGGCTCGGCGGCGACCGCGGCATCGACGGCGCGCGGCTGCTCGCGATGCTGCGCACGGCGAGCGCGGCGCTCGGCCTCGGGCTGGCGCGCGGCGTGTACGAGCTCGCCCTGCCCTACGCGCGCGAGCGCGTCGCGTTCGGCCAGCCGATCGCGCAGAAGCAGGCGATCGCGTTCATGCTCGCGGAGATGCAGGTCGAGCTCAATTCGCTGCGCCACCTGGTGTGGAAGGCGGCGAGTTTGCTCGAGCACGGCGTCGACGCGTCGCGCGCAGCGACGCTCGCGCACGTGTACGCGACCCGCGAGGTCATGAAGATCGCCGACAACGGCCTGCAGATCTTCGGCGGCCATGGCTACATCCGCGAGTACCCCGTCGAGATGTGGTACCGCAACGCGCGCGCGCTCACGGTCAACGAGAGCGTCGCGGCCCTCTAGCGCGAAGGAACACACGAACATGATCGACCTCACCCTCTCCGAGAAAGACGAGCAGATCCTGGCCACGGTGCGCGAAGAAGCGCTCGTGTGCCGCAAGTACGCGCGCTACTACGACGACCACGAAGAGGAGTTCGCGCCCGACACGCTGCCCGAGGCGAAGGACTTCAAGAACCCGTTCGCGCTGCTCATGAAGCGCGACGAGCTCGACTCTTCGATGGGCGTCATGAGCATGCTGGTGACCGCCGGCCAGACCTGGGGCGACTACACCGTGCGCATGCGGCGCGGCACCGGCGGGCTCGGCAACGCGGCACTGCGCGCGTCGGGCACCCCCGAGCAGCAGAGCCGCTGGGGCGGCAAGACGCTCGCGATGGCAATCACCGAGCCCGGCTGCGGCAGTGACTCGAAGGCAGTGCAGACCACGGCCGTGCTCTCGGGCGACGAGTGGGTGCTGAACGGCGAGAAGATCTTCGTCACCACCGGGTGTCGCGCCGAAGGCGTGGTCGTGTGGGCCACGATCGACAAGAGCGCGGGGCGCGCGGGCATCAAGAGCTTCATCGTCATGAAGGGCACGCCCGGCTTCGAAGTGACTCACAAGGAGAAGAAGCTCGGCATTCGCGCCGACGACACCGCGGCCTACGTGTTCCGCGACTGCCGCATCCCGCGCGACCACCTGCTGGGCGGCGACGAGTCGATCCCGAAGGAAGGCGCCGGCGGCTTCAAGGGCGTCATGAAGACGTTCAACATGACGCGGCCCGCGGTGGCGGCGATCGGCCTGGGCATCGCGCAGGCGGCGCTCGACTTCACGCGCGACGCGCTCGCGGCGGAAGGCGTCGAGGTCGACTGGAACGCCGGCGTGCACGGCCGCTCGGCGGTGCAGCAGAAGCTCATCGAGATTGAGGCCGACATCGAGGCCGCGATGCTGTGCGTGCTGCACGCGAGCTGGCTGTCCGGCGAATCGAAGTCGAACAACCTGGAAGCGTCGATCTCGAAGGCCAAGGGCGGCGAGATCGCGCGTACGGCGACGCAGCGCTGCATCGAGCTGTGCGGCTCGCTCGGCATCTCGCTCGACCACCTGCTCGAGAAGTGGTTCCGCGACTGCCGCATCACCGACATCTACGAGGGCACCGGCCAGATCCAGCGCCTGATCATCGCGCGCGACATCCTGGGCTACTCGGCCGCGGAATTGTCGTAGCGAGTCACGACCGCGTGATACGATCCGCGCTCCTCTGAGCGCGGGGCAGGCATTGGCGGCGAGGACCGGGACGATCGCGAAGGGCGCGTTCCTCTGGGGCGTGTTCGGGATCAGCTTCGCGATGCTGGTCTTCCAGATCGTGCAGACGCGCATCCTGTCGGTGATCGCCTGGTACTACCTGGCGTTCTTCGCGATCAGCGTCGCCATGCTCGGCATGACCGTCGGCGCAGTGCGCGTCTACCTGCGCCGCGACGAGTTCGTTCCAGAACGGCTCTCGGCGGAGCTCGCGCGCGCGTCGCTCGCCGCCGCGCTGTCGATGCCCGCGTCGCTGCTCGTGCAGCTCTCGCTCGTGACCACCGTCAGCGCGACGGCGGTCACGCTCGTGTCCTGGACGCTCTTGCTCGCGGCGATGGCCGTGCCGTACGTGTTCGCGGGCGTCGCCGTGAGCCTGGCGCTCACGCGCAGCCCGTTCCCGATCCACCAGGTCTACGCGGCGGACTTGCTCGGCGCCGCGCTCGGCTGCGTGGCCGTCGTCGGGCTGTTGAATTTCCTGAACGCGCCGTCGGTGATCCTGCTCGCGGCCGCGCTCGCGGCGCTGGCGGCGGCGGCGTTCGCGGGCGGCGCGGGCAGCGGCTGGCTGCGGCCGCCGCTGTGGGCCGCGCTCTTCGCCGGGCTCGCGTTCGCGAACGCGGTCTCGCCGGTCGGCATCCGTCCCGTGCTCGTGAAGGACAAGCTCGAGGACCCGTCGCAGAACGGCTTCGAGCGCTGGAACTCGTACTCGCGCATCATCGCCGGGCTGCCGCACGAGACGCGGCCGATGCTGTGGGGCGCGTCGCCGAACGCGCCCGCGGATCTGTCGGTCGAGGCGATCCCGCTCAACATCGACGGCCTCGCCGGCACCGACATGTTCCACTACGACGGCACGCCCGAGAGCATCGGCTTCCTGCGCTGGGACCTCGTGAACCTGGCGTACAACCTGCCGGGCATCGCGAAGTCGGCGGTGATCGGCGTCGGCGGCGGGCGCGACGTGATGTCGGCGCACCTCTACGGCGTGAAAGACATCACCGGCGTCGAGCTGAACCCGATCTTCGTGCGCCTGCACACGCAGGACCCGAAGTACATGGGCTTCTCGAACCTGGCTTCGATCCCCGGCGTGAAGCTCTACGTCGACGACGCGCGCAGCTGGTTCGCGAGCACGCCCGAGAAGTTCGACTTGATCCAGATGAGCATGATCGACACGTGGGCCGCGACGGGCGCGGGCGCGTTCAGCCTGTCCGAGAACGGGCTCTACACCCTGGAAGGTTGGCGTGCGTTCCTGCACACGCTGAACGAGCACGGCATCTTCACGGTGAGCCGCTGGTACAACCCGGGTGACGTGAACGAGGCCGGGCGCATGATCGCGCTGGCGACGGGCGCGCTGCTCGACGCCGGCGTCGCCGACGCGCGCCCCCATCTGTTCGTCGCGCACGCGTCGAACATCGCCACGCTCGTGCTCTCGAAGAGCCCGTTCACGCCGGAGCAGCTCGCGATCCTGCACCGCGAGGTCGAGCGCCTCGGCTTCGGGGTGGTCGTCGCGCCCGACGAGGCGCCCGAGTCGGAGCTGCTCGGCCGGATCGTGTCGGCGCACGACCTCGCGTCACTCGACGCCGCAGCGGGCAGCGAATATCTCGACCTCACGGTGCCGACCGACGACCGGCCGTTCTTCTTCAACCAGCTGCGCTTCTCGAGCATCCTCTCGGCGGCGCGCATGAAGTCGCCGGCGAAGGGCACGGGCGGCGTGCTCGGCGGCAACATCCGCGCGACGGGCGCGCTATCGGTGATCCTGTTCGTGTCGCTCGCGGCCGTGGTCACGACGATCCTCGTGCCGCTGCGCGGCGCGGCGCGCCGCAGCGCGGGCGCGCTCGTGGCCGCAGGCACGGCGTATTTCTCGCTGATCGGGCTCGGCTTCATGCTCGGCGAGATCGCGCTCTTGCAGTACTTCAGCGTGTATCTCGGCCACCCGATCTACTCGCTCGCCGTGTGCCTGTTCAGCCTGATCCTGGCCACGGGGTTCGGCAGCCTGGCGTCGGAGCGGCTGTCGATCGCGAGCACGCGCGGAATGGCGACATGGGCGGTGCTCGTGGGCGCGGTGCTGCTGGCGCTGCCCGTCGTGCTCTCGCACGTGTTCGCGGCGACGACCGGCCGCGAGCTCGCCGTGCGCGTCGCGGTGTCGCTCGCCGTGGTGTTGCCGCTCGGCTTCCTGCTCGGCTTCGCGTTCCCGACGGGGATGAAGCTGGTCGAAGCGGTCGACCCCGAACCGACGCCGTGGTTCTGGGGCATCAACGGCGCGATGGGAGTGCTGGCGTCGGTGCTGGCGGTCGTGCTCAGCATCGCCTTCGGGATCCGCGTGACCTTGTCGTGCGCGGGCTTCTGCTATCTCGGGCTCGTGCCCGCGGGTCTGTGGCTCGTCGCACTGGGCCGCGAGAAGACCGCGAGTGGAGTGACTCGCACCCCAGTCACTTCGCAGCGCTGGCCCTGAGCGCGCAGCCCGCCGAGCCGAACGCTGCGCGCAAGTCGGCGTCGTCGATGTTCGAGACGATACACACAGGCATGTGAAGTCTCGCGACGAACTCGGCCGCGCCGGGCAAACCGCGCGGCGCGCGCCAGTACGCGAAGAGCTCGGCCGAGAGTGTGCGAGCGTCGAGCCGCGCGCCGAACTCGGCCAGCGTCTCGTTCAAGCTGTCCACCTCGAGCGTCCGCTGGCTGCGGAAGCTCGCGCCGTGCGCAGCGGCGCACAGGCGTGCCGGCCCAGGGCGCACGCGGCGACGCGGCTGCGACGGCGGCGGCGATGCGCGCGATCACCGCGCCGTCTTCCTCGACCAAGGTGCCGTAGAAGTCGAGCGTCAGCGCCTCGTACAACGCTAGGTGCTGGAGAGCTGGCGCAGGTAGGCGATCAGGTCCTTGATGCCCTGGTCGTTGATGACGCCGCCCCAGGGCGCCATCATCGGCGACTTCCCGACCGACGCGCCACCCTTCGAGATCACCTGGTACAGGTGCTCGTCGCTGAGCGACGCCATGAACTGGTGGTCGGTGTGGTTCGCGGGCTTGGGGTTGAGCGTGCCCGCGACCGGGCCGTCGCCGTGGCCCGCCGCGCCGTGACAGCTCGTGCAGTACTGCGCGTAGAGCGCCTTGCCGTTCGCGGCGTCGCCGCGCAGGCTGCCGGTCGGCGCGGCGGTCGGTTGGGCGGCGGGCGAAGGCGCGGTGCTCGAAGCCGGCGTGGCTGCGGGCGCGCTCGGCGCCGGCGCAGTCGGCGCCGCTGCATTCGGCGCGGGCGGACTCGCCTGCTCGTCTCGGCCGCATGCGCACAGGCCCGCGGCGAGGACGAGCGCCGCGAGCGCGCGGATCACCGAGCGCTCCAGAGCGCCAGGTCGGCGAGCATCGCGGCGAACGTGCCGACGAGATAGACGAGCGATACGCGGAAGGTGCGGCGCGCGGTCGGCGCGTCGGGCCGGCGCAAGAGCGCCACGGCTTGCGCGAAGAACCACGCCCACAGCGCGAGGGTCGCCACGCCGTAGATCGGGCCGAGCATACCGAGCCAGAGCGGCGCGATGGTCACGGGCAGGAGACTCCCGATCCAGAGCAGGCTGCGCCGACACGTCGCGCGGTCGCCGATCCTGTCGAACAGCATCGGGAAGCCGGCGCGCGCGTAGTCGGCGCGGTGGTTCATCGCGATCGCGTAGAAGTGCGGCGGCTGCCACAGGAAGATGATCGCGAAGAGCAGCCAGCCCGAGAGCGAGATGCGGCCGTCGATCGCGGCGTCCGCGATGAGCGGCGCGATCGCGCCCGACACGCCGCCCGCGACCACCGCGAACGGCGTGCGCGGCTTCAGCCACAGCGTGTACACGAACACGTAGAAGAGGATCGCCGCGAGCGCGATGCCCGCGGCGGCGGCGCCCGCGGCCTGGAAGAGCACGCCGGTGCCCAGCGCCGAGAGCGCCAGGCCGAGCGCCAGCGCGCGCGCGGGCGCGAGCGTGCCCGCGGGCAGCGGCCGCGTCGCGGTGCGCGCCATGCGCGCGTCGCGCTCGCGCTCGAGATAGCTGTTCAGCGCGTTCGCGGCGCCGGCGGCGAGCGCCGTGCCGAGCAGAGTCCAGCCCGCGAGCGGCAGGCTGGGCCAGCGGCCCTCCGCCAGCACGAGCGCCGGCAGGCCCGAGAACAGCACGAGCGGCAGCAGCCGCGGCTTGGTGAGCGCCAGGTACGCGTTCATCGCGCGGCCCCGAGCGCGGGGCGTTCCGGCGCGACTTCGCGCGCAACACTTTCTTGTGTAATACGCGCCGGCGCGAGCGCCTCGCGCACCGCCAGGCCCACCGTCGCGACGATCGCCGCCGCCAGCGCCGAGTGCAGCGCCGTGATCTCGACCGGCAGCTGCATCAGCACGTTCGCCGCGCCGACCGCGATCTGCACCAGCACCAGCCGCAGCGCCGTCCAGCCCAGGCGCGCGATCGGCCCGGCGTTGCGCAGCCGGAACGCCAGCACCGCGCAGCCGAGCGCCACCGCGTACGCGTTCAAGCGGTGGAGCACGTGCAGTCCGACGAGCCCGTGCAGCGTGGGCGCCAGCGAGTCGCCGTTGCAGGTCGGGAAGCTCGCACACGCCAGCCCCGCCGCATGGCTCGACACGAGCCCGCCGAGCACGACCTGCAGCGCCACGAGCCCCGCGACGCCCCACACCAGCCGCGCGAGCCCGGGCGCGAGCGGCGCGCGCGTTTCGCCGCGCGCAGCGCCGCCGAGATCGCGCGCGAGCCACGCGAGCGACAGCATGAACAGGTTCCCCGTGCACAGGTGCGCGGTGACCGTCCACGGTGCCAGTCCGAGCAGCACGGTGAGCCCGCCCAGCACGACCTGCGTGCCGAGCAGGCCGAACAGGAGCGCCAGCCGCACGCCGAAGCGCGCGCGCAGCTCTGGCAGGCGCACGAGCGCGGCCGCCAGCGCCACGAGCCCGAGCGACACCGTCCCCGCGAACACGCGGTGGCCCCACTCGAGCGCGATGCGCGCGTCGAACGCCGGCACGAGCTTGCCCGTGCAGAGCGGCCAGTCGGGGCACGACAGCCCGGCGCCGTGCGCGCGCACGAGCGCGCCGATCGCGATCAGGCACCACGCCGCGAAGGCGAGGAGCGCGGCCCCCCGTGCGGCGCGTCGCGCCGTCCGCCGGCCGTCGTCGGAGAGCGCGTTCACCGCATCCCTACACGAAGTGGCCGTTCAGGAGCATCAGCACCACGATCATCAACGCCGCGAGCGCCAGCGGGAACCCGAACACCATTCGCGGCGTGCCGTGGTCCTGACGCAGGTGCATGAAGAAGTAGACCACCGCCCAGAACTTCACGGCCGACAGGATCAGCAGGATCGGCACGACCTCCGCTGCCAGGGCCGGCAGGTTCGCGTGGTACCACGCCTTCACGGGCGGGATGATGATCATGATCTCGAACGCCGTGATGATCGTGAGCGTCGAGATCACCTTGACGTAGAGGCTGACCGGCGGATGCGCGTGCGAGTCACTCATTGCGCGAACTCCACGAGATAGACGACGGTGAAGATGATGATCCAGACGATGTCGACGAAGTGCCAGTACAAGCCGGCGATCTCGACGTCCATCTCCTTCGAGGGCGGCAGCTTGCCCTGCGCGTTCATGACGAACAGCGAGAGCAGCCACAGCACGCCGCCCGACACGTGCGCGCCGTGGAAGCCGGTGAGCACGAAGAACGTGGTGCCGTAGAGGTTCTTCGAGAGCGAGAGTCCCTTGTGGTAGAACTCGGTGAACTCGAAGCTCTGGAAGCCGAGGAAGACCAGGCCGCCGACGGCCGTCGCGAGCAGCCACGCGCCCGCCGCAAAGCGCTTGCCTTCGCGCACGTAGTGCAGCGCCATGACCATGAAGAACGAGCTCGCGAGCAGCGTGAACGTCGAGATCGTGGTCACCTGCACGCTGAACGTCTCGTGCGGGTACGGGCCGACCAGGCTCTTGCCGCGGTACGACAAGTAAGTCCCGATCAGCGTGCCGAAGAACATGCACTCCGAGCCGAGGAAGGTCCAAAAGCCCAGCTTGCGGTGCGGAATGCCGAGCGACGTGTACTCGGCGTGAGCGTCAGCGGACATCTAGTGGTGCTCCGACGGCGTGTAGCCGTATCCGGGTTGGAAGACCCATCCGAACGTGCCGCCGACGAAGATCACGAAGCCGGTGATCGACACCCACGGACCCTTGGTGGGCACGAGCATCGCGCCCCCGAAGATCATCGCGATGCCGAGCCCCACGATGATCGGCCAGTACGACGGCGGCGGGATGTGGATGCCCTCGTCGCGGCCCGGCGGCGGCTTCGGCGCGCCGTGGTACTTCATGTCGAAGACCGGGCGTGAGCTCGTCACCTGCGGGATGCGATCGAAGTCCCACTCCGGCGGCGGCGACGAAGTCGCCCACTCGAGCGTCGCGGCGTCCCACGGATCGTTGCCCGCGACCTTGCCGCGCACTCGGCTCGTCACGTAGTTGTACAGGAAGATCAGCTGCGAGCTCGCGATGATGAACGCGCCGACGGTCGCGACCATGTTCCACGTCGACCAGCCTTCCCACGCGTGGTACGTGTAGATGCGCCGCGGCATGCCGTCGGCGCCCAGGAAGTGCATCGGGAAGAACGTCATGTTGAACCCGATCATCGTGCCCCAGAAGTGGTACATGCCGAGTCTCTCGTCCATGAGCCGGCCCGTGAACTTCGGGTACCAGTAGTAGATCCCGCCGAAGAGGCCGAGGATCGAGCCGCCGAACAGCACGTAGTGGAAGTGCGCGACGATGAAGTAGGTGTCCTGCTGCTGCAGGTCGATCGCGGGCACCGCGTGCATGAAGCCCGACAGACCGCCGATCGTGAACATGAACACGAAGCCGAGCGCAAACAGCATCGGCGTGTCGAAGCGCAGCTGACCGCCCCACACGGTGGCGATCCAGTTGAAGATCTTCACCGCAGTGGGCACGGCGATCATCATCGTGGTGAACGAGAACGAGATGTCCGCGACCGGCCCCAGGCCCGTCGTGAACATGTGGTGGCTCCACACGCCGAAGCCGAGGAAGCCGATCGCGATGCCCGAGAAGATCACGAACTCGGCGCCGAACAGCGGCTTGCGCGAGAACGTGGGCAGCACTTCGCTGACGATGCCCATCGCGGGCAGGATCAGGATGTACACCTCGGGGTGACCGAACAGCCAGAACAGGTGCTGGTAGAGCAGCGGGTCGGCGCCGGCCTCGGGGATGTAGAAGTTGGTGCCGAACAGGCGGTCGAACATGAGGAAGACCAGCCCGACCGTGATGATCGGGAACGCGAGCACCACCAGGAACTGCACCACGAGCACCATCCACACGAACACGGGCATGCGCATGAGCGTCATGCCCGGCGCGCGCATGTTGAGGATGGTCACGATGAAGTTGACGCCGGCCATCATCGACGCGACGCCGAGGATCTGCAGGCCGAGGATCCAGAAGTCGACCGAGTGGGTCGGCGAGCCCGTGCGGTTCGACAGCGGCGCGTACGCGAACCAGCCCGCGTCGGGCGGCGTGCCGAACAGGAAGCTCGAGTTGATGAACAGCGCGCCGAAGAAGAACACCCAGTACGACAGCGCGTTGAGCCGCGGGAACGCGACGTCGCGCGCGCCGATCATGAGCGGCACCATGTAATTGAAGAAGGCGGCACCGAGCGGCATGATCGCCATGAAGATCATCGTCGTGCCGTGCATTGTGAACAGCGCGTTGAACGTCTGCGCCGACACGACCGTGCCGTCGGGCTCCGCGAGCTGGAGCCGCATGATGAGCGCCTCGACGCCGCCCGTCATGAACAGGATGAACGCGGAGACGCCGTAGAGGATGCCGATGCGCTTGTGGTCGACGGTGGTGATCCAGCTCCAGATCCCCGTCGGCTCGGCGGCGTGCGCGTGCGGAAGCGTGTGAGTCGCGGTCGCCATCGGTTGCTCCTCTTACTTCATCATCTCTAGATAGGCGACCAGCTGATCGACGGTGGCGTCGGGCAGACAGTTGCCGATCTGGACGTCGCGGCAGCACGCGTCGGGCGTGCCCGGACCGGTGCACTGCATCGCGGGCACATTCATCTTCGCGTCGGGCTTCACGTGCTGCGGGTTCGAGATCCACAGCTTCAGGTTCTCGGGCGTGTTGTCGAGGATGCCCGCCGCGATCTTCCCGCGCGTGGCCACCTTCATCAGGTTCGGGCCGTTCATGTGCAGCACGGTCTTGTCGTTCTGCATCGTCATGTGACAGGCGATGCAGCCCGAAGCCGCGAACACGCCGAAGCCGGCCATGGCCGCGGGATCGGACGGCGCCTTCTGCTGCGCGACCCAGGCGTCGAAGTCGGCGGCTGGCACGACCTTGATGTCCATCTTCATGAGCGCGTGCGACGAGCCGCAGTACTCCGTGCACTGGCCGTGGAAGTCACCGAGCTCCGTCGGCGTGAACCACATGGGCTGCGTGCGCCCGGGCACGGCGTCGCGCTTGCCGCCGAGGCGCGGGAACCAGAAGGAGTGGATCACGTCGGTCGCCGACACGTGGAAGAGCACCGTGCGGCCCTGCGGCACGACGATCTCGTTCGCGGTCGTGAGGTCCTGGTCGGGGTAGTAGAACTCCCAGAACCACTGGCGGCCCGTCACGTCGATCACCAGCGGGTTCGGCGTCGGCGGTGGGCCCTGGTGGTAGCGGATCGCCGCGCAGCTGGGCACGTACATGACGAGCACGAGGACAACGGTGGCGAGCGTCCAGCCCACCTCGAGCGCCGTGTGACCGTGTGTCTGCGCCGGCGGCGCCTTCTCGTCGCCGCGCGCGCGGAAGCGGAACAGCGTGTAGAGGAGCAGGCCCTCGACCACGAGGAAGATGACCAGCGTGATCCAGTAGACCATCGCGTACACGCTCTGCGTGCGCTCCGCGTTGTCCGTCAGCGGAAAGATCGTCGACTGGAACAAGAGCGGGGTCCCGAACGGGTACCAGATCCAGAGGATGGCCAGGATCAAGAAGACCGCTGTAAACCCGAAGATAGGCGCGCGCTTGTCGCTCACCGCCGATTCCTTCCCTGCGAACAAGGCCCCGCGAGAACAGAGCCGGTCCGGAGCGGAGCTCCCGCCACGGTCCCCCTGACCCCTTGTGGCGACCGGCGCGCAGGTTACTGGCGCGAAAAATCAGGGTCAAGCGAGCGAGGCACGTGCGAGAAGCCCTGCAACCTTCTGTTGCAGAAGGAAGATCGGAACGTCCGGCCGAGCGAGGGCCGCCCTGAGCGAGGCCGCAAGCGCCGAAGGCGCGCGCAGCGAGCCGCAGGCGAGCGAAGTCAATCCGGCCGAGCGAAGGCCGCCCTGAGCGAGGCCGCAAGCGCCGAAGGCGCGCGCAGCGAGCCGCAGGCGAGCGAAGTCAATCAGTACGATCGCGGAAGTTGCAACACGTGCTCGGCCACGAAGTTGAGCGCCATCTCCTGCGAGATCGGCGCGAGGCGCATGAGCCGGGCCTCCCGCCAGTACCGCTCGACGTGGAACTCGCGCGCGTAGCCGAATCCGCCCAGGGTCTGCAGCGCGCGGTCGCAGGCGCGGAAGGAGGCGTCCGCGCAGCGCACCTTGGCCATGTTCGCGAGCGCGCCCGCGGGCTCGCCGCGGTCGTACGTCCACGCGGCCTTCTGCCACAGGAGCTCGGCAGCGACGAGCTCCGAGTACGAGTCCGCGAGCGGATGCGCGATCGCCTGGTTCTGACCGATCGGCCGCTCGAACACCACGCGCTCGCGCGCGTACGCGACCGCGCGCTCGAGCGCGCGGAAGCCGATGCCCGCCGCCTCGGCCGCGATGACGATGCGCTCCGGGTTGATGCCGTCGAGCAGGCAGTAGAAGCCGCGCCCGACCTCGCCCACGACGTCCTCGTCGGAGACCGGCAGGTCGTGGATGAACACCTCGTTCGAGTTCACGGCGTTCCGGCCGAGCTTCGGGATCTCGCGGATCTCCACGTGCGCGCGGTCGAGGTCGGCAAGGAAGAGCGTCATGCCGTCGAGGCGGCGCGCGCACTCCTCGCGCGGCGTGGTGCGCGCGAGCAGCAGGATCTTCTGCGCCTGCTGCGCCTTCGTGTTCCACACCTTCTTGCCGTTCACGATCCAGCCGCGGTCGGTCTTGCGCGCGAACGTGCGGATGCGCGACGTGTCGGTGCCCGCGTCGTCCTCTGTCACGCCGAACGAGACGTGCAGCTGCCCGGTCGCGGTGGGCGGCAGGTACTTCTCCTTCAGTGCTTTCGAGCCGTGGTGGATCACGGGGCCCATGCCGAAGATCGACAGGTGCAGCGTCGAGGCCGCGTTCATCGCCCCCCCGCTGCCCGCCACCGCGCGCAGCAGCGCGCCCGCATGCATGACGCCCAGCCCCGCGCCGCCGTACTCCTCGGGCACGAGCACGCCGACCCAGCCCGCTTCCGCGAACGCCTCGTAGAACTCCCACGGGAAGAGCTTCTTCTCGTCGTGCTCGAGCCAGTAGTCGTCGTCGAAGCGCGCGGCGAGCTTGCCCGCTTCGGCCGCGATTCCCGCGTAGTCGGCGTCGGGTGCGAAGTCCATGGCCGCGATCTTACGCCTGGTCGCTATCGTGGGTGCAGATGGCGGACGACGCGGAGGAGCGGCCGGCGAGCCGCACGGCGCTGGGGGTCGCGGTGCTGCGCGCGATCCACCAGCTCCGCGACGGCGCGCCCAGGGTGCTGGACGACCCCGTCGCGCCCGCGCTCGTGGGCGACGCAGCGCTGGCTCGCGCGCTCGCCGACGACGGGCTCTACTCGAGCGCCGCGATGCGCGCGCTGCGGGCGCACGTGGTGCTGCGCAGCCGCTTCGCCGAGGACTGCATCGAAGCCGCGTGCCGGCGCGGCGTTCGCCAGCTCGTGGTGCTGGGCGCCGGCTTCGACAGCTTCGCGTACCGCCAGCCGCCGTGGGCCGCAGCGCTGCGTATCTTCGAGGTCGACCATCCGGGCAGCCAGCGACTGAAGCGGGAGCGGCTGGCTGCGGGCGGCGTGGCGATTCCGGAGAACGTCTCGTTCGTGCCCGCCGACTTCGAGCGCCACTCACTGCGCGAGATACTGGGCGCGAGCCGGCTCGACTTCGCGGCGCCTGCGGTGTTCTCGTGTCTCGGCGTGCTGGTCTACCTGGAGCGCGGGGCGATCGAGGCGCTCTTCCGCACCGTCGCGTCCTTTCCGAAGGGCAGCGAGCTCATCGTCACGTTCACGGCGCGCGAGCGCGCGCCGGGCACGGAGGCGCGGGCCGCCGCCGGAGGCGAGCCGTGGCTCACGAAGCTCGAGCCCGACGAGCTCCGCGCGCTGCTCGTCGTCGCGGGCTTCACGTCGGTCGAGTTCCTCGACCCCGCCGACGCCGAGCGCCGCTACTTCGCCGGCCGCAGCGACGGCCTGTCCGCTCCGCGCCGCGTGTCGATCGCGCGCGCGAGCGTGTGAAGCCCTACTTCAGCTTGGCTTCCTTGAAGACGACGTGCTTGCGCACGATCGGGTCGTACTTCTTGACCTCGAGCTTGTCCGGGGTGTTCTGCTTGTTCTTCCGCGTGGTGTAGAAGAAGCCGGTCCCCGCGCTCGACTCGAGCTTGATCTTCTCGCGCGCGCCCTTCTTGGCCATGGGGCACGCGTTATAGCACAACGGGTAAGATCGCGACCATGCAGCCGCTGGAGGGGATCCGGGTCGTCGAGGTCGCGAGCTTCGTCGCTGCGCCATCGGGCGGGGCGCTGCTGGCGGACCTGGGCGCCGAGGTCATCAAGGTCGAGGTGCCCGAGGGCGAGATCTACCGCCACACCAAGCCGCACATGGGCGGCTACAAGTCGGATTTCGACGGCGGGCCGCCCTTCGAGATGGACAACCGCGGCAAGCGCTCGCTCGCGCTGGACCTCACCCGCCCGGAGGCGCGCGACGCGCTCGTGAAGGTGATCGCGCGGGCGGACGTCGTGCTCACCAACCTGTTGCCCGCGCGCCAGAAGAAGTACGGGCTCGACGCTGCCGCGCTGCGCGCGCGCCAGCCCGCGCTCATCCACGCCACGCTGAACGGCTACGGCGTGCGCGGCGACGAGGCCGACGCGCCCGCGTTCGACTACACCGCGTACTGGGCGCGCACCGGCATGATGGACATGTTCCGACCGCCCGGCGCGACTCCCGCGTTCTTGCGCCCGGGCGTCGGCGACCACGCCGCGGGCGTGTCGCTCGTCGCCGGCATCCTCGCCGCGCTGCGCGTGCGCGACCGCACGGGCGAGGGTCAGGCGATCGAGGTGTCGCTCTTGCAGATCGGCCTGTACATCCAGGGCAACGACATGGCCAACGTGCTCGCGACGGGCCAGAGCCCGCCCATGCACGACCGGGCCGCGCCGCGCAATCCGCTGTGGAACTACTACCCGACCGCAGACGACCGCTGGCTCTTCCTCGTCATGGTCGACTCGCAGCGCTACTGGCCCAACGTGTGCCGTGCGGTCGGCCGGCCCGAGCTCGAGCGCGACGCGCGCTTCGCGGATCCGGTCGCGCGCTACCGCAACGCGCGCGCGCTCGTCGATGCGCTCGACCCGGTGTTTCGCGCACGGACGCTCGCGGACTGGGAGGCCGAGCTCGCGCGCCACGCGCTGATCTGGGCGCCGGTGCGCCGCATGCACGAGCTGATCGACGACCCGCAGGTGCGCGCGATGGGCTACTTCTCGACCGTGGCGCATCCGCGGCTCGGCACGTTCCAGAGCGTGGGCCCACCGTTCAAGATGTCGGCCCACCCGATGCCCGCGAACCGGCCCGCGCCGGACCTGGGCGCGGACGGTCCCGCCGTGCTTCGCGAGGCCGGCCTCAGCGACGCAGAGATCGCGAGGATCCTCAGTCGCTCGTGAGTCGGCCTCGGGCTAGTCTCGCGGGCCACGGAGAGGTCGCATGAAGGGCATCGTCCTGGCCGGCGGCGCGGGCACGCGCCTCCACCCGATCACGCAGGTCGCGAGCAAGCAGCTCCAGCCGGTGTACGACAAGCCGATGATCTACTACCCGCTGGCGACGCTCATGCTGGCGGATGTGCGCGAGATCCTGCTGATCTCGACGCCGAACGACGTGCCGCGCTTCCAGAGCCTGCTCGGCGACGGCTCGGCCTGGGGCATCGCGCTCTCGTACGCGGTGCAGCCCGAGCCCAAGGGCATTGCGCAGGCGTTCCTCGTGGGCGAGCGCTTCATCGCCGCCGACAAGGTCGCGCTCATCCTCGGCGACAACCTGTTCTACGGGCGCATGCGGCTCGACGAGATCGTGCGGGAATTCCGCTCGGGCGCGGTGATCTTCGGCTACCCGGTGCGCGACCCGCAGCGCTACGGCGTGGTCGAGTTCGACGAGGCGGGCAAGGTCGTGTCGCTGGTCGAGAAGCCGAAGCAGCCGCGCTCGAATCTGGCCGTGCCGGGCATCTACCTGTACGACGAGACGGTGGTGCGGCGCACGAAGGCGCTGCGGCCGTCGGCGCGCGGCGAGCTCGAGATCACCGACTTGAACCGCGCGTATCTCGACAGCGGCGAGCTGCGCGCGGTGCGGCTCGGGCGCGGCATCGCGTGGCTCGACACGGGCACGCACGAGAGCCTGCTCGAGGCCGCGAACTTCATCGCCACGATCGAGCAGCGCCAGGGCCTGAAGATCGCGTGCCTGGAGGAGATCGCCTTCCGGCGCGGCTTCCTCGACGCGGCGGGGCTCGAGCGCACCCTGCGCGCGATGCCGGCCTCGCCGTATCGCGACTACTGCGCGGCGCTCCTCGAAGAGGGCGGATGAGCCCCGAGGTCTTCCGGCGCACGCGCACGATCGCGCCCGGGGACATCGACGAGCTCGGCCACGTGAACAACGTGCGCTGGCTGCGGTTCGTGGCGGAGCTCGCGACCGCGCACGCGCAGCTGCACGGCAGCGACCTCGCGGCCCTGCGCGCGCAGGGCGCGCTGTGGATCGTGCGGCGCCACGAGATCGACTACCACCGGCCCGCGCTGCCCGGCGAGGAGATCGTGGAAGAGACGTGGGTGGAGGCGATGACCGGCGCCAAGAGCGAGCGGCATTCGCGCTTCACGCGCGCGTCCGACGGCACGTTGCTCGTGCTCGCGGTCACGACCTGGGCGTACGTCGACGCGAAGACGCTGCGGCCCACGCGCATCCCCGAGGCGCTGCGCGCGCGCTTCGTCCGCCGCTGACTACGGGCCCGGCGGCGGAGGCGGCGGGTTCGCGGCCGCGCAGGCCTGCGAGATCAGCGGCACGCCGAGCTGCGTCGAGCGCTTCACGATGACCAGGTCGAGGATCGTGCACGGGCCGCCGTTCGTGGCGACCTTGCACTTGCGCGCCGCCGAGAACGGCGCGCTCGGCTCCTGCGTGAGGAAGGCGCGGTACACCGACACGTCGTTGGCGTCGACGACGCCGTCCCCCGACACGTCGCCGCACTGGCACGCGTCACCTACACCGTCCGGTGTAGTCGTCTCGAAGCCGCCCGAATCGGTCTGGTCGGGGTTCGGCTCGTACGGGCAGTCGTCCACGGTGCCGCACACGTGGTCGCCGTCGGCGTCGCCGAGCGGGTCGTTCGGGCACGTGTCACAGGCGTCGCCGATGCCGTTGTGGTCGCGGTCGGATTGGCCCGGATTGTAGACCGTCGGACAGTTGTCCACGTTGCCGCACACGCCGTCACCGTCGGCATCGTTCAGCGGGTCGAAAGGGCACGGGTCGCACGCGTCTCCGAGGCCGTCGCCGTCGCTGTCGAGCTGCGACGGGTTCGCGACCGTGGGGCAGTTGTCCTGGTAGTCGCGCCAGCCGTCGCCGTCCTGGTCGATCACCGCGTTGCACGCCGCCGTGGTGGTGAGACAGAACATGTCGATGCGGTAGTCGTACGTGTTCGCCACGTACAGCACGTCGGCGCCGTTCGAGAGCGCCAGGCTCTCGGGGATGGCGAACTGCGCCGGCAAGCCGCCGAACACGCCGCGCTTCGCGACGAAGCTGCCGTCGGGGTTCAGCTCCTGGATGCGGTTGTTGCGCGAGTCCGCCACGAAGATGTGGCCGTCCGAAGGTCGCACCGCGAGGCCGCTCGCGTAGTCGAACGCGAAGAGGCCGTTGCCCGTGCCAGGGCCGCCGAACGTGGCTTCGAGCGCGAGCTGGTCGGTGTAGCGCTGGATCACGTTCGTGACGGTGTTCGTCACGTAGAGCTTGCCGCCCACGAACGAGAGCCCGCCGGGCGAGGCGAACGGGATCGTCTTGGAGATCGTGCCGTTCGACTGCACGCGGTAGACCTTGTTGAAGCTCCCGTCCGACACGAAGACGTCGCCGCTCGCGGGCTCGACGGCGACGGCGGTGATGAGCTCGCCGTAGTTCACGGCGACGGGCTTGCGATTCGAGAAGCCGATCACGACGCCGTTCGGATCGAAGTGGGTGATCCATGGGACGGGCGGATTGTCGGGGTAGAACGTGCCGACGAGGCCCGTCCACATGCTGCTGTCGGGCGCGACCGCGATGGGCGCGTGGTTCAGCTGCCCGACGCCGCCGGGCAGCGTGATGTCGACGCGATACGAGAAGCTCCAGCGGCGCAGGAACGCGCCGCCGCGCGTGAAGCGCTTGAAGATCTCGTCGCCCGAGTCGACGATCGCGACGTCGCCGTTCGTCGGGTCGACGGCGATGCCCATCGGCGTGTCGACGTAGCTGCCGTCCATGAACTTCCCGCCGAACGACTTCACGAAGGTGTTCGAGGCGTCGAACTTGTCCTCGCGAAACGCGTAGGACGCGTTCACGTACTTCTCGCCGGTGATCCGGTTGATCGCGATGTCGCGCGGGTGGAAGGGCCCGTGCACGATGTCCTGCGGGCCCTGGAACTGGCCGAGATACGCGCCATTCGGCGTGAACCACTGGATGCGCTCCGCGTCGGTGTCGGCGACGTACACGTTGCCGTTGCCGTCGACCTCGACGGAGCGCGGCCAGTGGAAGAAGCCCGGCCCGCCGCCGTTGCCGCCGAACGTGAGGATGTACGTGCCGTCCTCGGCGAACTTCAGCACGCGGTGGTTCGGCGGATCGGTCGCGTACACCCAGCGGTTCACGGCGTCGAACGCGAGACCCGTCGGGGTGATCGTGCCGCTGAAGGTGTTGGCGGCCGTGCCCTTCGAGCCGAACTGGCGCTGGTAGACGCCCGTGCCGTCGAACACCTCGATGCGGGCGTTCCCCGTGTCGAACACGTAGACGTTGCCGGTCGTCGGGTCCACCGCGATCCCGTGCGGCCCGTTGAACTGTCCGTCGCCGGTGCCCGCGCTGCCCCACACGCGGATGAACGTGCCCGTCGACGTGAACTGCATGACCTGGTTCGCGCCCTGCAGGGTGGTGTACACGTCGCCGGTCGCCTGGTTCACGTCCATGCCGTAGCAGACGGGGCAGTTGAACGTGAGGATCAAGTTGCCGTCGTGGTCGAACTTCGAGATGCGCGTCTGCTCGAGCACGTACACGGAGCCCGACGCGTCGTGCACCGCGTTCTGGATCGTCATCGAGCCGAGGTAGCCCGGCGGGTTCGGCGCACGGATCCCGAAGCTGCCCAGATAGGCAGCGCTGCCGATGTCGGCCGCGCGCGCGCGCGAGCCGACGAGCGCGGCGACGGCAAACGAGCACAGCAGCAGCATTCGAGCGGCGCGGCAACCGTTCACGGCGGGCATGATTACTCCGGGAGCAGCAGAAAAATCAACGAATTATCGATGGAGATTTGCCTCATGGATGCGCAGACCGGCGGGCATACCCCTGCGTCTGCGAAAGCTGCGGCGTCCCTCTGCTCCAGCGACCTCTTCAGCCAGCCGGGACCCGGGCCGCTCCTTCGAGCTGGAGGCCCTCCCACCACCAGATCAGCGTCCTGAAGTCGGGATCGTCCGGCTGACTCCGTTGTGTGGTGTCGTAGCGCAGCTCCGTGTCGAGCCCGCGCAGGCACAGGAGCCTCGGCCTCTCGAGCGTGGCCATGTACTGCAGGATGTGGCGGCCTGGCACAGGGACGAAGCGCACCCGGGGCTGCGCACCGCCGTCGTTTCGCATGAGTGAGCGCTGCAGGTTCGCGCGCACGTCCGAGAGACCGATCGGCTCGGGCCAGTCACCGCCGAGACCGACGACGAGCAAGGGAACTTGCGTCTGCATCGCGTCGAGCTGCAGGCCGTGGCCGAGCATGCCGTCCTCGAACAGCGCCTCGCCGTGGTCGGACGTGAGCACGATCGCCGTGTCCTCCGCGCGGAGCTTCGCCTGCCAGATCTCGAGCAGCTGCTCGATCGCGCGGTCGACGTTGGCGGTCGCGTTCGCGTAGGTGTCGTAGATGCCCTGCGGGTTCTCGGGGACGATCTCGCCCGGCTTGAGGCGCTTCACGTCGAGCAGACCGTCGAGCTCGCGGTGGTCGTACGGGAAGTGCGTGTCCCCGTAGTTCACGTACAGGAGCACCGGCTTGCCGCGCTCGCGTTTGTCGAGGAACTCGGCCGCGTGCAGGTTCACGCGCTTCCACGAGACCATCACACCGCCGTCGGTGTTGAAGGGCGCGAGCGAGAACTGCGGCTCGTCGCGCGCGTCGAAGTGGAAGTCGGTGCGCGACAGCCCGAGCTGGCGGGTCTCTTCGACGCTGGAGGACTCGTCCTCGCCCGAGACCCAGCCCACCGTGTACCCGTTCGCGTGGAAGTCGTCGATCAACGTCGACTGGTCGCGGTACGGGCCGAGCCGGCCGCCGAACAGCTGGCCGCGCGAGCGCGCCGTGTACGGCGAGTTCGCGAACGCGTGATTCGAGAGCGCGCCCTTCGCGACGAGCGTGTCGAGAAACGGCGTGACGGGCTTGCCGCCGAGCTTGCTGCCGATGATTCCCGCGCGCACGCCCTCGAGAAAGATCACGATCACGTTGGGCCGCCGCGCGAACACGGGCTTCTCGACGAACTCGTCGGGCGGCACGCGGAAGTCGCGCGGGTGGTCGCCGGCGAGGCCGTTCTGGTCGATGCCGTCGCCCGGCAGGTCGAGCGCGAACGGGTGGCGCGTGGCGTCGAAGGGCGCCTGGTCGACGAGCGGCGAGAACATGCCGTAGCCGTCGAAGTCGAAGTCGGTCGCGCGCTGGAAGAGCGGCACCAGCGCAGTGCCCGACGCCTTCTTCTCGAGCGCCTCGCAGGCGGCGCCCGCGTGCGCGCACGCGTGCGACAGGATTCCCGCTGCGACGCCCGAGGTGAAGAGGAATGCGACTGCGACGGCGGCGAGCGCCGGCGCGGCGAAGCCGTCGAGCTCCCCAGCTCCGTTGCGCGTGTGCCGCAGCGAGCGGATCGCAACCGCCGCCGACACGAGACCCGCGCCGACGGTCGCCGCGACGGGCATGACCTGCGCCTGCGCCTGCTCGAACCACTCGACCGGCGACCCGCCCGAGAGCGCGAGCCACAGATCGGGATCGGTCATCTGGCCCAGGTAGCGCGACAGGTGGTAGCGCACGTACAGGAACGCGAGCGGCGGGGCCAGCCCGAACACGCCCGCAGCGAGGAGCCGCTGCGCGCCCACCAGCCGCATGAGCCGCACGAGCGGCAACGTCACCAGCCAGATCAACAGCACGAGCGTCGCGTCGAGCTCGAGCGACTGCAGCAGGAAGAGCCCGATGCGCACCGCCCCGCGCGGCGGGTCGACGACGAGGAAGCCGCCGCGGAAGAGCTGCGTGGTGCGGGCAATGAGCGCCGTGTCGACCGCCGTCAGCACGGCCGCGCACGCCAGGAGCAGCGCGATCCACACCGGGGCGATCCGCAGGCGGCGGCTCACGAAAAATGCCACTGTGCCCGCTCCAGCAACCGTCCGAGGGATCCGTGGCCGCTGGGAACTCGCCGAATCACCCCCCGCGGCCGGGGTCGGGCTTCTCGCCCGGCGCCGCAGGCGCACTGCTCGCGATCTGCGCGTTGCTGTGGGGGCTGGCCTGGGCGACGCAGGGCAGCGCCAGCGCGTGGCCGCGCTTCGAGGACGACGCGTACTACTACCTGGCGATCGCGCGCAACGCCGCTGCTGGTCATGGCTTCACCGCCGACGGCCTGTCGCCTACCAATGGATTCCAACCCCTGTGGATGTGGCTGCTCGTGCCGGTCGCGTGGCTGCTGGGCGGCGCGACGGGGCCGCTCCTGTGGACGGTGCACGCGGTCGTCGTGGCGATTTTCGCGGCCACCGGGGGCCTGTTGTACGGGCTGTTGCGCCCGCGTTTCGGGGCGGGGCCGGCGGCGGCGGGCACGGCACTCCTCTTCTGGCCGCCGTTCGCCAACGTGCTGCTCTCGGGGATGGAGTCCGGGCTGGCCGCGTGCCTCGCCGTGGCGCTCGTCCGCGAGCTCCTGGACGGCGGCGTGCTGGAGCCGCGGGACGCCCGGCCGGGGGACCTGCGCACGGGCGTGCTGCTGGGCCTGGTGCTGCTGGCGCGGCTCGATTCGGTGTTCATCGCGGTGGGCCTGGCAGGGTACCTGGCGGTCCGCGAGGCGGTCGCGCACGGGCCGGCGCGCGCCGTGCGAAAGGGGCTCCTCGTGTTCTGGCCGGTCATCGCGCTCTTGGCCCCCTACCTCGCGTGGAACCAGCTCGCCTTCGGCCACCTGGTCCCGATCAGCGGCGTGCTGAAGACGAATCTCGCGGCGCCCGGCTTCACCCCGTGGAACCTCACGCCGTCCTACTGGGGCGTTCTGGCGCTTGTCGCCGCCGCGCTCGCCGCCCCCGAGCCGCTGCGCGCGGGTGCGCGCGTGCGGCCCGTGTTCGGGGCGCTCGCGGTCGGGCTCGGGCTCCAGAGTCTACACACAATGGTGTTCATGCACTGGGCGGTGTTCGGTTGGCACTTCGCGCTGTTCATCCCGGTGGGCGCGCTGGCCGCCGCCGCGGTCGCGCATGCGGCGCGTGCGCGCATGCCGGCCGGCGCGGCGCGCGCGCTCGGGGCGGCGTGTGCCGCGGCGCTCGTCGTGGCGCAGGGTTTCTCGCTCTCGCGGCTGCCGCTCCAGTTCATGGCCGCGTCCGGCGAGGCCGGCCGCTGGGTCGCGGCCAACCTGCCGCCCGACGCGCGGCTCGGCATGAAGGACAGCGGCGCGTTCGGCTTCTTCTCCGAGCGCAGCGTCGTCAACCTGGACGGCGTCGTGAACAGCTTCGCGTACCAGGAGGCGCTGTGCCGCGGCGAGCTCGCAGGGTTCCTGCGCGAGCACCGCGTGTCGTACGTGTGCCAGCACGCGGTGCCGCCCGAGGTCCGGAGCGGCAGCTACACCGCGTTCGTGCAGCGCTACCCCTGTCACCTGCCCGGCGGCGGCGGCAGCGAGCTCGAGCTGCGCCGCGACGGCGAGGTCTACCGTGGCCCGCCCTATCACAACTACTTCGGCGTGGAGGACCGCGTCGTGATCTGGCGGGTGCCGCCCTGAGCTTCTTCCGCAACGCGGCGTCGGTCTTCGCGACGAGCCTGGTGCGCGTGCCGCTGGCGTTCGCGACGCAGATCGTGCTGGCGCGCTGGCTCACGGTCTCGGACCGCGGCTTCTACGCGATTCTCACCACGTTCTCGGCGATCGTATTCCTGGGGACGCAGCTCGGCTGGGGCGACGCGGTCATCTACCGCACGCGACGCGAAAATGTGTCGCCCCGGCGTGCGCTCTCCACGGGAGTGCTCGGCAACGGCGCGTTCGCGCTCGCCGTGGCGCTGGCGTGCTGGCTGTTCCGCTCGCCGCTCTCGCGCGCGTTCCTCGGCGACGTGTCGGCGCGCGCGTTCCTGCTCGCCGCGGCGACGGCGCCGCTGCTCGCCGTCGGCGACCTGTTGTGCGGCGTCGCGCGCACGCTCGACCGCTTCGACCTGCACAACCAGTACGGCATCTATCAATCGCTGGGGATCCTCGCCGGCCTGGTCGGCGCGCTCGTGTTCGGCGGCGGCGCGCTCGACGCGGCGCTCGCCGTGAACCTGGCCGTGCAGGCCGCGCTCGTGCTTTGGCTCGGCGCGGCGCTGGCCGCGTTGGCCGGCTTCGAGTGGCGGATCGACTTCGCCGAAGTGCGCGCGAGCGTCGGCTACGGCAAGAACCTGTACGTGCAGAACCTGCTCATCAACCTGCACGAGCGCGTCGACGTGCTCCTGCTCGCGGCGCTGGGCGTGTCGTCGGTGCAGATCGGCCTGTACGCGGCGGGCGTCGCCGTCGTCACACGCCTGCGTGAGGTGCCCGGCGCGCTCGGCACGGCGCTCCTGCCGCGGCTCGCAGGCGCGACCGAGAGCGAGGCCGCCGAGTTCACTGCGGCCGTGGTGCGCCCGTCACTGCTCGTGATGGGGGCGGCTGCCGCCGTGCTCGCACCCGCGGGCGCCGTCGGCATACCGCTCCTGTTCGGGACCGAGTACGCGCCCGCGATCGCGCCCTTCCTCGTGCTGCTGCCCGGCGTCGCGGCGGTCACCGTGTCGCGCGTGCTCGGCCGCTACTTCGCGGCGGTGAACCGCCAGCGCGCGATCGTCGTGCTGCGCGGCGCCGTGCTGGTGCTGAACGTCGCGTTGAACCTGTGGCTCATCCCGCGCGCCGGCATCGTCGGCGCGGCGCTCGCGAGCCTGGTCTCGTATTCGGCCGAAGCGGCGGCGACCGTCGCGCTGTTCCTCGCGGACACGGGGCGCCGGTTCGGCGACTCGCTCCTGCCGCGCGCCCGCGACTTCGAGGAATCACTCGCGCGCGTGCGCGGCTTCCTGTCGCGCGCCCTGCGTTAGGCCTCGGCTGCCGGCTTCGCGCGCGCGTCGAGCAGCACGCGGATCGAGGCCAGCAGCGCGGCGCGGTCGATCGGCTTCGTCAGGTACGCGTTGCAGCCGGCCTCGAGACACTTCTCGCGCTCGCCGGCCAGCGCGTGCGCGGTGAGCGCGACGATCGGCACGTCGACGCCTCGCCGGCGCAGCTCGCGCGCGGCGGTGTAGCCGTCCATCACCGGCATCGCCATGTCCATGAGCACGAGGTCGAAGTGCCCCGACGCGGCGCGGTCGATCGCCATCTCGCCGTTCTCGACGAGCGACACCTCGGCGCCCGCCTTCCGCAGCATCATCGAGATGAGCCGCTGGTTGTCGGGGCCGTCCTCGGCGAGCAGGATGCGCGCGCGGATCTTCTCGGCCGTGGCGGACGGGCGACCGACGTCGCGGCGCAGCTCGGCCTCGCCGAACGTCGTGAGCATGCGCGAGTCGCGCGTCGGAGGGGCGCGCAAGGTGAGCGTGAACGTGCTGCCGCGGCCGGGCTCGCTGTCGACGCTGCACTCGCCGCCGAGCAGGTGTGCGATGCGCTTCGTGATGGCGAGTCCGAGCCCCGTGCCGCCGAAGCGGCGCGTGATCGAGCTGTCGGCCTGCTCGAACGCGCGGAACAAGGTCGCGCGCTTCTCGGGCGCGATGCCGATGCCCGTGTCGCGCACCACGACCGACGCGGACTCGTGCTCCGGCTCCCAGCGCAGCGCGATGCGCACGGAGCCGCGCTCGGTGAACTTGATCGCGTTGCCGAGCAGGTTCATCACGGCCTGGCGGATGCGCGTCGGGTCGGACAGCACCTCCGACGGGATCGGCGTCTCGAAGGCGACCTCGAGCGCGATGCCCTTCTCGTCGGCGCGCACGCGCATGAGCGATGCGAGCTCGGAGACGATGTGTACGAGGCTCGTCGGGATGCGCTCGATCTCGATGCGGCCCGCCTCGATCTTCGACAGGTCGAGGATGTCGTTCAACACGTCGAGCAGGTGTCCACCGTTGCGGCGCACGATCTCGAGCAGGCGCCGCGCTTCGTCGCCGAGCTTCATCTCCTCGTCGAGCAAGAGATCGGCGTAGCCGAGGATCGCGGTCATGGGCGTGCGGATCTCGTGGCTCATGTTCGCGAGGAACGCGCTCTTCGACTGGTTGGCGCGCTGCGCCTCGTTGCGCGCCGCCTCGAGCTCGATGGTGCGCTCGGCCACCTTCTGCTCGAGCGTGGCGCGGTGCGCTTCGAGCTCGCCGTGCACGCGCGAGAGCTGGCGCGTCATGTCGTTGAACGCGCGGCCCAGGGCGCCGAGCTCGCCGGGGCCGAGCTCGGGCACCTGCGCGCCGAGGTCGCCCGCGCCGACGCGGCGCACGGTCTCGCCGAGGAGTGCGATCACCGAGAGCAGGTTGCGCCAGAGCAGCGCGGCAAGCGCGATGCCGACGCCGAGCGCGCACGCCAGCACGGCGCTGCTCGAGAAGAGCAGCTGGCGGTACTCGGCCAGGCTGCGGTCGGCGGAGACCACCACGCGCAGGAGCCCGACGGAAGCTCCGCCCGGGACTTCGCCGTGCGCCGCCATGCGCACGCCGCTCGACGGCGACGGGGCGCGGATCGCGACGCGCAGCTCCTTCAGCCGCGAGGAGAGCGCGCGGAAGAGCGGCTCGGCCTCGGCGCTGCGCTCGTCGGGTGCGAGCGCCGGGATCCCGGCGTCGCCCTCGTCGGCGAGCAGCCGGCCATCGCGACCGTACACCGAAATGTGTACCACGTCGCGGTCCGCGAGCGCCGCGAGCACGCCGTCGCGCATCGCGGTCGCGGAGCCGCTCTCGATCGCGGGGCGCGTCGACTCGGCGAGCATCGCGGCGACGCTGTCGAGCTTCTCGCGCACGCCGCGCTCGAGCTGCGCGCGCGCGACCGAGTAGAGCACCGCCGTCGTGCCGAGCGTGAACACCGCCACCGGCAGGATCGCGGCGACCACGAGCGTGGCTCTGACGGAAAGACTCGGGGTGCTGCGCACGCGCAGAGAACTCCTTGCAAGGTCGCCCGACTACGCACCCGTATCGGTGGGGCGACCAGCCGCGTTGATGCGCCGGGCGCGCCGCGCTGCGTCAGGCGCGCCGCTGTGCGCGCTCGGCGCTTCGGAGTATCGTGGCGAAGTGTCGGACCTCGTCCTGTTGCGACGCGCGCCCCGCGCGAGCCGGCTCCTCGCGGTCCCTGTGGTGCGCTCCCAGGCCGCGGAGCCCGACGCACCGGGCCGCGCGCGCATCTACCTGGCGCCGCTGGAGTCGGGACTCGACCGCCGGGTGATCCTGGCGAGCCTGGCGCGCGCGGGCATGCCGGAGGCGCGCTGGATCCCGTCGACACAAGGCGGTGTCGGCGAGGACGAGCTCGCCCAGTCCTTTCTCGCCGGCGAGCCAGCACTCGTGCCGCTCTCGCCGCCGCTCGCGGGTCCCGACCGGCTGGCCCGGCTCCTGGCTTTCGCGCAGCGCGCGGGGGTCGAGGTCGACCTCGTGCCGCTCGAGGTGCTCTGGGGGCCGGTCGAGCGCCCGCCGTCGCTGTGGAACCTGCCCTTCGGGAACCCGTACGACCCGCCCGAGTGGACGCGCTGGCTGCGGCTCTTCCGGCGCGGCTACGCGCGCGTGGTGGTGGGCGCGCCCGGCACGCGCACCGCACTCGAGGCGCAGACGCACGCGCACGGCGACAAGCTCGCGCTCTCGGCGTTCGTGCGCGTGCAGGCGGTGAAGGCGCTGTCGCTCGCGCAGCGCCAGGTGTTCGGCGACCGCTACAAGGTGCCGCGGCTGCTCGTCGAGCAGATCGTGGCCGAGCCCAGCTTTCGCGACCGCGTCGCCGCGACCGGCGCGACGCTCGGCCTGACGCGCGACGAGTCACTCCAGCGCGCCGAGCGCGCGCTGCGCGAGCTGGGCACGAGTCACAACCTGTTCGCGATGGAGATCTTCCGGCGCTTCACGCGTTGGCTCTACACGCTGGCGTACGAGCCCGAGATCGACGTCGACCCGGGCGAGCTCGACAAGCTGCGCGAGCTCGGCCGCCGCTCGCCGCTCGTGTTCGTGCCGTCGCACAAGAGCAACTTCGACCACGTGGCGCTGTACTCGCTGCTCGCGTCGTCGGGCTTCCCGCCGCCGCACACGGCGGCGGGAAACAACATGGCGTTCTTCCCGATGAACCGGATCCTACCCGGCACGGGCGCGTACTTCCTGCGGCGCAGCTTCCAGGACGACCCGATCTACAAGGAAGCGCTGCGCGCGTTCATCAACACGCTGGTGCAGCACCGCTTCCACCAGGAGTTCTTCATCGAGGGCGGGCGCTCGCGCTCGGGCAAGCTCTTGCCGCCGCGCTACGGGATCCTGAACTACGTGGTCGACGGCGCGCGCCGCCACGACATCGGCGAGGTGCTGTTCGTGCCCGTCGCGATCGCGTACGACCAGATCCTCGAGCTGGCCGAGTACGTGCGGCAGAACCTGGGCGACGAAAAGGAAGCCGAGAGCTTCGTGTTCCTGCTGGGCCAGATCCGCGCGGCGCGCGCGGCGAAGCTGGGCCGCATCCACATGCGCTTCGCCGAGCCGATCTCGCTGCGCGAGTATCTCGACCGGACGGGCGACGAGAAGCTCGTCGTCGAGAAGCTCGCCTTCCGCATCTCGAACGGCATCAACGCGGTCACGCCGCTCACGCCGGCGTCGGTCGCGTGCTCCGTGTTGGTGGGCGCGGGGAAGCGCGCGCTCAGCCAGACCGACTTCGAGACGCAGGTCGCGCGGCTGCTCGACTACGCGCGCGAGCGCGGCATCGGCAGCACGGCCGAGGTCGCCGCGGGCGCGCAGGCCGTCGTCGAGACCGCGTCGCGCGCGCTCTCCGCCACGGGCGTGCTCGAGCGCTACGATGGCGGCGTCGAGCCGGTGTACTACGTCGGGCCGACGGGCCGCCACGCGGCGTCGTACTACCGCAACACGGCGATCCACTTCCTGGTGAACCGCGCGATCGCGGACCTGGCCGGCCGCGCGTCGACGGCAGATGGCCGCCTGCGCGACCTGCGCGCGTTCGCACTGCGCCTGCGCGAGCTGTTGAAGTTCGAGTTCTTCTTCTCGGAGCGCGACGCGTTCGTGCGCGAGATCGAGCGCGAGGCGCAGCTCCTCGCGCGCGAGCGCGCCTCGAGGCTGCCGCAGCTGCTCGCCGCGAGCCCGCGCCTCCTGCTCGATTTCCTGGAGAGCTACTGGGTCGTCACCGAGACGCTGCGCCGGCTGCCCGCCGCCGCGCCGACGCCGAGCGCCGGCGTGCTGAAACGCTGCCACCAGATCGGCCGCCAGCTGCTCCTGCAGGACCGCGTGCAGTCGCCGGAGCTCTTCTCGAACACGAACTTCGCGAACGCGCTCCGCCTGCTCGAGAACCTGGGCGCTGCCGAGCGCGCACCCGCGGGCTTCCGCCCCGGCGATCCCGCGAAGCTCTCCGACCTGGCGTACGACCTCGAGTTCCTGATCCGCGTCGCGCGCGACTAGTTCCGATCGACTCACTCGCCCCCTCGTCGCAACCGTCTTGCAGCGACGGTCCTGGACAGGACCGCAAGCCGAGCGGCGCAGCTGCGAGGCGCGCAGCGAGGCGAAGCCGAGCGAAGCACGCGCAGGCCCGCGGCCGCCCGCGGGCCGACCAGCGTAAGACGAACAGAAGAGGCGGAAGCGCTGGCGCCGGATCCCCCCCAAGTTCCGCGCACCTGCGCTCCCGCCATCCCCTGATCGTTCTATTGCCGGCTGGCGGGCCGCAATATCACGTCATTGATCGGCAGCTTCGGCTCGGGCTTGAGCAGCGGGCTAAGGGCGCGTGGCTGCGAAGTGTTCCGAGAGTCGGGCCAGCATGCCCTGGAGCTGCTGCGTGAGGACGCGCCGGAGCAGCCAGCCCGTGCCTGGCACCAGCGGGCGGAAGCGGATGTTCCAGAGCACGCGTGTGCCGGCGCCGTCGGGCTCGAAGCGCACCTCGCCCAGGTGGTCGCGGATGGGCACGCCGGCAACCACCCGGTACTCCATGCGCGAAGGGCGGTCGAAGGCGGTGACCTCCTCCTCGACCGCGATGCCCCGGGCGCGGATCACGCGAATCGCGCCCAGCCCGTTCGGCGGGGGATCGCCCTTCTGGCGCAGGACGACCTCGCGCACGCCGGCCCAGCGGGTCCAGCCTTCGTGGTCGGTGTAGAAGTCGAAGACGCGCTCGCGCGGCGCGGGCACGTGCTGGACGAGCTCGATCTGCATGGACGGGCATCCTAGCGTGCGGTATCGAGAGACGAAGGGGGGCCGCGAGTGAAGCTCGCGCTGGTGTTGCTCGCGCTCGCAGCGCTTCCGGCCCCGGCCGCGCGCGCCGCGCCCGATCCAGGCGGCGCCGTTCGAGCGCTGCTTTTGACACCGCTGCGCGTCAGCGGCGACGCCATCGGGGCGGGCGGCCTGCTGGGGGCGTCCGTGCTCGGCCTGTGCGGCGACGGCCTTTCGCTCGTCGACGCCAATCGCTTCACCCGGCCGGTGCTCTTCGGGGCCCTCAGCGGCCTGGTGCGGCGCGCGGCGCTGGGCCTCTCGCAGGGCTCGACCGGCGCGCTCGAGGGCCTGCGCGCCGAGGACGTCGAGCGCCTGCCCGAGCCGCGCGAGGCCTACCTGGACAACGCGCCTGGTGCGGGCCGGCTCGACACGGCGCTCACGGCGCTCGGCTCGCTGCAGCTCGCGCTCGAGGACGCGCTCGCGGGGCCCGCGCTCTTCGCCTTGCGCGCAGCGGGTGCGAGCGCGCCCGCCGCCGCGGTGGCGGGCTGGTCGCGCGACGAGCGCATCCGCGTGCTCGGCCCGCTCGTGCGCGAGCCCGGCGACCCCGAGTGACTCGCGCGTCGTAAGATCCGGGCATGAGCGACCTCGGCAAGCGCAATGTCGACGCGCTCGCGGTGCGCGGGCGCGAGGCTCGCAGCTGCGGCGACGCGCTCGTGGTGGAGGAGCCGCTCGAGATCCGGCTCGACGGCGAGCCGCTCGCGGTCACGATGCGCACGCCCGGGCACGACCTCGAGCTCGCGGCCGGCTTCCTCGTCACGGAGGGCATCGCGCGCGACTTCGGCGCCGTGACCTCGCTTGCGCACTGCGACGCCGAGGGGAACACCGTGCTCGCGCGCACGGAGGCCGCTGCCCCGGGCATCGTGCGGCCCGAGCCGCGCGCGTTCGTGGCGTCGTCGGCGTGCGGGCTGTGCGGCAAGGCGACGCTCGAGTCGCTGCGCACGCGCGCGCCCGCACTGCACGCCGACCTCACGCGCGTCGCCCCGGCGACGCTCTACGCGCTGCCCGAGCGCCTGCGCGCCGCGCAGGCGCTCTTCCGCGACACCGGCGCGCTGCACGCGGCCGGGCTCTTCACCTCCGGGGGCGAGCTCGTGTGCGCGCGCGAGGACGTCGGCCGGCACAACGCGGTCGACAAGGTCGTCGGCTGGGCGGCGCTCGAGCGCCGGCTGCCGCTGGCGGGCCACGTGCTCGTCGTGTCGGGGCGCGCGGGCTTCGAGATCGCGCAGAAGGCGCTCGTGGCGGGCATCCCGATCGTCGCCGCGATCTCGGGCTCGTCGAGCCTGGCGGTCGAGCTCGCGCGCGAGAACGGCATGGCGCTGGTCGCGTTCCTGCGCGGCGAGGCGCTGACGGTCTACGCGGGAAGCGACAGGCTCGAGCTCGGCTGAGCCTCGTCGAGCAGCTCGCGCGCCAGCTCGCGCAGGCCGCGCGGCGCCTCGGGCCGCAAGTCGGCGCGTCGGTAGTAGCGGTGCGCCTCGAGCCAGAGGCGGCGCTCTTCGTGCGGCGGGTGGAACAGGTGCAGCACGCGCGCGCGGTGCCACAGCGAGATCGGGCGCACGCGCGCGAGCAAGAGCCGGTTGCGCAGGTCGGAGTCGTCGCGCGCGCTGTTGCGGTAGGTGAGGTCGAAGCCGTTCACGGCGAAGAAGCTCGCGCGGTCGACCGAGAAGTTGAGCCCGAGCAGACGCGGCCGGCGCGGCCGTTCGAGCGCGATGTACGCCAGGCTCTTCGCCTGCGTCCACCACAGGCGCGTGCGCACGCGCATCGAGACGGAGCGCTCGAGCCGGCCCGAGACCACGTCGTGCGCAGTCACTCGCCCGCTCTCCGCTTCGGACAGCCGCACGTGGCCGCCCACGATGAACGCGCGTGGCCTCGCGGCGGCGAGATGCTCTTCGACGAAGCTCTGCGACGGCACGCAGTCGCCGTCGGAGAAGATCAGTTGCGCGCCGCGGCTGTGCAGCACCGCGCGGTTCAGCGCAGCCGACTTCCAGAAGCCGCGGTGCGGCTGCCAGACGTGGCGGATCGCGAGCGCGCCGCGGCGCGCGTGCGTGCGCACGACCTCGGCCGTGGCTTCAGCCGAGCCGTCGTCCGCGACGACGAGCTCGAATTCGCGCGCGCTCTGGCGCGCGTAGCCGCACAGCGCCAGGTCGAGCAAGCGCGGCTGATCGTAGGTCGCGAGGATGACGCTCGCCCGGATCGACACGGGCGAAGCATACACTCAGCGGTGTGCGAACAGCATGCCGTTCTTCGAGCGGCCGTCCCAGACGCGCGCGACGCGAAAGCCGCGCGTCGCGAGGAGCTGCTCGAGCGCAGCGTGGTCGAGCGGTGACAGGTCGTCGTGGAACTCCAGCGAGATCGCGCGCAAGCCCGCGGAGACCGCCGCGGGCAGCGCCGGCAAGATGCGCCCCTCCTCGCCTTCGCAGTCGAGCTTCAGGAAGTCGACGCGCTCGAGGCCGTGCTTCGCGAGCAGCTCGGGCAGGGTCGCTACGGACACGTCGAGCGAAGCGCCGGCCAGAGCCGTGCCGGGGACGGCCAGGCGGTGCGTCGTGCCGCTCGCGCCGAGCCGGAGCGGGCGCACGCCGGATGTGTCGGAGACCGCGCACTCCGCGACCTCTGCGTGCGCTGCGCCGTTCGCCCGCAGGTTGCGGCGCAGGTACTCGGCGTTCGCCGGGTGCGGCTCGATCGCGAGCACGCGGCCGCGCGTGCGCTGCGCTGCGAACACCGCGAATGCGCCGATGTGGGCGCCCACGTCGACCACGCAGTCGTCGGGTCGCACCTCGAGCCCGGGCGGGGTGTACACATTTCTGTGGAACACCGGCGCGACCACCCTCAGCGCGTTCGCGCCTTCGGGCGCCTCGAATACCGTGCCGTCGCGCAGCACCGCGCGCCGCGGCTTGCGGCCTGCGGCGCGCTCGCGCGCGAGCTCGCGCCAGTTCCGATAGCTCCGCGCGTACCGGAGGGCACGCAGGGGGTTCATGCTTCGCGTATCATGCAATTGGGGAGGCAGCGATGAAGCTCTACGACAGCACCATGGCGCCGAACCCACGCCGGGTGCGCATCTTCCTGGCCGAGAAGGGAATCCAGGTCCCGATCGAGCAGGTCGACATCGGCAAGGCGGTGAATCGCCAACCCCCGTTCCTGGCGAAGAACCCGTTCGGCGGCGTGCCGGTGCTGGAGCTCGACGACGGCACGCAGCTGGCGGAGTCGCTCGCGATCTGCCGGTATTTCGAGGAGACGAAGCCGGAGCCCGCGCTATTCGGCCGCGGCGCGAAGGGCAAGGCGCTCGTGGAGATGTGGCAGCGCCGCATGGAGCTCTACCTGTTCAACCCGGTCACGATGACCTTCCAGCACACTCATGAGTTCTTCAAGGGTCGGATTCCCCAGGTGCCCGAGTGGGGCGAAGTGAGTCGCAAGGCCGCACTCGGCCGCATGGAGTGGCTGGACGGCCACCTGGCGGACAGCAAGTTCATCGCGGGCGACGACTACTCGGTCGCCGACATCACGGCGCTGTGCGGCATCGACTTCGGCCGCGCCGCGCAGATCCGGCCGTCGCCCGAGCTGAAGCACCTGTCGCGCTGGCACGCGGAAGTGTCGGCGCGGCCGTCCGCGAAGGCCTAGCTCCTCTAGCGCGCAGGCAGCCCGAGCAGCTCGCGCGCGGGCGCGCGGATCGCCTCGAACCACACGGCGTGGCCCGCGGGGGACAGGTGCGTGTCGCGCGTACCACACACGGGCTCGCCGCGCGCCGCGCGCAGCGCGGGCAACAGATCGACCACGCGGTCGACGCCGGGCACGCGCGCGAGCTGCGGCACGAACTCGCGCGAAGCCAGGTCCATGTCGACGTCGCCGCGCAGCTTGGGCAGGCCGCGCAGCAGCTCGGCGCCGTCGGGATCGCGCACCTGCACCACGTGCGGCACGACCGACACGAGGACGCGCGCGCCGTGCTCATGCGCGGCTTCGGCGAGCTCCGCGATGCCGCGCGCGGTGCCGTCGCGCAGCTCCGCCCCGAAGCGCGACGGCCGCACGACGTCGGGCACACCGTACACACCGACGTGTCCCGGGTCGCGGAAGCGGCGGATCGCGAAGCGCGCGGCGACGTAGAGCTGCGAGTGCGACTCGAGCCACGAGTTCCACGGGTAGAACCAGTCCCACAGCGCCTGCTCGGTGAGCGCCGCGGGGAAGAGCCGCACCGGCCGGTACTTGACCGTCTGCGGCTCGGGCATGCGGTCGGGCTCGGCGGTGAGGTCGTTGCCGAGGTACAGCGAGACGATCACCAGGTCGTAGTGCGCGCCGGGTGCGGCGAGGCGCTGGCGCACGGTCGCGACGTACTGCGCGAGGTCGTACGCCGACACTCCGGTGTCGTCCGTACACGCGCCGGTGTCGGCGTCGAGCCGCGCCCACACCGTCTGCTCGAACGGCACGGCCAGCGCCTCCGCGTACGAGTCGCCGACCGCGAGCACGCGCGCGCGGCAGTCGCTGCGGGCGGGCGTGCGGCACGCCACGCGGTTCCCCGCCGCGTCCGTGCAGACCTCGACCTCGCGCTCGCCCGAGTTCTGCCACAGGTCGACGTTCGGGCGGTGGCGCCAGCCGAGCGCCGCGTCCTCGACCCACAGCTCGGGCACGTCGTGCGGCAGCACTTGCGGCTGGAACACGCGCACGCCCGCTTCGAGCAGGAGGAGCGTCGCGAGGCCGAGCGCGCCGGCGAGCACCACGGCGAACGCCGCGCGCCGCAGCTTCATTCGAAGCGGCGTTCGCGCCACCAGGGGAAGAACGCGGGCATGTCGCGGCTCGGGCGCTGGCGGAAGTCCGCCTTGCGCTTCTCGAGGAACGCGCCGACGCCCTCGTGCGCGTCGGCGCTCTGGCCCAGCGCCGTGATCGCGCGCGAGTCGAGCTTGTGCGCCTCCATCGGGTGGTCGGCGCCGAGCATCTTCCACACCAGCTGGCGCGTCATGGCGACCGAGATCGCCGATGTGTTGTCCGCGATCTCGCGCGCGAGCTCGCGCGCCGCGGACAGGAGCTCTGCGGGCGCGTGCAGGCTGCGCACGAGCCCGCCTTCGAGCGCCTCGCTCGCGGGGAACACGCGGCCGGTGTAGGTCCACTCGAGCGCGCGCGACACGCCGACGACGCGGGGCAAAAACCAGCTCGACGCGGCCTCCATGCAGATGCCGCGGCGCGCGAACACGAAGCCGAAGCGCGCGTCGGTCGACGCGAGCCGCACGTCCATCGGCAGCGTCATGGTCACCCCGACGCCGACGGCCGGTCCGTTGATCGCCGCGATGATCGGCTTCTTGCAGTCGTACAGGCGCAGCGTGAGCCGGCCGCCGCCGTCGCGGCGCTGCTCGATGCCCACGCCCTCGGCGCCGGCGCGCGAGTCGAACGTGCCCGAGCCGCTCGACAGGTCCGCGCCCGCGCAGAACGCGCGCCCGGCGCCGGTGAAGATCACCGCGCGCACGTCGTCGTCGGCGTCGGCGCGGTCGAGCGCGTCGAGCAGCTCGGACAGCATTCGCGCCGTGAACGCGTTCAGCTTGTCGGGCCGGTGCAAGGTCAAGGTGAGCACGCGGTCCGCGACCGCGTACTGGATCTCCTGGTAGTCCACTAGCGAGCTCCTCCCGCGGCGACGCGCGCGAACAAAGCCTCGGTCTCGTCGACCCAGGTCTTCGGGTCGAACAGCCGCGCCACGCGCTCGCGGGCCGCGCAGCCCATGGTCGCGGCGCGCGACGGGTCTTCGAGCAGGACGCGGATCGCGCGCACCAGTCCGTCGACGTCGCCCGACGGATACAAGAGCCCGGTCTCGCGCGGCACGACGATCTCGCGCACGCCCCCCACGTCGGCTGCCACGACGGGCAGGCCGATTGCGGCGGCTTCGCGCAGCACGACCGGCAGCGCCTCGCGGCGCGACGTGAGTACGAGCCCGACGAAGCTCGCCATGTAGCGCGCGACGTCGCGCGAGAAACCGGTGAACACGACGCGCCGCTCGAGCTGGCGGCGGCGGGCTTCGGCGCGCAGCGCGCCCTCTTCGGGCCCCGCGCCGACGATGCACAGCACGACGTCCTCGGGCAGCCGCGGCAACGCGGCGATCGCGTCGCCCACCGCCTTCTCGGGCGAGAGCCGCCCCACGTAGCCGAGCACGCGCGCCTCGGGCGGCACGCCGTGCAGCGCCGCGAGGTCGAGCGGCTCGACGCTGCCGGGCCGCGGCAGCTCGACGCCCGAGTAGATCACCGCGCCGAGCTCGCGCCCCCACACCTCCGCGAGCCGTGCCTGTTCGAACTTCGACACGAACACCAGCTGGTCGGGCAGCCGTTCGAGGATCGGCCGCGCGCGCCGGTCGTTCCTGCGGTCGGCGACGTTGTGGATCGTCGTCACGAGCCCCGCGCGGAACATGCGCAGCTTGCGCGCCATCCCCGCGAGCGCCGTCATGCGCACCGAGTGCGCGTTCACGACCGTGACCTCGCGCTCGCGCACGGCGCGCGCGATCGCACGCATGCCCGCGAGCAGCCGCGGCCCGCCCGGCACCGCGACGGTCGCGTGCCCGTTGGCCGCGGCCTCGCGCAAGAAGAGCTCGCCGAACGCGCCGATCGCGGCGCCGTGGCCGCGCGCGCGGAGCTCGACGGCGAGGCGGAGGATGTCCGCCTCGCCGCCGCCGACTTGAGCTCCTTCGGACAGGAACAGGACGTTCAGAACAGGAGTCCCAGTCCGGTCGCGCGCCGGCTCGAGCCTTCCGCGCGGAACGCGTCGATCACGTGGCGGCAGATCTGCGTCAGGTGCACTTCGTCGGCGCCGTCGACGAGCCGCGCCGAGCGGGCGTTCTTCATCATCTGCTCGAGCGGCGTGTCACTCGAGTAGCCGAGCGCGCCGTGCACCTGGATCGCCTGGTCGAGCACCTTCCACAGCGTGTTCGCGACGAAGAACTTCGTCATCGACACTTCCTGGCGGAACGGCTGCTTCGCCTCGATCAGGTACGCCGAGTGCAGGACCATGAGCTTGCACTGGTACAGCGCGAGCGCGGCCTCCGAGATCTTCCACTGGATGCCCTGCTTGTCGGAGAGCTTCTGCCCGTGCAGCATGCGCTCCTCCGCGCGCGCGACCATCATGTCGAGCGCCTTCTCGATCTGGCCGATCCACCGCATGCAGTGCGCGAGCCGGGCGGGGCCGAGCCGCACCTGGCCCAGGGTGTGCCCCTGACCTTGCGGGCCGAGCATGTTCTCGTGCGGCACGACGAGGTCCTTGATGCGGATCTCGCAGTGGTTGTGGCCGCCGGCCATCGTGTGCACGTCGCGCACGATCTCGAAGCCCGGGTTCGGCAGGTCGACGATGAACGCCGAATTGCGCGCCTGCGGCGGATCGGCGTCCGGGTCGGTGCACGCGATCAAGATCGCGAACTTCGCCCCGCGCGCGCCCGAGATGAACCACTTGTGCCCGTTGATGTGCCACTGGTCGCCCTGGCGCACCGCGAACGTCTGGATGCCGGTGGGGTCGCTGCCCGCGACCTCGGGCTCCGTCATCGCGAAGCACGAGCGCACGTAGCCGTTGCAGAGCGGCCGGAGGTACTTCTCCTTCTGCATCGGCGACGCGAAGTGCAACAGCGTGTGCATGTTGCCTTCGTCGGGCGCCTGGCAGTTGATGATGAACGCCGAGAGCGGCACGCGCCCGCACTCCGCCGACATCGTCGCGATGCCGAGCGCGCCCAGCCCCATGCCGCCGAACTCCTTCGGCATGTGCGGCAGCCACAGACCTTTCTCGTGCGCGAGCTTGCGCAGCCGGATGATCTCGGGGCCCCACTGACTGCGGTCGTCGATCTTCTCGAGCCGCGTCGCGACGGGCTCCACGTCCTTGTCGATGAACTCGCGGATCTTGGTGCGCAGCTCGATGATGTCGGGCGGCAGGCTGAAGTCGATGGCCATGCGCGCTTGCTCCTCTTGGTATTGGGGCGACATTCTATCGAGTGCGACCCCGTGCGGCATAGCCGGGCCGCAAGGCCCGAAGGGCGCAGCGAGGCGCAGCCGAGCGAAGGCGCGCGCGAGGCGGGACTACAGCCGTTCGAGCAGCGTGGCGGCGGCGTCCGCGACCGAGTCGTAGGACGTGGACATCTCGAGGTTGCGGAGCCGGCTGCGCAAGAGCGACTTCTGCTCCGGCGACAGGCCGTCGGCGACCCGGTCGATCTCGTCGGTCACCTGCAGCACGTCGCGCTCGTTCTCGAGGTCTAGGAGCCGGAGCAGCAGGCCGACGTCGGCGGGCATGCCGAACGACTTCACGTACTCGCGGAAGCTGCGCAGCAGGTTGTCCTGGCCGTCCGCCTCGCGCAGCCGCTCCTCGAGGCGCAGCCGGCCGCGGTCGGCCTTCTTGCCGAACAGCCGCTCTTCGACCTTGCGGCGGTAGCGCGCGGCCTGGTGGCGCGCGCGCTGCTCGCGCGGCGTGAGGCCCTGCCCGTGGCCGTTCGATCCGTTCGATCCGTTGCGGCGCCGATCGTTGCGGCCGTTCTGGCCGGCGATCTTGTCCTGATCACTCACGCCTGTGCGCTCCCTCAGAAGCGGCTGGCCCTCGGGCCGAGTCGCGACGTCTCCGGTCGCGTGCAACCGGTCGGGAGCTCGTCTTCCCCGCTGTTCCGGGGGACTCGAGCTCCGCAGAGCGGGGCGCGGCAGGTCTGCCGGCCCCCTCCCCACGCCGGGTAGTCTGCCCTATCCGGCGCGCCGTGTCTCGCCCATTCTTCGGTTGCGCGGGCGGCGAGCTGTTGCCGGTGGGCTGCGCGCTGTGACAGGCTCGCGCCATGCCGGATCTGCACGAGCTCGCCACCGGGCTCCAGTTTCCCGAAGGGCCCATCGCGCTCCGCGACGGGAGCGTCCTCGTGGTCGAGATCAAGCGCGGGACCTTGACGCGCATCGCTCCCGACGGGAAGAAGACCGTCGTGGCGCACACGGGCGGCGGCCCCAACGGAGCCGCGATCGGGCCCGACGGCAAGGTGTACGTGTGCAACAACGGCGGCTTCGAGTGGCACGAGGTCGGCCCGTTCCTGTTGCCCGGCAACCAGCCCGACGACTATGCGGGCGGCAGCATCCAGCGCGTCGACCTCGCGACCGGCGCCGTCGAGACGCTGTTCACGGCGTGCGGGCCGAACGCGCTGCGCGGCCCGAACGATCTCGTGTTCGACGCGACGGGCGGCTTCTGGTTCACCGATCACGGCAAGACGCGACCGCGCGACCGCGACCGCGGCGGCCTCTACTACGCGCGGCCCGACGGCACCCTACGCGAGATGGTGTACCCCCTGGACGGCCCGAACGGCGTCGGCCTGTCCCCGGACGGGAAGCGCGTGTACGTGGCCGAGACGCACACGGGGCGCGTGTTCTGGTGGGACCTGGCGGCGCCGGGCGAGATCGCGCCGCACGCGTCGCCCAACCAGGGGCACCTGCTGGCGGGGCTGCCGGGGCTGCAGCTCTTCGACTCGCTCGCCGTCGACGCCGACGGCAACGTCTGCGTCGCGACGCTCGTGAACGGCGGCATCACGATCATCTCGCCCGACGGCGGCAAGCTCGAGCACGTGCCGATGCCCGACCCGCTCACCACGAACATCTGCTTCGGCGGGCCCGACCTGCGCACGGCCTGGGTGACGCTCTCGGCCACCGGCAAGCTCGTGTCGCTGCCCTGGCCGCGCCCCGGCCTGCGGCTCGCGTTCGACGCCTGAGCGCTAGAAGGTCCGCGTGACCTTCGCGAGCCCGGGCGGGCGGTCGGGGTCGCGGCCGCGCGCGCGCGCGAGCCAGAACGAGACGAGCTGGCCGACGATCGCCGCCGGGATGGGCGCCAGCCACTCCGGCGCGTTCGGGATACACAGATCTGCGTCGGTTTCGTCCGAGACCCGCACGATGCGCGCGCCGCGCTGGCGCAGCTCCGTGGCGAGCCGGCGCACGTCGGGCGCGGCCGGCCCGCGCAGCTCGATCGCGAACACGGGCGCGCCGTTCGTGGCGAGCGCGATCGGCCCGTGCCGGTAGTCGGCGGCGGAGAACGGCTCCGCGAACACGCCCGCGAGCTCCTTCAGCTTGAGCGCCCACTCGAGCGCCACGGGGAAGCCGAAGCCGCGCCCCACGACCGCGCACGCGGGGTGGCGCGCCGCCGCTTCCGCGAGGCCGCGCGCGGCGGCCTCGACGCCGAGCGCGTGCAGCGCGAGCTCGGGCACGCCTTCGAGCGCCGGATCCTCCTCGCCGTTCCAGCCCGACACCAGGTGCGCGAGCGCGAACAAGGTCGTCGTGAACGAGCCGGTGGCCGCGATCGCGCGCTCGCCCCCGATGCCGAGCGGCACGACGTGCTCGGCCACGCGCGCGAGCGCAGAGTCGGCGCGGTCCGTGATCGCGACCGTGGCACTGCCCTGCTCGCGCGCCTCGGCGATCACGCGCACGACGTCGGGCGACGCGCCCGACTGCGAGATGCCGAGCGCGATCCAGCGGTCGAAGCGCGGCGCGCGCTCGTACAAGGTGATGAGCGACGGCGCGGCGAGCGCGATCGGCACGCCGAGCCGCGCGCCGAACGCGTACTTGGCGTACACCGCGGCGTGATCGGAGCTGCCGCGGGCGGCGATGAGCACGCCCGCGGGCCGGCGCGCGCCGAGCTGCGCGCCCAGGTCGATCGTGCGCGCGCCCTCGCGCGCGTGAAAGCGCGCCAGCACCTCGGGCTGCGCGAAGATCTCGCGCTGAAGGTCGGACTCGAGCTCCGCGACCGCGCCCACTAGCTCACGAGCTCGCGCAGCTTCTCGACGTCGCGGGCGCTCGCTGCGACGAGCGCGCCGCGCACTCCGGGCCGGAACCGCGCCGGCAGCGCGCCGTCGAGCGCCTCGACGCAGCCGCCCGCCTCGCGCGTCACGAGCCCCGCGATCCACGCGCGCCGGGACAGCCCCGCCGCCTCGGCGGCGATGCGCACGCCGCCGCCCACGCCGTCGAGCAGGGGCGCGACGGCGATCGCCGCGCCCGCCGCGACCACCGGCTTCCACTGCGCCGCGTTCGCGCGCGCACGCACCTCCTGCGGCAGCCCGTGCGACACGAGCAGCTGCGGGCCGCGCCGCTCGCAGCGCGCGGGCGCGAAGTCGCCCCCGCCCTTCGCGAGCTCCGCGCCGCCGCCGCGCGTCGCGCGCGTGATGACACCGAATTGTGGCACCGCGACGATCGCGGCCTCGACCTCGCCCTCGCGCTCCAGCCCGAGCAGGATCGCGTACGGGCCGTCGCCGCGCAGATAGCGTGCGGTGCCGTCGATCGGATCGATCACCACCGTCTGCGCCGAGCGGTTCGCCGCGAATTCCTCGGCGGTCGGCGTGTCCTCCTCGACGAACACCGAGACCCACGGGAAGTGCGCGCGCAGCGCGACGAGCAGGATCTCCTGCGACACGCAGTCGCCGTCCGTGAGCGCCGCCTTCTCGGGCGTCACCTCGTCGGACTTCGGCCGGTTGCGCACGCGCCCTTCGAGCCAGCGCACCGCGGCCGCGGCCTGCAGCACCGGCAGCGTCATGCGCTCGACGAACTCGCGCGCACCGATCTCTCGCGAAGCACCCACGGCCATACGCGGGCGCGGAGGGTACCCGGCGATCCCGGACTTCGCCCGGGCCTGCGTCACCTACGCGCGAGGCAGTCCGAGGATCCGCTCCGCGATGATGTTCTTCTGGATCTCGCTCGTGCCGCCGGCGATGGTCTGGGCGCGGTCGCCGAGAAAGCGCAGCGCGGCCGCGCGCGCGTCGGTGGCCGGGCCGTGGTTCTCGTAGAGCTGGCCGTACGCGCCGAGCAGCGACAGGTGCGCCGTCGACATCGCCTGCGCCAGCGACGTGCCCGCCAGCTTCATCGCGGCGGACAGGTGCGGGTTGAGTCGGCCCTGCAGGCCGTCCGTCATGGCGCGGTAGCCCGAGTACTTCGAGATGGCGCACGCGATCGCGAGGTCGGCGAGCTTCTGGCGCACGACGGGATCGGCGCTCTTGCCGCGCCGCTTCGCCGCCGCGATGAGCCGCTGCAGGGCGTCGTCCTGGCGCATGCCGCTGGCGATGCCGTTCCGCTCGTTCACGAGCGCATTCGAGATGATCTTCCAGCCCTCGCCTTCCGCGCCGAGGCGGTTCTCGACCGGCACGCGCACGTCGGTCATGAACACCTCGTTGAACTCCGAGTCGCCCGTGATCTGCGTGATCGGCTTCACCTCCATGCCGGGTGCGTTCATCTCCATGAGCAGCACGGTGAGGCCGTCGTACTTCGAAGTGCCGAGCCCGGGCACGCGCACGAGGCAGAAGTACCAGTTCGACAGGTGCGCGATCGTCGTCCAGATCTTCTGGCCGTTCACCAGGTAGTGGTCGCCGCTGCGCTCGGCGCGCGTCTGCGTGTTGAACATGTCCGAGCCCGCGCCGGGCTCGGAGTAACCCGTCGCCCAGATGTCGTCGCCCGACAGGATGCGCGCGACGAAGCGCTGCTTCTGCGCCTCGGTGCCGAACTTCATGATCGCCGGGCCGACCCACCAGATGCCCATCTGACCCGGGACGCCGGGCGCCTTCGCGCGCGTGAGCTCCTCGTTCAGGATCGCTTGCTCCATGTCGGAGAGGCCCGCGCCGCCGTACTCCTTCGGCCACGCGGCGCCGAGGAAGCCGCCGTCCTTCAGCCTTCTCTGCCAGCTCTTGCCGGCAGCGAGTGACAGCGGCCCCTTCTCTTGGGGCGCGTTCCGCTCGAGCCAGTCGCGCACCCGCGCTCGGAACGCTTCCTCTTCGAGCGTATAGTGGAAGTCCATGCCGACGAGCCTAGCACGCAAGGCCGCGCTGCTTTGCGGGCTTGTCTTCGGCCTGTGGGCCGCCAGAACGGCGGCGGCCGGGCCGTGTGACTTGCTCGGCGGCGACGCGGACGGCGACGGGATCTGCGACGACGGAAACGGCGACGGCATCGCCGGCAATGCGCCGTGCTCGTGCCAACCGGGCTCGCCGCCGAGCTGCGCGACGAACTGCGACGACAACTGTCCGTGGACGGCGAACCCGGACCAGCTCGACGTGGGAAAGGTCGGCGCGCCGGACGTCCCGGATCACATCGGCGACGCGTGTCAGTGTCTCGACGTCAGCAACGACGGTCACGGGAACATCGTCGACGCGGTGTTGTACCGGCGCGCGGTCACGAGCCATCCGCCGGCGCTGCCAGCGCCGCAGAAGTGTCTCGGCGCGGGCGCGTCTGCGTGCGACGCGAGCGACGTGGCGCCGCTGCGCAGCGCGCTCGCCGGCGTGTCGGCGCCTCCAGCCAACGTGTGCGTCGCGGCCGGCGCGTGCACGGCCAGCGCGGACTGTCCGCCCGGCATCGCGTGCAATCTCGCCGCGCAGCGCTGCGAGAACAACAACGGCCAGTCGTGCGTGCAGGGCAGTCAGTGCCTCGGCGGAAGCTGCTGCTCGGACCGCTGCAGCACCGTCGCGACCGACCCGGCGAACTGCGGCGCGTGCGGTGTCACGTGCGCGAACCCGCATGGCACCACGGCGTGCGCCGCCGGAAACTGCACGCCGACGTGCGCCGCCGGCTGGGGCAACTGCAACGGGAACCCCAGGGACGGCTGCGAGACAGCGCTGAACACCAACGGGAGCTGCGGCGGCTGCGGCGTCCCCTGTTCGCGGGCCAACGCGAGCGCGACCTGCAGCACCGGCACGTGTGCGATCGCCTCCTGCGACTACGGTTTCGACGACTGCGACGGCTCCGACGCGGACGGCTGCGAGCTGAACCACGCCGCGAACGCCGGGACGCAGAATCTCGGCACGTTCGCGGCCGACGCCGGCGGCTGCAGCGAGGTCACGAGGGCAACCGGAGTCACGGGGCACGCGTTCACGGTGACCTTCCTCGAAAGCAACGGCACCGGCACCTGCGCGAACACGTCGGGGCTGCTCGACCTCTTCGTTCCGGCGGGGGTGGACTGGGATGTCACGGTGACCGCGCCGTCGCCCGTCACGTGCACGCACTGGAACGGCAGCGCGTTCGTCGCCGGCTGCAGCGGCACGAACGGCGTCGGACAGCTCGAGCGCATCCGCCTGGTGAGCCCGGAGACGGCGTGCTTCCTCGGGTTCGGCGACACGACCGACCAGACTTTCACCGCCACGGTGCAGGTCCAGTTCTTCGGCGGCTCGAGCTGCAGCGACTGGCAGCTCGGCGTTTCGGCCGGCAGCGGCTGCTAGCGCTCGTCGCGCTTGCGTGCGCGCTCGAACAGCTTCTCGATCACGTTCGGCGCGGCCGGTTCGTGGCCTGCGAGCGCGAGATTCTCGTCGACGTGCTCGGGGCTGCGCATCGCGACGAGCGCCGTCGTCACGCCCGGCGTGCTGCGCACGAACTGGAGACACCGTTGTGCGTCGCTCGCGAGCCGCGGGAACGCCTGGCGGAAGAAGAGCGGCATGCCGCGCGCCGCGCGGCCCTGCACCAACGGCGCGGCGGCGAACACCGCCGTGCCCGTGTCGCGCAGCGTGTCGAAGAGCGGCGTCGGGCGCGCCTCGGGCCCGAACTGCGACGCGAGCGCCTTCGCCTCGCCGAAGCCCACGCTGTACGGCAACGCGATGCCGCGCAGGTGGTGGTCGGGGCCGCCGACCTCGATCGCCGTCTCGAGCAGCTCGAACATCGACAGGTGGCCGCGCTCGCCGTACGGCACGAGCAGCCCGTGCCAGGTCGCGAGCCCGTAGCTCGCGATCGCGCCGCGCGCGACGGCGTCCTCGAGCGCCGCGAAGATCTGCGCGAGACACTTCTTGAACTCGGTCGGGCCGCGCGCCGCCAGCAACAGCTCGGGATCTTCGAGCATGTACAGGTCGATCGTCGCGAGCCCCAGGTTGCGCCGGCTGCGCTCGATCTGATCGGCGACGAACGCCGGCGTGAGCACGTGCACGCCGTTCGTCACGTCGTCGAGCGAGACGAGTCCCGAGTCGATGTACGTGCGCACGAGCCAGCGGCGGCCGTCCATCACGCTCTCGGCGTCGGGCGACAGGTAGCCGCACTTCGAGATTACGAAGACTTCGTCGCGCGCCGCCGCTCCCTCGCGGAACGCGCGCGCGAGCGCGCGGCCGAGCGCGCGCTCGCTGGTCTGCTGGCGGTAGGAGATGGACGTGTCGAACACGTTGGCGCCGAGCTCGAGAGCGCGTGGCACCGCCGAGCGGTAGCAGAGGTCGTCCACGCCGCCGGGCGCGCCCGGCTTCGTGCCGAGGCCGAGCGACGACAGCGCGAGCCGATCGGGGCGACGGAAGTGGCCCGGCAGCGCGGGGAACCGCGCCGCGAAGCGCCGCGTGCCCTCCGGCGTCGCGCGGCCCGGGATCGGCTCGGGCTCGGGCATCGCGGAGTACTTAGCTCGCGTGCGCCCCGAGTTCTAATTGCAGGTTCACTCGCTTTCGCGGCCGGGCTCCTAGGCTGGCGCGATGGGCTCCTCGCACTTGCGCCGTGCAGTGCGAGTCGCCGCGCTCTGCGCGGTCTTCGCGCTCGTGTGCGCGCCGCCGTGCCCGGCCGACGAGCCCGCGGCGCCCCCCGACGCTGGGGCGCCCGCACCCGCGACGCCCGCTCCCGAAGCGGCGCCCGTGCCGAAGGGGCACGAGCCGAAGTCCATTCCCGCGCGGCTCGGCGGCGAGCTCGTCTCGGACTTCAAATGGACCGTCAACAACGCGGTGCAGGACGGGATCGACGTCGTGAAGTCGCCCCTGCAGATTCCCGACCTGCTCTCGAACCCGAACTTCTACTGGACCACCGTGGCCGCCGGCGGCCTGCTCGGTGCCGCCTACGGCCTCGACGTGCCGGCGCGCAACACCTTCATGCACATCTCGCACAAGGACGCGGGTCACCTGGAGTCGTGGGGCAATGCGGCGCTGTGGGGCAGCACGGGCGCGCTCTACCTGATCGGCTTCGCCGCCGACGACGCGCGCGCGCGCCAATACGCGCTCACGGGCGCGTTCAGCACCGCGGTGTCGGGACTCTTCACGGCGGCGGCGAAGGAGATCTTCGGGCGCGACCGCCCGCTGCAGAACCAGGGCCACAACGCGTGGTTCAAGGGCGGCTCGTCGTTCGTGTCGGGCGCGACGACGCCCGCGTTCGCGCTCGCGGCGAGCCTGTCGGAGTACGCCGACAACCGCTGGTACGTCGCCATTCCCGCCTATGTCGCCGCGGCCAGCGTCGGGCTCGGGCGCATGGGCAAGGACGCGCACTGGCTGTCCGACGTCACGGGCTCGGCGCTGCTCGGCGTGGGCACGACCGAGCTCATGCTGCACATGCACGCGCTGCACGACGTCGACCCCAACCGCTTCCGCGTCTTCCCGCTGGTCGTGGACCACTCGGTGGGTCTCGGCGTGAGCATCGCCTGGGAGCCCTCCTGGGACTGGACCGCGCCCCGCCAGTAGGCCGCGTGACTTTCGACGACCGGCTCGGGCAGGATTCCTGCCATGGAATTCAACCTGGCCGAGATCAACGAAGCCGTGTCGGCAGCGATCCCCGACCGCGAGATGCTGGTGTGGCGCGACAAGCGGCTCACGTATGCGCAGGTCGCGAAGCGCTCGCGCCGGCTCGCGAACTACCTGCTCGTGCGCGGCCTCGGCGTGCGCCGCGAGCGCGCGGAGCTGTCGGGCTGGGAGTCGGGCCAGGACCACGTCGCGCTCTACCTGTACAACTGCCCCGAGTACATCGAGGGCATGCTCGGCGCGTTCAAGTCGCGCACGGCGCCCTTCAACGTGAACTACCGCTACGTGGACGAGGAGCTCGTCTACCTGCTCCGCGACGCGCAGGCGCGCGCCATCGTCTACCACGCGCGCTTCGCGCCGACTCTGGCCCGCATTCGCAGCCAGCTGCCCGAGCTCGGGGTGCTGCTGCAGGTCGCCGACGAGTCGGGCGAGGCGCTGCTGCCCGGCGCCGTCGACTACGAGGCCGCGCTCGCCGCGGCGTCGCCCGCACGGCCCGCGGTGCGCTGGTCGCCCGACGACCTCTACATCCTGTACACGGGCGGCACGACGGGCATGCCGAAGGGGGTGCTGTGGCGGCAGGCGGACATCTACGTGGCCGCGCTCGGCGGCCGCGCGCCCGGGGCCGGCGAGCCGCAGTCGCTCGACGAAGTGGCCACGCGCGCCCAGGGCGGCGGCGCGAAGTCGCTGCCCACGCCGCCGCTCATGCACGGCGCCGCGCACTGGGCGTCGTTCAACGCGTTCCACTCGGGCAACACCATCGTGTTCCAGTCGGTCACGGACCGCATGGACCCGCGCGACGTGCTGCGCACGGCGGAGCGCGAGCGCGTGAACGCGCTGCTCATCGTGGGCGACGCGTTCGCGCGGCCGCTGATCGACGAGCTGCGCAAGCAGAGCTACGACCTGTCCGCGCTGTTCGTGCTGGTGAGCGGCGGCGCGGCGCTGAACGCGGCGCTCAAGAAGGAGCTGCTCGAGCTCTTGCCGAAGCTGACGATCGTCGACGCCGTCGGCTCGTCCGAGACCGGCTCGCAGGCCTCGAACGTCTCGACGCAGGCCTCCGGCGCGACGACCGGCACGTTCACGCTCGGACCGGGCGCGTGCGTGCTCGCGCACGACCTGTCGCGGCTGGCCGCGCCCGGCGACGAGGAGCTCGGCTGGTTCGCGCAGACGGGCCGCGTGCCGCTCGGCTACTCGGGCGACCGCGCGAAGACGGAGCGCACGTTCCCGGTGATCGGCGGCGTGCGCTACTCGGTGCCGGGCGACCGCGCGCGGCTGCGCAGCGACGGCATCCTGGAGCTGCTCGGTCGCGACTCGGTGACGATCAACTCGGGCGGCGAGAAGATCTTCGCGGAAGAAGTCGAGCACGCGTTGAAATCGCACCCGGCCGTGCTCGACGCCGTGGTGTGCGGGCGGCCGAGCGAGCGCTGGGGCAACGAGGTGGTCGCGATCGTGCGGCTGCGGCCCGGCGCGGGCGTCGGCGAGCGCGAGCTGCTGGCCGAGTGCGAGCGCCACATCGCGCGCTACAAGCTGCCCAAGGCGTTCCTGTTCCGCGACGAGATCGTGCGCTCGCCGTCCGGGAAAGCCGACTACCGCTGGGCCAAGGAGCAAGCAGCGAGCGGTTAGGCGCCCCGGAGCCGGAGGCGCCAGCGCTCGGACTCCGGGCTCTCGAAGCCGCGCAGGCGCAGCTCCTCGGCCACGCGGAAGAGCGAGCGGCGGAACGTGCCGCGGTCGCGCTCGAGCTCGTCGCTCGGCGGCGCGTCTACACCACCGAGTGTCAGGCTCGCGATCGAACCCGCCTCGCCCCACACGTCGGGCGCGGCGAGCTCGCGCCAGAACTTCTCGCCCTCGACGCGCGCCTCCTCGCGCGCCGCGAGCGACGCCATGTTGCGCGCGTGCTCGCGGTGGCCGTGCTTCGCGAGGAGCCGCGCGGCCTCCTCGAGCGGCGTCACCGCTTCGCCCAGCCCACGCTGGCCTCGGACACGATGCGCCACGCGCCGTCGGGACACGGGCCGACGCGCAGCACGACCGGCGAGCGCAGCGGCTCGTAGGTGGCTGCGCGCGTGGCGTCGATGCGCACGTTCGCGCCGTCGGCGGTGTAGGTCGGATCGCGCCACTCCAGGTACTGGCCGTCGCGCACGTCGCGCTCGAGCGCCGCGCGCAGCGCGTCCTTGTACTGCGCGCCCCGCAAGGTGTTGCCGCCCGCGATGTCGATCTCGGCGTCGATGCTGTAGCAGTCGGTCGCGTGCGCGTCCTGCTGCTTCAAGAGCTGCGCGCAGCGCTCGAAGAGGCGGCGCGCGGTCGCGACGGGCTCCTCGCCGGCGATCGGCGCGATCGGGCCCGGCCGCTCCGACGCGACCTCCGCCTCGTCGGCCGCTTTCTTCGCGAGCGCCTGGTCGCGCGGAATCGTGACGGGCAAGAGCACCGTGTCGGCCAGAAACGAGAACGGCGCGTCGACGATCACGAACGGGAACCAGAAGAAGATGGCCTCCGGCGTCGAGATCTGGGTGTCCAGCGCCGTGCCGTCCTTGCGCACGCCGCTGTAGACCCACGGGCCCTCGTAGCCGGGGTCGCGCATGGTGTCGACGGTCATGCAGCCGCAGAGCGCCGCGAGCGCGACAGCGGTGAGCGCGCGCGCGAGGCGCAAGTCAGCGCGTCCCCGAGGCGATCCAAGTCGCGTACGCGAGGCTGACACCTTTCGGTGTCGCACGAGACGCGAGGACCTCCCGGATCGCCGCCGACGCCGCGGCGCGCCCGTCCGCCGGCGCCTCCCGCAGCACGGCGCCGACGGGGCCGATCTCGGACACGAAGCGCACGGCCTCGTCGACGGTGCCGCCGAGGAAGAGCTCGCCCGTCGCGGGCGCGAGGCGCACGCCCTGGAAGCCCGCGCGCTCGAGCAGGCCCGACACGCGCGCGGCGTCGGCGAACGCGAACGGCCCCGGCGCGTCCGGCGCCGCGGGCGGCGGCAGCGGCACGTGCTTCGCCAGCGCCATGAGCGGCTCGCGCATCCACGCGTTCTGCGCGAGCGCCTGCCAGCACACGAACGCGATGCGTCCGCCCGGCCGCAGCGCGCGCGCCAGGTTCGCGAACGCCGCGCCCGGGTCGGCGAAGAACATCACGCCGAAGCGCGAGAACACGAGGTCGGCGCCGCCCGGCGGGAACGCGAAGGTCTGCGCGTCGGCGTTCTCGAAGCGGAGCTGCGCGAGCTTCTCGGCCGCAGCGCGCGCGCGCGCCTGCGCGAGCATGGGCACCGAGATGTCGACGCCGAGCACCGAGCCGCTCGGGCCCACGCGCGCCGCGAGCTGGAGCGAGGTCTGGCCGTTGCCGCAGCCCACGTCGATCACGCGCTCGCCCGCGCGCGGCGCGGCGCGCTCGATCGCGGCGAGCCCCAGCGGCGCGAGCATGCGGTCGAGCGGCTCGACCTGGCTGGCCCATTTCGGGCCAGCCTGCTGGTTCCAGTACTCGATCTGCTCTGCGTTCGGGCCGGTCTTCTCCATGCGTCCTCCCTCGCGAAGGCCCCGATTCTAGGGGGAATCTCGCCTCTTGACGCCTGGGCGAAAACAAGGCGAAAATCGGGCCGTGCGACCGGGATCGGCGGCAGAACGAGTCGACCAGCTCCGCGAGCTCCTGCTCGACGCGGGACTGGCCGACCGCGTTCGCGTTGGCGCTTCGAGTCCCCCACCCGAGGCGACGCCGAGCTCGAAAACCCACCGCACGCTAGAAAGGACGAACGGAACAACCCCCGGGGCGGAGGAGGCGTTTTCCCCGGACGCTCTCCTCCGCCCCACTTGTCTCGAGGGCCGGCTCATCGAGCTGGGCGGCGAGCTCTCGTCGGGGCGCACGGCGCTCGCCTATCGGCTGGCGGCGCTGGCGTCGGCGCGGCGCGAGCTCGTCGGCTGGGTCGACCTGCCCTACGCGCTCGACCCGCGCTATCTGCAGCGCGCGGGCGCGCGGCTCGAGGACGTGCTCTGGGTGCAGCCGCCCGATCTCCCCGCGGCGCTCCGCGCGGGCGAGCTGCTCATCAAGACGGGCTTCGCGCTGGTCGTGCTCGACCTCGAGGGTGCGCCCGAGCGCGAGCTCGCGCAGCTCGGCGCGTCGGTGTGGACGCGTCTCGGGCGCGCGCTGCGCGAGGGCCGCGCCACCGCCCTTCTGCTCGGCACGCAGGGGGCGGCCGGGGCGTTCGCGACGCTGGGCGTGCGCGTCGAGCGCGAGCGCGCGCTGTTCGACGCCGGCCTCTTCGAAGGGCTGGCGAGCCGGCTCGAGGTGCTGCGCCGCCGCTCCGGACCGCCGGGCGCCGATCTACACTTTTCGGTGTGCCATCGGCCCGGCGCCGCCGCGCGCGCTCACACGGCGGAAGCGCGCACCAGCGCCGCCACGTCGGCCTGAGCCGCACCCAGCCGCTCCTGCAGCGCGTCCAGACCGTGGCCCTTCGCGAAGTCCGCTTCGGACTTCGTGATCGGCACGAGCCACGCGAACCGCGCCGTGCGCTCGCGGTCGGACAGCCACTCGAGCTCTGGCTCGAAGATGCCCGGCAGCGCGACGAGCAGGTGATCCGCGCTCGCCCCCGGCAGCCAGGGGTGGCCGATGTCGAGCACCTGGCCGAGCGACAGCGGGTAGCGCGGGTCGCCGTGCAGGTTCGCGACCATGGCGACGAGCTTCGCGGCCAGCCGGTCGGCGCGCGGCGCGCACAACAGCAGCTCGAGCCCGTAGCCGTCCTCCATCGGATCGCGCGACGCGCCCGCCGTCGCGTAGAGCCACGGCGCGCGCGGCTCGTCGACCGGCGGCGCCACCTCGAACACGACGAGCTCCGGCAGATTCACGACGAGCTCGCGCGCCGCGAAGTCCGCCGGCGCGACCGCGCGCCCCGGGAACACGCGCCCCAGATGCGCGCGCACCGCGCTGTCGATCGCCTGCACGCCGCGCCCTCCGCGGGCGCATGCTACCCGGCCCGGCCCGCCTCTGCGAGCATGTCGCCGAACAGCTTCTGCACGCCGGCCACGATCTCGGGCCGCGCCTTCGCGGGCGAGCCCGCGTCGCGCGGCGGCTGCGGGTCGTACTCGATCGCCAGCTGCACCGTCTCGGCCAGGTCGCGGCCACGCATGCGCTCGACCAGCGCGAGCGCCATGTCGATTCCCGACGACACGCCGGCGGCCGTGACGATGCGCTCGCCGGCGAACACGACACGCTCGGGCGTCGGCTTCGCGCCGAGCGAGCCCAGGAAGTCGAGCATCATCCAGTGCGAGGTCGCTTCGAGCCCGTTCAAGAGCCCCGCGGCGGCAAGCAGCAGCGAGCCCGTGCACACCGAGGTGGTCCACTGCGTGCGCGCGTGCATGTCGCGCAGCCACGGGATGATGGGGTCGTGCGGGATGAGCGTGTGCGTGAACGGCGAGCCGCCGACGACCACGACGTCGGCGTCGCGCACCTCGGCGAACGTGCGCGTCGCCTCCAGGCGCACGGCGCCGCTGTCGTCGGCGACGGGCCCGCGGCGCGCGGCGACGAAGAACGTCTCCGCCTTCGGCAGCGCCGCGAGCACCTGGTACGGCCCGATGATGTCGAGCGCGGTGAACTTGTCGTACAGGGCGAGTGCGATCTTCATGCTAGACCTCCGCGGCGTACGGCGGCGCGGGCTCGTACTCCATGATGTGTTGCACCTGGCGTGCGATGGGCACGCCGTGGATCTGGCCCACGAGCCAGAGCGCCATGTCGATTCCCGCCGACACGCCGGCGGACGTGACGACGTTGCCGTCACGCACGTAGCGGATCTTCTCGAGGACCTCGACGTCGCCGCGGGCGCGCAGCTGCTCGATGAAGCCCCAGTGTGTCGTGACGCGCTTCTTTTTCGCGAAGCCGGCCTCGTGCAGGAGCAGCGCGCCCGTGCAGACGCTCGTCACCCACGTGCACGGCGCGCCGGCCTTGCGCAGCCAATCGAGGAGCTGCGGATTCGACACCTCGCGGCGCGTGCCCTGTCCGCCCGGCACGAGCACCACGTCGAGCTGCGGCGCATCGGCGAACGAGCAGTCGGGCAGCACGCGCAGGCCCTTCGCGCAGCGCACCGGCTCGCGCGTGGCCGCGATCGTCACCACGCGGTCTTCCGGCTTCAGCATTCGCGCGACCGTGAAGACCTCCCACGGACCCGCGAAGTCGAGCTCTTCCGCGTCGTCGAAGAGCAGGATTCCCGTGACGTTTCCCATCGTTCGTTCCTTTCCGTGTAGAGCTCAGGCCGCCGCCGAGCGGAAGCGCGTGCGGTAGGCGGCGGGCGCGACGCGCAGCTGGCGCAGGAAGGCGCGCCGCAGCGTCTCGGCGGTGCCGAAGCCGCACAGCGCGGCGATCGCCTCGACACCGTCGTCGGATTCCTCGAGCAGCCGGCGCGCGGCCTCGACGCGCGCGCGCTCGACCCAGCGCGCCGGCGTATCGCCGACCTCGCGCCCGAACACTCGCGCGAAGTTCCGCGGGCTCATCGCGACGCGTTTCGCGAGCGCCGCGACGCCGAGGTCGGACGCGAGGTGCGCGCTCGCCCAGCTCAGCAGCTCGCGGATGCGCTCGTGCTCGGTCGCCTGCGCGGCCAGGCCTACACTGAATTGTGACTGACCGCCCGGGCGCTTGAGGAAGATGACCATCCAGCGCGCGACGGTGAGCGCGAGCTCGCGGCCGTGGTCCTCCTCGGCCATTGCGAGCGCCATGTCCATGCCCGCGCACACGCCCGCCGAGCTCCACGTCTTGCCGTCGCGCACGAAGATCGGATCCGGTTCGACCGTGAGCTTCGGATAGCGCGCCGCCAGCTCGCCGCAGTACGCCCAGTGCGTGACCGCGCGCTTGCCGTCCAACAGGCCGGCCTCGGCGAGCAGGAACGTGCCCGTGCAGATCGACGCCACGCGGCGCGCGCGCGGCGCCGCGCGGCGCAGGAATTGGATGAGCGCCCGGTCGCCGAGAGCCGCGCGCGTGCCCTCGCCGCCCGCGACGAGCAGGGTGTCGATCGGCCCGCGCACGTCGCGGACGCCGCGCGGCACGACCAGCTCGAGGCCCGACGACGTCTGCAGCGGGCCGGGCCGGCTCGCGACCAGCTCGATCGCGTAGCGCGGCGAGCGCCGGTCGCCCGCCGCCTCGAGCCGCGCGTTCGCGCCCGCGAACACCTGCAGCGGGCCCGTGACGTCCAGGATCTGCGCGTCGGGGAACGTGACCAGGACGACGCGGCGCACCCGCTCGGCGAACTGGTCGGCGACCGCTTTCATGCCCGCAGGATGGCTCCGCCGCGGTCTGTCTGCAATGACAGAGACCCCTCGCTTTCGGCCAGCGGGCCGGGACTACCTCCGCGCGCAGGCGTCGCCGAAGCCGTCCTTGTCGCGGTCGGCCTGGTCGGGGTTCGGCACGTCGGGGCAGACGTCGCAGTCGTCGGGCCAGCCGTCCTGGTCGCGGTCGACGGACTTCGGCAGACAGCCGGGCTGGCCGCACGGCAGGTGCTCGGGGTCGAGCCGGCAGCGGCGGTACGGAGTCCTGGACTGGAACGCGCTCCAGTTCACGAAGATGGGCGCGCCGATCACCACCTTCGGACAGAGCGGCAGGAACTTCGGCGCGTCCTTCGAGCGGCAGCCCTCGGGCGCGGGATCGTCCATGAGGATGCGCGGGTAGAAGGCGCCATCGCGCAGCTTGAGCGCGTCGACCGACAGGCTGCACACGTCGGCGCCGTCGTCGGAGCGCGTGCAGCTACACTCTTTTGCGTCGGCCGGCGGCTTCGCCTTGTCGCCGCAGCGCGCGGCGACGAGCCCGCGGTCGTCGATCAGCTCGAGCACGTCGAAGCGCTTTCCGAGCCGCGGGTTGGCGTTGCGGTTGCGCGGGTCGTTGCGCGCGCGGATGCGCAGGTCGACCACGCCGCCCGGCGCGTCCAGCTCCGCGCCCATCGGCAGCCATGGGCCGCCCCCGTGCGCGCGCGCCGAGAAGCGCAGCTCCGGCGCCCACGCCGTCGCGTAGTAGCAGCGGCGCGCGGCCATGGCCTCGATCAGCGCGCGGCGCGTGCGCCCCGCCGTCCAGCACACCGTCGCGCCCGTGGCGGGCGACGCCTCGCTGCCCTTCCACGTCGCGTAGTGGCTGTCCGAGCCGTACGCGGGAAACAGGCGATAGCCGAGCGCGAGCAAGCGGTCGTACGCGAGCTCCCACTGCGGGTCGAGGTTCTTCGACGACATCTCGACGCCGAAGACGAACTGGTCCGTGAAGCCGCCCGGCGCGTTCTTCGGGTGGTACGGCCGGAAGTCCCCCTCGGGTCCGCCGGGGTGCGCCTGGATCAGCACGGGCCGCGGCGCGGGCTGCGCCGCGATCCAGTGGTACAGGCGGTCCTCGTCGCGGCAGTACTCGTCGCCGTGCAAGAGGCCGTCGCTCGTGCACATGCCCGTGGTGTCGCCGGGGATGATCACGACCTTGTGGCCCGCTTCACGCGAGCCTACACCGAGCGGTGTGAAGTTCACGTTCGTGAACTCGCGTCCGGCGAACGCGAGGAAGCCGCCCGCGCCTTCCACGGTCTTGGCGTCGGCGAGCTTCGCCAGCGCGAGCGCTTCGTTCGCCGGCGGATCGACCGCGCTGCCGGGCCGGGTGGCATCGGGGAACCCCTTCGGGCTGACGACGCGGATCCACCACTGGTACTTCTCGCTCACGGGATCGATGCAGACGTTGGCGAGCTGACCCGGGTAGTTGGTGTCGTGGTACGACAGGCTCACCCAGTCGAAGCCGTCCTTGCGCACCACGTCGAACACGTCCGCGGAGGCCGCGTTCTCGTGCAGCCCGGTCGGGAAGCCGGGCACGGTGCCGGGCTGCCGCACCTGCCGCTCGTACATGTAGAGCGTCGCCGCGTGCTGATGGCTGTCGCCGGCGAGCGGCACCAGGCCTTCGTACGCTTCGTCGCCGTCGGCCGCACCCGCGCGCGCCGCGCCGAGGAGCGCCGCCAGCGCCAGCGCGCGCGCGCGCTTCACTCGCGCCTCGCCGGTGCCCCGCCCGCGAGCGCGCGCGCGAGCTTCGCCGCGATCTCCGCCAGCCGCGCGGGCACGCCCGGCACGCGCGTGTGCAGCGCGAGCGCTTCGCCGTTCGCCCGCGGCATGAGGTGCATGTGGTAGTGGAACACGGTCTGACCGGCGGCACGCCCGTTCAGCTGGAACACCATGAGCCCGTCGGGCGCGAGCTCGCTCTTGATCGCCGCGGCGACGCGGTGGGAAGTGCGCGCGACGGCCGCGAGCTCCTCTTCCTGGGTCTCGAACACGTTCTCGCTGTGGCTCTTCGTGATGACGAGCGTGTGCCCGTCGGTGACCGGGAAGATGTCGAGGAACACCAGCGTGTGTTGGTCTTCGAAGACGCGGTGCGCGGGCGCTTCGCCGCGCACGATCTTGCAGAAGATGCAGTCCGGCCGCGTGCTCATCGCGCGCGGTCGACTACGAGAGCGGCTCCGAGTTCGGCATGTCCTTGGTGGGCGACAGCGACCAGCGCGGCTTGCGCTTCTCGAGGAAGCTCGTCACGCCTTCGCGCGCGTCGGCCAGCTTGCCGAGCGCGTAGAGCGCCTTCGCCTCGCGCTTCGCGACCTCGACCGGCGGCGGGCCGCCGAGGTGCTCCCAGATCATGCGCTTCGTGAGCGCGACCGAGACGGGCGCACAGTTCTCCGCGATCTCGCGCGCGATCGACTTCGCGCGCGCGAGCACCTCGTTCGCAGGCACGGCCTCGTTCACCAGCCCGAGCGCCGCGGCCTGCTCGCCGAGCACGATGCGGCCCGAGAGCAAGAGGTCCGCCGCGCGCGCGATCCCGACGAGCCGCGGCAGGATCCACGTGCTCGACAGCTCGGTCATCACGCCGCGGCGCACGAACAGGAAGCCGAGCTTCGCGTCGGTGGCGGCGATGCGCATGTCGTACTGCAGCGGCAAGGTCATGCCCACGCCGACCGCGGGCCCGTTGATCGCCGCGATGATCGGCTTGCGCACTTCCCACGGCTGGATCGTGCGCGCAGGCCGGCCGCCGCCTTCGTTGCCGCCGCCCGCGAACGTCTCGCCGCCGCGCTCGAGGTCCGCGCCCGCGCAGAACGCGCGCCCCGCGCCGGTGACGACGACCGCGCGAACGGCGTCGTCCTCGTCGCAGTTCAGCAGGTGCGCGTTCAGCTCGACGCCCATCTGGGCCGTCCACGCGTTCATGCGCTCGGGCCGGTTCAGCGTGATCGTCGCGATGCCGTCTTTCAGGTCGAACAGTGTGTGGGCGTCGGCCATGCCGTCTCCTCACCAGCCGGCGAGCGCTGCGGCGCGCTCGCGGTGGATCGCGGGGGTTCCGAGGAAGGCGCGATCGAACATCGCGCGCTTGAAGTAGATCTGCACGTCGCACTCCCACGTGAAGCCGATCCCGCCGTGCGCCTCGACGGCGTCGCGCGCGGTCTGCATGTACACGTGGGTGAGGTGCGCCTTCGCGAGCGCGGCGCTGCGCGCGGACTCGTCGGGCACGCGGTCGAACGCGTGCGCGGCGTACCAGTAGAGGCCGCGCGCGGGCTCGATCTCGACCGACATGTTCGCGAGCTGGTGCTTCAAGCCCTGGAAGCTGCCGATCGTGACGCCGAACTGCTGGCGCGTCTTGGCGTACTCGACGGCCATCTCGAGCAGCTTGTTCGCGCCGCCGAAGGCGTCCGCGGCGAGGAGTACGAGGCCCGCATCGCGCACGCGCGCCGCCGCCGCCACGCCGTTCGGCAGCACCTCGGCTGGCGTGCCGTCGAAACGCAGCTCCGCGATGCGCCGCGTGCGGTCGACGCCCGGCTGCGGCGCCGCGGTGAGCCCCCGCGCGCCGCGCTCGACGAGCGCGAGCCCGCCCCCCGCGGTGCCCACGACCACGACGTCGGCGTTCGCGCCGTACGGCGCCGCGGTCTTGACACCAGAAAGTGTCGGCCCACCCGACAGCGACCACTCGTCGGGCTGCCAGCGGCCGTCGCCCTCGGCGAACGCCACGGAGCCGAGCGCCTGGCCCGAAGCCAGCTTCGGCAGCCACGTCTTCTTCTGCGCGTCGCTGCCCGCCCACAGGATGGCGAGGCCCGCCAGCGAGTGGCCCAGGAACGGCCCGGGCAGCGCGGCGGCGCCCAGCGTCTCGGCGACGAGCGCCTGGTCGAGCAGCTCGAGCCCCGCGCCGCCGAACTCGTCGGGCACCGCGATCGCACCGAGCCCGAGCTGGACGAGGCCCTTCCACAGCTCCGCGTCGTGGCCGTCCTCGCCGTCGAAGATCGCGCGCACGCGCGTCGGCGGGCACTCGTTGGCGGCGAACTGCCGCACGGTGTCCTGCAACAGCTCCTGCTCTTCCGAGAGATCGAAGTTCACGGCCGGCTCACCCCTTCGCCGACGCGGCGGCGTCGCGCGGCAGGCCGAGGCCGCGCTCGCCGATCACGTTGCGCTGGATGTTCGCGGTGCCGCCCGCTACGGCGCTGCCGAGCGACCACATGAACTGGCCGACCCACTGCGCGTTGTCGCGCGGGCCGCCGAGCTGGCGCTCGCCCGGCTCGAGCAGCCCGTCGTCGCCGAGCAGGTCGAGCGCGAGCTTCGCGACCTCCTGGCCGATGTTCGTCGAGACGAGCTTGTTCATGAGCTGCACGCGGCCCGGATCTTGCGCCTTCGCGGCCTTCGTGAGCTGGCGGTAGCCCGAGTACTGGTGCGCGCGCACCGTGCCCTCGAGCTGCACGAGCCGCTGGCGGATCGCCGGGTCCTGGATCGCGGGCTTGCCGTCGCGCAGCGTGCGCTTCGCCAGTGCGACGAGCGCCTCGAACGTGGCGGCCGCGTTGGCGGCGTCGCCGATCATGTTGCGCTCGTGCTTCAAGGTGGTGCGCGAGACGATCCAGCCCTCGCCGCGCTTGCCGACGATCCAGTCCTTCGGCGTGCGCGCGTCGGTGAAGAACACCTCGTTGAAGTCCGCCGCGCCGGTCATCTGGCGCAGCGGCCGCACCTCGATGCCCGGCTGCTTCATCGACAGGAGCAGGTACGAGATGCCGCCGTGCTTCTGCGCATCGGGCTCGGTGCGGCACAGGCAGAACATGTAGTCGGCGCGGTGCGCTCCGCTCGTCCAGATCTTCTGGCCGTTGATCACCCACTCGTCGCCGGCGAGCTCGGCCTTGGTCTGCAGCGAAGCGAGGTCGCTGCCCGAGCCGGGCTCGCTGTAGCCCTGACACCAAACGATGTCACCGCGGATCGTCGGCGCGATGAACTTCTCCTTCTGCCACTCGGCGCCCTTCTCGAGGAGCGTCGGCACGAGCATGCTGGGCCCGATGCCGGCCATCTCGCCGGGCGCGCGCGCGCGGAAGAACTCCTCGCGGATGATCTGCGCCTTCAATACGTCCGCGCTCTGCTCCGAGCCGCCGTAGCGCTTGGGGATCGAGCGCGCCAGGTAGCCCGCCCCGATCGCGCGCTCGCGGAACAGCGCCGCGCGCTTTTCCCCGGGCAGCTTCGCCTCGTCGCCGCGCAGCGGCCAGCTGCGCGCCAGGAACGCCTTCACTTCGCTGCGGAACGCCTCGTACTCGGCGCTGTAGGAGAGATCCACGGCTCACCTCTCGGGCGGATTGGTGGACGGACCAGCGCGCAGTCTATCATGGGGGTCGAAGGAGCCGCCGATGGCCGACCCGATCATCTCCGCCCCGATCATCTCCGCGGACTCGCACGTCACCGAGCCGCCCAACACGTACCTCGACTTCATCGACCACGCGTTCAAGTCGCGCGCGCCGCGCATGGAGGAAGTCGGCGAGATGGGCGACGTGTTCGTCGTCGACGGCATGGCGCGGCCCGTCGTCGTCGGCCTCGCGGCGGCTGCGGGCAAGCCGCCCGAAGAGATCCGCATCAAGGGCACCAAGTTCGCCGAGCTGCACCGCGGCGGCTGGGATCCCGAGGCGCGCCTTCTCGACCAGAAGCGCGACGGCGTCGCCGCCGAGGTCATCTACCCGACCGTCGGCATGGTGCTCTGCAACCACCAGGACTTCGACTACAAGAAGGCCTGCTTCGACGCGTACAACCGCTGGATCGCGCAGTACTGCTCGGCGCACCCCGAACGGCTGCTCGGCGTGGGCCAGACCGCGATGCGCTCACCCGAAGAGGGGATCGAGGACCTGCGCCAGATCAAGACGCTCGGCCTGCGCGGCGTGATGATGCCCGGCAATCCCGCGGTCGAGGACTACGACTCGACGCGCTACGACGAGTTCTGGGAAGCGGCGGTCGAGCTCGGGCTGCCGCTGTCGTTCCACATCCTGACGGTGCGCGAGACCGCGCCCACGCGCGGCCCGAAGATGAACAGCTTCCTGTCCATCATCCGCGGCTGCCAGGACATCATGGGCACGCTCATCCTCGGCGGCGTGTTCGAGCGCCACCCGAAGCTGAAAGTGGTGTGCGTCGAAGCCGACGCCGGCTGGGTGCCGCACTACATGTACCGCATGGACCACGCGTACAAGCGCCACCGCTACTGGCTGCCCGCGGGTCAACAGCTCTCGAAGCTGCCCTCCGAGTACTTCCGCGAGCACATCTACACGACGTTCCAGGACGACTGGGTCGCGTTCAAGAGCGCCGACCAGATGAACTGGCGCCGACTCATGTGGGCGAACGACTTCCCGCACAGCGACTCCACGTGGCCCTGGTCGCAAGACATGCTCAAGGAGCACGGCAAGGACCTCTCGGAGGAGCAGCGCGGAGCCATCCTCAGCGGCAACGTCGCGGAGCTGTACAAGATCGACCTCGCGCCGTTGCAGTAGTCTCAGCCGGGGCGCTGACGGAAGAGCTTCTCGGTCGCGTCGTCGGCCGGGAAGAAGCTCTCGATGCGGAGCTCGTCCGCGGTGACGTCTTGTGCGGTGCCGAAGGTGGCGATCACCGTGAAGAGCGAGACGCGCAGGCCGTCGCTGCGCAGCTCGAGCGGTAGCACGGGCACGAGCGCAGCCTCGTCGGCGAGCCAGAGCGTCGCTTCGTCCTGGAACGGCGCGAGCTCGGCGAGCACGGCCTTCATCTCCTGCCCGCCGAGCGCGTCGGCCTCGCGGCGCGCGCGCTGCCAGAGCAGCGGCGCGATGGCGTTCCAGTTCGCGACGAGCGGGCGGATGCCACGGGGGTGGAACACGAGCCGCATCAGGTTCCGCTGGCGGCCTCCGACCCGCTCCCAGACGTCGCCGCCCACCAGCGCTTCGAGCAGCTCGAAGGGCCGATTCGCCAGGCGGATGTTCCAGGCCCGGTCGACCGCAACCGCCGGGAAGGGCTCGTGGCTCGCGAGCATGAGTCGCACTGCGTCCATCACCCGCCCCATCTGGGGATCTTCCAGGGGACGCTCGCGAAACACCGGCGCGAAACCCGCCGCGACGAGCCAGTCGTTGCGCTCGCGGAGCGGCACCTCGAGCGTCTCGCCGAGCAAGAGGATCATCTCGCGGCTCGGCGTCGCGCGACCCAGCTCGAGAAAGCTCACGTGCCGCTGCGAGACCCCCGATTCGAGCGCGAGCTCGAGCTGCGACAGGCGCCGCTTCTGGCGCCACGACCTCAGCAGCTGCGGGAACGGCGACACGGCGGGATTCTCGCGCCGGCGCTGCGGCTGCTCAACTACCTGCGAGGTAGTTGAGACGCCACGTGGCGCGGAGGATCCTTCGCGCCACCACTCGCAAAGGAGAACACCATGTCGGCTCGTTCGCTCGCTCTCGTCGTCGTGACGGCCCTGTTCGGAATCCTCACCGTCCTCGCCCTCCTGGACGTCGGCTACCTCGGCATCCTCGCACCCCACTTCCAGAGCCTGGGCGAGGCCCAGGTGCTGGCCGACCTCGTGATCATGTGCACGCTCGGGATCATCTGGATGATCGACGACGCGCGTGCGCGCGGCATCAACCCGTGGCCGTTCGTCGCGGCGACCCTGTTCGCGGGGTCGTTCGGCGTGCTCTTCTACCTGCTCCGCCGCGAGCTCCGCGGGCAGGTGCTGAAGCCGGCGCGCGCCTGAGCTCGCTCATCCGACGAAGGAGAGCAGGTCGCGCAGGGCCTCGATGCGCCGCTCGCCGTCGATCCGCAGCCCTACGAACCGGACCTTGGCGGCTGCGGCCGCTGCTCGGTCGTAGTGCGAGTCTCCGACGACGAGGGCTTCGCGGGGGGCGACGCCGAGCCTGCGGCACGCTTCGAGGACCATGTCGGGTGCGGGCTTGCCGTTCGGCACGTCGGTGCCTCCGACGACTGCGTCGAGTTCGAGCTTCGCATGCGCGAGGATGTCGCGGGCGAGAGGCGACGGCGTGTTGGTGATCAGCGCCTGTCGGAGCCCCGCTTCGTGCACGGCTCGGACCACGCGGCCGGCGTCGGGGTCTACACTGAGATGTGTCGCGTGGTCCATGAAGTGCGCCTGGTAGAACGCTTCGACCTCGGGGATCGTCTTGTGCGGGAAGAAGCGCGCCACGTCCTGCTGGATGCCCTGGCCCCACAGCTCGGCGAACGTCTCGCGCGAAACGGCGCCGCCCGCGAACTCGCGCACGGCGTGGTTCAGGACGTGGAACCACACGTCGTAGCTGTCGACGAGGACGCCGTCCATGTCGAACAGCACGGCGCGGAGCGCGCTAGTTCGACGCGTCACACGAAGACGCAGGCGCGCCCTTGCGCTTCACGAGCACGGAGTCGTTCCGCAGCGTCTTCCCGCCGTAGTTCGCGCAGAAGCGCCGTTCGCCCGCGCCGAGCAAGAGGCGCACGTTGATGTCGCCGAGCGCGGGCACCACGAAGAAGCCGTGCTGGCCCGCCAGGCTGCACTTCATGGCGAGGCCCTTGCGCGACACGTCCACGGCATAGCACGCGTCGTTGTCCGTGCCGGCGCCGCGGTACTTGAAGCCGCTCGGGTGATCGGCGCGCCCCTCGCGCCGCCAACCCGTGGCGGGCAGGCCGAACGAGACCTCTTCGCCGCGCACCGTGTCGCGCACGTACAGCGTCGCCCCCGCGCGCGTCGGGTCGCCGTTCGTGCCGCCCAGGTCGAGGGCGGTGCGCGAGCTCGCGCGCGCGCGCAACAGGTGCATCGGCTGCAACACGAGCCCGCTCCCCGCCAGCGCCGCGTCGGACAGCGGCGCGCGCATGACGTCGACGGGCACGTCGATCACGTTGTTCGTCTCGTCGAGCTCGACGATCTGGTTCAGCGGATCGACGGTCACCTGCAGGTCGTACTCGCCGTCGGGCAGGTCGGTCACGTCGACGTACTGACAGCCGAGAAAGTACTCGTACACGTCCCAACAGCCGGCGTTGATGCCCTGGTTCGTGCACGTGTGCCCGTTCTTCGGCGGCCCGTCGACGCACATCGTGTCCTCGAGGCAGAAGCTGCGCTTGCCGCCGGTCGCCGAGAGCCCGCTGTTCGGGTCCTGGTCGAGCACCTCGTAGCGCAGGAAATCCTGGTAGTGCGGGTGATTGTGTCCGCCCGCGGGGCTGCACACGAACTGCGGGTTGCCGCACACCTCGTCGGGATGCGTCTTGCAGTCGGGGCACTCGGGATTGCCGAGCTCCTCCGCGGCCGTGCCCTCGTTTCGCGTGATGAGCGTGAGCCGCAACAGGTCGCGCCCGATCGTGGCCGTCGCACAGCCCTCCGCAACGTCGCCGGAGTCGACGTTCGAATCCTCTTCCAGGTGCACGTCCTGGACCGCGGGCACCAGGTCGGGCAGGCCCTGCGCGTGCGCCACGTGGGCCGCGCCGAGCACCGCGAGCGCGACGATCGCCGCCGTCTTCGCAGCGCGCGCGAGCCGCAGCGCGCCGAAGAAGCTCGGTACGTTCGCGCGCCACTCGGGCAGCACGGCGGTGATCGCGATCTCCTCGAGCGCTTCGACCAACAGGAAGATCACGGCGGCCTGAAACACGCGCGGCTGGTCGAAGCCGAGATACAGGATGAGCCCGATCCCCATCACGATGGCGACGGCCTTCGCCAGGCGCGTGTGGTAGCTCGTGATGCGCCGGAACTTCGCGAGCCCCACCAGCGTGGGTGCGGCGAACGCCACGAGCGCGGCGACGACGAAGATCGCCTCGTCCACCAGCTTCTGGCGGAACACCCACCACGCGCACAGCGGGAACGCGGCGTAGGTCAGGAGGTCGCCCCAGCTGTCGAGCCGCGCACCGAGCTGCGAATCGGCGTGGAAGCGCCGCGCGAAGAAGCCGTCGGCGACGTCGGTGCAGAGCGAGAACGCGAACGTGAACAAGAACGCGGTCGGATGGCCGGTGTATGCGAGCCAGAGCAGCACGGGCACCAGCGCGATGCGCAGACCGGAGAGCAGGTTCGGGAGCTGTTGGGCCAGCGGCATGGGCGAGTCACTCCTCCACGGCTTCGCCGAGGTACGCGCGGCGCACGCGCGGGTCGCGCGCCAGCTCGGCCGCGTCGCCCGACAGCGCGAGCGCCCCGGTCTCGAGCACGTACGCGCGCTGCGCCAGGCGCAGCGCCTGGTGTGCGTTCTGCTCCACCAGCACCACCGTCGTCCCCTGCCCGTTGATCTCGCGGACGATCTCGAAGATCTGGCGCACGAGCAACGGGGCGAGGCCGAGCGACGGCTCGTCGAGCAACAGGATCGCGGGCGCGGCCATGAGCGCGCGGCCGATGGCGAGCATCTGCTGCTCGCCGCCCGACAGCGTGCCGCCGGCCTGAGTGAGGCGCTCGCGCAGGCGCGGGAACAGCGCGAGCACGCGCTCGAGCCCCTGCGCCTCGGGCACGCGGCGCCGCCATGCGCCCATCTGCAGGTTCTCGCGGACGGTCAGGTTCGCGAAGATCCGCCGGCCCTCGGGGACGTGCGAGCAGCCGAGCGCGACGATCGCTTCCGGCGCGGCGCGCGTCACGTCGGTGCCCGCCACCGTCACGCGGCCGGCGCTCGCGCGCACCAGCCCGGAGATCGCGCGCAAGAGCGTCGACTTGCCCGCGCCGTTCGAGCCGATCAAGGTGACGATCTCGCCGGCGCGCACGTCGAACGAGACTCCGCGCAGCGCGTGAATGGCTCCGTAGCGCACGTCGAGCGACTCGACCGAGAGCAGCGTCCCGCTCATCCGGCGGCCCCCGCCTCGGAATCGGCGCCGAGATACGCCTCGATCACCTTGGGGTCGCGGCGCACCGCCGCGGGCACGTCGTCGGCGATCTTCTCGCCGTGGTCGAGCACGGCCACGCGCTCGCACAGGTTCATCACGAACGACACGTCGTGGTCGATCAGCACGATCGTGAGCCCGTGCACGCGCCGCAGCTGTGCCACCAGCTCGCGCAACGCCTGCTTCTCGGCGGGGTTCATGCCGGCCGCGGGCTCGTCGAGCAGGAGCAGCTTCGGCTTCGTGGCCAGCGCGCGCGCGATCTCGAGCCGGCGCTGCTCGCCGTAGGGCAGCGAGTCGGCGCGCGCGTCGGCGCTCGGGCCCAGCGACAGCTCGTCGAGGAGCGCGCGCGCTTCGGCCTCGCCTGCGCGCTCGCGGCTGCGCCACGCGGCGCCGCGCAGCACGTCGCGCCAGCCGGCGCGGCTCGCGCCGAGCAGCGCCGCGCGCACGTTGTCGAGCGCGGACAGGCCGCGGAAGAGCCGGATGTTCTGGAAGGTGCGCGCGACGCCGTGAGCGGAGATCGCGTGCGGGCTCGCGCCGCCGATCTCGCACCCGGCGAGGCGGACGTGGCCTTCGGTGGGCGCGTACACGCCGGTGATCACGTTGAACGCCGTGGTCTTGCCCGCGCCGTTCGGCCCGATGAGCGCCACGAGCGCACCCTCGTCGACGGACAAGTCGAGCTGCGATACGGCCGTGAGTCCGCCGAACCGAACGGTGAGTCGACTCACTTCCAGGAACGCCATCACGAGCTCGGCGGATCGGGCGCAGCGAGGCGCGACAGCGGCCACAGCTCGCGCTGGCCCAGCAGCCCCTGCGGGCGCAGGATCATCGTGGCGATTAGCAGCGCGGCGTACAGGATCATCCGCCACTCGCCCAGGCCGCGCAGCAGCTCGGGCGCAGCCGTCAGCACCGCGGCGGCGAGCACCGCGCCCGACAGCGAGCCCAGCCCGCCGAGCACCACGAACGTGACGATCTCGAACGAGCGCACGAAGCTGAAGCTGTTCGTGTGGATGTAGCCCTCGCTGTGGGCGAAGAGCGCGCCGGCCACGCCGGCGAAGAAGCTCGACACGAGGAAGGCTTCGACCTTCACGCGAGTCGTCGGGATGCCCAGTGACTCGGCGGCCGTCTCGTCTTCGCGCACCGCGCGGAACGCCAGGCCGCCGCCCGCGTACACGAGCCGTGCGATCGCCGCAATCGCGATGACCGCCACGCCGTATACGCCTGCCAGACTGTCGAAGCGCAAGTCGACGCCCGGGTGCACGTCGGACGCGAGCGAGAAGCCGCGCGCACCTCCGACGGAGTCGACGTTCAGGATCGCGATGCGGATGATCTCGCCCGCCCCCAGTGTCGCGATCGCGAGGTAGTCGCCGCGCAGGCGCAGCGCTGGCACGGCCACCACGAGCCCCGCGGCTGCCGCAACCAGGCCGCCGACGAGCAGCGGGAACGGGAAGTACAGCAAGCGCGCCAGCCCGGCGGGCAGCGCGCCGCCGAGCGCGTCGAGCACCGCCGCGCCGAGATACACCGAGAACGCGGCCGACGCGTACGCGCCCAGCCCCATGAAGCCCGCATGGCCGATCGAGAACTGGCCCGTGAAGCCGTTTACGAGCTGCAGGCTCGCCGCCGCGACGATCGCGATGCCGATGCGAGCGAGGATCGTGACGAAGTACGGGTTCAGAGCGAGCGGCGCGAAGTGCAGCGCGGCGAGCGCGACGCCGAAGCCCGCGAGCCGCGCCCAGCCGGTTCGGCTCACGTCAGACCTTCTCGGTCTGCGGCTGACCGAACAGCCCCGTCGGCCGGTACAGGAGGATCAGCACGAGAATGACGAACGCGATCGCGTCGCGATACGTGCTCGAGAGATAGCCGGTCACCAGTGTCTCGATGACTCCCAGGAGCAGCCCTCCGACCATCGCGCCCGGCACGCTGCCGATGCCGCCGAGCACCGCGGCGACGAACGCCTTCAGTCCCGGCATGAGCCCCATGAGCGGCTCGATCTTCGGATTCGACAGCCCCACGAGGATCCCCGCGGCCGCGGCCAGCATGGAGCCGAGCACGAACGTGCCCGTGATCACGCGGTCGACGGGCACCCCCATGAGCGCGGCGGCCGGCGCGTCGTACGACACGGCGCGCATCGCGCGGCCGAAGCGCGTGCGCTGCACGATGAACTCGAGCCCGGCCATGAGCACCACGGCAGTCACGAGCACCGTGAGCTGGATGTTCGAGACGGCGACGTCGCCCGAGCGCCACACCTCCTCGGAGCGCAACAGCGCGGGGAAGAACTTCGGGTCCGCGCCGAACACCAGCTGGCCGGTGTTCTGCAGGAAGAGCGACACGCCGATCGCGGTGATGAGCGGCGCGAGCCGGCCCGCGCCCCGCAGCGGCCGGTAGGCGACGCGCTCGATCACCGCGCCGAGCAGCCCGCATGCCAGCATCGACGTCACGAGCACCAGAGCGAGTCCGCCGAGGCTCGGCTCCGTCGCCAGGCCGAGCGCGCGCGCGGTGTAGTAGCCCGTCATCGCGCCCATCATGTAGACCTCGCCGTGCGCGAAGTTGATGAGGCGCAGCACGCCGTACACCATGGTGTAGCCCAGCGCGATCAGCGCGTAGATCGAGCCCCAGGTGATCCCGTTCAGGAGCTGCTGGATCAGGTTGTCCACGCGCGCGGGCGGCCGCTACTCCGCCGAGACCGTGCGGTAGTAGTGGAACTTCCCGCCGCGGATCTGCAGCACGACGGCGTCCTTGCGCGCGTTGCGGTTCTCGTCGATGGTGATCTTGCCCGTGACTCCCGCGAAGTCCTTCGTCGCGGCGATCGCGTCGCGCAGCTTCGGGCCGTCGGTCGAGCCCGCGCGTTTGAGCGAGTCGGCCAGGATTCCTGCGGCGTCGTAGCCCAGCGCGGCCATGGCGTCGGGCGTCGCGCCGTTCTTCGCGGTGAAGCGCTTCACGAACTCCTGCACGTGCGGATCGTCGGAGTCCGCGGCGTAGTGAGTCGAGAAGTAGTAGCCCTCGACCGCGTCGCCGCCGATCTCGAGCGTCTTCTCCGAGTCCCAGCCGTCGCCGCCGAGCAGCGGCACGTTGATGCCGAGCTCGCGCGCCTGCTTCGCGATGAGCCCCAGCTCGGTGTAGTAGCCGGGCACGAAGATCGCGTCGGGGTTCGCCGCGCGGATGGTGGTGAGCTGCGCGCGGAACTCGATGTCCCCGGAGGTGTAGCGCTCGTCGGCGACGATCTCGCCGCCATTCTTCTTCACGGTGTCGCGGAAGAAGTCGGCGAGCCCGACCGAGTAGTCCTGCTTGAAGTCGAACAGGATCGCGAGCCGCTTGGCCTTCAGCTCGCCGAGCGCGAACTTCGCCATCACCGCGCCCTGGAACGGGTCGATGAAGCAGGCGCGGAAGATGTAGTCGCCCACCTCGGTCACCTTCGGATTGGTGGAGCCGGGCGAGATCATCGGCACCTTCGCGCGCTGCGCCTCGGGCGCCGCGGCGAGGGAGCGCGACGATGCGACCTCGCCGAGCAGCGCCACCACGTGGTCCCGCTGCAGCAGCTTCTGCGCCGCGGTGCGCGCCTCTTCGGTGACGGAGCGGTCGTCTTCCGTGATGAGCTCGAGCTTCTTGCCGAGCACGCCGCCCGCGCCGTTCAGCTCCTCGATCGCCATCCGGATGCCTGCGTCGGCGCTGCGCCCGAACGTGGCGGTGTCGCCCGTCATCGAGGCGACGTGGCCCACGGGAATCGCATCGCTGGCGGGACCGCCGCCGCACGCGAGCGCGCCCAGAGCCGCGGCCGCGGCGAAAGCCGTGCACGCGGCGAACGCGGCCGCCCTCGAGGCCCCCCGCATCCTCGCCCTCCTCGCCCCGCACCTCGCGCGGACGCGCCTTGGGTACACGGCCCCGTCTAAGGGCGCAAGCGCTCGCGCCCTGGCGCGAATGTTGCTCCGAATGGCCGGTGGCGGTAACGAGTCCGAGCAGGAGGTGAGAGCCATGCGCCGTCTCTTCGTGGGTCTGGTGTTCTTCGTCACAATCGCGGCGTTCGCGCCCGGCGTTCGCGCCGGCGAAGAGCCCTCCTGTTGGGGGCGCTCGCCTCAGGGCGCGATGTGGTGGTCGATCCTGCACCCGGGCGTCGGCGAGTGGTACCTGCGCGGCTTCGGGCAGTTCGACAAGGCGCCGCAAAAGAAGTTCTGGCTCGGCTTCATTCCGGGCTACGGCTGGCCGGGCTACCTGCAGGTGAAGAGCGCGATCGACGCACAGAAGTGTCGGACCAACGACAGTCTGACCTTCGGTCCGAACACCTAGCGCGCGAGCGCCCGCAGGAAGCGCGCCAGTGACTCGCGCGCGAATGCCGCCTTGTCCCAAGGCTCGTCGGACAGGAGTGGGCGCGAGTCCTCGCACACGACGTACACGTCGGCTGCGCGGTCGGCGCCGCCTGCGCGCACGGGCAGCTGGACGCGCGCGTAGGCGGCGCCCTCGAACGCGTCGAGTCGCGCCGCCGAGGCGGCGTCGATGCCGCGCCACAAGGTGCCCGCGACGGTCGCGCGCGCGCACGGCTCGATGCCCGGATACGGGCGTCCGCGGAAGCGCACGCGCCGCCAGCCGAACAGGCGCGCGGGCTCGTGCGCGAAGCTGCGCCCGGTGACTGCGCGCATGACCTCGGCGAACTCGAGCGAGCCGTAGCTGAACAGGTTCACAGGCGGGCCTTCGACAGGCGCAGTGCGTTCGCGACGACCGAGAGCGAGCTGGCGCTCATCGCCGCAGCGGCGAGCATGGGCGACAGCACCACGCCGAACACGGGGTAGAGCGCGCCCATCGCGATCGGCACGCCGAGCGCGTTGTAGACGAACGCGAGGAAGAGGTTCTGGCGCAGGTTCGCGCAGGTCGCGCGCGAGAGCCTCCGCGCGCGCATCAGGCCCGAGAGCTCGCCGCGCACGAGCGTCACGCCGGCGCTCTCGATCGCCACGTCGGCGCCGGTGCCCATGGCCACGCCGACGTGCGCGCGCGCGAGCGCGGGCGCGTCGTTGATGCCGTCACCCGCCATCGCCACCTTTCGTCCGGCGCCCTCGAGCTCGGCCACCGCCTCGGCCTTCTCGCTCGGCGAGCAGCCCGCCCGGACCTCGTCGATGCCGAGCTCGCGCGCGACGCGCTCGGCGGCGGCCTCGCCGTCGCCGGTGAGCATGGCGATGCGGAGCCCCTCGGCGCGCAGCGCGGCGAGTGCGCGCGCGGCGCCCGGCTTCACGCGGTCGAGCGCGCCCAGCGCGCCCAGCAGGCGGCCGTCGCGCAGCACGAACACGACGGTCTCGCCGCGCTTCTCGGGCGCTCCGGCGAGGGCCGCGAGCTCGCGCGGCTGGGCGCCGAGCTCGGCGGCGAACGCGCCGCTGCCCAGCGCCGCGCGCGCGCCGGCCACGGTGCCCGAAACACCGCGCCCCGCGCGCGCCGCGAAGTGCCGCGCGGCATCGAACGCGAGCCCGCGCGCTTGCGCCGCCGCCACGATCGCCGCCGCGAGCGGGTGCTCGCTGCCGCGCTCCAGGCTCGCGGCTACACCGAGAAGTGTCGCATCGTCGACGCCCGAGGCCGGCACCACGCTCGCCACGCTGGGCCGGCCTTCGGTCAGGGTGCCCGTCTTGTCGACTGCCAACGTATCGACCGCGCGCAACCGCTCGATCGCCTCGGCGTCGCGGAACAGCACGCCGGCCCGAGCGCCGCGGCCCATCGCGACCATGATCGACATGGGCGTGGCGAGCCCGAGCGCGCACGGGCAAGCGATGATCAGCACCGAGACGGCCGCGACGAGCGCGTGCGCGAGGCGCGGCTCGGGTCCGAGCGAGGCCCACAGCGCGAACGCCACGACCGCCGCTGCGAACACCGCGGGCACGAACACGGCCGAGACGCGGTCGGCCAGGCTCTGGATCGGCGCGCGGCTGCGCTGCGCGCGCGCGACCTCGCCGACGATGCGCGCGAGGAGCGTGTCGGCGCCGACGCGCTCCGCGCGCACGAGCAGCCCGCCCGACTGGTTCAAGGTCGCGCCGATCAAGGCGTCGCCCGGGCGCTTCTCGACGGGCATCGGTTCGCCGCTCAGCATCGACTCGTCGACCGAGCTCGCGCCTTCGAGCACGCGCGCGTCGACCGGGATCTTCTCGCCGGGCCGCACGCGCAGGCGGTCGCCGACGCGCACGTGGGCGAGCGGCACGTCCGCCTCGGCGCCGTCGTCGCGCACGCGCCGCGCGGTCGCCGGCGCCAGCGCGAGCAGCGCGCGCAGCGCGTCGCCGGTGCGCCCGCGCGCGCGCACCTCGAGGATCTGGCCCAGCTGCACGAGCGCCACGATCGCCGCCGCTGCTTCGAAGTACGGTTCCACTTCGCCGTGCATGCCGCGGAACTCTGCCGGAAACGCGCCGGGTGCGAGCACCGCGAACGCGCTGTACGCCCATGCGACGCCCGTGCCCACACCGATCAGTGTCCACATGTTCGCGCGTCGCGCGCGCAGCGAGGCGAGCGCGCGCGCGAAGAAGGGCGCACCGCCCCAGGCCACGACCGGCGTCGCGAGCCCGAGCTCGGCCCAGCCCACCCAGCGGCCCATCGCGCCCGACATGGCGAGCGCCACCGTGGCGAGCGCGAGCGGAGCCGAGACGCGGAAGCGGCGCGCCAGATCCGCGAGCTCCTCGCTGGGCGCAGCTTCCGCGGCTGGCGCGACCGGCTCGAGCGCCATGCCGCAGCTCGGACAGGCGCCGGGCGCGGGGCTGCGAACCTCCGGGTGCATGGGACACGTGTACACGGTGCCCGCCGGCGGCCCGGCTGCTGCGGAGCCGGGCGCAGGCGCGAGCCAGCGCGCTGGCTCGGCCTCGAATTTCGCCTTGCACCTGGGGTTGCAGAAGCGGTACTCGCGGCCGTCGTACACACAGTGGTGTGGCCCGTCGGGGCGCACCGACATGCCGCACACGGGGTCCACGAACGTTTGGCTCAGACGAGCTCCAGCTTGAGGAACGAGCCACAGGCGCTGCAGCGCTGGATCTTGGGCAGGGACTCGGGCGGCGTCAAATCGTCGGCCTTGCCGCACGCCGGGCACGCGCCCGTGAGCGACACGTACTCGCGCTCGCGCCGGAACTGCCGGATGCCGGTCACGATCGCAACGATCGACGTGATCGTGAACCACGGGATGTGCGGCGGCAGCAAGAGCACGCAGCACGCGACGCCGAACACCGGCGCCGCCGCGCGCAGCCCGCGCCGCATGCGCTCGGGGCGCGTGTAGTCGTGGACGCGAGCGGTGAGCTCGGTGGGCTCCTTGCCGTAGGTCGACGCGCGAATGGGCAGGTCGAGGGTGGTCAATTTCGCGGTTCCGAGGGTACGCTCCGCCGGCGGGTCCGAAACGCAGCGCGGCGTTGCGGGGCTAGCGGGCGGGCTTGGTCGCCTCCTCCCAATCGAACATGCGCCGGCGCCGGCCCTCGCGAAAGTTCGTGATCTCGAGGCGGATCCCGTCCGGGTCCTCGAAGAACGTCGCGTAGTAGTCGGGCGCGTACTCCGGATAGCGGCGCGGCTCCGTGGCCGCGACGCCGAGCGCGCGCAGCTCGCGGCACGCGCGGTCGACGGCCGCTTCGTCGACCACGCGGAAGCAGAAGTGGTGGAGCCCGGGCGCGTACGGATCGTGGGCGGAGGAGGAGCGCGCAGGCCGCAGCGAGAAGCCGAACTGCCGATTGAAGTAGTGCACGTGCGGATCGCCGCCGATCTGCGACTCGGCCTGCGCGTACGAGAGCACGCGCATCACGCCGTCGTAGAAGCGCCGCGAGCGCGCCAGGTCACGCACGGTCACGTACACGTGGTCGATCCCGATCACTTCGACGGGCATGACGCTCTTCGGTGTCGGATGTCGGCCCCGGCGCGCGAGATACGCGCCGCGCTCAGCGGTCGAGCGCCCAGGCGCGGGTGCTTCAGCCCGCTGTGTAGTCGACGCCGGGCTCGCCCGCTGGACGGTCACCCGTGGTGCACGGCCTCGACGTTGTTGCCGTCGGGATCGAGCACGAACGCGCCGTAGTAGGTCGGGTGGTACTGCTTGCGCAGGCCGGGCGCGCCGTTGTCCTTGCCGCCCGCGGCCAGTGCCGCTTTGTAGAACGCGTCCACGTCGGCGCGGCTCTTCGCGCCGAAGCACACGTGCACGCTGCCGCGCGACTCGCCGCGGCCCACCCAGAAATCCGCGCGCCCGTCGCGCCCGTGCGCGCCGAAGCCCGCGGCGTCGTCGCCATAGTCGGCGGCGATCAGGTAGCCGAGCGGCTCGAGCGCCGCGCCGTAGAAGCGCTTCGACGCCGCGACGCTGGCGACGCGGAGTCCGACGTGATCGATCATTTCGCCTTCTCCTTCTCGGGGGTCAGAAGCGCTCCGCGCCACGCCGGCGCCGAGCGTCGGGAAAGTCCCGGTAGAGCGCGAACAGCACGTTGCGTGCCACCTGATTCACGCGCGCGTGCAGCTCTTCGATGGGGTCGGTGCGCGAGGAGACGCTCTGGAAGGCGCGCTCGAGCTGCGCCAGGTCGTCGATCTCGATCGCGACGTGGAACTCGCCGAGCTCGCGCGGGCCCAGCCCGAGCTTGCGGCGGGTGATGCGGAAGCCGCGCAGCCGGCCGTCGTCGCGCAGCGCGCCGAGATAGCGCGCGACGTCGTCGCAGAACGCGGTGTCCGACGCGCCTTCCTTCAAGTCGCATAAGATGTGGTAGACGTCCACGCGCCCCTCAGCCGTCCGCCAGCCGCCGGAAGGACAGCACGCCTGCGGCGCTGCGCTCGAGCAGGAACACGTCGGGGTTCCGGAGCGACGACCAGCCCGCGAAGCCGAAGCGCCCGTCGATCGAGTGGAGCAAGAGCGCGATGAGCTGGCCGTGACTCGCCACCACCGGCAGCCCGGCTCCGCGCGCGAACACGGCGTCGAGCGCGTTGCGCGCGCGCTCCTTCACCTCGCTGCCCGACTCGCCCCCGGGCACGCGGAAGTCGGGCTCCTCGAACGAGCGCTCGACCACCTCGCGCCAGCCGTCGATCGGCTCGGGCGAGAGCCTCCGCTCGGCCCAGCGCTCGTCGGTCTCGAGCCGAAGCCCCGCGCGCAGTGCGAAAGGCTCGAGCGTGGCGCACGCGCGCCGGTACGGGCTCGAGACGGCGCAGTCGATCGGCAGGCGCGCGAGCCGCTCGGCGAGCGCGCGCGCTTGCGCCGTGCCCGCCTCGCTGAGCGGCGCTTCGGGTGCCTGGCCCGTCGATTCGCAATGGCGCACCAACACGAGGCGAGTCACTTCGAGTCACTCATGCGCTCAAGGCGCCAGACGAAGTGCTGCGCAAACAGTGTCTCGAGCGGCCGCGGCACGACCCAGCGCACCTTGTGCTTCGGGCCCTTGCCCGCCAGCCGCGCCAGCTTCGAGAGCAGCGCCTGCTTGCCGAACGACGCCTGGGCGGCCAGGCGGAAGCCCGCTTCGGCGAAGATCTTCGCCAGCGTGTCGCGCGTGAAGAAGCGGTAGTGGTAGCCCTCCTGCTTCGGCGGGTGTCCCGTGAGCGCGCGCCAGCGATAGGCCACGTGCACCACGTTCGGCGTCGTGACGACGAGCCAGCCGCCGGGCCGGATCACGCGCGCGAGCTCGGCGACGAGCGCCTCGGCGCGCACGATGTGCTCGATCACCTCGATCATCGTCGCGCCGTCGAGCGCGCCGGTCGCGAACGGCAGGCCGCGGTTCAGGTCTGCCACCACCACGGGGCGGCCGCTCGCTCGGAACGCGCGCGCGCTCGACAGCGCGTAGTCCACGCCGATGCCGCTCTGCTCCTTCCCGGACGACTGCTCGATGAACTCGCCGCGACCGCAGCCCAGGTCCGCCCAGCGGCCCAGCTCGGCGGGCAAGAGGCGCGCGGCGTACGCGTACCACGGCCGGTCCGGATCGCGGCGGCGCAGCGGGCTCGGGGCGGCGGTTTGCGTCTCCATTCGCCAGCGGACGGTATCTCAGTCCAGCTCCTTCGAGAAGCGCACGCCCGTCACGCGGTAGCCGAGCCGTTCGTGTCGCGCGCGTTCGTCGGATCGCCGAGCGCGGTGACGAGTCCCGAGATGGCGCGCGCGTCCTCGTGCGAAGCGAGCCGCACGGACGGCCTCTGCGGCCTGACAGCTGCCGAGGACTTCCGGGTGGCCAAGAGTCTCCCGGAGCCCAGGGTATCATCGAAAGATGGGTGGGGCGCACGAAATACGACGGATGCGCGACGGCGAGCTCGAGGCGGTCGTGCGGACCTGGCGAGACTCCCGCGACGAAGCCCAGCCGTTCCTCGAAGCGCGCATGAGTCACAGCCGCGAAGACGACCTGCGCTTCTTCCGCGACGTGATCGCGCGCGAGAA